>JAQWWH010000106.1 GCA_029255105.1 Flavimaricola sp. | reverse complement strand
TGACCCAACGCTGGCAAATGACGATCCCAACGCCAGTTCGGATCAATGTCTCCAGGCTGCAATATCCGAGGGTTCAACGCTGAAACATGGCTCATCTAAATCGTCCTTTTGTAAGGTGTGCGTCCGCACACCTTATGTTTCGATCTGGGAAAAAAGTAAGGTGGGTCCTGACCCACCCACCGTTTACTGGATGCACCAGCCACCATCGATATGGATCATCTGCCCGGTCATGTAGTCGCTGTCATCACTGACAAGGAACGACGCGGTTCCGACGATGTCCTTGGGATAGGAGACCCGCTTGATCTGAAGGGCATCGCGCACGATGTCCTCATAGGCCTGGCCCTCGCGGTCCTTGAAGCCGATCTTGATCAGGTCCTTGTCAAGTTGTTCCCAAAGCGGGGTCACCACGACACCTGGCGCATAGCCATTCACGGTGATGTTGTGCTCCGACAAGGCGACCGCGCCACAATGGGTCAGGGCAAGGCAGCCGTATTTCGAGGTGCAGTAGACCGTGACATCGACCAGTGGCTTGCGGGACGCGATGGAACCGACGTTGATCAGCTTGTAGGGGTGATCCTCCATCGGCCCCTGTTCGATCATCTGGCGTGCGGTTTCTTGCATCCCCAGCCACATCGCCTTGGTGTTGACGTTCATGATGAGGTCCCAGTTGTCCTCATCGATGTCCATGAAGAAGCGTGGCTTGTTCAGCCCTGCGTTGAAGACACCCACGTTGATCGACCCAAAGGCCTCCACTGTCGCGGCGACAGCGGCGGCATTGTCCTCGCGCTTGGTGACGTCCATCTTCACGGCGATCGCCTTGCCGTTGCCGGCGGCGTTGATCGCGTCGGCGGTCCGTTGGGCTTCGTCCCCGTCAATGTCGCCAAGGCAGACATTCGCCCCTTGCTCGGCAAAGCTTGCGGCGTTGGCGGCCCCCATGCCGCGTGCGGCACCGGTGATCAGGATGTTCTTGCCCTTGAGGCGATTGGGGTCCATGGCTTCCTCCCTTGGATTTTTCAGGTTTTCAAGGCCGCTTCGGCCCTGGATTGCGCTTTGCGCAGTGCTGCGCGTGGGCTGATAATCCCGCGAAGCATGTCGTGCATTTCATGGCCGCAAATGGCGATGATTTCGGAAATCTGGGGGATGGCTGGCCGCGGCCAGTACTGTAGTTCGTCCCGCCAGGACATAGCGTCGACCGCCTCAAATATCTCGGACAGACCTCGGACATCCGGATCGGCGCCGACCGAGTAGCGTGGCACCGTCCGGCTGCCGCTTTGAACATAAAGCTTTTGCGCCGCGGGTGACGTAAAGGCGATAAGGGCCTCCGCCGCGTCCGCCCGCCGATCCTCTGGCAGGTTCGAAGGGATGCCAAGAACATAGCCCCCGACCGGAGCGACGGGTTTTCCTTCTGGACCGCTGGGGTGTGGCAGGTAGCCCGTCTGGCCATGGGCCGGGGACGTTCTGTCCAGCTCGAAATAGGGGGCAAGCAGGGTATAGCCATATGCCATGGCGATCCTGCCGGCGGCATAGGGGCGTACCCGCTCGTACCACGACATCGACAGGATGTCGGGAGGTGAGAATTCGAGCAGGGCCATAAGGTATTCAGCCGCTTCCAGCGCGCGCGGGGTGTCTATGGTCGGATCCAGATCGGACCGGTTGGCCACATCGGCGTCATAGCCCCCTGCGATCTCGTGCAGGTTCAGCACAGGCTGTCCAAAATCGGCGCAGGCCATCATGAACTGGTGGCCCAGGGCGGTTCCGCGGGCGGCGTTCCATGCAATGCCATAACGACCGTGATGCGGGTCATGCAGCATGCTGGCCGCTGTCAGCACGTCATCTGTCGTCCGAGGCGGGGTGAGCCCCGCCTCTGCAAACCAGTCCTTGCGATAGAACAGCAATTCGGGCGTTGTCTGGCTGGGGACGCCGTAAGGCCGCCCGCCCCAATGGGCGCCCCTCCAGCCTGCCGTATGAAAGTCAGCTGGATCCAGCCGGTCCAGGTCCAGCAAGCTGTCCAGCGGCACGAGTAGTTCTTTTGAGGCAAATTCCCCGATCCAGGGCAGGTCAACTGCGATGATATCGTAGCGGCTGACCTTGCGCTCTGCGTTGCGCAGGGCCTCTTCGTACAGCCGGTCGATCGAGAAGGCTCTTTGGTTGATCTTGGTTCCGATCACCTGCTCAAACTGCCGTTTTAGGTTCTCCATCACCATAAAGGTCGGATCGCCGTGCACGAGGATGCGAAGCCCGCCGGGCAGGTTCAACGGCTCGGGCAGGACCTGCGGAGGCTGAATGGACTTGGTCGCAAGGTAGGATCCGCCAAAGTAGTAGTCTTGATCGGCCTCCTGCGCTGGTCCGACCAGAAACTTGCTGGCAAGTCGAATGATGCGGTCCGAAAACTGGCCCCAGTTGTCCAGCATCTCGGCGCTTGGGTGCAGCGAAAAGGTCTTGCCGCTCCGCGTCCGGGGCCGTTGTTCGATGATGCCCGCGCGGATCATCTCGTCCATCTTGCGACGGGCGGTCGCGTAGGGCACTTCGGATGCCGCAACCAGTGTAGATGCGGTCACAGTCCGACCCTCGACATGGCTGCGGATCAGGAACATCGCCATATTCAGGTAAGGATTGGCCGAGTTCGTCTCGAGCGCCGTGTCGACCTCGTTGGAGAATGCCTGAAGGAACTGGATGACCTGCAAAATATCTGAACCATCGGGGGCAGGGGATCCCCGCTCCTTGCCGAAATGATCGTTATGGATGTCTTGCATCAGCACAGGAGTATTACCGCCGCTGGAGAAGTTCATTCTTGGAATTTTGGAATCAGACATTGGTCCCCGCTCCTCATATGTGGCAAACTGGCACCCAGACTGTATGGGTAAAAAGTCCATTATGAACACAAAAAAGATCATTATGAACTTTTTTGGTGAAGGCAGGCTAACGTCATTTCTAGATGGTTATGTCAACCGGTCCGGGCTTGCGTTGCGACTCGAATGCAATGGATTGCGTAAGAGTGTTCGAGGATCCGAGACCGTGGAAGTTGTACCAAATGGGAGGAAACCAAAATGAACAAATCACTTAAGACTATGCTGGTCGGCGCCACTATTCTGGCCGGATCCGCAGGGATCGCAGCTGCTGAGGCGCATGGTCCTTACCGTATCGGCATTACCCAGAACAACGTGGGCGTCGATAGCTACCAGACCACATACGAGCAGGCGTTCATCGCCGCCGCCGAAGCCAATCCCAATGTCGAGGCTGTCGTCCTTGACGCTGGCGGCGACGTGGCCCGTCAGATCGCCCAGATGCAGGACCTCATCCAGCAGGACGTTGACGCCATCATCATCTGGCCAACCAACGGCGAAGCTGTCATCCCCGCTGTTCGCGAGGCATTCCAGGCCGAGATCCCCGTGATTGTCACAAACTCGAACATAGCCGAAGCCGGCTTCCCCTTCGTTGCCTCCTTCTCGGGTCCGGACAACATCACACAGGGTGCACGTTCGGCTGAAATCATGTGCGAGCGTTTCACAGCGCTTGGTATCCAGGACGAAGCCCAGATCGTTCAGATCTCGGGTCAGCCCGGTTACACCACCGCAATCGAGCGGGCCAAAGGCTTTGAAGATCGTCTGCCCGAGGTTTGCCCGAACGTCACGTTGGTCGAGACCCAGCCCGGCGACTGGAACCGCGAAAAGTCGCAGCAGGTCATGGAAGCTTTCCTCGTCAAGTATGACGACATCGACGGTGTCTATGCTGGTGACGACAACATGGGCGTCGGCGCACTGAACGCAGCGCTGGCTGCTGGTCGCGCCGAAGGGATCACCTTTGTCGGTGCCACCAACTTCGCTGTCGGCTACGAGGCGATGGAGCGTGGCGAATACTGGGGGTCCATCTATCAGTCCCCGGTCGACGATGCCGAGGCCGCGCTGAAGACCGCGCTGGATATCCTGGCGGGCGAGGACGTGCCGTTCCTCAACTACTTTGACACGCCGAAGATCACCCAGGAAAACCAGGGCGATTACACCAAGCCTGTCTTCTAAGACACCTTCCCTGGGGCGGGTGCGCAACCTTTGCGCGCCCGCTTCACGCTATTTCTTTGGTTGAGGGGGGGGGGGCACAATGGGACGTGTCACGGGACGATCCTGCATCGTCACAGGTGCCGCACAAGGCATTGGTCGCGCCGTCGGAGAGGCGTTGTTGGCCGAAGGTGCCGATGTCTGTTTTGCGGACATCAATGCTGAAAAAGTCGCTTCAGTTGCCGATGCGAATGCCGAATTGTCAAAGGCGTCAGGCGGCAAGGTCATGTCCTGCCCTGTCGACGTCACCAACCGCGATCAGGTCCGTGATATGATCGGCCAGGTTGTTGGAAACTTTGGCAAGCTGGATGTAAAATTCAACAACGCCGGCGTGAATAAGCCGATGAACTTCATGGACGTGACCGAGGCCAACTGGCGCTTTATCATGGACATCAACGGCCTTGGCGTCATGATCGGCATGCAAGAGGCTGCCCGCCAGATGATCGCACAAGGCACTGGCGGCAAGATCATCAACACAGCTTCGGTGGCAAGCCGTCAGGGCTTTGACAATGTTGCGCCCTACTGTGCGTCGAAATGGGCCGTGGTGTCCCTGACCCAGTCGGGTGCCCGCGATCTGGCCAAGCACAACATCACAGTCACAGGGTTCGCCCCCGGCGTTGTCGCGACCGAAATGTGGGAAGAGGTCGACCGCGACCTGATGTCCATCGGCGCGTCCGAGCGGCCGGGTCAGGCGATGGAGGAATTCGCAGGCGGCATCCTCAAGGGGCGGGTCGCCTTGCCCGAAGACATCACCGGGACCACCACGTTCCTTGCCTCGCGCGAGAGTGATTACATGACCGGGCAGATCGTCATGATAGATGGTGGAATGACTTTGGTCTGAGCGGCAACGCTGAAGGCCACCGAAGGGAGGGGACACAACATGGCCGAAACAAGGGCCAAGACCATCGGACAGTTTCTGGCCCGCCAGGGGATCCTGGTGGCCTTTGTGCTGTTCATGATCGGATTTGCGCTGGCCAATGGCCGGTTTCTGGGGATCGACAATATCATGGGCGTTGTCCGGTCCTCTGCCATTCTGGGTGTCATCGCGCTGGGGGTGACCTTTGTCGTCATCAGCGGCAACCTTGACCTGTCGGTCGGGTCGATGATGTCCTTTTCAACCATCGTGGTCCTTGATCTGCATGACAAGATCGGGCCAGCGCTTGCCATACCGGCGATGTTTGCCATGACCATGGCGCTCGGGGCGCTGATCGGTTTCCTTGTCGGGTACCTCAAACTCAATTCGCTTATCGTCACCCTTGGGATGCTGTCGGCCATTCATGGCCTGACGCTGACCTATTCGGGCGGCAAGAACATGGATATCGACGACAAGGCGGGGACCTGGTTCTCGTTCTTTGGTCAGGATTCGGTTCTGGGTATTCCTGTTCCGATCCTGGTGATCGCCCTTCTGGCGGTCCTGCTGTCCCTTTTGCTGTCCCGCACACCGTTCGGCCGAAAGGTCTATGCGGTAGGCGGCAACGGGGTCGCGGCGACCTTTTCGGGCATTCCCCGCGCCCGGGTCGTGTTCATGTGCTACCTGATCTCGGCCTTTTGCGTCGCGGTGGCGGGACTGTTGCAGGCCAGCCGGTCCCTTGGCAGCCAGAACACGGTGGGACAGGGGACGGAGCTTGATGTGCTGGCCGCTGTCATCCTTGGCGGCGCATCCCTGCTCGGTGGCTCTGGCACCATCTTCAAGACCGTGATCGGGGTGCTGATCCTGGGGTTCATCCAGAACGGCCTTCTTCTGGTTGGGCTGGCCTTCTACGTTCAGTACGTCGTGACATGGGTCATCATCATCCTTGCCGTCTGGCTGGATATCGCGGCCAAGCGCGGCCGCCTCTTGTCACCGATCGCATGAGGGGGAGCGCACAATGAAACCCTATCTCAAGCAAAGCGCGATCTGGGGCTTTGTCGTCCTTGAGCTGATCTTCTTCAGCGTGGCGGGTGAGTTTCTGTCGCTGTCGGACAAGGCCTTTATGGACCTCGACAACATGCTGTTGCTGTTCAAGCAATCGGCACCGATCGGGATCATCGCCCTTGGCATGACCGTGGTCATGATCAACGGCAACATCGACCTGTCGGTGGGGGCAATCTTTGCCCTTTGCGCCATCATCATGCTCGACTCCATGAAATGGCCGATCTTTGCGGGCCTCGGTGACTGGGTCATCCTGGTTGGTTGGCTGCTTGCCCTGCTTTCGGGGATGGTTCTGGGCCTGATAAACGGGCTGATCGTATGGAAGACCGGCGTTGACGCCTTCATCGTGACGCTTGGCTCCATGCTCGGCTATCGCGGGCTGGTCTTCATGTACAACGGCGAAAACCCGACTTCGAACCTGAACTGGACCATGGTCGACATCGCCGAGGCGGACATCCTGGGGATCGAGACGCCGACAATCGTCTTTGTCATTTGCACCATTCTGGTATGGCTTTTGATGACACGCACGGTTCACGGACGCAACGCCTATGCCATTGGCGACAACCGCGAGGCGGCAGTAAATGCAGGCATCCGCGTTGGGCCGCACATGGTCTGGAACTTTGTCCTGATCGGCTTTCTCGCGGCGCTTAGCGCGGTAGTCTTCTATTCTGCCTCCGGCTCGGTCAACCCCAATGACGGCACGCTTTACGAGCTGTGGGTCATTACGGCGGTCGTGCTGGGCGGGACCAAGCTGACCGGTGGCAGCGGGTCCGTCATCGCCACCTTCGGCGGCGTCATTGCCATTCAGCTTTTGCGC
Source organism: Flavimaricola sp. (assembly GCA_029255105.1). GTDB lineage: Bacteria > Pseudomonadota > Alphaproteobacteria > Rhodobacterales > Rhodobacteraceae > Flavimaricola. Next base: position 11,490 of record JAQWWH010000106.1, on the reverse strand, counting down.
AAGGGGCTGGGCCATATCGGGGCGGATACCGCGATGGTGAACCTTGTCATCGGCCTGATCCTGATCGCTGTCCTGTTTCTTGACCGGCAGTTGAACCGCAAAGGCAAAGAGGAGCTTCGGACATGACAGATATCCCTGCCCTGCGGTTGCAAGACATCGTCAAAACGTTCCCCGGTGTGCGTGCCCTTGATGGAGTGTCCTTTCAGGTAATGCCGGGCGAGGTGCACGCGCTGTTGGGCGAAAACGGGGCTGGCAAATCGACCCTGATGAAGGTCCTTGGCGGCATCCACCAACCGGACGAAGGCAAGATCTTCATCGCTGAGCAGCCCGCCATCATGAAGTCCCCGCTGGATGCCAAGTCCAAGGGCGTGGTGTTCATCCACCAGGAACTAAGCCTGGCTGATGAGTTGTCTGCGGCCGAAAACATCTACCTTGGAGAGTTGCCGCGCAAAAGCTTTGGTCGGGTGGACTGGAAAACCCTCTACGAGAAATCCGACGCCATTCTTGCCCGCCTCAAATGCAGCTTTGACTCGCGCAAGCTGGTCGGGGATCTGTCGATCGCCAACAAGCAGATGGTCGAGATTGCCCGCGCCCTGACCGTAGATGCAAAGGCCGTGATCTTTGACGAACCCACGGCCTCACTGACGGACGCGGAAAAGGTTGTCTTGTTCGACGTGATCAACGATTTGCGAAGCGACGGGGTCGGGGTTGTCTACATCTCGCACCGTATGGACGAGATCTTTACCATCTCGGACAAGATCAGCGTGCTGCGCGACGGGTCCTACAGAGGTTCGCTTGTCACAGCCGACACGGATGAAGATGAAGTGACCAAGCTTATGATCGGGCGGTCGCTGGACAGTGAAAACCCCATCGTCCCGGCCAAGAAGGGACCCATCGCGCTAGAGGTTCAGGGGTTGTCCTGCGGCGACCTGTTTCAGAACGTCAGCTTCAAGGTTCATGAGGGCGAAGTGGTCGGCTTTTACGGCCTTGTCGGCGCGGGACGGACCGAGATTGCCGAGACCCTCTTTGGCCTTCGCGCACCATCCGCTGGCAAGATCCTGCTCGAGGGCAAAGAGGTGAAGATCGCATCACCGATCGAGGCTATCGGGCACGGCATCTCGCTGGTGCCAGAGGATCGTAAAGGGCAGGGCCTGGTTCTGGGCATGAACTGCAAGGACAATATGACCCTGCCGCAGATCAGCGATCTCACCGCCGGACCCTTTGTGTCGGACGGGGCCGAGGTGGCTATCTTTGACCAGTACCGCGACCGCCTTCAGATCAAGACACCGGGCTGGCGACAAAAGGTTGGCAACCTGTCCGGAGGCAACCAGCAGAAGATCGTCATCGGCAAATGGCTGTCCATGGCCCCCAAGGTGCTGATCGTTGACGAACCCACACGGGGCATCGACGTCGGGTCCAAGGCCGAGATCCACAACCTGATCCGTGATCTTGCGAGCCAGGGCTATGCCGTCATCGTCATCAGCTCAGAAATGCCTGAGGTGCTGCGTGTTTCGGACCGCGTCGTGGCGATGTTCCACGGTGAGATCATCCGGGAGTTTACATCGGACGAAGTGAACGAGGACAATCTGGTTCAGGCGATTTCCGGGATCAGAACAACAAAGGTCGCCTGACATGACATCGAAAAAGGCCGCCCTCTTTGTCGGGGGCTGGGAAGGGCATGCGCCCACAACATTCGGCGACTGGTGCCGGGACCTGTTGATGGCCGAAGGGTTCGCTGTTGATGTCCATGACACCCTGTCACCGCTCGCTGATCCGGACGGGATGGCCGACGTCGATCTTATCGTACCAATCTGGTCCTCTGCCCGGTCGTCGCACCGGCCCGAGTTTGGGAATATGACCAAGGACGAAGAGGACGGCCTCCTCAAGCTGATCGGGGCGGGATGTGGCCTTGGGGGCTGGCATGGCCATATGGGCGACGCCTTCCGTGACCGGCCAACCTATCACTTCCTCATCGGGGGGCAGTTCGTGGCCCATCCTCCGGGCTGGCCGGACAACCCGGTCCCCTCGGATGATTTCGTGGATTATGACGTCACGATCACCGCCCCAAGCGATCCTATTGTTGCAGGCATCGACAGTTTTAGGCTGCTGTCCGAACAGTACTACATGCTTGTCGATCCATCGAACGAGGTGCTGGCCACCACCACATTCTCAGGCGAGCATCTTTGGTGGATCGAAGGCACGACGATCCCCGTCGTCTGGAAGCGGCGTTGGGATCAGGGGCGGGTCTTCTACTGCTCGATCGGGCATACCCTAGATGACCTCAGGGTCCCTCAGGTGACCGAGATCATGCGCCGCGGCCTGCTTTGGGCGGCACGCTAGAGAAATCAGGTGAATTGGTCGGAGTGAGAGGATTCGAACCTCCGACCCCCTGCTCCCGAAGCAGGTGCGCTACCAGGCTGCGCTACACTCCGACCGTGCCGCGCGGCGTAGCGCGGGACAGGCCCTTTTGCAAGGGTGTTATTGCCGCCGCAGGTGACCAAGTCCCGACCGCCCCGCCAATCCGGGCAGGGTCGGCGTCCGCGGCGTTGTGCCGGTATCGGGGCGCTGCTTGGTCCGCGTGACCGGCTTGTTGGCCGAAGTCCCAGAGCGACTTTCGCGCAGGACGATGTAAAGGCCGCTGGCGATGATGATCGCCGCCCCAAGCACCGTGCCAAAGTCTGGCAATTCGTCAAAGAACAGCAGCCCATAAAGCGTCGCCCAAAGGATCTGGGAATATTGCATGGGCGCTACGATCACTGCCTCGCCCACCTTGTAGGCCGCGATGATGATCAGGCCACCTATGGTGCCCAGCAAGGCGATCCCGGCAAAGAAGCCAAGGTGTTCAATGGGTGGGGCGACATAAACAAAGGGCAGGGCCACCGCGGTCACAAGAAAGTTGGCGGTCATCGGGTATAGCAGCAGGACAAGCGGCCGTTCCTCTGACCCGATCTTGCGCACGATGATTGAGGCGAAGGCGGCACCAATTGCCGCGATCAACGCTGCGAGATGGCCAGCGTTTAATTCCGTGCTGCCAGGCCGGAGGACCACGATTACCCCGATCAGACCGACGATAACGGCCAACCAGCGCCGGATGCGGACCGTTTCCCCCAGGATCGGGATGGCAAGCACTGTGATGATCAAGGGCGACGCAAACAGGATAGCATAGACCTGCGCCAGAGGTAGGACGGTAAAGGCGTAAAAGGCCGACAACCCGGTGACAAGCGCGGCAAAGGTCCGAATGGCGACCCACCAGGGGTGTACTGGCAGGAGGGTGCCGGGGGTGGCATCCCGCATCAGCATCAGCATCGCAAGGGGAAAGCTGAACAGAACCGAAAAGAAGATCAGCTGGAACGGCGAATAGCTTGCCCCCATCAGCTTAACGATGACGTCATGGGTCGCGTAGACACCAAAAGCCAGGAGGGCCAGCAATGCGCCTTTGACGTTCGGTGCCATGTCCGCGTCCTTGTTTCTTGAGTGGGTGCGCTGCGCCAATCTGGCCGCGATACGCCGGTTCAGGTTAGACCGTCATCAGCTTCAGATGGAACGGGAAAAAGCGTTCAGGACGATGACCCCGGTCACAATCAGGCCAATGCCCAGATAACCGGCAAGATCAAGCCGCTGACCAAAGGCTACGACCCCGATGATCGTCACGGCGGCAACGCCGACCCCTGACCAGATGGCATAGGCAACCCCAAGGGGCACGGTCTTGAGGACGATCGACAACAGGTAGAAGGCGACCGCATAGCCTGCAAAGGACAGGGCCCCAAATCCCATGCGGGTAAACCCGTCAGACGCCTTTAGCGCAGCGGTTCCCACCACTTCGCCCAGGATCGCGAACAGAAGGTAGAACCAGACCATTGCTATATCCCGGAAAGAGGAAGGCCCCGGCGAAACTGCCGGGGCCTGTTGGTCTTAGAGGCTGGCGTCCAGCGCAGCGAGGATGGCGTCGCCCATCTCGCTGGTCGAGATCGGGCTGCCGCCTTCGGGCCCAAGCAGGTCCGCGGTGCGCAGACCATCGGCCAGCACCTTTTCAATGGCATCCTCAAGGCGTGTCGCCTCGTCGCCCTTGTCGAAGGAATAGCGCAGCGCCATGGCAAAGCTGAGGATACAGGCAATGGGGTTCGCCTTGCCTGTGCCGGCGATGTCCGGGGCAGAGCCATGCACCGGCTCGTACAGGGCCTTGGGGCGGCCATTGGCCATTGGCAGACCCAGCGAGGCAGAAGGCAGCATGCCCAAAGAACCGGTCAGCATCGCGGCGGCGTCGGACAGCAGGTCGCCGAACAGGTTGTCGGTAACGATGACGTCAAACTGCTTGGGGTTCCGGACCAGCTGCATGGCACCGTTGTCGGCGTACATATGGCTCAGCTCAACGTCGGCATATTCCTCTGCGTGCACCTTGGTCACGACCTCGCGCCAAAGGACGCCGGATTCCATCACGTTGGCCTTCTCCATAGAGCAGACCTTGTTCGACCGCTTGCGCGCCAGTTCAAAGGCAGAGCGGGCAACCCGGGCAATCTCGCTTTCGGTGTAGCGCTGGGTGTTGATGCCCACGCGTTCATTGCCTTCGGTAAAGATCCCGCGCGGCTCACCAAAGTAGACGCCCGATGTCAGTTCCCGGATGATCATGATGTCGAGGCCGGCTACGATGTCCTTTTTCAGGGACGAGAAATCGGCCAGCGCGTCAAAGCACTGGGCCGGGCGCAGGTTGGCGAAAAGGTCCATTTCCTTGCGAAGACGCAGAAGCCCCCGCTCGGGCTTAACGCTGAAGTCGAGGACATCGTACTTCGGTCCGCCCACGGCGCCCAGAAGAACGGCATCGACCTGCTGGGCCTTCTCCATTGTCTCGTCCGTCAGGGGGGTGCCGTGCGCGTCATAGGCGCAGCCTCCCACGAGGTCCTCGGAAACGTCAAAGGCCAGCCCGCGCTTGTCGCCGTACCATCCGATGACTTTCTTCACCTCGTCCATGACTTCAGGGCCGATACCGTCGCCGGCGAGGATCAGGAGAGAAGGGTTGGCCATGGGCAATGTCCTTTGTTTCATGGGTTTCGCAACCGCCTAGACCTTTGCCAAAGCCGGGTCAAGAAAGGCCGGCTGTGTCAGGCCATCTTGATGATCTGACGCAACTCATCGGCCAGCATGTCCCAGACGCGCCGAATGCGCGGGGTGTGGCGCATAGCCTCGTGTGCCGTCAGCCAGACGGGCAGGGTGGGCAGGGGGAAGCCGAGGTCAATCTCTTCCATCTCGGGGTCGGCGCGACCGAGGATGGTTTGCCCGAATCCAATCCCGCAGCCACCGCGCACCAGGGCCCAATTGGCGATATTGTGGTCGCACCGCATCTTGAAGAAGTCACGGGTTATCGGGAGGCCGGCTGCCCTGAACCCTTCGATGATCGCGCTGTCCTGATCATAGCCGACAAAGTCATGTTCAAGGATGTCCTCCCTTGATCGGGGCCGTCCGCACCGCTGAAGATAGCTCTTGGCGGCAAAGACTGACAAGGACAGGTCCCCCAGGTGCTGGGTCACAAGGTCCAGCTGGCTTGGCCGATACATCCGAATGGCGATGTCCGCCTCGCGGTAAAGCAGGTTGCTGGTACTGTCCGAGGGGTAAAGCTCAATCGCGATCTGAGGTTCCGCTTCTCGCAGGCGGGCCAGGATGGCGGGCAGATGGTAGGCCGACATCATGTCGCTGGCTGTGATACGGACGGTTCCATCCAACTGCGCGGCCCGACCGGCCGCTGTCAGCGCGATCTGACCAACCGCCTCGCGCATGGCGCGGGCAGGGGCGACAAGGGCAGCCCCCGTTTCAGTCAGCTCATATCCCCGAGCGCGGCGCAGAAACAGCTCTGCCCCCAGTTGCGCCTCAAGGGCGTGGACCTGACGCCCAAGCGTGGGCTGGCTGGCCCCAAGGCTACGGGCGGCGGCGGACAGGCTGCCTTCCTCGGCGACTGCCAGAAATGCCTGAACAAGGGACCAGTCAACGGCTGTGAGAGGCTTTTCCATTCATTCATGAATACATGATCTGCATTCTCGGGTAATTCCGAAACTTTGGCGAATAGGTCATCTAAGTGTCATCAGCTTTTACAGGAGCATAGCAAATGACCAAGACCGTCCTCATCCTTGGCCCCTCGGGCAAGATCGGCACACATGCGGCCCGGGCGTTCGCCGCTGCGGGCTGGACCGTAAAGCCCTACGACCGCAACACCGACATGTCCGCAGCCGCCATGGGCTGCGACGTGGTTGTCAACGGTCTGAACCCGCCCGCCTACCACAACTGGGCCATGCTCATCCCCGAGATTACCGCCCGCGTCATTGCGGCCGCCAAAGCAAGCGGGGCGACGGTGATCCTGCCCGGAAACGTCTACAACTACGGGTCCACCGGCGGCACCTGGGACGAGACGACGCCGCAGCGGGCCACCACCCGTAAGGGCAAGATCCGGATCGAGATGGAGGCTGCCTACCGCGCCTCTGGCGTACAGACCATCATCCTGCGGGCTGGCAACTTCATCGACCCTGACCACAACGGCGACATCATGACCCTTTTCATTCTCAAGGATATCGCCAAGGGCAAGGTCACCGCCGGAGGTGATCCCGATACCCTGCAGACCTATTGCTACCTGCCCGATTGGGCCCAAGCCGCCGTCATGCTAGCCGAACAGCGCGAGGGGCTGTCGAATTCTGAGGATGTGCCCTTCCCGGGTCATGCCTTCACAAAGAATGAGCTCAAGGCCGAGCTGGAAAAGGCGCTTGGTCGACCAATCAGGATAGCGCAGTTCCCTTGGTGGATCATGCGGATCACCGCGCCAGTGTGGGAGCTTGCCCGCGAGCTGCTTGAAATGCGCTACCTTTGGGATACGCCGCACCGGCTGGGGTCTGCCAGGTTCGATAGGCTTCTGCCCGACTTTCAGACAACCGAGCTGTCCAAGGTGATGCAGGCCGGGCTACCGGCCGATATCCACCCAGACAAGGTGATGGGGACCGGCAGCAAGACCATCAGGGCCTAGCAGATCGGCCAACGGGTCCTCGGGGGCTGGCCAGAAGACGCCTGCCCCCACGACGTCCAGCGCGGCATCGGGCAAGATGTAGCTGACCCGAAGGTTGCCGGGTCCTGCGCCGTCCCCGGTCCAGTCCGCCGTATCCAGACCTGGGTCGCCGCGGTGGTTTGCATCGGCGGCCCGTGTCGCCCCCTCGCTATGGGGCAGGGTATCGACAAGTCGGGCGTCGGCCAGAAGGTTGATCATCTCACGCCGTAGGCCATCGCCATCCGCAGGATCAAGGTTGGCGTTCCCGATCAGGACGAACGGCTCCGGCGCCGGCCCCATGCCGCCGTCCAACAGGTGCTGCCACATCAACAACTCATCCCGGTTTCGCAGTCCGTTCCTGTCTTCTGGTCCGTCAAACACCGGTGGCGTCGCGGCCCAGACCAGCAGGGACAGTTCGGTCCCATCTGGCAGCTGGACCGGCACAACCCAATGGCCAGACGACGACAGCCTTTGAACGCTTGCCGCCACCTCTGACGGAAAGGCTGTACCATCCGGCCAGACAGGCAATGTGGCGCCGGGCAAGTCCTGCCAAAGCACATCGGAAAAGTCCCGGACCCCCGCGACCGCAATGGGCCAGCGTGACAGGATGGCCATGCCATTGTCACCGGCAAAGCGACCATAGCCCTGACGGTCCCGTGCCTCGCCCAACCAGCCGTTGCCGTCCATATCCAACCCCGTCGCCAGAACCGAGTTGGGGCGAAGCGAAAAGATGTGTGGATAGTCAATAGAACGTTCGCGCAGCAGGTCTGCAAAGGCCTGCAGGGCGACAAGATCCTGGTCCCAGTCGAAGTCGGTCAGAACCACGATGTCGGCGGCCACATTGGCCAGCACAATGGCAACCGCCTCGATCTGCCTGTCTGATCTGCCAAAAACATCCCGTAGAAGCAGGCCGGGGCCATCCTGGCTAAGCGGGGCGGCGTAGGTGGCGATTCGTAAAGATTCGGCACACAAGTGGCCCGGTGGGACCAAAAGCCACAGCCCCAGTCCCAGACAGCAGGCGGTTGCTAGACGGCCCCGATGGGATGATGAAGGTCTGTTTCTGCAGCATGTGCCCTTTGATGCGAAATCATGGCCGCGACCCTCAGCAACGCGACTCCTCGCATGAACAGACTTGCTGGCAGAAAGGCCCATGCCGTCATCGTCCAGATCAAGGTATGTGGATTGCTGAGGTTGATCGGATCAATGTAGTCCGACGCCAGCTTCACCACGGCTGGAATGATGAATGGCAGAAGAAACCCTAACACGAGGTTAATTTGGGCGTCCCGGTTCAGCCGGTCGACCACATCACCGCCAGAGTTCGGGTCGAATGTTGGAAGATTGATCCAGAGGTTGAAACTTGTTCCCCGGGCAGGCCAGCCGCGAAGGCGCAGAACGGCAACAAAGATACCCAAAGAGACGATCGAGACGAGGTAGCTTAGACCCGCAGCGGTACGGACCTCGTTCAGCAAATGGATCGAGGCGTTCTCGGGCAGCATAAGCAGCATCAGGCGTACGGGCGAATAGGGAAAGTCGATCAGGGCCCCGATGGCCGTACCACTAGCCTGTGCCAGCATTGTCATTGTCGAAGGTTGAACTTCGCCGCGCAGAATCAAGGTCATGGAAAAGACCGTCACGAACAAGGCGCCAAAACGCACCCGGTTGAACGGTGGCGCATCGCGAAACTCTACCAGGCTGGGCGAGGCGCTATTGTATTCCACGATGGTAAAAATGGCTGCTAGAAGCGCCACAAAGGCGACCTTCTGCGCGGTGTCCGGGGGTGTCCCCGGGAGAAGTGTGGAAGGAATGGCGATCAACACGACCACCAAGACAGCTCGCAGGATTGAACCCGCCAGTCGCGTCAACATAGCTCTTTTGCCCTCAATCCGGTCTGGGGCGATACTTTGCCGCCCCCTTGTTCCAGTTTGATCACGCCGTTCTTCCGCGCCGCGCCTCACTTTAGCCATATTTCTGCCCCTTAACCACGGACCCGACAACTACATACCTACCCATGCGCAAAAAAATGGGCCGCAATGAGGCCCGTTTGGTGCGGGATTGCAACCATTTGGCATCGGATGTGTGGCAAAGTTTGGCGCAGCCCCAAATGGGGGGGCAAATGCGGCCATCACAACAACATGTGGCGTGACCGCAAATATTTTGCGGTCCAAGGGTTGATGCTGGATGGTTGTTGTGTGGGGCGACTATCCGTCGCCGCGTTGGCAGCAGGGCCCCGAATGGGGCCCTGCCAATCGTTCAGACCCAGGGACGCGACTGGGCGGCATTGGCCTCGAACGTGTCGATCGAGGCGGCCTTTTCCATTGTCAGACCAATGTCATCAAGACCGTTGAGCAGGCAGTGCTTGCGGAAGGCATCGACTTCAAAAGTGATGACTTCGCCATCGGACGAGGTGATGGTCTGGGCTAGAAGGTCGATCTCGATCCGGGCGTTGGCGCCCTTTTCGGCGTCTTTCATCAACAGGTCGACCTGCTCTTTCGACAGGACAACAGGCAGGATGCCGTTCTTGAAGCAGTTGTTGTAAAAGATGTCTGCAAAGCTGGTCGAGATGATGCAGCGGATGCCAAAGTCGGCGATAGCCCATGGGGCGTGTTCGCGCGAAGAGCCGCAGCCAAAGTTGTCGCCCGCCACAAGGATCTGGGCGTCGCGGTACTGCGGTTTGTTCAGCACGAATTCCGGGATCTCGGCCCCGTCCAGAGTATAGCGCATCTCGTCGAACAGATTGACGCCAAGACCGGTGCGTTTGATCGTCTTGAGGAACTGCTTGGGGATGATCATGTCCGTGTCGATATTGACGAGGGGCATGGGGGCGGCGATGCCGCTGAGCTTGTCGAATTTTTCCATCGGGTGTCCTTTGGGTTTGGTGCGACCATCGCGCACCCTGGGTGTCCGTCAGAGGGTGCGCCAGTGGCGCACCCCAACCCTCACATCATCTCGCGAACGTCTGTCAGCCGACCAGTTACCGCCGCCGCCGCCGCCATCGCGGGGCTCATCAGGTGGGTGCGTCCGCCCCGGCCCTGACGACCCTCGAAATTGCGGTTGGATGTGGCGGCACAGCGTTCGCCGGGGGCAAGCTGGTCGGGGTTCATGGCAAGGCACATGGAACAACCGGCAAGCCGCCATTCGAATCCGGCGTCGATAAAGATCTGCGCCAGCCCCTCTTCCTCGGCCTGGGCCCGAACGAGGCCAGAGCCGGGGACAACCATGGCCCGGATCCCGTCCTTCTTCTTTTTGCCCTTCAGGATCGCCGCAGCGGCCCTAAGGTCCTCGATCCGACCGTTGGTGCAGGATCCGATAAAGACGGTATCGATCTCGATATCGGTCAGAGCTGTGCCAGGTGTCAGGCCCATGTAGTCCAGACTGCGCTGGGCGGCCCCGACCTTGCCACCGTCAAAGCTGTCTGCGGCGGGCACCGTGGCCGTGATCGGCAGAACGTCCTCGGGCGAGGTGCCCCAGGTCACGACAGGGGCGATGTCTTCGCCTTTGAGCGTGATAACCTTGTCCCAATGGGCGTCGTCGTCCGAATAGAGCGTCTTCCACCAGGCCAGCGCCGCTTCCCATTGTGCCCCTTTGGGGGCGTGGGGGCGGCCCATGCAGTAGGCGTAGGTCTTTTCGTCCGGGGCAATGATGCCAGCGCGGGCGCCACCTTCGATGGCCATGTTGCAGACGGTCATCCGGCCTTCCATCGACAGATCGCGGATGGCTTCGCCGCAATATTCGATGACATAACCCGTGCCGCCGGCTGTTCCGGTCGCGCCGATGACGGACAAGGTGATGTCCTTGGCGGTCACACCGGGGCGCAGCTTGCCGGTGATCTCGACCTTCATGTTCTTGGACTTCTTCTGGATGAGGGTCTGGGTGGCCAGAACATGCTCAACCTCTGAGGTGCCAATGCCGTGGGCCAGTGCCCCGAAGGCGCCATGGGTGGCGGTGTGGCTGTCGCCGCAAACCACGGTCATGCCGGGCAGAGTCCAGCCCTGCTCGGGTCCGACGATGTGGACGATGCCCTGACGGACGTCGGACACGGGATAGTAGTGAATGCCAAAGTCCTTGGCGTTCTTGTCCAGCGCTTCGACCTGGATGCGGCTGTCCTCGGTCATGGTGGCCGCATTGGCGCGGTCCAGCGTGGTGGGCACGTTGTGGTCGGGCACGGCGATGGTCTTGTCGGGCGCGCGAACCGTGCGACCGGTCATGCGCAGGCCTACAAAGGCCTGCGGGCTGGTCACTTCGTGGACCAGGTGACGGTCGATATACAGAAGGCAGGTGCCATCGTCGGCTTCATGGGCCAGGTGGGCATCCCAGATCTTGTCGTAGAGTGTCTTGCCGGACATGTTGGTCCTCTCGGGCGATAGGGGGTCAGGTCTGATAGGAGCAGGCAGGCGGACAGGGCCGCGCAAGGCGGGTCAGAGTCGGGCGAGGACTGAGACCTGCGCACCGTGAAACCGTTCACACAGCCGGGC
>JAQWWH010000105.1 GCA_029255105.1 Flavimaricola sp. | reverse complement strand
GATACGTTCTGGCAGACGGAAACGGGGGGGCATCTGATCACGCCGCTGCCGGGTGCCGTGCCGCAAAAGCCGGGGTCGGCCACCAAGCCGTTCTTTGGGGTGCAGCCGGTGATCCTTGATCCCGCCAATGCCGAGATCCAGTCCGAAACCGCCGCCGATGGCGTTTTGTGCATCGCCGACAGCTGGCCGGGCCAGATGCGCACCCTTTGGGGCGATCACGAGCGCTTCCAAGAGGCCTATTTCGGCCAGTATCGCGGCTATTACTTCACCGGAGACGGCTGCCGCCGCGATGCCGATGGCTATTACTGGATCACGGGCCGGGTTGATGATGTCATCAACGTCTCGGGCCACCGGATGGGCACGGCCGAGGTTGAATCGGCGCTTGTCGCCCACGCCAAGGTCGCCGAGGCCGCCGTCGTCGGCTACCCCCACAAGGTCAAGGGACAGGGCATCTACGCCTACGTCACCCTGATGAACGGCGAAGAGCCGACTGAGGCCCTGCGCAAAGAGCTTGAGGCATGGGTCCGCGCCGAAATCGGACCGATTGCCAAGCCTGACCTGATCCAATGGGCCCCCGGCCTGCCCAAGACCCGGTCGGGCAAGATCATGCGCCGTATCCTGCGCAAGATCGCCGAGAACGACCACGATACGCTGGGCGACACCTCGACCCTCGCCGATCCGTCGGTCGTTCAGGACCTGATCGAGAATCGGATGAACCGCGATTGAAGGCCAAGCGGCCCCGACATCTTCGCCGGGGCCGTTAACCAAGTCGTCAGAAGTCCGGAATTTTTAGGTATTCGTTAGGGTTTTTAGGCGACTTTACTGGCGCTGGCTGGGGGCCAAGCGCGAGGAAAGATGATGGACCTTTCAATACCCCCCTTTGCCGCCCCCGCTTCGGTGCCGCGGCATGTCCCAGACCAACGCCCCACGGCTGACGCGGCCGCGACGTCCAGACAGACGGCGCCACCCTTGCCGATCGCCGCCCCTTCGGGAACCGGGACGTTCAACTCTCAAACCGCGGAAGTCAGCCGCAGTATGCTGCTGGCAACAGCAATTTCGGCCACCGGAGAGGTCAGGCACGCGCTGGACAACCAAACCCCAGAGCGTCGGCTGAAGCCCTTTGACCTGCCCATGCTGCCGGATGAATCGGCAGAAGACGCAGACACCGAGGGCTCAGCAACTGACCATCTTCGAGAGCAGGCCGTCGATCCTGACCGTCCTTTCGGGTCAGACGATCCCCACGCTCCTTCCTGACAGGCAGCCCCGGCGGACCGGCGGCAAACGGGCCGCTTCCCCCCGGGCCGACCTTGGCGTATAACCCCTGACAAAGGCACGTCTCACCCTTGACCGTTTCGGCGGCTCGGGGGAAAGACAGCAGTGAACGTGCGCACAACGGCCCGAGGAAAAATATGACCGACAAGACATCCCATGACAGCGACGTGAGCTTTATCCGTGCGCTGGCAGAACTCCTGCGGGCGAACGACCTGACTGAATTGCAGGTCAAGCGGGACTATGGCGAAAACGACAGCCTCAATGTGCGGGTCAGCCGCCAGATGCAAGTCACCAGCCAGGTGATGGTGCCGGGCCCCGCCGCCCCGATGGCGTCAGCGGCACCAGCCCCCGCCGCACCTGCCGCCACAGCAGATCCGGCCAGCCTTCCCGGCGCTGTCACCTCCCCGATGGTTGGTACCGTCTACCTTCAGGCCGAACCGGGCACCCCGGCGTTCGTGTCAGTCGGACAGACCGTCAAAGAGGGCGACACCCTTCTGATCATCGAAGCCATGAAGACGATGAACCAGATCCCCGCCCCCCGGTCCGGCACCGTCAAGCGGATCGTGGTCGAGGATGGCGCCCCCGTCGAATTCGGCGCGCCCCTGATGATCATCGAGTAAGGACAGATCATGTTCGACAAGATCCTGATCGCCAACCGTGGCGAAATCGCGCTTCGCGTTGTGCGGGCCTGCCGCGAGATGGGGATTGCCAGCGTTGCTGTCCATTCGACCGTGGATGCCGATGCGATGCATGTGCGGATGGCCGATGAGGCGATCTGCATCGGCCCGCCGTCCTCGGCGCTTAGCTATCTCAGCTTTCCGGCGATCATTTCGGCCTGCGAAATCACCGGTGCTCAGGCGATCCATCCGGGCTATGGATTTCTGTCCGAAAACGCGGCCTTTGTGCAGGCGCTTGAGGATCACGAGCTGACCTTTATCGGCCCGACTGCTGAACATATCCGCATGATGGGCGACAAGATCACTGCCAAGGACACCATGAAGGCGCTAGGCGTGCCCTGCGTGCCCGGGTCCGACGGCGGTGTCCCTACGCTTGAGGATGCCCGTCGTGTGGCCGAGGAGATCGGCTATCCCGTCATCATCAAGGCCACTGCCGGCGGTGGTGGACGCGGGATGAAAGTCGCCAAGTCGGCGGCCGAGATTGAACGGGCCTTCCAGACCGCCCGCTCGGAATCCAAGGCCGCCTTTGGCAATGACGAAGTCTATATCGAAAAATATCTGACCACCCCCCGCCACATCGAGATCCAGGTGTTTGGCGACGGCAAGGGCAAGGCCGTACACTTGGCGGAACGGGACTGTTCGCTTCAGCGGCGTCACCAGAAGGTGCTGGAAGAGGCCCCCGGCCCCGTCATCACGCCCGAACTGCGCGACCGGATCGGCAAGGTCTGTGCCGACGCCGTGGCCAAGATCAACTACATCGGCGCAGGCACGATCGAATTTCTGTTTGAGAACGATGAATTCTACTTCATCGAGATGAACACCCGCCTGCAGGTCGAACATCCTGTCACCGAAGCGATCTTTGGCGTTGACCTTGTGCGAGAGCAGATCCGTGTTGCCGCCGGCCTGCCCATGTCCTTTGGACAAGAGGATCTTTCGATCCGGGGCCATGCCATCGAAGTGCGGATCAACGCGGAAAGGCTGCCCAACTTTTCGCCCTGCCCCGGCACGATCACCCAGTATCACGCCCCGGGCGGACTGGGCGTGCGGATGGATTCAGCACTCTATGACGGCTATCGGATCCCGTCGAACTATGACAGCCTGATCGCGAAGCTGATCGTCCACGGGCGCGACCGTCCCGAGGCCCTGTCCCGGCTGGCCCGCGCCTTGGGCGAGTTGATCGTCGACGGTGTCGACACCACGATCCCGCTGTTTCATGCCCTGCTGCAGGAACCCGCCATCTTGTCGGGCGACTACAACATTCATTGGCTGGAACATTGGTTGGAACAGAACCTCCAACAGGCGTGATGCGGGGCCTTGTCTGACCCGCCCCTGACACCCGAAAACCTGCTGACCGCCTATGCCTATGGCGTGTTCCCCATGTCCGAAAGCCGCGACGACCCAGAGATTTTCTGGGTCGACCCAAAGCGGCGCGGCATCTTTGAACTGGACCAGTTTCGCATAAGCCGCAGCCTTGCCCGCCGGATGCGGTCGGGACAATTTCGGGTCACCGCCGATGCCGCCTTTGCCGAGGTCGTGGCAGGCTGTGCTGACCGCCCCGAGACCTGGATCAACGACACCATCGCGAGCCTCTATGCCGCCCTGCACGAAATGGAATGCGCCCATTCGATTGAGGTCTGGGAAGGTACCAACCTTGTCGGCGGTGTCTATGGTGTGGCCCTTGGCGGGGCGTTCTTTGGGGAAAGCATGTTCTCGCGTCAGACCGACGCATCAAAGGTGGCTCTCGCCTACCTTGTGGACCGGCTGCGGACTGGTGGGTTCACCCTGTTCGACACCCAGTTTCTGACGCCGCATTTACAAAGCCTTGGCGCTACTGAGATTTCAAGGCAGTCCTATCGCCAGCGCCTTGCCGATGCGCTTGAGGTCCCGGCCCGGTTTCACAGGCAGGGGCCGATCCCATCCGCTCAGGACGTGATACAGCGCAATGGCCAGACGTCGTAGCGCGGGTGGTCCATGGCGCTCAGCGCCGGGGCCGAGGCGATCATCCAACCCTGAAAGACAGGATCGGGCGTATCGCGGTAAAACACGGTAAGCAGCTCATAGGCGTCGCCGGAAGGGTTATCGGTGGGGTAGCGACACTCCCCCAATGTGATGCTGAGCTGGCCGATTGGCTTGGTCTCGCCGGTCCGCAATTCCAGATCGGTCGCTTCGCCGGTGATCTTGTCCAGCACACGCACGATGCCGCCCGGCGCGGTTGTCGCCTCTTGCGCCAAGACAGGCCCTGCTATGCAGGCAAAACAGGCCATGGCCAGCGCCTTCCTGGTCATTCCCTGGTTCCGCCGCCGACATAGGTCAGCAAGAGCTGCAACAGGCTGACTGCCCCTTGGGTATCCACGATCTCCTCCCCGGGGGCAAAGTTGTCCATGGAGCCACCAGGCACGATCTCAATGAAATTGCCGCCCAACAGACCTTCCGAGGCGACGACGGCGCTGCTGTCATTCGGGATCGGGACATCATTGGACAGGGTCATGACGGTATCGGCGCGGTAGGTCTGGGCGTTAAGGTCCATGCCGGTGACAGAGCCGATCTTGACCCCCGCCAACCGCACGTCGGTACCAACGCTGACCCCCTCGACCGACCGAAAGCTGGCCGTCAGGGTCATGTCACCGCCGCCTCGGGTATAGCCGGTGGCTTGGGCGGCATAGGCCAGAAAGCCGCCCGCCACGATAATGACCAGCGCGCCCACGGCAACTTCTGTGACGGACTCGCGCATTGTCTATTCCGGTGTCCAGGCCTCGTAATCCGACCGAGGGGCAGGATCGCCCCTGCGGATCGACCCGGCCGGCGCATAGGCCAGAGGTGTGCCTGTCAGGTTTGCAAGATGAGGCTTTTCCCAGGGCTTGTGAACCAGCGGCTTTTCCGTCGGCGGCTCATTCCAAGTCCGGTGCAGCCAACCATGCCATTCAGGCGCAACCTTGCTGGCCTCGGCCTCGCCGTTAAAGATGACCCAGCGGCGGCTGTCATCGGCATTGCGGTAAAAGATGTTGCCCTGGGCATCTTCGCCCACACGGGTCCCTTTGCGCCATGTCCAAAGCTGGGTACCCAGCGTCTGGCCATCCCACCATGTAAAGATGCGGGCGATGGATTTCATGAGGCCCATGCTGATGCTCCATTGCGGTCTGTCGCTGAAAACTTGGTGTTGTCATGCCTCAAACGGCGGGCAAGGTCCAGCGTTGCCGGACCTGCCTTTACGTTTGCAGCAAGGATCAGCCTGCGGTCGCGGCTGCGCCCTTCTTGTTGTTTTCGGCATGGATCATCAAAGGGGCTGCGTCGGCGCCGACAGCCTCTTCGTTCACCACCACTTCGCTGACGCTGGACAGGCTGGGAAGCTCGAACATGGTATCAAGGAGAATATCCTCCATGATAGACCGCAGGCCCCGTGCCCCTGTCTTCCGCTCAATCGCGCGCTTGGCGATCGCGGTCAGGGCGTCGTCGGTGAAGGTCAGTTTGGTGTCTTCGATATCAAAAAGGCGCTGATACTGCTTGACCAAGGCGTTCTTAGGCTGCGTCAGGATGGTGACCAGCGCATCTTCGTCCAGATCGGTCAGCGTCGCGATCACCGGCAGACGGCCGACGAATTCCGGGATCAGGCCGAACTTGAGCAGATCTTCAGGCTCAAGCTCACCGAACATTTCGCCTACACCGCGAGTGTCGTTCTCTTTGACATCGGCACCGAACCCGATGGCAGAGCCTTTGCCCCGCATCGAAATGATCTTTTCAAGACCGGCAAACGCGCCGCCGCATATGAACAGGATATTCGTTGTGTCGACCTGCAGGAATTCCTGCTGCGGATGCTTGCGCCCACCTTGCGGGGGGACCGATGCAACCGTGCCTTCCATGATCTTCAGCAAGGCCTGCTGAACACCCTCGCCCGACACGTCGCGGGTGATCGAGGGGTTGTCGGACTTGCGGGTAATCTTATCGACCTCGTCGATATAGACGATGCCGCGCTGCGCACGCTCTACGTTGTATTCAGAGGCCTGAAGCAGCTTGAGAATGATGTTCTCGACGTCTTCGCCGACATAGCCCGCTTCGGTCAGGGTCGTTGCGTCAGCCATGGTGAAGGGCACGTCAAGGATACGGGCCAGCGTCTGGGCCAGCAACGTTTTGCCGCAGCCCGTCGGGCCGATCAGCAGGATGTTGGACTTTGAAAGTTCAATGTCGTTGGCCTTGGACGAGTGATTCAACCGCTTGTAGTGGTTGTGCACGGCCACGGACAAAACCCGCTTGGCGTGGATCTGGCCGATGACGTAATCGTCCAGCACTTCGCAAATTTCGCGGGGTGTCGGGACGCCGTCCGATGATTTCAGACCAGCCGACTTTGTCTCTTCGCGGATGATATCCATGCAAAGTTCGACGCATTCGTCGCAGATAAATACGGTTGGGCCTGCAATCAGCTTTCGCACCTCATGCTGGCTCTTGCCGCAAAAGCTGCAGTAAAGAGTGTTCTTGCTGTCAGTGCCGGATGCGTTCGCCATTTCGATCCTCCGGGCCACTTGGCCCTCGTCTTGTCGTTTCGGACTGCCCTTGTCTCAACACTAGGGCAGCCCGCCGGGGTCCACAACGCCAAAAAGCCGGCGTTTCAAGGTCAGGTTGTTTCCGTTTCAACCTTGTCACGGCTAGACACGATCTCGTCGATCAGGCCCCAGTCCTTGGCCTCGTCAGGGGACATGAAGTTGTCCCGCTCCAACCCGGCTTCGACCTTCTTGAGGGTCTGGCCGGTGTGATGCACGTAGATTTCATTCAGCCGGTTCTTCAGCTTCTGGGTTTCGGCGGCGTGAATCATGATGTCGGTCGCCTGACCCTGATAGCCACCAGAGGGCTGGTGCACCATGATCCGGCTGTTGGGCAGCGAGAAGCGCATGCCCTTTTCCCCGGCGGTCAACAGCAGCGACCCCATTGAGGCGGCCTGCCCGATCACAAGGGTAGAAACCTTGGGGCGGATGTATTGCATGGTGTCATAGATCGACAAACCCGAGGTGACGACACCGCCCGGGCTGTTGATATACATCGAGATTTCTTTTTTGGGGTTCTCAGCCTCAAGGTGCAGCAACTGGGCGACGACCAGCTGGCTCATCCCGTCGTGGACAGGCCCGTTGACGAAAATGATCCGTTCCTTGAGCAGGCGCGAAAAGATGTCGTAGGCCCGTTCCCCCCGGCTCGTCTGTTCGACGACCATTGGGACGAGGTTCATGTAGGTCTCTATTGGGTCTTGCATCTGCGGTGCCTCATATGGGGACGTTAGCGTCACTAGTCGAATATACTTTGAAGAGTCTTAGTGACCCGTCAAAGGGGCTTCAAGGTCGGTTCGGTCGACGCTTCCATCCTATTGCGCGATTGACATAATGGTAAGTCACTACTTACGGTAAGTCATGACTGACAGAGTTTCAATAGCAACCGCCATGACGGCCCTTGCCGATCCGACCCGCCGGGCGCTGATCGAAGGGTTGCGAAATGGCCCGTTGCCGGTCTGCGATCTGGCGCGCACCGTCCCGGTCAGCCGTCCGGCCGTGTCGCAGCACCTGCGGGTCCTCACCGATGCCGGCCTTTTGGTGGTCGCGCAGCACGGAACCCGCCGCCTCTATTCGATTGCCCCCGATGGCGTGGCCGAACTGCGTGCCTATCTTGATCACCTCTGGGACGATGCGCTGACTTGTTTTGCCCGCACTGCCAGCCAAGAGGCCGCCCGCACTGATGCAAAGTCCGCCCCCCCCCCCAAAGGGCTGCGATTAAACAATGTCCGCCACTGAGCGGCTTTCCCAAACCCTACCCTGCCCGTTGGACCCGCCGCCCCCAACGGCGGGGTGACCGACGGGCAACACAGCCGAGATCTGGTGATGGGGCGATCCTAGGCCGCGACCAAGGCGCACAGCGTCAAGCAGCCCGCTTGAAACCTGCCCCGGTCGAAATAATTTCCGACAATGAACGATTTCCCTCCCAACCGCGCCGCCGCACTGGACCGCCTTGCCGCCTTTGTCCCAATGGCAGGCCGCGCCTATGCCCAATGGCGCAACCATGACCTGCCGGGCCAGCCGCATGTGTCCGGCCTGGCGCCCTACCTGCGGCAGCGGATCATTACCGAAGAGGAGGTCCTTCGTGCCGTGATCGGCGCCCATGGCGCGCAGGCCGCCTCCAAGTTCATTGATGAGGTTTATTGGCGAACCTATTGGAAAGGCTGGCTGGAGCTGCGTCCTTGGGTCTGGGAGGACTATCGCATCGCTTTGCAGGCGGCCCTTAACCGGACCCGCGTTGAGGCCGGTCTGCGGAACAATTGGGAGGCCGCGTGCCTCGGTCAGACAGGCATCGACGGGTTTGACGATTGGGCCAAAGAACTGGTCGAAACCGGCTATCTGCACAATCACGCCCGGATGTGGTTCGCCTCGATCTGGGTGTTTACCCTGGGCCTGCCTTGGGAGCTTGGGGCCGATTTCTTTTTGCGCCACCTTCTGGACGGCGATCCGGCATCAAACACCCTGTCCTGGCGCTGGGTCGCCGGATACCACACACCCGGCAAGACCTATCTGGCGCGTCCCGACAATATTGAGCGGTATACAAACGGGCGGTTCGCCCCCCGGGGACTGGCTGAGTTCGCCCCTGCCCCGGATATGCGCCCACACGCCCCGCCGGGCCGCATTCCCCAATCCCAAAGCCCCGACCCCCGGCGCATCACCGGCCTTGTCCTGACGGAAGAGGATATGTCGCCCGACTGGCTGATCCGAGGCGTCGACACGGTCACCACAACTGCCGTGGTCAAGGCGACCGCAGCGCGATCAAGCCTGGCCGTCTCACCGATGGTCGAGCAGTGGGTGGGCGAGGCGCTGGCAAATACGCTGGCGGACCATGGCGACCGTCTTGGCACCGTGGCCCGGTGCGACGCCGTGGCCGACGTTCACGAATGGGCCAAGGCCAAGGGCCTGCAACAGGTTGTCATGGCGCGTCCGACGGTCGGGCCGACCGCTGACCATCTGGTAGGGCTGGAGGACAGGCTTTCGGCGGATGGCATACGGCTGGTCATGGCGATCCGCCCCAGCGACAGCGCGGCATGGCCAAGGGCGACCCACGGCTTTTTCAAGTTTCGCGAAGCAATCCCGAAACTTCTGGCAGCACTCTAAGGTTCGCGCAGCGCCTCGCGGGACCGGTAGAGCGGCTTGGTCAGGTATTGCAGGACGGTCTTTTCGCCGGTGTGCAACTCGACCGCAGCCCGCATACCGGGACGGATCTCGATATTGGCCTGACGGGGGGTCAGGTTAGAGAGGTCCACCCGCAGGGTCACCCGGTAGGTGGCGGGCAGATCGCTGCGCCGTTCATCTTCGAACGTATCGGCTGAAATCACGAGGACCTCACCCGACAATGACCCATAAATGGTATAGTCATAGGCTGTCAGCTTGATCGTCGCGGCCTGCCCCGGCACGACATGGGCGATATCTTCGGGCCTCACGCGGGCCTCGACATACAACTCGTCGTCAACAGGAATGATCTCCACGATCTGCTCGCCGGGGCGGATGACGCCCCCGATGGTCGTGATGGCCAGATCATTGACGATGCCACGCATCGGCGAGGTGATGATCGTCCGGGATAGCTGATCCTGCGCCACCCTCAGGTTCTGGCGCAGTTGGCCAAGCTCTTGAAGCGTGTCGGAATAGGCACTTGCCCGCTCAAGCTCGGTCCCGGTGACGACCTCGTTGTAGCGGATCTCGGCATCGCTCAGGGCGTTGCGGGCGCGGGTTACCTCGACAAGGGCGGCGATCTCGCGGGACAGCAGATCCTCCATCACATCAAGCTCGCGCCGGGTCTCTTCGACGATGCGGGCGGCCCCTTCGGTGCGGCTGATGTAGTCCGCCTGACGGGCGGCAAGCAAAGCCTGCTCAGAAGCCACGATGGTTGGGCTGCGCTGCGCTATCTCGTCCGGGACGGAAAAGCTGTGCTGTCCAGCAATCTCGGCCTCAAGGCGCATGCGCCTTATTTCGGCGGCGTCGATTTGCGACTTTATATCATCCACGGCGGTGGCGAAATTCGTGCCCTGAAGCCGCGCAAGCACATCGCCCGGCATGACCATCTGGCCTTCGGCCACCAGAAGCTCGGCCAGAATGCCGCCTTCAAGGTTTTGTATGATCTGGGGCCGGGACGAAGATACGATTTCCCCGTCCGCACGCACAATCTCGTCGATCCAGGCGAAGCGGGCCCAGACCACAAAGACCACGACAACGGCGGCCACCATCCAGATGATCAGACTGGGGCCACGCAGGCGGGTGTCAATCTCGTCTTCCCAGACAGCCATCACGCGGTCTCCTTGCGTTTGGCGAGATGGGCGAGGACCTCATCGCGGGGGCCATCGACCACCATCCGGCCGTTTTGGAGGACCAGAGTGCGGGTTGTCAGTTGCAGGATCGGCAGACGGTGGGTCGCGATCATGGCCGTCCGGCCGCGCAGCCAGCCGTCCAGACGATTGACCAGAGTGGCCTCAAGTGTCTGATCGAAGGCGGCGGTGGGCTCATCCAGCAGGCATATCGCAGGATCTTGCAGCCAAAGCCGGGCCCAACCGATAGACTGGCGTTGACCGTCTGACAGGCCGAGGCCGCCGTCCCGGATCTCAAGGTCCAGCCCCTTGGGATGCGCGCGCACATGCGCCCCGATCCCGGCAAAGTCGAGCGCACGAAGAAGGCGGTCATCGTCCCGCTCAAGCAGGGTCATGTTCAGGTTTTCGCGCAGGGTGCCCGCAAACAGGCGGACGTTCTGGCCCAGATAGCCGATGGACCGGCGCAGGTCGCGGGGCATCACCTGCCCCATATCGACCCCGTCAATAAGGACCCGCCCGCTTGTGGGCGCGTAAAGCCCCGCCAGCAGCTTGAGCAGGGTCGACTTGCCCGAGCCGTTCGCACCCAGAATGGCGACCCGCTGGCCCGGTTCGATCGCAAGGGCCGCAATGTCGACGCTACGGGCGGCATCAGGGTCATAGCAGTAGTTGAGGTCCCGCAATTCATAGGCCCCACGCAGCTTTTCGCGACGCAGGTAGGTCCGGCCCGGCGCCTCTTCCTGGGCGGCATCGGCCACCCGGTCGAGCGCCTGGAGGGCCGCTTTGACGTTCGACCAGCGGGACAGGGTTCCGGCAAGCTGCGTCAATGGGCTAAGGGTGCGCGAGGTCAGGATACCGACTGCGATGATCGTGCCGACAGTGAACGTCCCAGCAAAGACGAGGTAGGTCCCAACGACAACCGCAGCGACGTAGGTGGCCTGCTGGACCCCCTGGCTCCAGAACGTCAGTGCAGCGGCAAGGCGGCGTTGTTCCGAGGTGGCCACACTGGACAGGGTTGTCAGGTCGCCCCAGATCCGGCGAAACCGATCCTCGCCCCGATGCGCCTTGATGGTGTCGGCCTCGTAAATCGCCTCTTGCAGCAGCCGGCTCGATTTAACCGAGGCCCCTTGTGTGGCCTGGGTCAGGGCGATCATCCGCTTTTGGAGGAAGATTGCTGGCAACACCATGAGGACGCCACCTGCGACCAACACCCACACCACATGGCCGCCAATCGACCAGACCAGCGCAAGGAAGAGCACTATGAAGGGCAGATCGGTCAGGGTGCCGATGGTGCTGGCGGTAAAGAATTCGCGGATCGACCCGAACTCCCGCACCGCCGAAAATGTCGCCGAAGGGCTGTTGTCCGGCATGCCAGAGCGCATGCCAAGTATCCGGTTCATCAGCAGGGATTGGACCCCCATCTCGATCCGCCGGCCCGCGCCATCCATCAGGCGGGCCCGGGCAATCCGCAACCCTGCCTCAAGGATCAGGGCAAGTCCGGCACCGATGGCCAGCACCCAAAGGGTGGCCTGCGACTGGTGCGGGATGACCCGGTCGTACACCTGAAGCGAGAAAAGCGCGACCGCGACAGCCAGAAGGTTGGCCACCAAAGAGCCCAAAGCAACCTCGAAGATCGACATGCGGTAGCGAGAGAAGGCCCCCCAGAACCAATGCGGTTGTGGCCCTTCCTCGGCATGCCGCCGGGTGAGCTCGGCCAGATCTGGGGCGGCGCGCAGAACGGTGCCTGCGAAGAATGGTGTAAATTCGGCCAGCGGCACTTCGACCCGGTCATCCGGGCAGGTCCGGTCAAAGACAGTGACGGAGGTCGGCCCCTGATCGATGACAAGGACGAGCTGGCCGGACGTCATCTCGGCCAATGCGGGCCAAAGCGCTTTCCAAAGCTCGGGTCGGGCCGTGTCCACCTTAGTCTGGCGATTGATCAGGCCAGACTCGGACAGGACCTTGCCGACCGCGTTGGTCGATACATCCTCGCCGGGTATCTGGGCCATCCGTTCAAGGATGTCACCGGTCGCAATCTCGACACCAAGGAGGCTCGCGTAGACCGATGCCAGTTCGGCCCGGGCCCGTTCACGCGGGCTGAAGGGGTCGGGCTGCGCGACAGGCGCGGCCGCCTCTGCGGGGGTATTTGCAGGTTCTGAGGTTTGTGTGGGGGCATCGTCCACAACGACGGGGATAACGCGTCTGAGACGGGCGCCCTTGGTGCCATCAACCTTGAAGGCAAGGACAGGTCCACTCATATCCGTTCTCCGTCAACCAACACACCCAGCCGTTCGGCTATCTTCAACTCGACCAAAATGATGTCATAGCGCAGTTCAACTGCTGTGCGCTCGGACCTGACCTTGGTTTCAAAAACACTTACCACTTCGGTCACGCCACGCTGACCGGCGCGCTGTTGTTCGGCAAACAAGGCGTAGTTTTGCGCCGCCTGCGTAGCCAGTTGCCGCGCCTCGGCCTCTTGCCGGAGCAACGAGGTTAGCCGCCCTTGCAGGGCTGCGATCTCGCGGTCGGCTGCTTCGCGTTCGGCCACCACGCGGGCGGCGGTTGCCTCGCGTTCAGCGTCGATCGCCTCCATCTGGGCGCCAAGGCCCAGTCCCAGGGCATTCGCAGCCCCAAGCGTCAGTCCAAGGTTTTCGCCTTCCGAACCCACGCTGCCCCCGATGGCAAGTCCGGGAAGAAGGCCCGACCGGGCGGCCCGGGCGGCGGCAATCGCACGGCTGCTTTCAGCCTCGGCCTTCATCACTGCCAACGGGACTGCGGTCAGCGAGGGCGCGGCCAAGGGAGACAGCCCGTGCACATCGGCAAGGGGCGTTGCGGCCATGGCCTGAAGCTCGGCCAGGGCAGAGGCCGCCGTTTCGGTGTCCGACGCCATGTCGGCAGCCATCTGGTTGTGTTTTTGCTGAACCACCTGAAGATCGGCGCGGTCGCTGATCCCGGCATTGACCCTTTCGGACATCACATAGGCGAAATGGCGCATCTGGCCCATCGCATCGGCGTTCACGGCCGCACGGGCCCGGGCCGCCTCGGCGGTCAGATAAAGCTCAAGCGCCTCCATGACCCGTGTGTTGCTGTCCGCGGCAAGCGCAACAGCGGCAACTTCGACGTCATGTTTGGCATAGTCCCGTTCTGCGCGACGCCCCCCAAAGTCGACAAGCGCCTGATTGACGACAAGCGACGTCACCACCGCGCCAAGCGATGTCAGGCTGACGCTGGGGCCAATGGTGGGAAGCCAGTTCATCGCCTTGGCCTCGGCGCGCAGGGTGGCGGCGCGCAAGTCGGCCTCGGCGGCGCGGCTGTTGGCGGCCATGACAGCTTCGGCCACGTCGCGCATCGGGCCGGGTTCAAGGATGGATTGCCGGTTGAGTAGGCCGTCGATCAGACCAGAGGTGGTGCCATCCTCCATCTCGGCTTCGAGGGCCGCTTCCGGTCCGACGGACGCCGCCTCCCCCGCGATATCGAGCGAGGTCGCGTTGCGGCTGGACATCATGCCGGTCAGGCTGTCGCAGCCAGCCAAAGCAGCACTGGACACCACGACCGCAAGCAGCGTGATGACCCGTGTTCCCTGTCTTGACCGCGATAGGATCACTTCCGACCTTTCTCAATCGACACCATGCACCGGAACGGCGCGGCGATGCGGGGCCGGTTTCCCGGCCACCGCGAGGCTTGTTTAGGTAACGACCGTTATTGCTTCATCGATGATCAGGGTGCCCGTGTCGCCAAGGGCGTAGTGATCATAGGTCCGGCCTCCGATATCGGAGGTTGCGCCCGTTGCGGACGCACCAAGAATCGTCACCGTATCGTCCAGCCCGCCGTGGATTGTCAGGACATCGGAATGCGCACAAAGCGCTTCGAGATCAGCGGCCGTCAGGGTCAGTTCGGTGTCTTCGGCGAACTGCATGTCGATGGCTTCGATATCAAAGGCGTTCAATCCAGGATTGCCAATGTCCAGCGTGTTCGTCCCAACCTGTTCAAGAACGAACAGGGTGGCCGTCTGGTTCTCGGCCGCATCGCTTGCGTTGATGATCAAGTGCGAGCCGTTGGGGACCGTGGAGGTAAAGTCAAAGTCCAACTCGTTGAACACCGTGTTCTCGGTCACGGTTGCCCCGACCGACGAGGTGGTTCCATCCTCTGCCACGCTATGCAGGTCGATGGTGTCAGTCGTGATCGAGGTCGAAAAGCCCCGAACGCCGGTGCCGCTCCGGGTATAGCTTTCGATCAGCGGTGCTTCGGGCGGGGTCGTGTCGACAAGGTAGGTGTCCGAAGTCGAGGCCGTGTTGCCATGGGCGTCAGTTGCATCGACGCGAACGTTGGCGGTGTATTCCCCCGCGGGCACCTCGGCGGCCGTGAAGTCGACGGTCCATGTACCATCAGCGCCAACTGTGGCGGCGCGTGTTGTCCCTTCGAAGGTCACCATGACGGTCGAGTTTTCTTCGACCGTACCAGTAAAGGTGATGCCGTCCGACGCTTCGGCCCGGTTGATCAGATCGCCTTCGGAGGGGTCATTCAGCGTCAGCGGATCGACAATGGTGTCGACAAGCACGTTCGCCCCGACGCGAGCCACGTTACCAACCTCGTCGGTGGCCCGGACGTTGACGCGTTCCATCGACTCGCCCGCCGGAATGTCCCCTGCCCCGTAGCTTACCGACCAGTTGCCATCAACGTCGGCGGTCGTGGTGCGCGAGGAACCGGCAAACGTCACCAAAACGGTGGCGCCCGGATCGGATGTTCCAGTCAGGACGACACCATCGACGGCTTCGGCGGCGTTGATGACGTCATTGCCTTCGATCGGCGTGTCGAGTGTCACGGCGATCGAAGTGTCGATCAGAACGTCAGAGGTGATCGTCTTGACGTTGCCCGGGCCGTCCGTCGCGGTCGCGATAACCTTGGTCTCGTATTCCCCTTCGGGGATAGAGCCGGCGGGATAGGTGGCCGTCCAGTTTCCGTCAGCATCGACCGTTGCCGTTTGCTTCACCCCAGCAAGCTCAACGATGACCGTCGAGCCACGCTCGACCGTGCCTACAACCGTGATGGCCTGGGCCTGTTCGCCTTGGTCGACGATGTTGTCGGTGGCGACCGGGTCGGTGATGCGGAAATTGGACACCCGCGTATCGATCGTGATCGGGCCAGCGACGTCGGCGGTGTTTCCGGCGGCATCGGTTGCCACGGCCGAGATCGTCTCGGACAATTCGCCCTGCGGGACATCGGCAGCGGCGAAGTCGACGCTCCAGTTGCCGTCCGCATCAGCGGTTGCGGTTGCCTCCGCGTCTGTGCCGCCAAAGGTCACGACGACCGTCGCACCTGCTTCGGCGGTGCCGGTCACTGTCACGCCATCGCTGCGCTCGACAAAGTTGATGATGCCATCGCTTTCGATCGACGCCGTCTCCATGGTGACGAAAGTCTCGGTATCGACCGTGTACTGGCCTTCGGTCGTTGCGACATTGCCTGCAGGATCGGTGGACTTGACGTCCACATCCTGCGCGTATTCACCGGTCGGAATGTCCTCGGCAGGCAGGAAAAGCTGCCAGTTGCCACCATCGACCGTCGCCTCGTAGTCGACGCCATTGATGGTGACGACCACGGCAGAGCCTGCTTCGGTCCGACCGCTGAGGATCACGCCTTCGGCCGCTTCGGCGCCGTTCACCGTGCCGTCGCCGCCGACAAGTTCGGCATCGAAAGTCACGAAGTTCTCGGTATCGACGGTCAGATCGCCGGTGACCGTGGTGGTGTCACCCTGGTCGGTGATCGTGACTTCGATCTCATCCTCATAGGTGCCTTCGGGAATGTCCTCAGGCGGGAAGGTCACCGTCCAGTTGCCATCGCCATCGGCGACGGTCTTCTGCGTTGCATCGCCGATCACGACATCAACAACACCACCCGGAGCATTCGAGGTGCCGGAAATGTCGACGCCATTGCTGCGATCTTCGGCATTGACAAGAGGGGTCGGCAGGATCGCTCCGACCAGCGGATCAGACGGATCGCGGGTTGCCACATTGTCCAGAACCGTCCCGCCGTCGCCACCCAAGATCGGCAGGGCCGCAGCCGCCGCACCGGCCAGCAAAGCCGGGATCAGCGGCAGGCCACCAATGAAATCGGCAGCCAGACGGCTTGTCGCCTCGGTCGGAACACCAGCCAGCAGGATCGGAGGGTCGCCGACAAAGTAAAGATCATCGTCGCCCGTCCACTTACCCAGGCTGTCCTCTTCCACGTAGTTGGAATAGTAGACGCCCTCGGTCCCTTGGGCGAGGTTGACCTGCGCCAGCTGTCCATTGGTCGACAAGAAAAGATCGCTCGCCGGGACACCATCAAGGCCGTAGAAGTTGTCGATCACGACAACCTGACCATCGACCAATGTAATCTCAAGCGTATCGCCAACGCGGTTGTAAGCAACAACCTGTGACCGATCCAGATTCAGGGAAATTTCAGACCCCACCGGGGCTAGGATCGATGGATTTGCACCCTCGCCTGTAAACCCACGGCTCAATGCGCCCGCGACATCGCGGACGACGAATTCAATCGCCGACATACCTTTGCTCCACCTCAATTCCGCCACATCATTTCGCGTGTGACGATTTTTACTTAGACGATGGCTAGCGTGGAAAGGTTCACGTTTCCAGTCAATTTTTCCAACGATTCGCCAGCGTGGCGCAGACGTCACGTTTTGAGCGAGGTCACAATTGGCAAGAAAGCACACGCCACGCGCCGCATTTTTGCCTTTAACTGGCCACGAACTGGTGTCCGCGAAAGAAGCGCAAACGCCGATTTCGATGGCCGACCTGGTCGCCTCAAGTCAATTCTGCCAGATTGGCCACGGTGTTTGGCCCCCGTCCGGTCAACCAACCATATTCCCGCCGGGCTTGCCCCCCTGCATAGGACCCGTTCGAAAGAGACCGGCTCAAATGGGGCCGATTGCCCCATTTAAAGCATCCCGGCGGTGCAGGACCACATTCAGGACCGCCCCCAGCAGGACGAGGTAGGCGCTGATGTAGAGCCACATCAAAAGGGCTATGACCGCACCGATTGATCCATAGACCTCGTTGTAGCTGCCGAAATTGCGCAGGTAGGCCGAAAACCCGACAGAGGCGGCGATCCAGACAACCACCACCACAATGGCCCCCGGACTGACCCAACCAGTCCGCACATCAACCGTATTGGGCCCGAACCGATAAAGAAGGCCAAGGGCAGCTAGCAGGATGAAAAGCGCCACGCTCCACCGGATAACTTCAAGGGCGAGGGCGGCGACACCGCCAAGCGGGAGAAAGGCCAGCACAATCGGCGCAATGACCACGATCAACAGGGCGATCACCGCGATCCCGACCAGACATATGGTAAGCAAGAGCGCCACTGCATAGTGGCCAATCCCGCCCCGGTTCAGCTCCCCCTTGATCGCGTTCAACCCGCGCATCAGTGCTGCCACGCCCGCCCGGGCCGACCAGAGAGCCACCCCGGTGGACAGGGCCGTGGCCCAGCCCAGTGTGTCCGCACGGGCCCCCAACAGGCGCGAGATCTGGGCGTCGAACAGGTAGAACGCCTCGGTCGGGATGACGTCGCGCATCAGTTCAAGCTGGGATTCCACGATGGATGGGTCGGCCACCAACCCAAACACGGCAATGATCGCCGCCAAAGCCGGGAAGATCGCGAACATCGCAAAGAAGGCGACACCGGCTGCAATCAGCCCGAGATTGGCCTGATCGGCCATCGCGAGGGCGTTGGCGACCAGCCGCCAAAGGGACAGGAGGCGGGCGATCACGTCCTTTTCCCCCAGCCCGGACCCGGCATTTGCGGCAGGTCCATCAGCATTGCGGCGCTGTCAGGCAAGCTGTTCGTAGGCCGCTGAATCCTGCGCCGGCATGGGGGCAAGGTCTTGAAGTGCGGCAAGGAAGGTGTCGGTCCACCATTTGATGTCGAATTCCCGAATTGTGGCGATCAGGCTTAGATAGCGGGCATGGCGTTCATGGAGCGGCATTTTCAGCGCCTTGTCGATGGCCTTTGCCACGTCAATCAGATCGTAGGGGTTGACCATAAGCGCCGCGTCCAGCTGTTCTGCCGCCCCTGCAAAATGCGACAGGATCAGGACACCGGGATCGGCACCGTCCTGCGCGGCCACGAACTCTTTGGCAACAAGGTTCATCCCGTCGGCGAGCGGCGTGACCAGCATGACCTCTGCCCGGCGATAAAGCCCGGCCAGAAGGGACCTGTCCATGTTGCGACGGATATAGCGGATCGGGGTCCAATCCAGCTCTGCATGTTCGCCATTGACCGAACCTGCCATCGTTTCAAGCTCTTGCCGAATATCCTTGTAGGCCTCAACGTCTTGCCGGCTGGGCGGCGCGATCTCCAACAGGGTTGCGCGCGGATCATCCGGCGCACGGCGGGACAGATAGGTGCCAAAGGCCTCAAACCGGTTGGGCAGGCCCTTGGAGTAGTCCAGCCGGTCCACCCCGAGGATCAGCCTCTCGCCCTCGCCCAGTCTGAGTGCTGCGGTATCGGCATCGGCGGCGGCGGTTGCCAGGCTATCGACGTCGATCCCGATGGGAAAGCTGCGCAAGACGAAATGCCGGTCCTTGTACTGCATGACGCCGCCTGCGAGCGGTTTTACCTTACCACTCCCGCGCAGGAAATCCTGGCAGTTGCTCACATCCCTATTGGTCTGAAGCCCGACAAGGTTGTAGGCGGCAAGCCATCCGGACATGAGCCCTTGTTCAGGCAATGCTGGCATATCGCTGGCCGTCGGGAACGGGATATGCAGAAAGAAAGCGATCCGGTTCGACAGCCCGCGTTTGCGCAGGGCAGCGGCCAGAGGCAAGAAGTGATAGTCATGGATCCAGATAAGGTCATCCGGTTCTGCCACCGAAGCGATCAGACCGGCAACCCGGTCATTGACCTCGCGGTAGGTGCGGGCGTGATCGGGATCGACCGATATCAGGTCGGCCCTGTGATGAAACAGCGGCCAGAGCACGGCGTTGGAGTAGCCCAGGTAGCACCCTTCGTACTCGTCATGGCTCAGGTCAAAGGCCAGCCTGCGATACGGTGCTGACGAAATGGTCCGAAGGCCTGGGTCGGGGGTGTCGACCGGTTTGCCGGACGATCCGATCCAGATGCCACCGCAGGCCTTCAGCGCATCATGCACGGCCACGACAAGGCCGCCTGACGGCGCCTCTCCGGTTGGTATCCTGTTCGAGACGACGATGAGCCTCGGCTGTGCCATGGCGTCAGGCCTTGGCCCAACTGCGCAGAAGGTTGCGCACTGTCCTGGGGTCTTCAACCCGATTGGACGCGGCGGTGTCGCCCTCGCCCACCTTGACGGCCAGCCCACCGGACACGCCGACCCATTGCAAGGCAGGTTCGTCCGTCACGTCGTCGCCAAAGAAGATCGGCAATGTGCCGGCAAAGGGGGCCGCCTCCATGTGCCGCTGGATCGACAGTTCCTTGCCAATGCCCTTTGGCCGTAACTCATAAGCCATTTTAGAATGGTGCAATTCAAAACCCGGATGGGTTTCGTCCAGAACACGCAGGAAAGCATAGGCGTCCGCCGCCAGATCCTCGGCCGAGCGGAAGTGAATCACGATGCCGGTCGGCTTGCGTTCCGCCAGGAGGCCGGGGTGGGTGGCGGCAAAGGCCTCGGCCATGTCGCCCATCCGGGCCACGACATGGTCGTCTACCGCTATGCAGCGGCTTGTGACGCCGTCGATACGCTCTTCGGCGCCAGGTCCGCCAATGATCGGCCCGGCAAATCCGCCCAGATAAGGCTCGACCGAAGCGACCGAGCGTCCGGTGACAATCACCAACCGGCCGTTGCACTTCTGGGCGACAGCCTCGAGCGTCATGGCCATGTCTTCGGGCACGACGATCGCGTCGGGGCTGTCGGCCAGATCGACCAGCGTCCCGTCAAAGTCCAGAAAGACCGACGACGTGCCCAGATCGACTTCCGGCATTCCCGGAACGCAGGGGTCGCTATGAGGCTCTCCGGTAAATCCAATCATTTCATAGTACATGTTCGGCTCTCCTTTGACGCTGTGCCAGACTGCGACGGATCGGCCAACCGCCGATCAAACCTGGTCTCCTCTTGGAAATGCAAGAACCGCCACCTTGTCGGCGACAACCTTTAGCAAATAACCGGGACCAGCACCTCAACCGCGATGATGTGAGGCGTGATTGCTCACTCTATACCGGAGGTATGCCCGGAAAGGAAGCGCACCGCCCAACAACAAGGCGTGGGATGGACTGCCGCATTGAGTTGCAACCGAATGCAGCTCTGGCCTTTGTGGCGCCGACCGCCTTCGGCAGACGAAATAATCGAGGGCCCGCAACTCAACTGGGGACGGGCATGTCAGACACCGCAGATCCCTGATTGGGCCAGCCCAGCGGCCCTTGGGCCGTCCCCCTCATGGACGTGGCCGACCTTGCCGGGTTGTACAACGCCGCCGTGTCGCGCAACTTCACCCTGGGGCACCGGTGTCCGAGGAAATGCGGGCGCGGGTCGAAACCGAAGCACGGAAACTGGGCTACCGCCCAAATCGCCCTGCCTCGAGGCTGGCCAATGGACGGACCGGGCTTGTCGGTCTGGTCGTCCACGACTTTGCCAATCCGGGCCTGCTGGTGTTGATGGAAACCTTTACCTGGCGACTTCAGCAAAAGGTCTACGACCCAATTTACCGAACCGTGACGAAGCGACGCGGTCGGACACAAGACCTTCGCCCAGCGCCCGGACCTGTCAGGCCGACGCAAGCCCCGCATGAGTGTTCAGCAGGTATTGCGAGAAAACAGGCCCACTTGCCGCCCCGATCGCCCGGGCATTGCCGCCGGTCTTGCCCCCGATGATATGGGGCAGCGCAAGGCCGCGGCTGTCCAATACCGACACCGCCTCTCGCGTGCGGCGCACCAGACGATCCCGCACGATGGTTGGAAAGGCGCCGTCTATCACGATCGCCTCAAAGTCGATCACCGCGCAGATTGTCAGCGCTGCATAGGCCAGCGATTGCGCGGCCTGTTCGATCCACGCCTCGAGCTGATTGGGAAAGCCTGTCCAATCCTGCGGCTGCGCCCAAAGGCGGGACGGTTCGAGCCCGACATCCGCCAGCGTCGCCTCTAGAAGAAACAGCGATGCAGAATCCAGAAGTTGCCCGTTGCGACCATCGGCGAGCCGTGTCGGCAACGACCCAAAGGCCCCGGCGTTGCCGTGGATCCCCTCAAAGACCGAATGGTTGAGAACGACGCCCCCCCCGATGAAGGAGCCGACAAAGAAATAGGCAAAGTCCCGAAACTCCCTGCCCTTCCCAAAGATATGTTCCGCCCGGCAGGCGGCGGTCGCGTCGTTCTCGACAAAGACGGGCAAGGTGCTGAACTGGCCGATCTGCGCGGCAAAGTTGATGTCGCGCCATTGGTCCAGATCCTCGGCCGGCGCCCCGATCGTTTCCGACCAGTTCCAGATTTCAAAGGGCTTGGCGATGCCGATCCCTACAATGCGCTTGACCTGCGCCTGGGACAAACTGGCTTGAAAACTGGCGATGCCCGCGCGCAGAAACCCAAAGACCGTTTCGGGCATTGGATAGCGATAGGTGGTTTGCAACTGGCTGCGCAGGTTGCCCAGAAAATCCATCAGGACCAGGTCCGCGCTGCGCCGCCCGATCTTCAGACCGATGGACAGAACACCGTCAGCCGCCAGACCCATCGGGATCGACGGTTTGCCGACCTTGCCCCGTTGCGGCTCTCCCCTGGCCAGAAGACCGTCGTTCTCAAGGCCCCGAAGGATAACCGAGACGGTTTGCGGCGACAGATTGGCCATCTTGGCAAGATCGCTGCCCGCGTGCGGGCCAAGCCGCTGCATCATCGACAACAGCAACCGCTCGTTGTGATCGCGCACACCTTGCTGATTGACCCCTGAGGACGGGGACCGAGCTTCCACCTGCCGTGCGACATTTACCATCACAATTCCTCCCGTCGACGATTTGAGGATGGACCAGTTAATAAGTCAACTAGATTTATTTATTGACCTTCCGCCGCGAATCGCGCTTCCTTAGCGTTATGCCTTGCGTCGGAGGGATGCAGGGATAACGCGGTCTTTGGGCCGCTTTTAAAAATCCTTTGGGAGGATACCATGAAGAAACTTCTCGCAAGCTCCGCGCTTGCTATTGTCGCCATGTCCGGCGCTGCCTTTGCTGGCGGCCACGGCACGACGGCGTGCCTGATCACCAAGACAGACACCAACCCCTTCTTTGTGAAGATGCGCGAAGGCGCAACTGCCGCTGCAGAAGAGCTGGGCATCAACCTGCTGACCTTCGCCGGTCGCGTCGACGGTGACCACGAGACCCAGGTTGCCGCCATCGAGACCTGCATCGCCGAAGGCGCGTCGGGCATCCTGCTGGCCGCTTCGGACACCTCGTCCATCGTTCCCGCCGTCATGGAAGCTCGTGACGCTGGCCTCGTGGTCATCGCTCTCGACACTCCGTTGAGCCCGATCGACGCTGCCGACGCAACTTTCGCCACCGACAACTTCCTTGCTGGTGAGCTGATTGGCCAGTGGGCCGCCGCAACCATGGGCGACGCCGCTGCCGACGCCAAGATCGCTATGCTGGACCTGGCCGTCAGCCAGCCCACCGTCGGCGTTCTGCGTGACCAGGGCTTCCTGACCGGCTTTGGCATCGACGTCATGGACCCGACCCGCTGGGGTGACGAAACCGATCCCCGCATCGTCGGCAACGAAGTCACCGCCGGTAACGAAGAAGGTGGCCGGACCGCCATGGAAGCCCTGCTTGCTGTCGAGCCGGAAATCAACGTGGTCTACACCATCAACGAGCCTGCCGCTGCCGGTGCCTATGAGGCGCTCAAGTCGGTTGGTCGTGAGAACGACGTTCTCATCGTGTCCGTCGACGGCGGCTGCCCCGGTGTGCAGAACGTTGCAGACGGCGTGATCGGCGCCACCTCGCAGCAGTACCCGCTTCTGATGGCCGCTCTGGGCATCGAAGCGATTGCAGCATTCGCCGCTGACGGCACGCTGCCTGCTCCGACCGAAGGCAAGGACTTCTTCGACACTGGCGTGGCTCTGGTCACCGCCAACCCTGCCGAAGGCGTTGACAGCATCGACGTCGCCGAGGGCATGGCCCTTTGCTGGGGCTAAGTCCCACCTAGACATCGGAAGGGGCGATTTCGTGTCGCCCCTTCCCACAGAATTCCAATTCTCCTAACCTGTTACCGTACAATAACGCGGCGCCAGACAGGTGCCCGCCGGGAGGGGCTTATGTCACCACAAGACAACTATGAGGCGGTGGTCGCGAATGCGTCCGACAAGGTCGCCGAGTTCGACCAGGGACCAAAGGGGTTCATTGGGCGGTTCCAAAGCCTGCTTCATCGGTTCCCCGCGGCGGTATCGCTGATCGTTCTGCTGGTCGCCATCCCGGTCTTTGGGCTGCTGATCGACCGGGAACCGATCATGTATTCGCTGGGTCTTGTCGATCTGGAAGATATCGGAAACTCCCGCTACCGCTTTTTCTCGCTTCGGACGCTGTCGTTCATCCTGGAACAGGTGATGATCGTCGGTATCGTCGGCGCGGCCCAGGCCCTTGTCATCCTGACAGCCGGCATCGACCTCAGCGTCGGTGCGATCATGGTCCTGTCATCTGTCGTCATGGGCCAGTTCACCTTCCGCTACGGCCTGCCGGTCGAGGTTGCCATCCTGTGCGGCCTGGTTTGCGGAGGGCTTATCGGATCCTTAAACGGCTGGCTGGTGGCGGTGATGAAGTTGCCCCCCTTCATCGTCACCCTTGGTATGTGGCAGATCGTTCTGGCGGCGAATTTCCTTTATTCCGCCAACGAAACGATCCGAAGTCAGGACATTTCTGCGGATGCCCCGCTATTACAATTCTTCGGCCAGACCGCGATGACCATCGGCGGTGACGAGAGTGGCAGGGGCGGCGCGAACTTCACCTATGGTGTGTTGTTCATGATCCTTCTGGTGATCATTCTGGCCTATGCCCTGCGTCAGACGGCATGGGGCCGCCACGTCTACGCCGTCGGCGACGATCCCGAAGCGGCCGAACTTTCGGGCGTGAACGTCAAGAAAATCCTGATCTCGGTCTATGCCCTGTCTGGCCTGATTTGCGCCTTTGCCGGCTGGGCCCTGATCGGACGGATCGGATCGGTATCGCCCACCTCGGGCCAGCTGGCCAATATTGACAGCATCACGGCTGTGGTGATCGGCGGGATTTCCCTCTTTGGCGGACGGGGCTCCATCCTTGGGATGATCTTCGGGGCCTTTATCGTGGGCGTTTTCACTATGGGCCTGCGTCTTCTTGGGGCCGATGCCCAGTGGACCTACCTGTTGATCGGTGCCCTCATCATCGCGGCGGTCGCAGTTGACCAATGGATCAGAAAGGTAGCGTCATGAGCGTGGAACCCATCCTCAAAGGTCGCAACCTTGTCAAACGCTACGGCAAGGTCGTCGCTCTGGATCACTGCGACTTTGACCTTTACCCCGGCGAAATCCTGGCCGTGATCGGCGACAACGGGGCCGGCAAGTCAACGCTGATCAAATCGGTGTCGGGGGCCGTTGTCCCCGACGAGGGCGAGATCACGCTTGAAGGGAAGCGCATCCGCTTTACCTCGCCGAACGAGGCACGAAACGCCGGCATTGAGACGGTGTACCAGACACTCGCCATGTCACCTGCCCTATCGATCGCGGACAACATGTTCATGGGCCGCGAGCTGCGCAAGCCGGGCTTTATGGGCAAGGTGTTCCGTCAGCTTGACCACGCAGCAATGGAAAAATTCGCTCGGGACAAGCTGTCCGAACTGGGCCTGATGACCATCCAGAACATCAACCAGGCGGTGGAAACCCTGTCTGGCGGCCAGCGTCAGGGCGTGGCCGTGGCCCGTGCCGCCGCGTTCGGGTCCAAGGTCATCATTCTCGACGAGCCGACCGCGGCACTGGGCGTCAAGGAAAGCCGCCGGGTGCTGGAACTGATCCAGGACGTGAAATCGCGTGGCATTCCGATCATCCTGATCAGCCACAACATGCCCCATGTGTTCGAGGTTGCAGACCGCATCCACATTCACCGACTGGGCAAGCGGCTGTGTGTGATCAATCCAAGGAATCATTCCATGTCCGACGCGGTTGCCTATATGACTGGCGCCAAGGAACCCGAGACGGAACTTGAACCAGTATAAGGGCTTGGTCCATTGCTTGATGTGACGGCTCATGTGAATGCCCTGACGGATAAGGTGCATGAC
This sequence comes from Flavimaricola sp., assembly GCA_029255105.1. GTDB lineage: Bacteria > Pseudomonadota > Alphaproteobacteria > Rhodobacterales > Rhodobacteraceae > Flavimaricola. The sequence goes on along the minus strand of JAQWWH010000105.1, from coordinate 25,972 downwards.
ATGTTGGGCACCAAGTCTCGTTTGCTAGTCGGCATCGCCGGTGCGCCGGGGAGCGGGAAATCCACACTTGCCTCCGAAGTGGCCCGCCGCCTGAATGTGCAAAAAGTGCCTACGGTCGTCGTGCCGATGGATGGTTTTCATCTGGACAACGCCATTCTTGATGCGCGTGGTCTGCGGTCTCGCAAGGGCGCGCCCGAGACGTTTGACAGCGACGGGTTCGTCCACGCCATCCGGCGCCTGCACAATGGCGGAGAGGTGATCTTTCCCGCCTTTGACCGGGCCAGGGACATTTCCATTGCCGGGGCCGTCAGTGTTCCGGCGGACTGTGCGGTTGTCGTGGTGGAGGGCAATTACCTGCTGTTTGATGAGGCCCCCTGGAACACCCTGCCCCAGTATTGGGACATTTCCGCCCGCCTCGAAGTGCCGATGCCTGAGATCCGCGCCCGCATCATCCAGCGCTGGTTAAGTCATAACCTGTCCCGGGCCGCTGCCACCCGCCGGGCCGAAAGCAATGACATTCCCAATGCCCAGCGCGTCATGGCGCGGTCCCTTCCGGCCGACCTAGCCTTGTCCATGGGACGCGATCTATAGGCACGCGAACTTCGTTATCGCTAACAGCCCCACTTGCTGACGGCTTCGTTGCATCTATGATGGACCCATGAAAGCAATAGCCGCCGACCCAGTCCTCGACCCGTCCGACGTTTCGCGCCTGCTTCACGCGACACACGATGACCCCTTTGCAATCCTCGGCCCGCACAAGCGCGGGCGGGCGACATATGTGACGGCCATGGATCCCGGCGCGGATCGTCTTGAGGCGGTCATCGGCAGCAAGGCCTATCCCTTGGCCCGGATCGACGGTGCCCTTTTTTCCGGCAAGGTTCCGGGTGGCAAACCGTACAGGCTGCGCGGCACAGGTGCCGATGGCGCGGTCTGGGACTATGACGACGCCTACCGCTTTGGCCCGGTGCTGTCGGATTTCGACGAATACCTTCTAGGTGAAGGAAATCACGAAAGGCTGTGGGAGGCGCTTGGCGCCCATGTCATGACCCATGAGGGTACGGCCGGGACCCATTTTGCCGTCTGGGCCCCGTCTGCCAGCCGGGTGTCGGTTGTCGGCGACTTCAACGCATGGGACGGCCGACGCCACCCCATGCGGCGCCGTGGCGGAACCGGGGTCTGGGAAATCTTTGTCCCCGGTGCGGGCGAAGGGGCGGCCTACAAGTACGAGATCACCGGTCCCTCTGGACAGGTTGGCCCGCTCAAGGCCGATCCGGTCGGATTTGGCGCGCAACATCCCCCGCAAACCGCAAGCATCGTCCGCGACATCGCAGGCTACGGCTGGCATGACGCCGCCTGGATGGCGGAACGGTCAGAGCGCAACCGCCGCGAGGCTCCGATTTCGGTCTACGAGGTTCACCTGGGTTCGTGGAAGCGGATCTGGGATCAGAACGGTCGCCCCCTGTCCTACAAGGAGGCCGCCGCGGACCTTGTCGCCTATGCCCGCGATATGGGGTTCACCCACCTTGAGCTGATGCCGGTGTCCGAATTTCCCTTTGACGGGTCCTGGGGCTACCAGCCGGTCGGCATGTATGCCCCGACCATCCGTTTTGGTCCGGCGCATGAATTCCGCGATCTGGTGGATGCCGCCCACGAGGCGGGACTAGGCATTATCCTGGACTGGGTTCCGGGCCACTTTCCCACCGATGCCCACGGACTGGGGCAGTTCGACGGAACCCACCTTTACGAACATGCCGACCCAAAGGAAGGGTTCCATCAGGACTGGAACACCCTGATCTACAATTACGGCCGGGCCGAGGTGGCGAATTTCCTGACCGCCAATGCCCTTTACTGGCTGGACGAATACCATGTGGACGGGCTGCGCGTCGATGCCGTGGCCTCGATGCTGTACCGCGACTATTCCCGCAAGGACGGCGAATGGATCCCCAACAAGGACGGTGGCCGCGAGAATTACGAGGCGATCGCCCTGTTCAAGCGGATGAACATCGCGGCCTACGGAAAATACCCCGGAATCATGACAATTGCCGAGGAATCCACGTCCTTTCCGCGTGTCTCAAGCCCGGTTGACGCCGGTGGCCTTGGCTTTGGGTTCAAGTGGAACATGGGCTGGATGAACGACACGCTGGACTACATCACCCGCGAGCCGATCCACCGCAAATATCACCATCACCAGATGACGTTTGGCATTCACTATGCCTTTTCCGAGAACTTCGTCCTGCCGATCAGCCATGACGAAGTGGTGCATGGCAAAGGGTCCATGCTGGCCAAGATGCCCGGCAACGATTGGGAAAAGTTTGCAAACCTGCGGGCCTACTATGGCTTTATGTGGGGCCATCCGGGCAAGAAGCTGTTGTTCATGGGCTGTGAGTTCGCCCAGCCCGAGGAATGGAACCACGACAGCCAGATCAACTGGGACGCGGCAGAACAGCCGGCGCACAAGGGGATCCAGTCGCTGGTTCGGGACCTGAACGCACTCTACCGGTCGACCCCGGCGCTGCATGTGCGCGACTGTGACCCCGCAGGGTTCGACTGGATCGATTCAACCGATGCCGACCAGTCCACGCTCAGCTTTATCCGGCGGGGACAGGAAGGGGACGCGCCCTGCGTGGTCCTGTGCAACTTCACACCGGTTGAGCGGACAGGGTTCCGCATCGGTGTCCCGAACGCCGGGCACTGGCGCGAGATGCTCAACACGGATGCAAGCGTTTACGGAGGCGCGAACCGTGGCAATCTTGGCGGCGTCGACGCGGTGGAGGAACCCTATCAGGGACAGCCCGCCTCGATGGCCGTCACATTGCCACCACTTGCCACGCTGATCTTTCAGTTGGGCGCAGAGTGAAATACGGGAGGGAGACCCATATGCCACAGAACCGCAGACTGACCCAACGCTCGATGGCCTTCGTTCTGGCCGGTGGCCGGGGGTCCCGACTTAAGGAACTGACGGACAGACGGGTCAAGCCAGCCGTTTACTTTGGCGGCAAATCCCGGATCATCGACTTTGCCCTGTCCAACGCCATGAATTCGGGCATTCGGAAAATGGCGGTGGCGACCCAGTACAAGGCCCACAGCCTCATCCGGCATTGCCAGCGCGGTTGGTCCTTCTTTCGGTCAGAGCGGAACGAATTCCTCGACATCCTGCCCGCCTCGCAGCGCGGCGGTGACGAACAGTGGTATCGTGGCACAGCCGATGCGGTGACCCAGAACATCGACATCGTTGACAGCTATGGCATCGATTACATCGTCATCCTTGCCGGGGATCACATCTACAAGATGGATTACGAGGTGATGCTGCGCCAGCACGTCGAAACCGGTGCAGATGTGACCATCGGATGCCTGACCGTCCCCCGGATGGAGGCGACGGCCTTTGGCGTCATGCATGTCGACAAGACCGACCGGATTACCCAGTTTCTGGAAAAGCCCGCCAACCCGCCCGGCACGCCAGAGGACCCTTCCGTGGCGCTGGCATCCATGGGCATCTACGTCTTTTCCTGGCCCTTCCTGCGCGACCTTTTGGAAAAGGACGCCGAGGATCCGAACTCCAGCCATGATTTCGGCAACGATCTGATCCCGGATATCGTCAAGAACGGCAAGGCGATGGCCCACCGCTTTGACGTGTCCTGCGTCCGTCATGCGCCCGAGGCCCCCGCCTACTGGCGCGATGTGGGGACGGTGGATGCGTTCTGGCAGGCCAATATCGATCTGACCGGCTTTACCCCGGACCTGAACCTTTGGGACAAGAACTGGCCGATCTGGACCTATTCCGAAAGCGTGCCCCCCGCCAAATTCATCCACGACGAAAAGGACCGGCGCGGCGTCGCCATTTCGTCGATGGTGTCGGGCGGATGCATCATCTCGGGGACCGAGGTCCGGAACTCTCTCTTGTTCACCGAGGTGCACACCAATTCATACGCCGTTCTCGACCATGCGGTCTGCCTGCCATATGTCACCGTCAACCGGTCGGCCCGGCTGCGGCGGGTTGTCATTGACCGGGGCGTCATCATCCCCGAGGGCCTCGTGGTTGGAGAGGATCCCGACGAGGATGCAAAGTGGTTCCGTGTGTCAGAAAAAGGGGTAACCCTGATCACCCAGACCATGCTCGACGCGCGTGAAGCGGCGAAGTGACAAGGGTGCGGCGTACATGATGCAGGTTCTTTCTGTTGCCTCCGAATGTGCGCCGCTGATCAAGACGGGCGGTCTGGCCGACGTGGTGGGCGCCCTGCCCGCTGCCATGGCTGCCGAAGGGGTGCAGGTTCGCACAGTGTTGCCCGGCTACCCGGCCGTCATGCAGGCTTTGACCGATCCCACCATCGTGCTGACCGGGCAATCCCTTGGCGTGCCGTTCCGGGTGCTGGCGGCACAGGTCGGGGACCTCGACCTGCTGGTTCTCGATGCGCCACAACTTTTTGACCGGGCAGGCAGCATCTATCTTGGCCCCAACGGCAAGGACTGGCCCGACAACCCATTGCGCTTTGCCCTCTTGTCGCAGGTGGCAGCCCGGATTGGTGTCGGCGCGATCTCGGACTGGCAACCGCAGGTCATCCACGCCCATGACTGGCAGGCTGGTCTTGTGCCCGAGTATCTGCATGGGCTGGGTGGATCTGGCAAAGTCGGTACGATCCTCACGATCCACAACATCGCCTTTCACGGGCTGGCCGACGCGAGCCTTCTGAACATGCTGCAACTCTCGCCCGCCCGTATGAACCGCGACGGGTTTGAGTTCTGGGGCCGTATCTCTGCGCTCAAGGCGGGGCTGATCGGGGCGGACCGGCTGACCACCGTCTCGCCCACCTACGCGGAAGAGCTGATGACGGACGCCTTTGGCATGGGTCTTGACGGCGTGATGCGACAGCGCCGCGATGTCCTGTCCGGCATCTTGAACGGCATCGACGAAGCGGCGTGGAACCCGGCGACGGACCCCACCATCAAACCCTACAAGACCACCAAGGGCAAAACCGCCAACAAAGCCGCCCTGCAGGCCGAGTTTGGATTGCCCACAAGCGACGGCCCCCTGTGTGTCATGGTGTCCCGCCTGACCGAACAAAAGGGCGTTGACCTGCTGCTGGATGCCCTGCCGACACTGCTGGCGCGTAGCGGTCAGCTGATCGTCCTCGGCTCTGGCGCGACCGAGCTGGAAGAAGGCCTGCGCAATGCCGCCCGCGATGATCATGTCGGCGTGCGGATCGGCTATGACGAGGCGCTCTCTCACCGGATCATCGCGGGCGGCGACTGCATTCTGGTGCCCTCGCGGTTCGAGCCTTGCGGCCTGACCCAGATGTACGGGCTGCGCTATGGGACCATCCCCCTCGTCGCCTTGACCGGAGGGTTGGCCGACACGGTCATCAACGCCTCACCGGCCGGGGTTCTGGCCGGGGTCGCTACGGGGATCCAGTTCAACCCGATCACCGCAGATGCCCTGCGCAGCGCCTTTACCCGGCTGTGCGACCTATACGCCGATGGCCCGCTTTGGGCGCGGCTGCAAAAGAATGCCATGAGTCACCCGGTCGGATGGGGCCCGTCGGCCCAAGCCTATGCCGCCCTATATCGAGATGTCGCCCCCTCATCATGAGCCAGCAGGTTACGATCACAGCAGGGCGCCCGTTCCCCATGGGCGCGACCTTCGATGGTGAAGGTGTGAACTTTGCCATCTTTTCGCAGCATGCAACCCGCATGACCCTGTGCTTGTTTGACGACCAGGGGCATGAGTACCTGCTGATCGACCTGCCCGAGAACGATGGGCACATCTGGCATGGCTACATCTCGGGCCTGCGTCCGGGCCAGCAATACGGCTACCGCGCTCATGGCCCCTATCGCCCTGACGAGGGCCATCGGTTTAACCCGCACAAGTTGCTGCTTGATCCCTATGCCCGACAGGTCAGCGGCCATCCGATCTGGCATACGGCCCTGATGGGATACGATGTGTCGGCCAAGCACGGCGATCTGACATTCGACACCCGCAACTCGGCCCCCTATATGCCGCGTGGCATTGTGGTCGACCCGACCTTCTCGTGGGGCGAGGATCAGCCCCCCAGAACACCGCTTGAGCAGTCGGTGATCTACGAAGCCCACGTCAAGGGGCTGACCGCAGGCCGCGCCGACATCCAGCACCGGGGCAGCTACCTTGGGCTGGCGTCGGATGAGATGCTCGACCATATGACCAAACTGGGGATCACCGCGATCGAGCTCTTGCCAGTCCACGCCTTTCTGGACGAACAACACCTCTTGACCAAGGGGCTGACGAATTACTGGGGCTATATGAGCACCAGCTTTTTCGCCCCCGAACCGCGCTATATGGCCACTGGCCAGATCGCAGAGTTTCAGCACATGGTTGCCCGCCTGCACAGCGCCGGCATCGAGGTGATCCTGGACGTGGTCTACAACCACACAAGCGAGGGGAACCAGTTCGGACCGACCCTCAGCTTCCGGGGGCTGGACAATGCGTCCTACTACCGGCTGGCCGAAAGTCCGCGCTACTACATCAATGACACCGGCACCGGCAACACGCTGAACGTGAACCATCCGATGGTGATGCGGATGGTCACAGACAGCCTGCGGTATTGGGTCGAAGTGATGCATGTCGACGGCTTCCGGTTTGACCTGTGCACCGTCCTTGGCCGCACGGAAACCGGTTTTGACCGAAATGCCCCGTTCTTTCAGGCGATCCGGCAGGATCCCGTTCTGTCCAGGGTCAAGATGATCGCAGAGCCATGGGACATCGGTCCCGGCGGCTACCAGCTGGGCGCCTATCCCCCACCCTGGGCAGAATGGAACGACAAGTACCGCGATCAGGTCCGATCGTTCTGGCGGGGTGACCTGGACACGGCGCGCAAGCTGGCCAGCCGGGTCAGCGGATCGTCCCTGCGGTTCGACCATGACCGGCGCAGTGCCGCCTCTTCGGTCAACTTCCTGACGGCCCATGACGGGTTCACCCTGATGGACGTGGTCAGCTACAACGAAAAGCACAACCTCGACAACGGTGAAGAGAACCGCGACGGCCACTCGGACAACAACAGCGACAACATGGGCGTCGAAGGGCCGACGACAGACCCGGATATCCGTGCCGCCCGCGCGCTGCGCCGCCGCAACATGATGGCGACCCTGCTGCTAAGCCAGGGCACACCGATGATCCTGGCCGGGGACGAGTTGGGCAATTCGCAAGGCGGCAACAACAACGCCTATTGCCAGGACAACGCGATCGGCTGGGTCGACTGGGGGCCCGACAATACCGGCGAAGACCCCGAATTTCTGGCCTTTTGCCGCAAGATCATCGGCTTTCGAATCGCCCACCCCATCCTGCGCCAGAAACGGTTCCTGCATGCAAAAAGCCGCCTGATCGACGGCGTACCAGACCTGTTCTGGCGTCGCGCAGATGGCGCCCAGATGACGGATGCCGATTGGGCCGACCCGGCCCTGCGGCACATTACGCTAGAATTGCGGACAGCGTCTGGGACGCCGGAATACGCGTCCCTCGAATATGCCCTGTTCCTCGTGTTCAATGCGGGCCCCGGCCTGCTTGTCACCCTACCGCCGACCACCAACGGGCGGTCCTGGGTACGCCACATCGACACCGCCCGCCCCTATGCCGCCGCCAAGCCTGCCAAGCCCAAGACACGGGTACGTGCCAATTCGGTCGTCGTTCTGGTACAAGAGGCCCTGCCCGGCCGCAAATGACCCCAAAAGGGAGAGAGCCATGGAAACGATCGCCGTCGATACCAAGCCGATAGAAGGCCAAAAGCCCGGAACCAGCGGTCTACGCAAGAAGACCCAGGTTTTCATGGGGCGTCACTACCTTGAGAACTATGTCCAGTCGATCTTTGACGGGATCGGCGGCGTGGCCGGCAAGACCCTCGTTGTGGGCGGCGACGGTCGCTACTTCAACGACCGCGCCTGTCAGGTGATCCTGCGCATGGCAGCGGCCAATGGCGCGGCCCGCATCATCATCGGGCAGAATGCGATCCTGTCCACGCCCGCCGCCTCGAACCTGATCCGCAAGCGGGGCACGGACGGCGGCCTGATCCTGTCGGCCAGCCACAACCCCGGCGGTCCCAACGCCGACTTTGGCCTGAAGTACAACACACCCAACGGTGGCCCTGCCCCGGAAAACGTCACCGACAAGATCTTTGCCGTGACCAAGACCATCACCTCCTACAAGATCCTCGAGGCGCAGGACATCGACCTGTCAACCATCGGAACCACCCGCATGGGCGCGATGGAGGTCGAAGTGGTCGACCCGGTCGCCGACTATGCCGAACTGATGGAAAGCCTGTTCGACTTTGACGCCATCGCAGCGCTTCTGGCCTCGGGCTTTACGCTTGCCTTCGACGCCATGCATGCGGTCACCGGCCCCTATGCCACCGCCATTCTGGAAAAGCGCCTTGGGGCCAAGCCGGGGTCAGTTATGAACGCGGTCCCCTCGCCCGACTTTGGCGGCGGCCACCCGGACCCCAACCCGATCTGGGCCAAGCCTTTGGTCGATCTGATGATGGGCTCAGATGCGCCCGACTTTGGCGCCGCCTCTGACGGGGATGGCGACCGCAACATGATCCTTGGGCGCGGGATTTACGTCACCCCGTCCGACAGCCTTGCCCTTTTGGCGGCACATGCTCCGCTTGCCCCCGGCTATGCCGCAGGGCTCAAGGGCGTCGCCCGGTCGATGCCCACATCAGGCGCCGTGGACCGGGTGGCCGAAAAGCGGGGGATTGCCTGCTACGAGACGCCGACGGGATGGAAGTTCTTTGGCAACCTGCTGGATGCCGGGATGGCCACCCTGTGTGGCGAGGAAAGTGCCGGCACCGGTTCGGACCACGTCCGCGAAAAGGACGGGCTTTGGGCCGTTCTGCTGTGGCTCAATATCCTGGCCGTGACCCGTAAACCGGTGGCCGAGTTGATGAGCGCGCATTGGGCAGAGTTCGGGCGGAACTACTATTCCCGCCATGACTACGAAGACGTGGAAAGCGACAAGGCCAACGCCCTTTTTGACGCCCTGCGCGCCGCCCTGCCCGGCCTTGCCGGTCAAAGCTTTGGCCCGCTGACCGTCGCCACAGCCGACGAATTCGCCTATGACGACCCGGTTGACGGATCGCATTCCGCAGCACAGGGCCTGCGTATCGGCTTTGACGGGGGTGGACGGGTCGTGTTCCGACTGTCGGGCACTGGAACGGTCGGGGCGACCCTGCGGGTCTACCTTGAAGCGGTCGAAACCGACCCTGCCCGGATGCACCAGGACGCCCAAGTGGCGCTGGCCGACATCGTCAACGCGGCAGAGAAGATCGCCGGGATCAAGGCCCATACAGGCCGCAGCGCACCCGACGTCATCACCTGACCACAGCCGCCAGCACGGCTCCTGAGGACCCGCCTGATCGGGGATCACAAACGCGCATGACGCTACGTCAGCACGCTTGACACATTCTATTTTTGTAATGTATCCCTATCTGCAATTCAGCGAGAGGAGTCGCCGGGCTTTCTCGCCTGCTCCTCTCATTCTGTTGCAACGATAAATCAAGGCGTTAGACCTCATGACGGACTTTACTCCCTTTCAATCCCTGTTCGGCGGCAGCCTGATTGGCCTGGCCTCGGTACTTCTGATGCTGTCGATGGGCCGGATCATGGGCGCGACCGGCATCCTTGCCGGTTTCCTGAGCCCCGCAAGCCTCCAGGACTGGGGCTGGCGGGCAGCTATCCTTGCCGGCATGGCCACCGGTCCCTTGGCATTCCTGATCGCCACAGGCTCCATGCCGGCCATTGATGTGCCGGTCAGCACGCCGATGCTGCTTGTCGGCGGGTTCATCGTCGGGATCGGCGTCACTTTCGGCGGTGGCTGCACCTCGGGGCATGGCGTCTGCGGCAATGCCCGTCTGTCCACCCGGTCGATCACGGCCACCATCACTTTCATGATTGCGACGGCCATCACCGTCTACATCATCCGTCACCTGATCGGAGCATAAGACCATGCGGCTTTTCCTCAGCTATATCATCGGCCTGATCTTTGGCCTCGGCATCGTCATCTCTGGCATGGCCAACCCGGCCAAGGTGCTTAACTTTTTCGACGTGGCAGGCACCTGGGATCCCAGCCTTGCCTTTGTGATGGGCGGCGCCCTGATCGTGACCTTCATCGGCTACCGGATCGTGTTCCGGCGGCAGGAACCACTTTTGGGTCAGACCTTCTTTCTGCCCGCCCCCAAGGCGATCGACGCCCGTCTTATCGGCGGCTCTGCCGTCTTTGGGATCGGCTGGGGCATTGCAGGCTTTTGCCCGGGCGGCGCTTTGCCCGCCATTGGCACCGGCGACAGCCGGGTCCTGATGTTCGTCGGCGCCCTTGTTGCAGGTATCTTTGCGGCCCGCTTCCTGTCACGTATCCTTGAAACACGCGGCCAGCCGGTCACCGCCTAGCACGACCAAAAGGAGACGATACGATGTCTGACTATCCGCTGAACATGTCTATCAAGCCCGAGGTCAAAGCCTTTTTTGACGAGGCCACCAACACGATCAGCTATGTCGTCAAGGATCCGGCCTCGAACGCCTGTGCCGTTGTCGACAGCGTCATGGATATTGACTATGCCGCCGGGCGGATCACCTACGACCACGCCGATCGGATGATCGCCTATATCGAGGCCGAAGGTCTCAAGCTTGAGTGGTTGATCGAAACCCACGTCCACGCCGACCACCTGTCCGCTGCGCCCTACATTCAGGGCAAGCTGGGCGGCAAGATCGGCATCGGCGAGAACATCCGCATCGTGCAGGACACCTTTGGCAAAGTGTTCAACGAAGGGACAGAATTCCAGCGCGACGGGTCCCAGTTCGATGCCCTCTTCACAGAAGGGTCGCGCTACAAGGTCGGCGAGATGGAGTGCTTTGCCATCCACACCCCCGGCCACACGCCGGCCTGCATGGTCCATGTTATGGGCAACGCGGCTTTTACCGGTGACACCCTGTTCATGCCGGACGGCGGATCGGCCCGCGCCGATTTCCCGGGTGGCGACGCCGGAGAGCTGTATGACAGCATCCAGAAAGTGCTGGCCCTGCCCGACGACATGCGCCTCTTCATGTGCCATGACTACGGCCCCAACGGCCGCGACATCCAGTGGGAGACCACGGTAGCCGAGGAAAAGGCGCACAACATCCATGTCGGCGGCGGCAAGACACGCGAGGACTTCGTCGCCTTCCGCACCGAACGGGACAGCCAGCTTGCCGTGCCAAAGCTGATCATCCCCTCGCTGCAGGTCAACATGCGTGCGGGCAAGATCCCCACGGACGACAATGGCAACCCGGTTCTGAAGGTTCCGGTCAACGGACTTTGATAGCAAGAGATACCATCATGGACATTCGCACCATCACCCCCGACTTCGCTGTTACCGGACAAATCCTGTCCAGTGATATCCCCACCCTCCAGGCGCAGGGCTATACCACCATCATCTGCAACCGCCCCGATGACGAGGATGCGGGCCAGCCCTCTGCCGACAGCATTCACAAGGCAGCCGCAGCGGCGGGTATCGCGTTTCACCACATCCCGATCCGCCCCGGCCAGGCCACCAGCGCAGATGTCGCCGCCTTTGACGACGCTCTGAACAAGGCGGCGGGCAAGGTTCTGGCCTATTGCCGCTCGGGCGGTCGGGCGCAAAGCCTGTACGTCGCGACCGGACGCTGACCTGATCCCCAGCCCGGACCACATGGTCCGGGCCCCCCGTTTCAACCATTGATGTCCCGATGCCGCGCGGCGTCGCGAGAAAGATATGCGCAATGCTCTCCCCCAAGCTCTCTCGCTATTTGCCCATCCTTGAGTGGGGACGGCATTACGACCGCGACACCCTGTCGGCCGACCTGATGGCCGCTGTCATCGTGACGATCATGTTGATCCCCCAGTCGCTGGCCTATGCCTTGCTGGCCGGGCTACCGCCGGAAATGGGGCTATTTGCCTCGATCGTGCCGATCATGCTTTACGCTGTCTTTGGCACCTCCAAGGCGCTGGCGGTCGGGCCGGTTGCCGTCGTCTCGCTGATGACCGCTGCGGCCCTTGGCCAGGTCGCGGCCTCTGGCACAGCCGACTACATCAGCGCCGCCCTGACCCTTGCTGCCCTGTCCGGCGGGATCCTGTTGGCGATGGGCCTTTTCCGGCTCGGGTTTCTGGCCAACTTCCTGTCGCACCCGGTCATCGCGGGCTTCATCACCGCCTCGGGTATCCTGATCGCGGCAAGTCAGATCGGCAACATCCTTGGCATTCGCGTCAAGGGCGACACCATCGTCGAACAGATTGAAACCCTTTGGGTTGGGCTGGACGGGATCAACTGGATCACCTTTGCCATTGGGGCGGCCAGCACCGCCTTTCTGTTCTGGGTGCGCAAGGGGCTGAAGCCGCTGCTGCGAAAGTGGGGCCTTGCCCCGCGTCCGGCTGATATGCTGGCCAAGGCCGGTCCGGTTCTGGCCGTTGTCGTCACCACCCTGATCGTCAAACTGTTCAACCTGACCGAAATGGGCGTCGCCGTTGTGGGAACCGTGCCGCAAGGGTTTCCCCCTTCTCGGTTCCCGGCTTTGACCCTGACCTCGTGCGGGCGCTGCTTTTGCCCGCCCTCCTGATCTCGGTCGTGGGGTTTGTTGAATCCGTCTCCGTCGCCCAGACGCTGGCGGCCAAGAAACGGCAACGCATTTCCCCCGATCAAGAGTTGATCGGCTTGGGTGCCGCCAACATCGGGGCCGCGTTTTCGGGCGGGTTTCCGGTAACGGGCGGGTTTTCACGATCCGTGGTGAACTACGACGCCGGGGCCGAAACGCCCGCGGCTGGGGCATTTACCGCCGTGGCGCTGGGTGTCGCAGCCCTTGCCCTGACCCCCTTGATCCACGACCTGCCCAAGGCCACCCTGGCTGCGACCATCATTGTCGCGGTGCTCAGCCTCGTCGATTTTTCGATCCTGAAGCGGTCCTGGAACTATGCCAAGCCGGACTTTGCCGCCGTGGCGACGACAATCCTGCTGACCCTGCTGGCGGGCGTTGAGACAGGCGTGTCCGCCGGGGTGGCTCTGTCCATCGGGCTGCACCTCTACCGTACCTCGCGCCCGCATGTGGCCGAAGTCGGCCTTGTCCCGGGGACCGAGCATTTCCGCAATATCCACCGGCATACGGTCCTGACGGACACGACCGTCCTGACCTTTCGCATCGACGAAAGCCTCTATTTCGCCAATGCGCGCTTCCTTGAGGACCTTATCCACGACCGCGTGACGCAGGACTGCCCCGTGCGGCACGTCATCCTGATGTGCCCTGCGGTGAACGAAATCGACATGAGCGCGCTGGAAAGCCTTGAGGCGATCAACCTTAGGCTCAAGGACATGGGGATCAAACTGCACCTGACCGAGGTCAAGGGGCCCGTCATGGACCGGCTTGAACGGAGCCATTTCCTTCAGGACCTGACGGGCGAGGTTTACCTGTCGCAATATGCGGCCATCCGGGCCCTGTCCGGCCTGCCCGGGGTCACTCCGGCCGTGATCCCGGCCGGTGCGGCCTGAACGGACCCAAGCCCGCAGGCGCTTGCAGCCGTTGCGAAAGCCTGCGTTCCGGGTCAGACAGGTCTCATGTCTGCCCCCGCGCCCTCTCCCCTTGCCCAGATCCCCGGCGTCATCCTTGCTGGGGGCAGGTCCCGGCGTATGGGTGGCGGGGACAAGGCCATGGCGATGCTGGGGCAGCGACGCCTGCTCGACCACGTTATCGATCGGGCGTCGCGCCAATGCGCCCCATTGGCGCTGAATGCCAACGGCGATCCTGACCGCTTTGCCCCCTGCCCCCTGCACGTCCTGACCGACACGGTCACCGGCCATCTTGGCCCACTTGCCGGTATTCACACGGCAATGGGTTGGGCCGAGGGGCTGGGCCATGCCTGCGTCGTGACACTGGCTGTCGATACCCCCTTCTTCCCCGAGGATCTGACGGCCCGGCTATGGGCGGCAAGCGAGGGGCGGCGTCCGGCGATTGCGGCGCGGACCGGGGCGAATGGTGAGGTCTGGCCGCATCCCATTTTCGGGCTTTGGCCCGTCGCCCTGCGGCCCGGATTGGCCGAAGCACTGGCCCGGGGGAACCGACGGGTGACGGACTGGGCGGTGGCCGAGGGGGCCAGCCTCGTCGCCTTTGACGGGGGCGAGATTGACCCTTTTTTCAACATCAACACGCCTGAGGATCTGGCCCATGCCGCTGGTTGGCTACAGCCGTGAGGTTCGACACCGTCATCATGTTGGACTGGTCAGCGGCGGGCACGCCCAGGACGGGCAAGGATTCCATCTGGATCGGAATCGCCGGGGCGGATGGCATCCGCACCGAAAACATCGCCACCCGGGCGGCGGCCGAGCGGCGGTTGGCGGACCTGTTGGACAGCCATTTGGCAACCGGGGGGCGGTTGCTTGTTGCCGCGGATTTCGCCTTTGGCGCCCCTGCGGGTTTCACCCAAGCCGTCACCGGGCGGCCCGACGCCTTGTCGTTATGGGCCTGGCTGGCGGAAAAAGTGCGGGACGATGAGCGCAATCGCACCAATTACCGCGAAGTGGCCGGGCAGATGAATGGGCTGTTCGAGGGTGGCGGTCCATTCTGGGGCAACGGGGCCAAGGTTGACACACCCGGCCTGCCCCGCACGAAACCCGACCACCCACCGGGGTTGCCCGAACATCGCCGGGCCGAGATTTTGGGACGCGAGGGCGGGCTATGGCCCAAAACGCTCTGGCAGCTTGCCGGGGCGGGCGCCGTGGGGGCGCAGTCGCTGACGGGCATGCCGGTGTTGGAAAGATTACGACGGCGCGCCCCCGGACGCATCGCCGTCTGGCCTTTTGACGCCGCCGCGGCAACAGCGCCCATCGTGATGGCAGAGACCTACCTGTCCCTCCTGGGGCCGCAGGTCAAAGCGGATATGGCCAAAGGCATGGTGCAAGACGCGGCCCAGGTCAGCCGCCATGCGCGGGCCTTTCTGACCCTGTCGCAACGGGACCAACTGGCCCGGTTGTTTGCCCCATCCGTCCCGACCGAGGTTTTGGCGCAAGAAGGCTGGTACCTTGGTGCCGGACAGGCCGCCCTTGTGCAAAGCGCCTTTCACGACGTTTGATCAGAGGCCCCGCGGCGGATCAGGTACAACTGGCTGTCGCCTTCGTCGCGGCAGTCCAGAAACGTGTGCCCTGCCTCTGCGCAGAAATGCGGGACGTCCACGATGGCTGCGGGGTCCGTGGCGCGAACGGCCAGAACCTCTCCCTCCTGCATAGAGAGAAGGCGCTTGCGGGCCCGCAGGACCGGCAAGGGGCAAAGCAGCCCCCTGGCGTCGATCGCAACCTGCCAGTCAGTCTCTTGCGGATCCTCCGGCACCCTACCTTGCCTCCGTGCGGTCGGTTCCTTTGCTGCCCTGGCCGGAGGACGCGCAAATGACAGAGGGAAGAAAATGGCCAAAGGCCGGGGCGACCACTGTGGCCAGCACGGGTGTGAAGCGTTGTGCGGCGCCGATGAAGTTGGTTGTTTGCCTCATGGAATGCGTCCTGAATCCGTCTGTTTTGAGCGCAGGCTAACAACAGTGCTTGCCCCTCGCCAGTATCCCGGCGCAAGTTCTGTTTCTAGTCGTTGAGTTGCACCATGCAATCAGGTTTGCGCAGCCCTGGAACCGGATGGTTTTGCAAGGCCACCTTGTGGCCCGACAGTTCTGCGGTATTGCCATTCAGGCACGGCGCAGGGTTCTGGCGGCATCAAAGCGCTTGGTCTCCCGCACGTCACCAACACTCGCCGATGCGACCTCCGGCCCATCGGTGTGATACATGGAGTTCGCGAGTTCGAGCAACCTCCTTGCGCGATCGGTCAGGGCCCCAGCGCTCGCTGCGCTGCGTTCAGCAAGCTCTGCGGTATGTTGCGTGACGCGGTACATCTGGCTGGTCGATCCCGATACTTCTTTGATGCTCGTCACCTGCTCCCCCGCGGCCTGCGAAATATCCTTGACGTTCAGAACGACGCTGTCGATTGCGGCGACGATTTTGACGAGGACATCACCGGTGGCCTGCACGAACCCGGACCCTTTGGCGACATGTTTGTTGTTTTGGGTAATGAGACCCTCGATTTCCTTGGATGCCTCTGCCGCGCGTTGGGCCAGTGCCCGCACCTCAGAGGCGACGACCGCGAAACCGCGCCCCGCTTCACCAGCCCGAGCGGCCTCCACACCAGCGTTCAAGGCCAGCAGGTTGGTCTGAAAGGTAATGGCATCAATGGTTTCAACGATCGAGGAGATCTGGCGGGAGCCCTCCTCGATCCACTTCATGGCCTCAACCGTGTCGGCGACGACCGAATGCCCTTGCCGCGCCTCTTCGGATGCGGAACGAGCGGCTTGATCCGCCTTCTTTGCATTGTCCGCCGTACTGTCAACGGTTGCAGAAATCTCTTCCATGGCAGCTGCGGTTTCCTCAAGCGTCGCTGCCTGACCTTCGGCCCGTTTGGCAAGGTCGTTGGCGATGGTCGATACCTCGGTGGCCTCTTCGAGCATTCTCTGGCTGGTTTCGACCATCGACTTCATCAGCGTTTCACGCTGCTCCATTGCCCTGTTGAAGGTGTTGCGCAGTGCTGCGTACGCACCCTTAGCTTCTGCGCCCATTCTGATATCAGCCTCACCACTGGCCAGCGCGTGGATGGCCCTGCTCATGCTTTCCATCGCGACGTGTTGTTCTGTCACAACCGATGCGAACTTGATCACTTTCAGCACTCGGCCGGATGGGTCTTGAACCGGACTGTAAGTCGCATTGATCCAAACCACGTCACCAGTCTTGGATTTGCGCCGGAATTGACCGGCCCGGGACTTGCCCTGGCGAAGATCATTCCAAAGCTCCTGATAGGACCCGGATGCGGCCTCGTCGGCATCAACAAACAGGCGGTGATTATGACCCTCCACCTCGCTTGCGGAATAGCCCATCGCATCCAGAAAGTTCTTGTTGGCCGTGATTAAGGTCCCGTCAGGCTGAAACTCAATCACCGCCTGGCTTCGATTGACCGCTTCCGATTTACACTGGGCGTCTATGATGGCCTTCTGAGTCTCCGTAATGTCTGTCGCAATCTTTACGACCCTCTCGATCTGCCCGTCACGGCCGGGGATCGGGGCGTAGATGGTCCTTAACCAGACGTCCTCACCACTTTTGGATTTCCGCCGGAATACACCCGATTTTTGCCGCCCGGCGGCAAGATCGACCCAGAGCTGTTTGTAATTCACCCCATCCACCTCTGAGGGTTCGATAAACAGGCTATGGTGCTGGCCCACGATCTCGGTGAGGTCATAACCCAAATCCCGGCAAAAGTTGTCATTGGCGGTAAGGATCGTACCCCTTGCGTCGAATTCAATCACCGCCTGATATCGGTCCAAAGCCAACATCTTGGCGCGTGCATCAAGTGACAGAAGTTTGGCCTCGGTGATGTCAATGGCCGTCATGACCAACGCCGAAACGGCCGCCTCCGCGCCGTAGACCGGAACGATCGACACATTCAGCCATAGAGGGGCACCATCCTGCTTGGCATAGTGAACCTCGCCCAGATGCGAGGCACCTTTGACCAACCGGTTCCACATAGAAAGATGCTGAGGATCCTGCTTTTGCCCGGCAGGAAGCAGAATGCGGACATTCTCGCCCGCAATCTCATCCTCCGGATAGCCACAAAGCTTTGAAAAGGCGGCATTCACGCCGATCACGGTGCCATCTGGTTCAAACCATGCAACCGCGTTGACCTTGTCCTGAGCCCGCCGAAACAGGTCTCGTCCAGCTATGCCATCGGTGGTTTTGCCACCTCGAAACCAATTCATCGACCGTCCTTCCCAGTTGTGGCAACCTGACAGGGAGAATGGCGCGCTGAAATGAAGATCCCGTAAAGAAGCGGCGCCGCTGGGCAGCTTTGCCAAATCGAACGCGACGTCCGTGGCCCAAAAGGTGCCAGCCCGGCAATTGCTGGCCTGCGAGGTCGTTCAGTCGGTCGGGTTATGCTTCATTTCAAGTTGTGAGGTTCGGCCCCATCCCATTTAAGCATCGGCTGTATGCGATCCAGGCCTGCATCGGTGCCCAACCATTCGCGCCGGCATCCTCACTCGATTGCTGTTGAACTGGACCACTTGATGGAGGCCTACCAGCTTTTGAAAGCCCCGAAACTTCTCCTTTGCCGTGTATGAGTGAAGGAAATCCGTCGAAGCAAATGCATTTTTGCCAACTTCCAATCCTATGGAACCACCTATGATTCCCATTGTTTGGTGATGATCGGCTCAATTCCAGCCAACAGCATGATGTGATAGTACTCCAGAAAATCGATCGCATTGTCGAAGGCGCTCCACATCACAGCTTGCTCCCGGAAACGGACGTTTTGCATTGGCACATCGAAGCCGAATTCAGGGTGCTCGAGTGGTTCAATATATTCCAATAACGCTTTAACTTTGTGTAACTCTTCATCACGGCCCATGATCCGCAAGCAGATCAGCACTTCATAGCAGAGATCAATCTCCATTTGGTCGATCCAAATCGGGACAGAATTCACAAATGCTGCACAGATCCCGTCGATATTCATGCGCGACAATGCTGCAAGGTTCTTGCCCCAAAGCGTCGCGTAAATGATGCCATGGGTAGCCATGTAACCGACAGTGTAATCCAAATGATCAGGTATGTTGGGGGCGTAGGTCACGTTGCGCAGGTATGCGGTCTTGAACTCAATTCCTACGTCCAGACCGAAATAGTCAAAGAGGCTCGCAAGGTAGATATCCTCGATCGGGTAACGCTCCATCCAGCGGGCGGTCGCCGACTTTTGGAAAACCTCATGGATGGCGTGCACGCCGTCAATACCCGATTGTTCATAAGCAATATACAAAGTCAGCAAGAACTGTTTTGGATCGTGTCGAAAGCTTCGGATCAGTTGGTGATTTGGAATGGTGTTCTCTCGCAATATCGCAGCTGCGCGAAATCGAACCTCTTCAGTATCACCGCTACGGGAAATGGTGTTAAGAAACGTTGAAAATTCCGCAAATATCTTCAAGCCGAGCGTCGTAAATCCTGTCTCCTTCCTAAATATAGGAGTGAACATGATGCTGTTGTCGAACAGATAGTTAATTCCATTCTTGCGGAATGAATCCATATCAAACTGTGCCGCCATGCGCGATTGCATTCCTTGCTAAATTTCAATGACCTAGATTACTGTCCGCAAATCAGGCGGGGGCAAATCCAACTCTTTGGCGAGACCCAGAGACAACCCAAAATGAGCCAGATCTCTTGGCGGCAAAAGATTCGCTTTATCATCTGCGTAGCGGATGCTTGGATCCTTGAGGTGGCGGATGATTGCACTTGGCAGGCTAAAGGACATGATGTTCAGCTTATCAAGCCGGTCGCGGTAACCCTTTGGATCGCACTTGATCAGATTGCGCAACAATTGCAGCGCGACGAATTCGACATTCGGACCAGCGCCATAGTTCGAAAAACGATACCGGCACATAAGCGCATCGATCTCATTCAGCAGGTCTATGACTTTTTCCAGGTGGTCCAGCTCATCTGGCCTTTGCTCAAACAGAACCGTAACACGGTGGTCTTCCAGCTGAAGTTTACGAATGATGGAATATTGAAACCCATAATCCGTAATCAGGCGTTCGGTAGAAGCAATCGACTCCGCCAGCGCATCCAGAGCTTCGTCGACTCTCTCAAGTTTCAAAAGAAAGAATGCATACTGCGACCATGCCATTTCACGGACGATGTCCCCATCATACAAAGATAGGAAATGGGCGTTAATTTCCAAGCCGTCGTTCAAAGATTCGGGATCACGATTGTGGACTGACGGGTGGCCCAACCGGCTGATATGTTCGAGGGAAACGATGTCACGATAGAACCCACGAGACCGGAGTTCCATAGACATGGCGATTCCGTAGTTCTGCATTAATTGCTTGATATCATACCTTTGCGGGAACACCTTCATTGAGGTCGCCCCTCAATGAATTCGGGCAGGATCATCATGCGGAGCCAATCTTGGATTGTGGCCGAGACGATGAATTCGCTACTTATGACGTCGACCTGGGTTGCGATGACTTCCCCGTTCTCTTTCCAGATACGGTAGGACTTTACATCGTTGCATTGCACGCAGAGCTCTTCACCCTCCGCCAGCCAGGCGTCCATTTTCGGGACAAGATGGGTCGAAACGACAACATCAAACACCCCTTCCAATTCATTGGTGTTTTGCATATCGATAGAACGCAAATGCCATTGGCGTAGCATTTCCAGCTGATCATCGCTATCTGCAATTATTGCCTTGGCAAAGCTGTCTTGCAGGTCAGGGTTTGTGCTGACCACCAGTCCCGTTTTCCAAAGCGACGTTTGTGTAACGATCAACCGAGGAGTGTTGATCAAAAACATTATGCGCCCCCTGGCATCACGATAGCGTTCACGATGTCGCGGGACAGTTCCATCGACTTGTGGGTTTGCCACGGACCGGCTTGCATCTTCTTCATCGTGGCTTGTTCCGGGTCCCAGTCATTTGGTGTGACGGCGCCCGCTGACTCTGCCATGGCAAAGATCTTTTCGGCGGCCGAGAATTTCCAGGGTGGGCACGGCAGGGCGGAGTCGCCTTCCATCGTTTCGGGGTACAAGAATTTCAACGCGCAAAACCCCGAACACATCGGTGCGATCTTGCAGGAACGGCAGGTTGGGTTATCGAAAGGATCCCAGGCCGCCCAGCGTTTTTTCCGTATATCGTCGTCGAGTTTGTTGATCTCGAAGATAGTACCAATTTGCTTGGCCTCGTCATGGAGGGTTTCCCAGCACTTGTGCAATTGGCCTTCAGGTCCGATGACCAGGCCATTCGTTGACGCAGCGACACACAAGCCCATGAAACGGGGGGGAGAGTCCATACCGCTCAAGCCATAGGCCCGGGCACGGGCTTCGAGGTCCTGAAGGCGGGAATTGAAGTCCTTCTTGGTAAGCATCACCTCGCCCGCATCGGCGCAGGCATCTGTTGTGGCTTCGATCTGTGCAAAGTACATGCTGAAATTGCCGAAGTCGGCAAAACCTTCGTCGGCCATTTCGTCAAGCAAGGCGTACATGCTGTCCACGTTGTGGATCCCGACGTTGCACCGCACACCGATCCTAAATGCCGTGCCTGCCAGGACCTCTTTCATGTTCTGGATCGTCCGGGTGTAGGTTCCGCGGCCCGAAATCAAAGGGCGGTTGATGTCATGCGCCGTCTCGGTGCCGTCAATCGTGATCTGGACCATACCAACGCCAACCTCCAGCAGGCGCTCGGCGGTGGACTTGTTCAACAGGTATCCGTTCGAGACCATTGACGCGGAATAGTTGAGGCCATGTATCTGGCAAACCTCGTGAAAGGCCTTGGACAGGCGGAAGATCGCCTTTTGGTCCATCAGCGGCTCCCCGCCATACCAGCACACGTCAAGGCTTTGACTGCTGCGGGCGCGATGGCGGACATAGCGAACGATCTCGTCCTGTACCTCTTCCGACATTTTGCCGTTGGGTTTGACCAAGCCTTGAAAACAGTAGTGACAGGCCACGTTGCAGCCCAGGGTCGGTGCGATCGTGAGCGAAATCGTACTTTCCGAGTCTCGCTGCGACCAATATTCGGCCTTCAAATGCTCAACTTCGTCTTCGCCTTCGGGAACCAGAAACCCGGTGGCCCAAAGGGTATCCAGCGCGCCGCTGCAATCGGAGGGACCATCGGCTTCCAACGCGCGATAGGCGCGCTTTTCATCCTCGTCCAGAACGGCAAAGGCGGTCGTTTGGGTGTTGTAAGCCAGGGCGCGTTTGCCATCGGCCAGGTCGACCAGGATCGTGTATTGTGACGCTTTGACCTTGCGACCCGCCAGGGTATTCTTGCAGCCCATAAGCTGCGCCTGAAAGACGTCGATCTTGTTCGTGGCATTACCAGCACAGTGATACATCTTTGACTACCTTAACCTTGAACTAACTTAACCTTACTCGATCGTTTGCCACCCAGCCGATTGCCGCGGCGCGCCCAACCCTTCCGTGACTTCCCTTACTCGCACCTTACCACCAACGGGGCGCCTAGGCTTCAAACCTAGGGTGGCTCGCTTTTCCGGGTCTGTCATTGTTGTTCTGTGCCACAATTGGCGCGATCCGGAAGGCTGTGCAATTAAGTTGCAAAATCGCCATAATTATTTGAAACACTGAACCAAATCTGAGCAGATTGTTGCCAGTCCCGGCCACGCGAAGTGGTAAGATCGAATTGCAGCCTCACGCACATCTCGGATCATCTCTCGTAGCCGCAACTCTTGTGTAGCAGGGCTAAACAAACGGCCCGAAACGACGGTTCACCCCGCAGGGCCCAATATCCGGACCAGGCCAAAGGTCTACTACGCAGAAGCGCCCAAGGCATATGTTGATAGTGCATACCTTGGTGTAGCATGCGGCACCGGCACAAGCGGCGATCGGGCAGATACTATTTATGTAATGAGACGCCGCAGCACAGGCCGCGAGTCCACAATTGTCAATTGCGCAAGTCTCGGCCATGGCAATGCAAGCCGCACCTCCGCAGAACCCACCGACATACAAACCGGCTTTGGCAATGCACGCATTTGCGGCACAGAATCCGAAAACCTCCGCACCGGTTTTAAATATGCCCAAAGCCGCGGCGCACCCCCCAGCGGCCGAAGCGCCGGAGTTGAAGAACGAAAAGCTGCCCGCAGACGCTGCTTGACCACAGGCAAAGGCACCATATCGCGTGAAGGTGCCGTAGAAATTCGCGACGCTGCAAGCCGCGGCCAAATAATTAGAGTTCGTTTGAATGCCGATGTCGCTGCTGCAAGCGTTGTAAACTACGCGGCCGTCAGACCACGGGGGGGGTCTTCTGGCAGGCCTCTTGCCGGATCTCCGTAGACGGATTGGTTATTTTCTCCGAGGTTGGGGCCGCAGATCGGACGGCCGGGCGGGCTGCTGTTTGGTGCGGACGGGCCGCTGGGCAGGGCCGGTTGGCCAGGCGCAGTGCTGGGCAGAGACGGGTGGCCAGGCGGTCTGCTGGGCAGGGACGAGCTGCTGGCCGGACTGCTGGGCGGCGACGGAGGGCTGGGTGGGGATGGAGGGCTGGGCAGGGACGAGCGGCTGGCCACACTGCTGGGCGGCGGCGGACGGCTGGGCGGGGATGGAGGGCTGGGCGGGGACGAGCGGCTGGCCAGACCGCTGGGCGGCGGCGGAGGGCTGGGCGGACCGCCGCTGCCCTGGCTCAGAAACTCCGCTTCAACCAGGTCTCCATTGACGTCAATCAGGCCACTGTCGCTTGCGTGGTCGCGGAACAGGCTGTTCCCAAGGTCAAGGTCTTTGGCCGCCCCTGTCAGAGCCATGCGGACGCGCGCGCCCGCGTCTCCGTCCTTGACATCAATCCCCAGGGCGCGGGCTTGCTCTGCGATGGCCTCAGCCATTTCTTCTTCTATGGCGTTGCGGGTGTTCCACGCGCCGAGGCCGGCATCGATATAGATCGTGCCACCACCCTCGCCTTTGACAAAGGCGCCCTGGACCCCGTCTGGCAGTTCGACGCCATTTCCATCATTGGCGGCGCGGACCTTAACGTCCCGCAGCGACCCGGCATTGATGTCTGCAATCAGGCGGCGCACCAAGGCCTGCTGATCCGCGTCGAGGTCGTTGAAACCTTGCCCTGTCAGCGCCCGGCTCAAATTTTCTTCTGCATCCTGACGGCGGGCCATGTTCTCGTACCCGCGACGAGAGACCTCCGCCTCCAGCTTGATCTTGATGTTGCCGTGCCCGGTGGCGCCCGGCAACATACACGACCCAAGTCCACTGCGGGCCTGCACCTGCTGGGCCTGGATGCGGTTGGCATCCTCGGCCTTGCGTTTGTCAGCCGCGACCGCCCCGTCGGGTTGCCCTGCCTTGCGGGCGCGCCTTTCAAGGGTGGGTGTCGTGGAACCTGGAACCATAACTCTAATCTCACTACAATTTGCAACTATTGCAAAACCCACCTTCCGGTGCTCTCGCTCATGCAACCTTCTCCACCACTTTAGGCGGATAAATGTAACAGTTCCTTGTCTGCCTCCTGTTACGCATCCAACGCTACATGCAATACTGTCCACATTCTTTGTCATTTTGCGACAACGTTGGCGCGAGATGTGGGCTACCCCCCAACTCTTGGACAGATTTCCGGGTTATTTAAGCTACTGCCTGCACCTGCTGATCGGTTTCGATTGCATTGAAGTAGACCAGAGCGGGCGGTTGACCGCCATGGGCAGTGTGAGGGCGTTGATGGCTGTAAAAGGTGATCCAGCGCCCGATGCCGGCTCTCGCCTGCGACCCGGTTTCCCAAGCGTGCAGATAGGCGCATTCATACTTCAAGGAGCGCCAGAGGCGCTCGATGAAGATGTTGTCGATGCAGCGCCCTTTGCCGTCCATCGAGATCCGGGGGGTAATCCCCCCCGAAAGTAAGCGGCTGCATAAGTAGAATTTTCTCGGCAAAATGAACGAGGAGATTCTGAATGAAGACACGCAGGTACACTGAAGCTCAGATCATCGCGTTCCTGCGGCAGGCTGAAGGCGGAGTGCCGGTGGCCGAGTTGTGCCGCGAGCACGGAATGAGCAATGCGTCGTTCTACAAGTGGCAGGCGAAGTATAGCGGCATGGACGCGTCGCTGATCAGCCAGATGAAGGCGATGGAAGATGAGAACCGGCGGCTGAAGCGCATGTATGCGGACCTGAGCATGCAGGCGGATTTGCTGAAGGAAGCCCTGGGAAAAAAGTGACTGGGCCGTCTCAACGTCGCGGGATGGCCGAGAATGCAGTGGCGCGACTTGGGGCAAGCATAGCCCTGGCCTGCCGGACCTTCGGGGTCAGCGAGACCTGTTATCGCTATTGCCCGAAGTTACGGGCCGAGAACGAGGAGATTGCCGATCTGCTTGTCGGTCTGACCGATGCCCGCAAGACTTCGGGTTTCGGGCTGTGTTTCCTGCACCTTCGCAACGTCAAAGGACACCCGTGGAACCACAAGCGCGTGTATCGCATCTACTGCGAGTTGGAGCTGAACCTGCGTATAAAGCCACGCAAGCGGCTGAAGCGGGCCAAGCCCGATACGCTGGCGGTGCCGGATGCGCCCAACGTGACCTGGTCGATGGACTTCATGGCCGAACGGCTGGGTGACGGTCGGGCGTTCCGGCTGCTGAACGTGCTGGACGACTTCAACCGCGAAGGCTGGGGCATCGAGGTCGATTTCTCGCTGCCCGCCGAACGTGTCATCCGCAGCCTCGATCGGATTATCGAATGGCGCGGCAAGCCCGGCACCATAAGGGTCGACAACGGCCCGGAATACATCAGTGGCAAGCTGCAGATATGGGCTGAGAAACAGGGGATCTCGATCCAGCACATCCAACCCGGACAGCCGCAGCAGAACGCATATATCGAGCGTTACAACCGCACGGTCAGGCATGAGTGGCTCGACCAATACATCATCGAAAGCATCGGGGAGGCCCAAGACCATGCCACACAATGGCTCTGGACATACAACAACGATCGACCAAACATGGGCATCGGCGGCACTACACCCGCACAGAAACTGAAAATGGCCGCGTAAATTCTACGAACGCACCCCGTCAAAAATGGGGGGATTACCGATCGATGGTGAAAATACTGACCTTTCCGATGACGATTACGATGTTGATGCCTCCTAATTTTCGCCCCCCGTGCAGAGCTCAGTCCACCTGGCCGTACACGCACGATTGCAGGGAGGATAGATGCTCCGCATCGCTGCGTTCAACGTCTCAACGTCGATCCTTCATTTTCGCTTTATTACTAATGACTTCGCACCCTTTTGCTTCGTAAGCGGAGCGCGGCCCCCACACTTTCGAGCTGACGCCTGATCTGCAATTCAGAGGTTTCTTTGATTTGTGGGGAGTTTCTCGATGGGAGCTACAAGGGAGTTTCTGGCAAGGGTGCCGCGTCGTGCGGATGGCAAGCGGAATTGGCCGCCTAAACTGAAGGCTCGGGTCGTGGCG
>JAQWWH010000104.1 GCA_029255105.1 Flavimaricola sp. | reverse complement strand
AGCCCAAGAAGATCATCAAGCGGCTGAAGGTCGTGGAATCCTTCCTGGAATCGGGCAACCGCCCCGAGTGGATGGTTCTGACCGTGATCCCGGTCATTCCGCCGGAACTGCGTCCGCTGGTGCCGCTGGATGGCGGCCGTTTCGCGACCTCTGATCTGAACGATCTCTATCGTCGCGTGATCAACCGGAATAACCGTCTGAAGCGCCTGATCGAACTGCGTGCGCCCGATATCATCGTGCGCAACGAAAAGCGGATGCTGCAGGAATCGGTCGACGCTCTGTTCGACAACGGCCGTCGTGGCCGCGTGATCACCGGCGCCAACAAGCGTCCGCTGAAATCGCTGTCGGACATGCTCAAGGGCAAGCAGGGCCGTTTCCGCCAGAACCTTCTAGGCAAGCGCGTCGACTTCTCGGGCCGTTCGGTCATCGTGACCGGCCCGGAACTCAAGCTGCACCAGTGCGGCCTGCCCAAGAAGATGGCGTTGGAGCTGTTCAAGCCCTTCATCTACTCGCGGCTTGAAGCCAAGGGCCTGTCCTCGACCGTCAAGCAAGCCAAGAAGCTGGTGGAAAAGGAACGCCCCGAGGTCTGGGATATCCTGGACGAGGTGATCCGCGAGCATCCGGTTCTGCTGAACCGTGCGCCGACGCTGCACCGTCTTGGCATCCAGGCGTTCGAACCGATCCTGATCGAAGGCAAGGCGATCCAGCTGCACCCGCTGGTTTGTTCAGCCTTCAACGCCGACTTTGACGGTGACCAGATGGCTGTGCACGTCCCCCTGAGCCTTGAGGCTCAGCTGGAAGCACGCGTCCTGATGATGTCCACCAACAACGTTCTGTCGCCCGCCAACGGCGCCCCGATCATCGTGCCGTCCCAGGATATGATTCTGGGTCTCTACTACACGACGATCGAGCGTGAGGGCATGAAGGGCGAAGGCATGGCTTTCGGGTCGATCGACGAGGTCGAGCATGCTCTGACCTCGGGCGAATTGCACATGCACGCCAAGATCATCGCCCGGATCAAGCAGATCGACGACGAGGGCAACGAGGTCATCAAGCGGTTCGAAACCACCCCTGGCCGACTGCGCCTGGGCGCGCTTCTGCCGCTGAACGCCAAGGCCCCGTTTGACCTGGTCAACCGTCTGCTCCGCAAGAAGGAGGTGCAGCAGATCATCGACACCGTCTACCGCTATTGCGGTCAGAAAGAGTCGGTCATCTTCTGCGACCAGATCATGACCGCAGGCTTCCGGGAGGCGTTCAAGGCTGGCATCTCGTTCGGCAAGGACGACATGGTCGTTCCGGACAAGAAGTGGGAGCTGGTCGATGAGACCCGCGATCAGGTCAAGGACTTTGAACAGCAGTACATGGACGGCCTGATTACCCAGGGCGAAAAGTACAACAAGGTCGTCGATGCCTGGTCGAAGTGTAACGACAAGGTCACCGCGGCCATGATGTCGACGATCTCGGCCAACAAGATCGTTGATGGCGCTGAAGCAGAGCCGAACTCGGTCTACATGATGGCCCACTCGGGTGCCCGTGGTTCGGTTACTCAGATGAAGCAGCTTGGCGGTATGCGCGGTCTTATGGCCAAGCCGTCGGGTGAGATCATCGAAACGCCGATCATCTCGAACTTTAAGGAAGGTCTGACCGTTCTTGAGTACTTCAACTCCACCCACGGTGCCCGGAAGGGTCTGTCCGATACCGCGCTCAAGACGGCGAACTCGGGCTATCTGACCCGTCGTCTGGTCGACGTGGCTCAGGACTGCATCGTGCGTCAGCACGACTGCGGAACCGATCGTGCGATCACGGCCGAAGCCGCCGTGAACGATGGTGAGGTTGTGTCGTCCCTGGCGGAACGTGTCCTTGGCCGGGTATCGGCGGACGATGTTCTGCGTCCGGGCACGGATGAGGTCATCGTGAAGGCAGGCGAGCTCATCGATGAGCGCAAGTCTGACATGATCGAGACCGCTGGCGTGACCAAGATGCGCATTCGCTCGCCTCTGACCTGTGAGGCAGAAGATGGTGTGTGCGCGGCCTGCTACGGTCGTGACCTTGCGCGTGGTACGATTGTGAACCAGGGCGAAGCCGTGGGCATCATCGCGGCACAGTCCATCGGTGAGCCTGGAACACAGCTGACGATGCGGACATTCCACATCGGCGGTGTTGCCCAGGGTGGCCAGCAGTCGTTCCTTGAGGCATCACAGGCCGGCAAGATCGCCTTCCGTAATGCGACATTGCTGGAAAACAGTGCGGGTGAAAACATCTCGATGGGCCGGAACATGGTCCTCGCCATTCTTGATGAGCAGGGCGAAGAGCGCTCGGTTCACAAGATCGGCTACGGCACCAAGATCTTCGTGAAAGAAGATCAGATGGTCGTGCGCGGTGAAAAGCTGTTCGAATGGGACCCCTATACCCTTCCGATCATCGCCGAAAAGGCCGGCATGGTGCGCTATGTCGACCTGGTCAACGGGATCGCGGTCCGCGAGGAAACCGACGATGCGACAGGCATGACCCAGCGCATCGTTTCGGACTGGCGCTCTGTGCCGAAAGGCAACGAGCTCAAGCCCGAGATCATTGTCGTCGGTGAAGATGGCGAGCCGGTGCGGACGGATAGCGGCAACCCCGTTACCTATCCGATGTCCGTGGATGCCATTCTGTCGGTCGAAGATGGCCAGCAGATCGCTGCGGGTGACGTTGTTGCGCGTATCCCCCGTGAGGGCGCCAAGACCAAGGACATCACGGGTGGTCTGCCTCGCGTGGCAGAACTGTTCGAGGCCCGTCGTCCCAAGGATCACGCCATCATCGCAGAGATCGACGGCTATGTGCGCTTTGGCAAGGACTACAAGAACAAGCGCCGCATCGCGATCGAAAGCGCCGAGGACGAAACCCTTCGGGTCGAGTACATGGTGCCGAAGGGCAAGCACATCCCTGTGCAGGAAGGCGACTTCGTGCAAAAGGGCGACTACATCATGGATGGCAACCCTGCCCCCCATGACATTCTTGCCATCATGGGTGTCGAGGCGCTGGCCGACTATATGATCGACGAAGTGCAGGACGTTTACCGGCTTCAGGGTGTGAAGATCAACGACAAGCACATCGAGGTGATCGTTCGCCAGATGCTGCAAAAGATCGAGATCTCTGACTCGGGCGAGACGACCCTGCTCAAGGGTGAGCATGTCGACAAGGCCGAGTTTGACGAGGCCAATGCGAAGGCTGTCTCGAAGGGGGGTCGCCCCGCAACGGGCGGACCGATCCTTCTGGGCATCACCAAGGCTTCGCTCCAGACCCGGTCGTTCATCTCGGCGGCATCGTTCCAGGAGACGACGCGTGTCCTTACCGAGGCATCGGTGCAGGGCAAGCGGGACAAGCTTGTCGGCCTGAAAGAGAACGTCATCGTCGGACGTCTGATCCCTGCCGGTACCGGTGGCGCGACATCGCTCGTCCGTCGGATCGCGGCAGAGCGGGACAACACCGTGATCGAGGCCAAACGGGAAGAGGCGGAAACCGCCGCGGCCCTGATGGCACCGGCCATGGATATCGTCGGGGGTGATGAGTTCGACACCCTCGTTGTCGATACGCCCGACAGCCGCGACGAATAAGCGGTCCTGTCCACCAAGCATCGAAAAGGGCCCCCGTTCGCGGGGGCCCTTTTTTGTGCCATTTGCGCGAAATTGGGCCAACCGAGGTATGAGTGAGTGCCACACGCACAACGGCATATCCAAACCGAAGGGCCCCATGAGATGGTCTTGTGATGAAGTTTGGTGCCAAGGGGGTATCAGGTGTCATGAAGCGTTGCCCAAGGGTTCACATAGACCCGCCGCGCGGCTGGACGCCATTTGATCGGCGTGTCACGGTCTGTACGGGGCACGGTCGAGGCAGGGCACGTTGCGACATGGCCCTCCTTACGAATTCCAGCTGAAAGCCGTCCCCATGACCGACCTTCCCCCCTCCATCGACTCCGATCGCCTTGACCGCCTGGCCGAGGTCGCCGTGCGGGTGGGCCTAAACCTGCAACCGGGGCAAAACCTTGTTATTTCGGCCTCTACCGGAACCCTGCCACTGGTGCGCCGGGTTGCTGCAGCGGCCTATCGCGCAGGGGCTGGCCTTGTAACGCCCATGCTGACGGACGAAGCTGTCACCCTCGCGCGGTTTACCAATGCAGGTGAAGCCAGCTTTGATGTTGCGCCGGGCTGGCTTTTCGATGGCCTTGCCGCTGCGCTTGACCAGAACACCGCGCAAATGTCGATCCGGGGCGATGACCCGATGCTGCTCGCAGAGCAGGACCCGGCCAAGGTCGCCCGTCAGGGCAAGGCGAATTCAATCGCGTCGCGCCCGGCGCTTGAGCGGATCACCCGCTTTGACGTCAACTGGACGGTCCTAGCCTATCCCGGGACGGCCTGGGCCCGCCAGGTGTTTCCGCACCTTACAGAGGAAGAGGCGGTTGCAAGCCTGGCCGAGGCGATCTTTGCCGCCTCCCGCGTGAACAAAGCTGATCCGGTGTCTGCTTGGACGGCCCATAGTGCGGCTTTGCGGGCCCGCACGGACTGGCTCAATGGGCAAGCGTTCCATGCCCTGCACTACACCGGTCCGGGTACCGACCTGACCATCGGCCTTGCCGATGGGCACAAATGGCAGGGCGGTTCATCGACGTCCCGCAATGGTATCATCTGTAACCCAAATATTCCGACCGAAGAGGTCTTTACCACGCCGCATGCCCAACGGGTCGATGGCGTCGTCAAAGCAACCAAGCCGCTCGCCCATCAAGGGAACGTCATCGACGGAATCGAGGTACGGTTCGAGGCGGGCCGTATCGTCGACGCGCGTGCCAAGAGTGGGGAAGATGCTTTCAAGAAGCTCATTTCGATCGACGACGGCGCGGCGCGCCTTGGCGAAGTGGCGCTCGTCCCCCACAGTTCTCCCATCTCGCAAAGTGGAGTGCTGTTCTACAACACCCTCTTCGATGAGAACGCGGCAAGCCATATTGCCCTGGGCCAATGCTATTCCGAGTGTTTCATGCAAAGCGATCTGACCAAGGAACAGGTCGCCAGCCAGGGCGGCAATTCAAGCCTGATCCATGTAGATTGGATGATCGGCTCGGGCGAGATCGACATCGACGGGTTGGACGCCAATGGCGACAGCACACCCGTTATGCGTCAGGGTGAGTGGGCATCGTAACCTTTCCTTTGGGTCGGTGCCATTCATCGCGTTTGGCTTCAGGTCTGAGCTCAGGTTTGGGCCATGTGCCCTTGCCAGCGTGGATCGTTCTCGGCCAGCTTGCCCTGGCTTTCGCATAGGCTGCGGACGTAGTCGGCGCAGCACAAGTGGTGCAGTTGGCTTATGCCGGGCAATGCCATCGCCTCTTCGTGCACCTTGTCAAAGGCAGCCTGGTAGGCCAGGGCAGAGCTATCCATGCGCCCATTCCGGTCCCTCGCGCGAAAGAACTGGTCCGTATAGCGGTCCTTGAAGGCACTGGCACTGGGCCGGCCACGCTTGAGGTTGTAGCCTTCGACTGAACGCAGGACATAGTGGTTCATCTGCGCCGTCGCGTGGGTGATCCCTTCAGGCGTCGTGAACCGGATGGGATGCTTGTCGGTGATGAACCTGTCGATCAGCCGCCCGGCGCAATCGACGACCCGGTTCTCTGGCGCGGACCAGTCACCGTCAAACTGGTAGGGGCTGTGGTCCGAGTATCGTTTGAACCGCAACGGGGTTTTGAACATCATCTTGAACATGGCGTTTACGCCATGACCGGCCGGGCCGCAGCGCTGAAACTGCCGGTGGACCAGCCCGTCGCGGTACCTTTGCCAACCGCTAGTGCCAAAGTTGCGCCAATGAAAGGCCATCCCCAGGAACCCCCGGCCAACCCGATCCAGGTATGAGCCGACTGTTCCGTCGCCTTCGTGCAGGACTAGGAATTCGTCGGCGTCGCAGGTCAACAGCCAATCAGTCCTTGCCACTGCCGGCTGCTCCCGCATCGTCATATGGGCGCTGTTCTTCGGGGCCTGTTCGGGTAGGGGGGTATGCTCAAAGACCTCAAGCCAGCCTTCTTCGGCCAGTCGGTTGAGAAGGGCAGGGGAGTGATCGGTGCAGTCGTTGATTCCGACCAGGACATCAAATCCCAGCATCCTGTACCAACAGACCCATTCCAAAAGGAACGCGCCTTCGTTGCGCATAGCGCCAAAAACAAGGAACTTTTCATCAGGTACCGACATTGCGAGAATCAAGCATCCTTCTGCTCTGGCGTCCAGCCCCGGGCGCTGCTACCGCAAGAATCATGGTGAAACTTTCGGACAATATGCGCGGTGCGTTGATGATGATGGGGGCAATGACGGCCTTCACCCTCAACGATGCTGCCATGAAGGCTGTGGGGGAGGTCGCCCCCCTGTTTCAGGTCCTGTTTCTGAGGGGCGTCATAACCAGCATCCTGCTGCTCGCCCTGACCATTTACCTTCGCCAACTAAGGGGCAGATTGCCGCAACGGGAGTGGGGGCTGATCGCCTTGCGATCCCTAGCCGAAGTGGGGGCCGCCTGGTTCTTTCTGACGGCCCTGTTCAACTTGCCGATTGCAAACGTGTCGGCGATCCTGCAGTCGCTGCCATTGACTGTTACGCTCGCCGGGGCCCTCTTTCTGGGGGAAAACGTCGGGTGGCGCCGCTTTGTGGCCATTCTGATCGGCTTTGTCGGCGTCCTGATGATCATCCAGCCCGGGGGGGACGAGTTTACAATCCACTCAGTCTATGCGCTTGCCTCTGTAGCCTGCGTCACAGTCCGCGATCTCGCCGCCCGCAGGATGAACGCGGCTGTGCCAAGCGTGTTCATATCCATGGTGGCGGCGATGTCTGTTACCGCCTTCGCCGGGGCAGGTGCGGTATTTGTCGAGTGGCAGCCGTTGGATAGTTCTGGCATCTTGCTCGTCGTTGCCTCGGCCACCTTCGTGATCTTTGGCTACATCTTCTCGGTCTCGTCCATGCGGGTTGGGGAGATCGGTTTTGTTACGCCATTCCGCTACACCAGCCTTCTGGTGGCCCTGATCCTCGGGGCCGTCATCTTTGGCACGTTCCCCGATGCGCTGACCCTTTTGGGGGCGGCAATCGTTGTTGCGACCGGAATATTCACCCTCCTGCGGGAACTGCGCCTGCGTCAGGCGGGGCCTTCCGTGACCCCGCCGACAAGACCCTGAAGGGCCACTATTGCAGGGCGGAGCCGTAGAAGGTCCCGTTGCCGTCCAGATCAAAGTCAAAGCTGCCGCGGCCCGACCCTGTCACCGTACCTGCGACGGCGTCCCCGACGAACCGGTCATTCCTCACGCTGCCATCCAGCAGCAGCGTCGTGTTAGCATAGTCGGTCTTGTTGACATCGACCCGCGTCAACCGGCCGTCGGCAGCCGCGTCAATCACGCCGTTGATGGCTCTCCCGGTCAGGTCAAGCTCTCCTCCCATCCTTTGCTGGGGCCGGCCGCCTTCGATGAGGTTGATGTTGCGTAAAGTTCCTCCGATCCGCTGGGATGCGAAGGCCACCGTCATTTCCATATCGCCCAGCATTGCGTCGCCCACGCCTTCGACGTCGGCGTTCGAGGCAAACTCTCCAAAGTAGGTCACCGTCCCGACGGGCAGGTCCGCGACGGACGTCACGGGAAGGGCCGCGTTGCGCGACGACTCGGCATTGAAAGCGGCGATGTCGCTTGTGCTGATGGAGGGGGGGACGACCTCGCAGGCCGAGAGGCCGAACAAGGCGATCGTGGGGCCAAAGAAAAGAACCATACGCATGATGAATGCTCCTAGAAGGGGGGTGACCAGCATCGCGGTGGCAAAGGGCCCTTGTTTCCGCGACTCGGGGTAGGAAGACTATGTCGGCATTCGGCGATGCTATTAAATAACACCCGTCGGCGGGCGACGGCATTGGGTGAGAACACCGGCTAGGCGCCTGAAGTTTCAAGGTCCGCGGTGAGTGTTGACACCTCCTCCGACTCCACCTATACGGCCCCCACTTGGACAGGGGTATTGCCTCTATTGTCCGAGTATCAAAGTTCAAGTGGTCATGATCCGGGCCGACAACGCCCCGATCCTCTGCAGACCCACCGCATCGTTCCACAGGTTGAGGGAACGCTGCGGGCTTTTTGTTTTGCGTCATTGGGACTTTCCCGCGGGCGCGCGCCACCAAGCCTGTGCGGACGCGCAAAGGCAGATTGAAATCGGCGGACCTACGGGGCCGCGACACATGTGTAGGAACGGGGAAAAGAGCCCAATGCCAACGATCCAACAGCTGATCCGCAAGCCGCGTCAGCCCAAAGTGACCCGCTCGAAGTCAATGCACCTCGAGAGCTGCCCGCAAAAGCGGGGGGTTTGTACCCGCGTCTATACCACCACTCCGAAGAAGCCGAACTCGGCCATGCGGAAAGTGGCCAAGGTTCGCCTGACCAACGGGTTCGAGGTGATCAGCTACATCCCCGGTGAAAGCCACAACCTGCAAGAGCACTCCGTCGTGCTCATCCGCGGCGGCCGGGTCAAAGACCTTCCCGGTGTGCGCTACCACATCCTGCGCGGTGTTCTCGACACCCAGGGCGTCAAGAACCGTAAGCAGCGCCGGTCCAAGTACGGCGCCAAGCGTCCGAAATAAGAGGGGTGGCGGGGATTCCCCCGCCCTACCCACATCCGTAGGGCGGGGACGACCCCGCCATCACCTCAACGACCAAGGAACCGACCGATGTCCCGTCGCCACGCCGCAGAAAAACGCGAGATCCTGCCCGACGCCAAGTATGGCGACCGGGTTCTCACCAAGTTCATGAACAACCTGATGGTTGACGGCAAAAAAGCCGTTGCCGAACGGATCGTCTACAACGCCTTTGACCGCGTTGAAGGCAAACTCAAGAAGGCCCCCGTGGAAGTGTTCCACGAAGCCCTCGACAACATCAAACCGTCGGTCGAAGTTCGCTCCCGCCGGGTTGGTGGCGCAACCTACCAGGTGCCCGTCGAAGTCCGCCCCGAGCGTCGTGAGGCCCTCGCCATCCGCTGGCTGATCGAAGCGTCCAAAAAGCGCAACGAGAACACCATGGAAGAGCGTCTGGCCGGTGAGTTGGTCGATGCCGTCAATGGCCGCGGCACCGCCGTGAAGAAGCGCGAAGACACCCACAAAATGGCCGACGCTAACAAAGCGTTCAGCCACTACCGCTGGTAAGAGGCATCTGACATGGCACGCGACTACCCCCTTCAGCGCTATCGTAACTTCGGGATCATGGCCCACATCGACGCGGGCAAGACCACGACGACCGAGCGCATCCTGTACTACACCGGCAAATCGCACAAAATCGGCGAAGTGCACGATGGTGCTGCAACCATGGACTGGATGGAGCAAGAGCAAGAGCGTGGCATCACGATCACCTCTGCTGCGACCACGACGTTCTGGCAGCGTCAAGAAGATCCGAGCGCAGAAGGCACTTCTGAAACCAAAGTGCGCTTCAACATCATCGACACCCCCGGCCACGTTGACTTCACCATCGAAGTCGAGCGTTCGCTGGCCGTGCTTGACGGTGCGATCTGCCTTCTGGACGCCAACGCCGGTGTTGAGCCGCAGACAGAGACCGTTTGGCGTCAGGCCGACCGCTACAAGGTTCCGCGGATCGTATTCGTCAACAAGATGGACAAGATCGGCGCTGACTTCTTCAATTGCGTCAAGATGATCAAGGACCGGACCGGGGCCATCCCTTGCCCGATCGCTCTGCCCATCGGCGCTGAAGACAAGCTTGAAGGCATCATCGACCTGATCAAGATGGAAGAGTGGGTTTGGCAGGGTGAAGACCTTGGCGCCTCCTGGGTCCGTCAGCCGATCCGTGCCGATCTCAAGGACATGGCCGACGAGTGGCGCGCCAACATGATCGAGGTCGCCGTCGAAATGGACGACGACGCGATGGAGCAGTACCTCGAAGGCAACGAGCCTGACGAGGCAACTCTGCGCAAGCTGATCCGCAAGGGCTGTCTCACGCTGGCCTTCGTGCCCGTCACCGCCGGTTCCGCGTTCAAGAACAAGGGTGTTCAGCCCCTGCTCAACGCTGTGATCGACTTCCTGCCGTCGCCTTTGGACGTTCCTGCCTACATGGGCTTCTCGCCGGACGACGAGACGGAAACCCGCAACATCGCTCGCCACGCGGACGATGCAGAGCCCTTCTCGGGTCTGGCGTTCAAGATCATGAACGACCCCTTCGTTGGCTCGCTGACGTTCACCCGTATCTACTCGGGCGTTCTGAAAAAGGGCGACTCGGTTCTGAACACGACCAAAGGCCGCAAAGAGCGGATCGGTCGTATGATGATGATGCACGCCATCAACCGCGAAGAGATCGAAGAAGCATTTGCGGGCGACATCATCGCGCTTGCTGGCCTCAAGGACACCACGACCGGCGACACCCTGTCGTCTGACAAGTCGCCTGTTGTTCTCGAAACGATGACTTTCCCCGATCCGGTCATCGAGATCGCCGTTGAGCCCAAGACCAAGGCCGACCAGGAAAAGATGGGCATCGCCCTTGCACGTCTGGCTGCCGAAGATCCGTCCTTCCGCGTGGAAACTGACCTCGAAAGTGGTCAGACCATCATGAAGGGCATGGGCGAACTTCACCTCGATATTCTCGTCGACCGCATGCGTCGCGAATTTAAGGTTGAGGCAAACATCGGCGCGCCCCAGGTGGCTTATCGCGAAACCATCGGTCACGCAGTCGAGCACACTTACACCCACAAGAAGCAGTCGGGTGGTTCGGGTCAGTTCGCCGAGGTCAAGCTTAACATCCTGCCGACCGAGCCGGGCGAAGGATACTCCTTCGACAGCAAGATCGTTGGTGGTGCTGTGCCTAAGGAGTACGTCCCGGGTGTCGAAAAAGGGATCAAGTCGGTCATGGACTCCGGTCCGCTGGCAGGCTTCCCCGTCATCGACTTCAAGGTCGAGTTGCTGGACGGTAAGTTCCATGACGTTGACTCGTCGGTTCTCGCCTTCGAGATCGCAAGCCGCATGTGCATGCGTGAAGGTCTTCGCAAGGCCGGCGCCAAGCTGCTTGAGCCGAT
This sequence comes from Flavimaricola sp., assembly GCA_029255105.1. GTDB lineage: Bacteria > Pseudomonadota > Alphaproteobacteria > Rhodobacterales > Rhodobacteraceae > Flavimaricola. The sequence continues at coordinate 469 of JAQWWH010000104.1, read as the reverse complement.
TATGAAGGTCGAGGTGGTAACACCGGAAGAGTATACCGGCGGCGTCATCGGTGACCTGACATCCCGTCGGGGCATGGTGCAGGGGCAGGACAGCCGCGGCAACGCGAACGTCATCGACGCCTTTGTGCCGCTGGCCAACATGTTCGGCTACATCAACACCCTGCGGTCCATGACCTCCGGGCGTGCCCAGTTCACGATGCAGTTCGACCATTATGAGCCGGTTCCGCAGAACATCTCGGACGAGATCCAGAAGAAATACGCATAACGGCGGTGCGTGCGAAAGCACGCACCCTACCAACCCTGTAGGGTGCGTGAGTTCACGCACCGTCACATCAAAGAAGGAGCCATCTCATGGCGAAGGCAAAGTTTGAACGCAACAAGCCGCACGTTAACATTGGCACGATCGGTCACGTTGACCATGGCAAGACGACGCTGACAGCGGCGATCACGAAGTACTTTGGCGACTTCA
>JAQWWH010000103.1 GCA_029255105.1 Flavimaricola sp. | reverse complement strand
CTGTTCGATATCTGCAAGAGTCGCTTCGACAACGGCCCGAACCTTTGCATCATCCTCGGCCCGTTCGGCTTCGGGTTTGCCATGCTTGAGATAAGTGATCATCGCAATCTTCCCTGTATCCGACATTCCCCATGTGGCCTGCCGTATGGCGCGAAGGTCGCCTGATTTTGCCCGCTGGACAAGCGTTTTTCGCCCCAAGCGGCGTCTGCGGTCGCGCAAACTGCTGGAATAGGGCGGATCGGCCCAGGAAGCCGCTGAGTTCTGGCCCAGGGGCGGTGTTTTTCAGCGCAGCGGGCAGGTCTGTCCAGCCGCTTTCGTTCAGTTTGAGCGTGGATCGCGATCACGCGCATAGCGGTGGCGCTCGCAATCGGCGGATCGCGGCAAGGATGGCGCGTACCATCGGGCCGGTGACGGCGACCTTCGCGCCATACGGCAGGCCACATGGGGAATGTCGGCACAAAACAGGCAAAGTTGAAATAAATCGCGAAATCCGCGCTTTTCTTTCGGCATATGCTGTCAAGTGGTCGTTTTTTGAAATGTACCAAAACTTTTTCTGGCAGTGCCAGAGATGCAGCGCTAGATTGAGCGCGTCGAATGACAAAAAAAGACAAGATCGCAACAAGGAAGGTTAAACATGGAACGCCGTAAGTTTCTTACGAGCGCCGCACTCGGCGCTACTGGTGCTGCCCTGGCAACACCGGCAATTTCTGCCAGCCACTCGAAGACGATGACCATTGTGTCGACCTGGCCACGGGACTTCCCCGGTCTTGGAACGTCGGCACAGCGTGTCGCCGCCCGCATCACGGAACTGTCGCAGGGCGCGATCACCACTGAATATTACGCAGCAGGCGAGCGCGTCGGCGCGTTCGACTCGTTTGACGAAGTCGCAGCAGGCAACTCGCAGGCTTACATTGGCGCTGACTACTACTGGGTCGGCAAGCATCCCGCGTTTGCGTTCTTCACCTCTGTGCCTTTCGGCATGACGGTGTCCGAGTTCAACGCATGGATCAAGTTTGGCGGCGGTCAGGACCTCTGGGACAAGCTGTCCGGCGAATTCGGCGTCAAGGCTCTGCCTTGCGGCGCGACCGGCACGCAGGCCGGCGGCTGGTTCAACAAGGAAATCGAATCCGCAGATGACTTCAAAGGTCTGAAAATGCGTATTCCGGGTCTGGGCGGCAACGTCCTGTCCAAGCTGGGCGCATCGACCGTGTCCCTGCCCGGCGGCCAGATCTACGAAAACCTCGTGTCCGGCTCGATCGACGCGACAGAGTGGGTTGGTCCGTACAACGACTACTTCATGAAGTTCTACGAGGCTGCCCAGTACTACTACACTGGCGGCATGCACGAGCCGGGTTCCAACCTGGCAATGGGCATGAACAAAGCCTGGTGGGAGAGCCTCTCAGAGTGGGAGCAGTCGATCATCACCGCGGCCTGTTACGAAGAGAACGCAGCGCAGTACGAAGAAGCCATTGCGAACAACGGGCCATACCTCAAAAAGCTGGTTGACGAGCAAGGCGTTAAGGTGCGTGCCTTCAACGACGAGACCTGGGATGCGATGTACGCCGCCTGGCTCGAAGTCTTTGCCGAAGTGCGCGATCACTCGCCGCTCGCGACAGAGATCGCCGATGTCTATGATGCAAAGCTGAAGGAATTCGGCGGCATGATGGCCAAGTTCGAAATCACTTTCGTGGATCAGCGTAACCGCGTCATGGGTCTTTCCTAAGACCGTGGTGTGACGGACGGGGCGGAGTTTCTTGCTCCGCCCCATTTTGCTGCGCGGTCCAGCCGAATGGCCGCAGGATAGTCCCTTAATTCAAAAGGTGAGACAGTGAGCGATATCGCGATTTCTCGAACCTCGACGCAGATTGTCCGGTATTTTGGCTGGTCGGTCCTTGGCCTGCTTGCCGCATTCCTGATCAACAATGTTCTGGTCGTGGCTTACGACTCTCCCTCGCTCGCAACCGGGCTGGACGGCAAGTCGGCGGTCGCGCTTCTGATCTACCTTGCGGGGCCGGTGATCGCGGTGCTGTTTGTCACGATGCGAAAGGATGCAACATTGCGCCATGACGCACACAGCATCCACACCTTCAACCTGTACCTGATCCGGGCCGTGTTCTTCTCGGTCGTGCTGATCGGTATCGTTGACGCCTCGCTCGCCTTCATGCGGGTCGAGAACCTGCTCGGCGCCTTTTTCAGCGACGACATGGTTCGCGACCTGGGGCGCTCCAAGTTTGTCGGACCCTACGTTCACACCCCCCTTATCGTCGTCGGATTTGTCATCGCAGGCTTCAGCAGAACGCTCGGCTTTCCCTGGCTGGCCCTGCTGATCGTGGTGGCGGAACTGGGCATCGTGATCAGCCGGTTCGTGTTTTCCTACGAACAGGCGTTGATGGGCGACCTGGTACGCTATTGGTACGCGGCGCTGTTCCTCTTTGCCTCGGCCTATACGCTTTATGACGAGGGTCACGTCCGGGTCGACATCCTCTATGCCGGCCTCAGCCGTTCGCGGAAGGGCATTTCCAACGCTGTCGGCGCCGTCTTCTGGGGTGCCTCGACCTGCTGGGTGATCCTTGCAATCGGCATGGGAAGCAAGCAATCCATCGTCAACAGCCCGATCGCCAACTTCGAGATATCGCAGGCCGGCAACATCGGCATGTTCACGAAATATCAGATGGCGGGCTTCATCGCGATCTTCGCCGTCACAATGCTCATACAGTTCGTCAGCTATTTCTTTGAATCCGTCGCGGATTTCAGGGATGAGCCCGGTGCGCGTGAGTTCACCCCCGTTTCCCATTAAGGTGCTCCATGGAACTGTTCTTTCTTCTTCTTCTCGTCCTGATAATGGCCACTGCACTGGGGTCCGGGTTTCCCGTGGCCTTTGCCCTGCCCGGCGCCGCTGTTATCACCGTTAGCCTTGCGGCGATCTCCGGTTACCTTCTGGTCGGCAACCCGGATGCCTATTTTCACTCCAGCGGGCCCTACCAATGGCTCTCGGCGGGTGTCACCAACCTGAGGGGCGTCTACTGGGAGGTGGAACGCGATACGCTGATCGCCATTCCGCTGTTCATCTTCATGGGCATCATGCTGCAACGCTCGAAGATCGCCGAGGACCTGCTGGTCACCATGGCGCAACTCTTTGGCTCGGTCCCCGGCGGCCTTGGCATCTCGGTGGTCTTTGTGGGCGCGCTGCTGGCGGCCACGACAGGCATCGTCGGCGCGACCGTTGTCGCAATGGGACTGATCTCGCTGCCCGCAATGCTGCGCAACAATTATTCGCCAAGCCTCGCATCAGGAACGATCGCGGCCTCGGGAACCCTGGGGCAGATCATCCCGCCCTCTATCGTCCTTATCATTCTGGCCGACCAGCTGGCCTCTGCCACCGATCAGGCCAGCACCGCGCGCAAGATCCTGCACAAAGAGGCAACCGGCGAATTGTCGATGCCCTCGATCTTTGACGTGACCTCGACCAGCGCGGGCGAGATGTTTCTGGGCGCGCTGGTGCCCGGCATCCTGCTGGTGCTGATCTACATGGCCTACATCATGATCTATGCACTGGTGAAACCGCACAAGGCGCCCTCTGTGCCCTACGACGGGCACTACGACAGCAAGTTCTGGCGCACCGTCTTCGTGACCCTGGTTCCGCCCCTTGCCCTAATCTTCATGGTGCTCGGCTCGATCATCACCGGTGTTGCCACTGTCAACCAGGCCGGCGCCATCGGTGCGGCTGGCGCACTGACCATGGCGGGCTACCGCCTGACCGAGGGCCAGAAACGCACCTACTACCCGGCCATCATGGCGCTGGTCGCGCTGGCAATGATCGCGTTCTGCCTGTCCTACTTCAACATGAATGCGAAAAACATCCAGACTGCCGAAGATCGGCTGGGTATTACACTTGGTGTGATCGCGACGCTTCTGCTGACCGCCTCGCTGATCTGGAGCGGCATTCGTGCCTTCAAGATCGAGGATTCGCTGCGCGGCGTCATGCTGGAAACGGCCAAGACAACCTCGCTCGTGTTCATCATCCTGCTCGGCGCCGCCATGCTGACCGCGGCCTTCCGTGGCTTCGGCGGCGAAGACCTCGTGCGCAACTTCCTGACATCGCTGCCCGGCGGTTTCTGGGTTCAGTTCATCATTGTCATGGCGGTTGTCTTCGTTCTGGGGTTCTTCCTCGACTTCATCGAGATTGCCGTGGTTGTGGTGCCGATCGTGGCGCCGATCCTGCTGGCCGACCCTTCGGCCAACATCACCGCGGTCTGGCTGGGCGTGATGATCGGTCTGAACCTGCAGACCTCCTTCCTCACCCCGCCGTTCGGTTTTGCGCTGTTCTATTTGCGCGGCGTTGCCCCTGCGGCCGTCAAGACCGCGATGATCTACAAGGGCGTCGTGCCGTTCATCCTGCTGCAATTGCTGGCGCTGTCGGTCATGGGCGTGACCCCGTCCCTGGTAAACTACCTGCCCAACCGCGTCGGGCTGTTGTCGGACGCATCGCCGCCGCCGCGCAACCCGCGGCTTCAGTACTGCCTCGAACAATATACGACCGACTATTTCGAGAGTAATGTCGCAACCGTGGACCAACTGATCGGGCGTATCTCGGCGGTTGATCTTGCGACCCTGCCAAAGTCCGTGGCGGGTGACCTAAAGGAAGGCCTGGACAGCTTCAACCTTGCGGTAACCAAACTCCGCGAGGCGAATGCTGCCGAAGCCGCGATCGAGGCTGCCGCGGTCGACTTCCGCCCGCAGCTGACCTTCGTGCGTCGTCTGCAAAAGGAGGCAGGCAAGCTGCGCACCGAGAACGAGCAGATGAACGTGGATATTTCCCGTGTGTCGCAAACCGAGATTGGCGAGGCCCGCAAAGTTGGGCTGCAGGCGCGCGTCGCGGAAAACGAAGCCGAGATCGAAAAGATCGTGGCACAGATTCCCGACACCTGGAAAGCCACCTATGGCGAGTTCGACAAATTGCTGAAGGCCGAGGACAACGCGCGCAACCTCTATCGTCGCAACGCCGACACAGCCTATGAGGCGCTGACCAAGGTCGCCGCGGTCGCTGCGGCCGGCGATGCCTACAAGGCCCTTGGCGCCGATATCAAAGGCATCGAAGGCAAGCTCTCGACCACGGACCCCAAGGCGCTTGGCGCAGAGGTCAAGGAACTCGGATCGCGATTTGGCGATGTAGAGGGTGGCCGCGATGTCAAATCCGCGCTCGACAAGCTCAGCAAGGACCTGGCCAGCGCCGGAAGCGATATGACCGAGGCGCGTACGCTTTACGCCACGGCCCTGTCCACCTACACCGCGCACGAAAGCTGGCTGAACTCGACAGGACCAGAGGTCCAGCAGGCGCTGGCCGCTGCCATGCCGATGGTCACGGAAACGCTTGGCGCGCGCGCGCAAGACAAGCTGTCGCGCGATCAGGCCTTGTCGATTGCGCTTTGCTCGTCACATCACAGGGATGTCTCGCTGCACTTCTAGGGCGGCACCCTTCCCTGCAACACCACCAGACAGGGGCACCCGGGTGCCCTTGTTTCCATCCTGAGACAGGCGATCAACACCACCACTTCAGAAAGGCCGACTTCATGCTCCATTCCGCTCTGGGCTACAAAGGTGCCTTTTCGGCGCCCAACCGTCTGGCCAGCCTCGCCGGTCAAGAGGTTCTGGCGCGCGGTAGTACCGCGATCGAGGCGATGGTCGCGGCGGCCGCGACGATCGCCGTTGTTTACCCCCATATGAACGGCATCGGCGGCGACGGGTTCTGGATCATCCACCGCCCGGGCCAAGCCCCGGTCGGCATTTCGGCCTGCGGACAGGCGGCAGCGCTTGCCACGCCGGACTGGTATGCCGCGCGCGGCCATGCTGACGCGATCCCCACGCGCGGCGGGCTTGCGGCGCTGACCGTGCCGGGCTCTGTCGGCGGTTGGCGTGCCGCGCTGGCGCTGGTTCCAGAGGACCGGCGCATGGCGCTTGCCGACCTTCTGGCTCCCGCCATCGGCTATGCACGGGACGGGTTCGCCGTGACCGGCAACCAATCGGTCTGTACGAGCGAAAAGCTGGCCGGGCTGCGCGATGTGCCCGGCTTTGCCGATGCCTTTCTGACGAATGGCGCGCCACCCGCAGCAGGGTCGCTGCTGCGCCAGCCGGCGCTTGGCGAAACGCTCGGCGCTCTCGCCCGCGACGGGCTCGGCACCTACTATTCCGGCCCAATCGCGAAGGCGCATGCCGCCTGCCTCGAGGCCAATGGCAGCCCACTGCGGCTCGACGACTTTCAGAATCACGCCACGCGAACCGTCACCCCGCTGACGGTCAGGACATCGCTCGGCCAACTTTACAACATGACCGCCCCGACACAGGGCGTCTCCTCGCTGATGATCCTCGCGCTCTTCGACCGGCTGGGCGTGACCGAGGCCGAGGGGTTCGACCACCTGCATGGCCTGATCGAGGCGACCAAACAGGCCTTCATCCTGCGCAACCGCGATCTTGGCGACCCAGAGAGCATGGCACAGGACGCACAAGAATGGCTGGCCGACGATCTACTGGGCCGTCTGGCGGCCAGAATTGACCGAAAGACAGCGCTCGCCTGGCCCTACACGCCTGTCGAAGGCGATACCATCTGGATGGGCGCGGCCGACAAAGACGGAATGGTTGTCAGCTTCATCCAAAGCGTGTTCTGGGAATTCGGCTCGGGCCTCACTTGCCCCGAAACCGGTGTCTACTTCCAGAACCGCGGCGCGGGCTTCTCGCTCGCTGCGGGGCCCAACCAGTTGGCGCCGGGCCGCCGCCCGTTCCACACCCTCAACCCGGCGCTGGCGCATCTGAACGACGGGCGCGTCATGGCCTACGGCACCATGGGGGGCGAAGGTCAGCCGCAGACGCAATCCGCGGTCTTCACCCGCTACGCCCAGTTCGGCCAGGACCTGCAATTGGCCGTCACCCAGCCGCGCTGGCTGCTCGGACGCACCTGGGGCGACGTCTCGACCAGCCTCAAGCTTGAGGACAGGTTCGACCCCGCGCTGGTGCAACGCATGAAAGATGCCGGCCACCAGGTCGAGATGATCCCGCCCTACTCTGATCTGGCGGGCCATGCGGGTGCCGTCGTGCGCCATGCCTCGGGCCTGATGGAATCCGCCAGCGACCCGCGCTCGGACGGGGCTGCGCTCAGCTTCTGACGGGCTTTCTTCTTGGAAAAAATATCCGCGCCGCAGGCAAGATCCCCGCATCCCTGCGCCAGCAGGGGTGCGGGGCCGGCGGCTGGACCGGTTTTGCCCCGATCCTCGCCGCCACAGCCACTCTCATTTTGCGAAACACAACGATTTAATCTCCCCATCGCAACTTTCGGAATGTTTTTTTGCCCGCGGCGACACTTTATTGATGTCATTCGGTGTTGACGCCCCGAAACCCGCACCCTAATGTCCGCTGCAACTGCAAAGGAACTCTGGAATGACCGACATCGTCGTACTTACAGGAAAAAGGCGCATGGGCCGGTAACGGTATTCCTCGAAGGTCCCCATCCGCCCCCGCCAAGACCGGGGGTTTTTTATTGCCCAAAGAAGACATGAAACGGAGCGAGAATATGACACGTCAGATGACCGGCGCAAAGATGGTGGTTCAAGCCCTGAAGGATCAGGGTTCAACATGTTATGTTATATAATCCATATTGTGTCGTGATACTGAGAAAGTCAGTCACTTAAGCGGGTAACTTTAGTTTGTATGCTGTTCAGAATTACTATGTCCAGTTAAGTCGTTCTACAGAGTTCAGTAGGGTTTCGAGGTCAGCGCCACCTGAGTATGTCCCAAACGACATGGTTGGGAACTCATGGCCTAGGACCCTTGCGGCGATAACCTCAGGGACACCCTTATTCTCAAATTGGGTAGCAACACCCCTTCTAAAGCTGTGGAACACAAGGTCCCCACCATAGCCCAGAGATGTCTTCAGGCGACCAAACCTCTTGCCAATGGCATTGGACCTGTCGCCATACTTGTTGAAGGTTAGACCAGTCAGTAGGTAGCCATCTTCGCTAGTGTCCTTCAGTTGGACGACAAGTTGTTTAATGGCTTTGTGAACAGGGACCTTACGATTACCTGCGTCTGTCTTGGCATCTTCAATCAAGAAGTAGGGGACTTTGTCGCTCAGGTTCACATCATCAATGCGAAGGCTACAGAGTTCGTCGATACGGCAACCTGTATGTGCGGCAAGTCTGATAAGGTCATAAAGTGTTCTGTCGTCCTGAGGCACAGCCTCTAGAAGCCTCTTGTAGTCGTCAGGTGTGAAGTACCCCCTCTTACCCTTACCTTTGTCACTCTTGGGCCTCAGAGGGGCCTCCAGAACGTCTGTGAAGGCTTCTAGGGAACGCTTTACCAGCTTCTTACGGCCTAGGTATGTCCAGAAGGTCCTGTATGTAGACAGGTAGGTTTTAGCTGTCTTATGGCTTACTGCACCCTGAAGGACTTTCTCCACCCAGTCAGCGACAGCCTCATGGGTAACATCTTCTGCCAGATTGAAGGTCTTCAGAAAGATTGACAGGTGGCGGGTCTTCATGTCCCTCGACTTTGGGTCTGGGACTGTGTCGTTTAGGTAGTCTTGGACATGTTCGCAAAGCAAGACAGACTTACCCGTAGCGACATTGAAGGCCACGATAGCCCCTTCTTTACCGTCTTCCTCCATGTCTGTGGCGATAGACCATAGGGCTTCATCTATTTCAGGGTCAGGTACGCCCAGAACCTCAAGGCGCTGTTTTTCTTGTCGCCATGTGTTGGGATTAATGGCTGATGGGGGTGGACCACTTCCAGTCGCACCAGAACGCTGCGCGCTATGCAGTATCAGTTCTTTCCATCCCTGAACGACACCAAGAACCCTAATCTGGGCTTGCGTTAAAGAATCTGTCTCAAGGGACTGAACCAGACGCTTCTTTCCGATAGCCTTTCGGGCGTATGCCGGGACATCAAGCACAGCGTACCAGCGCCGCCTTCTTTTCTCCAGATATTGAGGCATTCTAAATCGTCTCCCCGTAAGCCGTCAGGCTGAGGACAGCCCTCCCCACACAGCTTCCCCACACGTTTACCCCACACGTTAGATTTGTAAACACCTTATTTCCTTATATTATTGGGTGTTTTGACTCGCAGGCGAATAATCCCTGTCTCTCCGCCATATAATCCCCCTAATACACTGATATTTATCGAAAATTAGTGGAATCTGTGCTTTTGTCCCGCCGAATATCCCCCCAATAAGTTCTGGAAAGCTACGGATCGTGCCGGAGCTTTTGTATCGATTCAGTGAAATCCTGCTCTTGCTACAATGGAGAACGTAGCAATGTGTCTGACCATGGGCGGCACTTGTAGTCGAGATTGTCGCGGGCAAGACGACAAATTTAGGGAACTTTCGGGGGGGCAGGTCAGCTCATTTAGGCTCGTTGATCTTTGTTTATCCGCCACTATCGAGGTCTGCCTTCGAGAAGCCGCGGCGTAGCATTGGATCTCTTTGTAAGCGGCGGCTTTAGGTCGGGAACATCGGATTGAGCATTCTGGACCTGTCGCGTATTTGTGCCGCCCCCGGTGCTCGTTTAGGCCACTTGGCGTTCGAATGCCAATGGGCTTTTTCCTCCCAATGCTGAGTGCCGACGGCGCGGGTTATAGAAGCCGTTGATGTATTGGAAGATGGCCGTCTCAGCCTGTCGGCGGGTTTCCCAATGGCGTCGCCAGATCAGCTCGGCCTTGATGGTTTTGAAGAAGGTCTCGACTGCGGCGTTGTCATAGCAGTTACCCTTGCCGCTCATCGACACTTTGAACCCACGCTCGCGCAGGATTTTCTGGTAGTCATGCGAACAGTATTGGCTGCCGCGATCACTGTGGAAGATGCAGCCCTTGGGTGGTGATCGC
>JAQWWH010000102.1 GCA_029255105.1 Flavimaricola sp. | reverse complement strand
TCAAGCTAAACCGCGCCGCCGCTCTCGACGAATGGCGCGGTATCTGCGCGGGTTAAAGGACAGCATGACTGCCCCAGCTGAGACTGGTTCGAATTAGTCTGCCAGCACCCCTGATGCTGTTCTGGCTCTGGAGAACACTGAGCAAACCCCGTCCGTTGGCTACTGGTCACTAGGAAGCTTGTTTGCAGGTCGTTGGTTTGAATTCGCCCAGACTTCGCCCACGCAGCGAACGGACGGTTCGGCGGGCTGCACTGCCGCATCGTGACGGAATAGCGAATGCCCGGTCTGGGCCGAAGCCTACCAGAATGCCACGCGCGTCACGACGTCTAGAGTGCCTACATTTCCTGCAACTTGTACCAAAGTCGGCTGGGTGGAAACTCCGGCCATCGTTGGAGTTGTCACCAGCGCCAATCATCAGTACCTTGCTAAAGATCTTGATTGCTCGCGGGTGTTATTTTGATTTTGCAACCGGGATCGTGGCTAGCTGCGTAGTGAATTTTTCTTTGACTGAGCGCCAATGGACCTTTTTTTAAGTTGCTTAGTGGTTTCCCAACTAATTGAAAGCAATCAATATATCATGCAAAGATTAGCAAGAGACGAGAATTTTGAAATTACTCTTCATCGTTGTCAAGATCCGAAAACCAATAAGCTTGCCATAACTTTTGGTGGACAGCCTTCCGATCTTTCAAGTCGTGGCTTTGGTACTGATTTCTTACTTTCTTTGGGACTCGATACGATCTACGTAGCGCAAAAATTTGGAACACAGTATCAAGGTTGCTCCATTAATCAATTTCGAGATGCCATTTTGCCGCTTGCTGGCAACTGGGATGATGTAATCTGCTACGGTTCAAGCCTTGGTGGTTATGCAGCTCTCTACTACGGTGGTGTTGTGAATGCCCGAATAATTGCGGCCGCGCCTATGCTACCTGCTTGGCCGCCATTAAAACTTCCAGCCTACGTTGATCACCCAATTACTCATTCTGAGCTCAAAGACGTGCCTCTAAGTATTCACGATCCAACCGTTTTCTATGACCCGATGGTAGCGAGAGACAAATTTTTGGTAGAAAACATGGTTGAAGCCGCCTATCCAAAGTTCAGAGCCGTCCCCATTCCATTTGTTGGACACACAGTTCTTGTCACCTTATCGCAGGCAAGGTTGCTAAGACCGATCATCGAAAACCTAATCCTCAATGACGCGTTGATTGCGTTCGAGGCGCCAGCCGAGGGAACGGCTATCTGGCACGGCGAAAGGGGCTGTCATCTTATCAAATCCGATCCCATAGCTGCGAAAGTCCACTTGAAAAAAAGTCTGGAAATTCGTCCTTCTAGACGCATCTTTAGCCAGCTGATACAATGCTTGATCAACCTTGGGCAACTTGAAGAAGCTCAGGCCGAGCTTGACCTAGCCAAGGAGAGCGGCGACAAAAATTTCACTCTTTTTCCTCCAAGAGCAAAAAAAGTGATCGAAGCCGGACTTGTTGCCTGAGATATGGACAGAGGCAAGCCAGTGCGGCATCTCAAACGATAGAGCGACTAACAGAATCTCGGATGTATTGAATTGGGACATTTAGCACGTAGGTGACGTTTCGACAGTAAAGTTTGCGAAGAACGGCACTGCGCTTGCTGAATTACGCTCCGATGGTGAAGGCGGCAGAACTGCCACCCTTTTCGATAAAGATCTCGAGTTACGTCTTCTGGAGAATGTGGTTTAGATATCAAGGAACAACTTGCCTTAGGTTTATCTCAATGATCCTGGACTAGGGGTACTTTGGGCTCAGAACGGGCTTTCGCTGCGTTATTCAAGATGTTCCGCTTTGGGGTGGTGTACATGTACTGCTACGATGTCCACCCCCGGCATCGAACTGAATTGGCACTGTCTGACGTCGGCGCCTATGGGACCAAATAGGGTCATTTGCTGGGGGCGCTGCGACCTCCGCAATGTCGCGTTCAGACAACCCAAACTCAGTCTAGCCTCTAGAGTTTTTGAACATGACGAGGGGGACTGAAGGTTGACCGAAAATCGACGTCGCGGCGGCCACAGGGGGGGCCTTTCGCGCAACATTTCCTCCCCTCATGACTCAGCATATGTCCATTTGCGGAACCCTTTCACACCGCAGCCCGGGTTCTCGGAAGATGAGATTGCCGCAATCCATGACACTGCCTTGCGCATCCTTGAAAACCTTGGGATCCGAGTGCTGCTAGACGAGGGCCGTGATATCCTCAAATCAGGTGGCGCGATCGTCGACGAAGAAGCCATGATGGTCTTCATTGGCCGCGAAATGGTAGAAGCAGCCCTAGCGACTGCGCCCAAATCCATCCGCATGCGCGCTGCCAACCCGATGCGTGAACAGACCTTTGCCCCCGGCTCCATGCTGTTCGAGGCGGGATCCGGCTGCCCCAACGCCTTTGACAACATCCGTGGCCGGCGCCCTGGCAGCCTGAGAGACTATTGCGAAACGCTGAAACTTGAGCAGTCCTTCGACGTGATCCACCTACATGGCCCGTCGGCAGAGCCACAAGACGTTGCCGTTAACTTGCGCCATTATGCCATTATGCGGGGCCAGCTCACGCTGGGTGACAAGCCAGTATTCGTCTATGCACGCGGCCGCGGCCAGACATTGCAATCGTTCGAGATGATCCGCCAAGCGCATCAGATTGGCGAAGCCGAGTTTGAAAACGGCGTTTGGGCTACCACAGTCATCAATTCGAACTCACCGCGTCAGTTGGATATTCCAATGACGCGCGGTATTATCGACTTTGCACGCGCAGGACAGCTGTCAATCATCACGCCTTTCTGCCTTGCCGGTGCCATGGCACCTGTGACCATTTCTGGTGCGCTCGCTCTTCAACATGCCGAAGCGCTGGCAGGCATTACGCTGGCGCAATTGACACGCTCCGGCGCACCTGTGTCCTATGGTGGCTTTACCTCGAACGTGGATATGAAGTCCGGTTCGCCCGCTTTTGGCACCCCAGAGCATATCCGTGCCTGCCTTGGTTCTGGCCAGCTTGCACGTCTGATCGGACTTCCCTGGCGCTCAGCATCCGGCGCGGCTTCAAACTTGGCCGATGGTCAAGGCGTGCAAGAGACCACAATGGCACTTTGGGGCGCGGTGCTTGCCCAAGCTACTTTGACGCTGCACGCGGCAGGATGGTTGGAAGGAGGGCTGACCTTTGGATATGAGAAATTCATTCTGGATGTGGAGGCCCTTCAATCCATCGCCCATCTCGCCCGACCAGCACCTGCAACTGCCGATGATATTGGATATGACAGCATCGCCAAGGTTGCTCCTGGGGGCCATTTCTTCGACACGGAACACACCATGAGCCGCTACAAGGATGCCTTTTATCAGCCTCTCGTTGCGGACCTCAGAAATCATGGAGCGTGGACCGAAGCAGGTGCTACGAGCGCGGACCAACGCGCCACGGGCATCTGGCAAGAGAAACTCGCAGCCTTCACCCCTCCACCAACCGCCGAAGGCGTTGACGAAAGGCTCGCACAATTCATCGCTGATGAAACGGCAAAAGGTGGTGTGGCTCCCGAGGACTGAGCAAAGACCTCAAATGACAGGATCCCAAGATCCAAGTTTTGCGTGGCCGTAGCTTCCATGGCGTCGATGGCTGCAGTCAGATTTGAAAATGGTGTGTAAACGTCACCATAGATCGATTTGAAGGTGCGGCTTTCCGTCGTTTGTCCGTTCAACTGAATGCCCTTTGGGACCGACTACGCCACGAATGCGCGAGCGGTAATTTGAAAAGCTCTTTGATGTGACAACGTCAACGGCCTCCTCCAAATGCAATTCCAACCGGAACCATCCTGGCTGTATGCTTGAAACGGTAGCGACATGTGCCGTGAACGGTTGCGAAAGGTACGTTCCGCTGACCTTGTCACCGATAGCCCAGTCCTTGGGCCCCCCGTTTCCGATGGCTGCAAACATCGTATTCCAATCGCGGAACCCGTGTTGGTGCGCCACCAATTCGAGGGACTTGGCATGGCCAATCGGTGACCCGTCCTCGGCCATCTTTGTGCGCAAAAGCTGCGCTTGTTCTTTGGCCCGCGCTGCTGATGGAAGTTGGGTGTTCATGACGCGCCTCCTTCGGTGGCGTGGAAAATACCCCATTTTAGCACGTTCTCCCGGCCGGTGCGCCATAGCACCACAGCTGTGAGGCCCAACATCATCAGTTCGGCGATTGGGCCCGCATACCATATGCCGACTTCACCGAACCAGCCGGGCAACAAGAACGTTAAAGGGATGGCCAAGGCGTAAGGTTTTGTCAGCCCCAAAAGAGCGGCTTTGCCCGCGGAGCCGATCGCCTGAAAGTAGGCCGCGATCATCATCAACGGTCCCATCAGGAAGAGAACACAGGTCATGATGGGCAAGATGCGCGCGACCTCTGCAATGACCGCCATATCATCTACAAAGGCTCCGGCGATCTGATGGGGTATGCTTGTCACGACGAATTGCACTAAGGCGCAGTAAACAAGCGCGATGCAAAGCGCCATGCGCAGGCTCGCATCCGACCTTTTCCAAAGGGCTGCACCATAGTTGTTGCCTGTGATCGTTTGCATTGCAAACGACAGCCCCAAGAGCGGCAGGAAGGCAAAGGTGATGACCCGTGTGATGATCCCATAGGCGGTAATCGTGTCGGCGTAGCCCGGGCGACCAACCCATTGCAGCGTCGTGAGAATCGCCGCCGAGCCGAGCGCCAGACCGATGAAGCTCAGGCTTTGTGGTGCACCCAGTGCGAGTATCTGCCCCCATTTTCCGCGCACAGAATGGGACAGCAAGGTTGCGGGGCGCAGCGACGTAGTGCCGATTATTCGGAACGTGAGAATGATTGCGAAGGCCAGCGCCTGTGCCGCCACAGTCCCATAAGCTGATCCTGCAACGCCCATGTCCAGAATGGCGATAAGGACATAGTTGAAGATGATGTTTGCAATCGACACCAGAAGGCTCATCGCGGCCATAAGGCCAACCCTCCCTTCGTTGCGCAGGGCATCGGAGTTGACTGACAACACGAACAACAACGGCGAAAAGAACACCGTGATCCGCAGGTAGACCAACCCCATCTGAGCCAGTGCCTCTGACCCTCCTGCCGCCAACAAGGCGACCGGCTCTCCAAAGAGGACGAACAACACGATCAGGATCGCACCCAAAACAACGGCTAGGCCATGTGCTCCAGCGAACGTGGCGCGTGCGCCGTCTAAGTCTCCAGCGCCAAGCGATCGCGCCAACAGGCTCGACATGCCGTTTGCGACAAGCGTGGAAAGCGCCACGATCAGCATATAGACCGGGAACATCAGTGTGACGGCCGCTAACGCGTCTGGACCCACGTAAATCCCCAGAAACAAGGCATCCGCAAGCGACAGCAGGCCAGTCATCCCCATCACGAAAATGATCGGGAGCGCGGTTTTCAAGTAAATGGTGCCAAGCGCACCATCGGTGAATGTATTGGGAGGGGTATCACTCATAACCCATATCTCTCTTGCCAGATCGCGCAGTTTAAGATGGGGCTCGCATTACCATCCGCGCGATTTGCGGAAAGAAGTAGATACAGATTCAACGTCGTAGAACTTAACCAAGACAGATGTCAGCGAGAGGCAGGCGTCTACGGCCTGAGATTTGGGTAATCTCAATTACTTTTTCCGTCAAGTGGTAAGGGAGCATCCTAGATTGCAAAAGCTGCCAATCGCCTGTCGCCGAAAATCGGCAAATTGCGCTCCAAGTTTACATGCGCTGCGATCGGGAGGAAGGTCAGGTGGCTAAGCGGGTATCGCTGAGGGCAATCGACCAAGCACGCCGAGAAGGCGATCTGATCTGCCCTCAGATGATGAGGAAAACGAACGGTGCAACGCCGAACAGGCCGTAGAGTCCCGCCTGAGCGCGGGGCGAGAAAGATCTGTTCCGGGTGAAGATAAAGACGCAAAGGATGCCAAGTGCGGCCTCGAAAGCCAACGCCGCCGGCAGATTCAGGTGATACCAATCCGTACCGAGAGAATGGGTATCAGGTCCGAATATGTGATGCCCGTAGCCTGACACCAAGTCACCCAGCCAATGGGCCAACGACAACGCCATGGCGACAAGCACGAACGCACGACGCCGTGTCACCGCGAACGCAATTGCACCGGCAAGCAATACCCAGCCAATCTGGGGGATCAGGTCATGGCTGAACGTCATCTCGGTGATTGCGTTCGCCATACTCGGACGTCCACCTGTCGGCTCCATTGTCTCGATGCCCAGACCTACGAAGGTAAACATCGCGATGTCGATCAGAAAGGCGCCAACAATAAGAAGCCACCAAGGCATGGTTGGTGTGACGCGTTTGGCGACAAGCGTCGTGGCCGCATGACCGAGGATCATACCGTTACCTCACTATCCAAATTCTCAATCACCTCAGCCGTTGTGAGGATGGCTTGGGCGTAGGTCGGACCATTGACCTCATGCGCGGCGTGCATCGCTTCTGCGGACATGGCGGCCGTTGCATCGCGCACCAGTGTCACGTGATAGCCAAGTTCGGCCGCAAAGCGCGCTGACGTTTCAATGCAGGTATTGGCAATCAAACCGACGAAGATGACATGGGTAATGCCATGCTGGCGTAGCTGCACATCAAGATCGGTATTGGCAAAGCTGAACGCGCCCCAGTGTTCCCTGATGATGATATCGCCAGTTTCGGGACCGAAACCTTCGTAAAATTCACCGCCCCAACTGCCTTCGGCGAACAACTGATATTTGTGCGCCGAGGCCTGTGATGGGGTCAGATGCGCCCATCCCTCAAAGTCCGTGGAATGGTGCCGATGGTGCGGTAGAATGAATATCGGCATGCCCGCCTCACGCGCAGTCGTACGGACCTTGGCCAAGTTGGCATGAAGGTCGACCGATGTGGCGACCTCTTTCAGGGCGGGCCACATCTTGCCGCCCTCTGCGAGGAAGTCGTTGTATGGGTCGATGCAGAGAAGCGCTGTTTTGCCTTTGGGGTAATGGGGGTCGGTCATTGATCGTTCCTTTGAGTTGTTGTCGGGGATCGTTGCCCATTTCGCGAAAACGCGGCAGCGAGCGGATTATGAGTTCGCGATAATCAAGCCATTCTACTTTCCTCAGCCTTTAGAAAGTTCAGGACTTGGCTGCAGGATAAGCGTTTGCTTCAACCTCTTTGATTAAGCTCAGGACCTTGTTGAGGTAATCCGATGGGTTGTCTTCCCATGCATAATGCGCCGCGCCAGGGATGACGGCGAACCTGCTATTGGGCAGACGATCTGCCAGCCGCTGTGAATTGGTCACGGACACAAACGTATCGCACTCGCCATGCAGCACCTGCACCGGGGCTTCGATCCGGGTGACATCGCGCTCAAGCGCAGGTGTTTCCCGTGGCTTACCTTCGTTTCGGTTGGCCGCGTAGCGGATCTTGATGCTGCCGATTTTGGTCATCTCGAATTTCATATGTCCGGATACTGCCTTGCCGAGTTGAGGTCAGGCTAGGCCGAGCCGCGAACGGTATGAACATGCAGATGCGGTCAAACCCATGCATGTTGCACCAATCAACTTGCAGAGCTTGCAAGTGGCATGATTTGACGAGACCTCATGAGGATGGACCAGCCGTTGATGAGGTGACGACAATGCAGGAAACCTATCCGCTCGCGCTTGGGTTGAACGCCTGCCGCATGCTCGGGGTCGATCCCACAGAGATGCTTCGGCAGGCCGGCCTCGGCGATTTTGATCCCAAGCAGGCCGCGCTTGGCGTGACGGCCGCGCAATACGTGGCCGCGTGGGAAGCGACAGTCCGTCTGGCCGGGCGTGAGGATTTACCGAGCCAGCTGGGTATCGCCATTGCGCGTGGTCCGCTCGTTCCTGTGTTTCTGGCGCTTGAATGTGCGCCGGACCTTGAACAAGGCTTGCGCCGGATCACCCGGTACAAGCGCCTGATCGGACCGACCCGGATGCACGTTTTCAGAGATGACGAAAAACTGACGGTCGATTACGATAGCAATTCGCCTGATCTGGAGTTGCCCGCCTCCATGTTGGCGCTTTATCTCGCATTCATTGTCGAAAAAGCACGGCTGATGACGGCGCGATCAATAATCCCGATAGTGGCGACACTTAAGGCTCCCGAAGAGGTGCGCCATACGCTGGCTCGGCATCTTGGGGTAATGCCAAGATACGGGGAAAAGGCGACGCTGAGCTTCTCGCTTGCCGATGCAGCCGCGCCATTCCTTTCCGAAGCCCAAGGGCTGTGGCACGCGATGGAACAGGATCTGGAACGCCAGCTCGCTGCCCGTACCCGCGCCAGCGACGTCGCCTCCAAGGTCGTCAGCGCACTTCTGATGCAGCTGCCTTTGGGACGTTCCGACGTGGGCACAGTGTGCGCAGAACTTGGGGTCAGCCGCAGCACGTTGCAGCGGCGCTTGCACAACGAAATGACAACGTTCCAGCAGATCCTCGATACGACCCGCAAAGACCTTGCGCGGCGATACCTGACCAAGAGTACGCTGACGATCGAAGAAATCTCTCACTTGCTGGCCTATAGCGATCCCAACAGTTTCTTCAGGAGCTTTCGCCGATGGACCGGATCGTCACCGAGCGACCTGCGAAAAATAGCGGGTCAGTTCGGCCAATAGCGACGGCCCTATGGTGCCACCTCTGTGGGCGGTCGCGCACTAGCGATCTCCGCAGCCGGAGGCGGACGAGGGCGAGCGCCAGAAGGTGGCACAAGGCAGCGAAGCGTTCCATCAGCGACATGAGATATTGGCGCCTGGATGGGCCCTCCAAGACTCGGTCACTCGCCTGACGGGGTGAACGAGAAGGGGCTTGGCCCACTGACCAAGCTGTCGCGCGCTTGGGACGGGATGTGTCAAACCTCACCAAAGACAAAGCGCTGGACAAAGCTGTTGCGGAATTTGCCCGGCTCGTCGTGCGCCATGGCCAGGTCTCGGAAATCTCCCAGACGTCCATAGGGCCGCATCACCGCCGCAGGCGGCATCGTTGTCAACTTGCCCCAGTGTGGCACTGCGCCAAGCGGGCCAAGGGTGGCTTCGATGGCGGGCAAAACGGTTTGGATGGCTTCCCAATCGCGCTTGAAGGTGAAGTGAATGGCCAGACAAGGGCCGCGATGGGCGGGGCTCAGCCAAAGATTGTCGGCGGCAATCGTACGCAGCTCCGAGATCATCAGGACAGGGGCCAGACGGTCGCCATGCTGCCGCATGGCGGCGATGGCGCGGGCGGCTGTGTCGCGCGGCAAGAAGTATTCGGCCTGAATTTCCGCCCCATTGCTGGGCGTGAAGGCCATTCTGAAATGCGGCAGCCGCTCATGCCATGCGCCTGGCGCGCCCATTTGTGGGGTGCAAACCGCCGCGTCTCCGCCCGGCAGCGGGTGCAGGTTTTGCGCCGCGGCGACAGCGCCGAAAAATTCGGCAGGAGCAGCCCCTTGGCCCGTCTTGGCATCCACCACCTGCTTGAGCCAGACAGCCTGTGTCGTTGCACCGCGCCAGTCGGTAAAGACGCTGACGCTTTTTGCCGCTCCGAAGATGGCGTCGAAATCTGAGGCCAGTACGTTATGTGACAGTCCGACATAGACATCTTGGCGAACCTGATAAGTGGGCTCGACCTCGAGCGTCATCCGCGCGACCGCGCCGAGCGCCCCAAGATTGACGACTGCGCCAGCAAATGTGTCGCCATCCGCATCGCGCGACAGGCTGACGATTTCGCCGCTGGCGGTGATGATGTCCATCGCCACGACCGATGTGGCCAGATTGCCCGTGTCCGACCCCGAGCCATGTGTCGCCGTTGCGACGGCCCCGGCCACAGAGATATGGGGCAATGATGCGAGGTTGGCGAGCGCGAGACCTTGCTCTTGAAGCGCCGGAGCAAGATCGCCGTAGCGAATGCCACCTTCCACCTCTACGCGCATCTTGGCGGCGTCGATGGCCAGTACCTTGTTCAGGGCCGCCAGCGACAGTTGCGTCTCCTTGGAATCGGCAATGCCATTGAAGCTGTGCCGCGACCCCAGAACCCTGACCTTGCGGGCGGCCGCCACGGTCTCCTGCGCCTCGGTCATAGTCGTGGCCTGCCGCAGGTGGGGCGCCTGATATATATAGTTTCCAGCCCAGTTCGTGCGCATGCGGGTCTGCCTCCGTGCTTGCTACATGCGCCTCATCGCCCGAGCGCCGCGTGTGAGCCGATGGGCTCCTGACACTACCAAAACACCAAAGAGGCTGCCGCCGCCAGCCTTTGAGGGATGCACGGCTACACCGGGCATAGGCCCGGTGGGAGGGCCGGGTCCGAGGTGAGGCCCGCCCTGCATCTGCGAAGCGAGATGAACATTGACAATTTTTGGCCAAGCGGGCGACATAACCGGCATGGACAACCAGCGAGACCGCAAAGAAAACCGGGCCGCTTTGCCTCTCGTCCTGCCATTCGTGCTCGTCTACGCGGCGCTCTTCATCTACCCGTCGCTACAGATGCTGGCCACGAGCTTTACCGACGGGGCGCTCACCAAACAGGGTGCTTGGGTCGGGCTTGCCAATTACGAGAGGCTCTTGTCCGACAGGGGTTTTGGCGCAGCGCTGCGCAACACCCTTTACTTCGTGGCCTTGACTGTCGTGCCCGGCACGCTGGTGGGGTTGGCGCTGGCGATGGTGGTCAACCGCCTGCGAGGCTATTGGCAGGCCATCGCGCTTTCGGTGTTTTTTGTCCCATATATTCTACCGGTCTCGACCGTCACCTCGATCGCCTATCTGCTGACAGATAGCCCCAACAGTCCGCTTGGAGGCCTCGCCCAAGCAGCCAATGGCACCACGATTTCGGTCTGGAGCAGTGCGGCATGGTTCATGCCCTCGGTGGCCGTGCTGACGATCTGGTGGACCGTTGGCTTCAGTGTTCTGCTTTTCCTGGCGGGCCTCCGCGCCATACCCAAGAACCTCTATGAGGCAGCCCAGCTTGATGGCGCCGGCCGCTGGGCACAGCTGCGATGGATCACCTGGACGTTGCTCAAGCCTATCACCATCTTGGTCCTGACCATTCAGCTCATCCTGCAGATCAGGGTGTTTGATCAGGTCTATCTGATGGCCTCTCAGTCCCCCAGTCGTTCGGCCACCGTTCTGGTCCATTATATCTATTCGGTCGCCTTCCAACGCAATCAAGCGGGCTATGCATCCGCTGTTGCTGTCGCCCTTTTCCTCATCGTCCTTGCCTTCGTTGTGCTTCAGTTCCAACTGCTCCGCATCAGGCGATCTAAATGAGCGGCGGGTTGGGCAGACGATGGGATTTGGGCGGCCTTGCGCTTTGGGTGGTGAGCCTGGTTCTGGTCGTGCTTTGGGCCTTTCCCATCTTTTGGGCCGTCTTTGCCACTGCGGGGCCGGCCGATGCCACGACCGGGTTCTTCCGCACCTATGGCAACGTTTTGTTCAACACTGATCTGGGGCGCTGGTATCTCAATTCCATCGTGACCTCGGGCGGCGTCACTCTCATTGTGATTGCCATATCCTCGACCTGTGGCTACGCGATTTCGCAGATCGAGTTCACCGGGCGCAGGATGCTTTGGTATGGCATTCTGGGCAGTTTCATGATCCCGGTGCAGGCCCTGATCGTGAACCACTTTTTTCTGATTTACCAATGGGGGCTGCTCAATACCTGGCTTGGCGTGATCCTGCCCCAGCTGATCGCCCCCATTGCGGTGATCGTCTACAAGCAGTTCTTTGACAGCATCCCCCAAGAGCTGGGCGAGGCCGCCTTCCTTGATGGGGCAAAACATTGGCAGATCTTTCTCAACATCTACCTGCCCATGAACTGGGGGGTGACCCTGGCCTTGGCGATCATCGTTTTCATCGGAGCTTGGAATGCCTTTCTCTGGCCGTTTCTGGCGGTGACCAAGCCCGAGATGATGAACGTCACGGTCAGTATCGCCCAAATCCGGTCCTATGGCGTTAGCGGCCTGGCAGCCGCGCTTATGGCGGGCCTTCCGGTCGTGGTCATCTATCTTCTGTTTCAGCGGCGAGTGACAGAGGCGGTCACACTGTCGGTCGCGGAAAAGGACGACGCGTAGCGATGCCCCTCCTGAAGATTCCGTCGAGATACAACCAGCCTTCGCCCTGGCTGACGATCTCGAACAAATAGTTGGGACTGATGGCCCGCTACATGACCGAAATGGGCCTGACGCCCTCGAAGCGGCCAGGGCTTTCGGTGCACCCACCAAGGATCGTCATAGCCGAACAACTGGGCTGGCCATGGTCTTCAAGCTGATGATTTCAGAGCAGAAAAGACTGCGCAAACTCGAAGGTAGTAACTGGCTGCCGGAGATTGTCCAGGGGATTGAGTTCCACGACGGGATCCGTCTATTGCACGTTGCATCTTGATCAGGCGTCAGCAACTTTTGCCCAATTCTAATCCAAACATCTGGCCCGCTGTCATGGCGGGCCACGAATGCGCCCCTAAGGATACCACATGCGTTCGTATTCAATCACAAGATACCGCAAGTTATTGCTTGAGCTTGGTTTCAGAGATCGGGCAACCGCTGATTTAGCCAACCTTGCCCAAGACTTTAGCACCCCAAGACGCCGGGCGCTGGCGGCTCGGGAGTTGGCCTTTTTGGGCTTGGCGGCGGGGGGGCATTGGACCATCAAGCCGCGCTTGATTACCTTGAGTTGGCCCTGACTGCGGATGCCGATCAGGCCTATCGGCGCGCCGCTACGATTTTGGCGGCTGAAGCCCATCTGAATCTCGGCAAGGGCGAGCGAGCTCAGGCTATTCTGAATGAGCATCTCACATCTGACGCATATTTGGACCTCTATCTCGGCCTTGCAAATTGCTCGGAGGTGCCGGACGAGAAATTGGCCCTTGTGAACGTCTATATGCGCGCCAAGGGCTTGGCTGACGTGTCCCTAAAGCAGGTTGGGCAGGCCGCCAGTACCTACGATCGCCTGACGGTTGACGCGCGGGCCCTGAACACAGGACCAGAGGCTGCGGATCAGCCCTTAGTTACAGTGATCATGCCTGCCTTCAACTCGGCGGACTTTATTGGTACCGCCATCCAGTCATTGCTGGCCCAGACCTGGCGCAACACCGAGGTGTTGGTGGTGGACGATTGCAGCACTGACAACACCGCTCATGCAATTTCCGAATGGGCCGAGCGTGACCCTCGTGTAAGGCTCATCAAAGCGGCCGAGAATGGTGGCCCCTACGTCGCGCGCAATCTGGCCTTGCGAGAGGCCGCTGGGCGCTTTGTCACCTGCAATGACGCTGATGACTGGTCCCATCCGCAAAAGCTGGCGCTACAAGCGCAGCACCTGTTGGAGGCACCGGACTGCGTTGCCAATGACTCGCAACAAACCCGCGCGACCGAGGATTTGCAGTTCTACCGCAGGGGCAATGCTGGCTGGTATACGTTTCGCAATATGTCTTCCTTCATGTTCCGTCGCGACGAAATTGCACGCGAGATCGGCTTTTGGGATTGCGTCCGTTTTGGAGCGGATTCGGAGTTCATCAAACGGATAAATATTGTTTTTGGCCAAGGTACGGTCGAGAGTTTGGAGACCGGCCCAGTGTCGTTTCAGCGCCAATCAGAAGGCTCGCTGACTGCCCATTCGGCCTTTGGCTATCACGGGTTTCACATGGGCGCGCGGCTGGAATATCCCCCGGCAGCAAGCGGTATTTCATCAAAGCGCGCCGACGTTGAAATATGAGTTTCCGCAGCCGAAGCGTGCCTTTCCAGTGCCCGAACCTATGTGGCCGACGCGTGATCGTAAGACCGGGGCCCGGCGCTGGTATGATATTGTGATCGCGGCGGATCTGCGCCTGGCAGACGATACATCGTGGGCCATTGCCGCCGAAGTGAAGGCCCATGCTGCCGCAGGGCTAAGAACGGGCTTGGTGCAATTGTCGCGCTATGACGTGGAGGTGGACGCGCCGATGCCCGATCACCTCCGAAGCCTGCTGGCGCATGAAAGCACCGATGTTCTTGTGCACGGCGAGAAGATCGACTGCGGGATGGCGATTTTTCGCAGTGCATCCATTCTCCAAGATGCGCAGGTGTATTTTCCGGATATTGATGCCGAGGCCGTTGTCGTAGTTGCCGACTCTGTCGATATTTTCGCCGCAGGTATTGATGAGGCGCAACCCGATGCATTTGGGATCGCGAATGCTCGCGTTACTGGCCTTTTGAACAAATCGCCCCTTTGGTGCGCCGAAAACCCCGCTTTGCGCGACACGCTAAGTGCCTACCGGGGGCCAAACGGGGATGCATTGTTTGTGGCGCTACCTTGCTGGGAGCCCATTCTGAGCGATCAGACTTGGTATCGGTCCCAAAAGCGCCCTGGTCAGACGCGCAACACCGTGGGGTATCATGCTCAGCCAGGACTGATCGGCGGGCGTGAAACTGGGCATCGGTTGACTTCGGTCTATGCGGAAACAGACCGGATCGCACGTCAGGTGCTCGGCGGCGCTTTCCTCAGCAACAGTGCGCGGAATTCCGTGCCGCAAGGCTGGCACCTTGATGAGCGTGTGGGAGTGACCGTCGCACAGTTCCTCCAAAACCTCGACATCTTCCTCTGTTTTGAGGCAAGCATTCCGACAACCCGCCTTCGACATCTTGCGCAGGAAGCGATGGCCGCGGGGGTGCCGGTTGTGCTCGACCCGTTGCAGCGGCCCAACTTCGACGATGCTGCCGTTGATGCCGAGCCAGAGGGGGCGTTGGAACTTGCGTTTCTGCTTCTCGATGATCCCGAAGCATATGAGAAACAGCGTGCTAAGGGCCTTGGCCTTGTCAGAAAGGTCCTTAGTGCGTCAGCATACTTCGATCGTCTTCAGGCGTTGAAACAGGCCCATTTGGGTGCCAACAGTCCGGCGAACAAATCTCTCCTCCAAGGGTTGGTGCGGCGATTGGTACGCTGAAGTTTCTCAGACCGGATTACAGGACCGTGCATTGATGCAGGACAGCCAGTCGCCGGTGGAACTGCTGATAATGGACATCAATTGGTCCGCGCGGTCGGAATCAAAGGGCTTGGCCAAGACGCCGGTCATGCCTGACCCAAGGCATTTTTCCATATTTTGTTCTGCGTTATGTGCGGTCAGGGCAAAGATCGGCGTGGACCCCGAGATTTTGTTTTCCGCGCGTATACGCCTGGTCGTTTCAAATCCGTCCATGCGTGGCATGCTGAGATCCATCAAGATAACGTCAAAGCCATTCAGGTCGGCAAGGTTCAGGGCGTCTTCACCGCTTGGGGCCTCCATCACGATGCACCCACGGTGCTCCATGAAAACGCGCACCACCGCCCGGTTGATGTCATCGTCATCCACAACCAAGATCTTTTTGGCAACGTTCTGCCCTGCGACCGGAGCACCGGCGGACATCATGGGGTGTGTCCGTCTGAACTGCCGGTTTGCACCGGTACACGCAGTTGGAACTCGGTCCCTTTGCCGACCTCGCTTTTACACTCAATATGGCCTCCGAGCCTGATGAGCATCGACTTGGCGATGGAAAGGCCGATGCCAAGGCCGTTGTAGCTGCGGGAATATGAGCTATCGACCTGATAGAAGGGCTCAAAAATCTTGTCGAGATCTACAGCATCTATACCGATACCGGTGTCTTTGACTCTGATCTTCAGCCAGCTGTCGTTCGTTCCGGACTGAGTTTCCAGCGCGACATCCAAAGAAACACTACCGCTGTTGGTATATTTGATCGAGTTTTCGAGCAGGTTGCCAACGATCTGGAACACCTTGTTGCGATCCGTGACCACGTCTTGGTCCAGTCCCGGTTGCGCTGCATAGTGGAATTCAAGCCCGCCCGCCTTGGTCTGCTGTCCATAGATGGCGGCGAGTTGGGAAAACTCGTGCTCTGCATTGAAGCTCTCAAGATTGGTCTGCGTATTGTCGGCCTCCTCCTCAGCAAAGTGGATCAATTCATCAACAATGTAGTTCAGTTGCTTGGCGGAACGGGTCGCAACGTCGAGATAGGTCGCCATGTCTTTATCCTCGGCCTGTTCGCTACAGGCCGACAGCATTCCGACGACGCCGGACAGAGGCGAGCGCAGTTCGTGGCTGGCGATGATAAGAAACTCGCTCTTGCGCTTGTTTTCGTACGCCTCGATTTCCAAGGCGGCCTGAAGGTGGTTTTTCGACTTGGAGACCTGATCGACCATGATCTTCAAGGCCTCATTCAGGCGCCACATTTCGCGAGAAGAGTTTTCCTGATCGGGCAGGTCGACGGCGAAGTTGCCATCGGCAATCTCAAGGCTTGCGGCGGTGAATCTATGGATCGGGCGCACCAAGACCTGGGTCAAAACCCAGCCCAACAACGCCAGAACAATTGAAACACCCAGGATAAAAAGATTGGTGCTGCGCAAACTTGCAGCAACAGAGTCGGACAATTCCTGGATTGGCTGTGGGACCATGACGAGCCAGCCTGCTTCCGGCACATAGGTAAAGCCAGCGATCATGTCGGCGTTCATTGGCGGCGAAAAGAACTGGTCGACGCCGGTTTCACCATTCATCATTCGGGCCACGATCGACAGGCCGGAGGCATCCATCATGTTTTCTTCGACGGCAGGAACAGGATGGGCCACAGCACGGCCGCTTGCGTCAAAGATCGCGGCATGCCCCAATTCACCGAACGCGATCTGTTTCTGAACGTGTTTGATATAATTGATGTTCAGATAGCCAATGGCCAGACGGTCGTTGTCGAGATTGAAGCCGAGAATAAAGTATCGCGTGTCCCCGATGCGCTGAAGGTCAGAAATCTGAACGCCATGCAGACGGTCATTATTTCCAATGCGGAGCTCTTCCAGAATTGCTTCATCGGGCAGAGCAATGTCTTGCCCGATTAGGCTGTAGCTGCTTTCCACCGTGTTGTTTCGCGACAGTATCGCGAACCCATCGATATCCATCGATTTGGCGACGTATGTGTGGTCATAAAAGGCTGCACTCGTTGTGTCTGCATTAGTGATGCTATTTGCCCAGTGAGAGAAGGCCAGCGACACGTCCCGAGAATAGCGCGACAGCGAAAGAGCCAGATAGGAGGCCGTGACAAGGTGCTTGTCATCCGCAAGGCGCACCTCGTTCTCATACAACATCTTGTGGTTCCAGTATTGCAAACCGGCACCAAACGACAGGATCGCAGCCAACAACAAAACGAACACCTTTGTGCTCAAGGACCAAATGAGCTTGCGTGGTTTCTCAATGTTATTGTCAGCGAAAAACTCCGCAAAACGCGTTGATGCTGAAGTCGAATTGTCTGGAGCGAAGGTCATTGTCATGTGGAGTAGTCCATATTCTAGAGACAGTATCTATTCGAAAAATCAGTTCGGCTCGGGCGCGGATGTTGCTGTGATCTGGTGGAAATCATAACGGCTAGCGTGGCTGGTCAACGCCCGCATCGGGGCGCAGAGTAACGAAAATCAATGCAATGAATTGCTCTTGCCAGAGAGGAAAAATAAATTGATCATAATTCATCTGGCCCTTTGAAGATAAATTTTCAAATCGGAAGGCTCCAGAGCGATCACGGATCAAAGATCGATTTTCGCTCTGGTTCAAGGTTTAGGTTGCGGTTCCCCGCCCTGTTCACAGCGACAATCGTTGTGCGTGCACGACGATCTCTAGCCGATTTGCAGCGCAAAATTTGCCTTTTAGAACACCCACATGGTGCTTGACGGTCTTTTCGCTGATCGACAGGCATTCTCCAATCTGGCGATTGGTTTTACCCTGCATCAAATGGTTGATCACCTGTTCCTCGCGCACTGTCAGGCGCAGACGTTCCACTTCGGAACGCTGGGTATCCTTGGCCCGCAATTCGCGGAAGATTTCCATACCAATATCGGGCTGGATGTAGTTATCGCCCTGCATGACCCGTCCCATTGCAATGCGCAATTCGGCTGGCAGACACGAATGGGTCATGATCCCCGCAGCACCTGCATCAAGCGCATCAACGGCAAAGTTTGTCGAGTTGACCGGGCAAAACGTGATAATGCGGGCATTGGTAAGGCCTCGGCGGATACCACGTATCGTTGCTGTTGGGCTGGCCACGCCAACCAGGTCAAGCACGATGACATCGATCTTGGCAGAGTCGAGGTCGGGTAGGCGGTCTTCAAGAAGGTCGGAAGACCCTGCCAGAACATAATCCGGCAAAGTTGTGAGAAAGCTCTGGATGCCCTCACGGATGAAGACTTGATTGGATAGGATAAAGACTTTGTCCACTGGATCTCCCAGTCATCTAATAAATGTGATGAAGCGAGCACTTGACCGCGTCGCTGTCGAAGTCAACAGGAAGCCATAATTTGTTTTTGGATTGCAGACATTGGTGGCAAAATATGGATCACTGTTTCTGTATTTGGGACAATGCTAGGCAGCTGAGGACGATTGGTCCGATTTGCGCCTGTTGGTCAGCCCCCAGTTGGTTCACGCTCTAGATTCGGCGAACGTTGCGCCAATACTGGTTAAACAGAGCGCTAGGGGCTGCATTATCAAGGTTCGAGCCGATGTCATGGTTGGATATCATCCGTCTTAATTGTTTGAGGGAAGGCTATTTCGCCGTTCCATGAAAGAAACCTGTTCCAGAAAGAAGGCAAAAATGTGTTTGCCTATTTGGTGTCCTATGGTGTGGTAATGGGGGGGACGAGTTATCGACCGACCGCCTCGTCGATGGCGATTTGTGAATATTTTCCGGTTTTAGGGGTCGTTGCACATAGGGTGCGTTTGGCGCTGCAACCGGTAGTCTCACCCGGACAAGTTTTAGGGGTCGATCAATGGGCAAGCCGATCCGGCTTTGCTGGGTAAAGTGCTGAGTGCAAATTACTTTTCAGCGGAACGCCAGCTAAAGAACCACAAGCGCGACAGGCGCTTTCGTGGCTTTGCTTTGGCAAAGTGGCGCGGTCGTTTTGGTGGCACTTGGGCCAGCGCTACAGGCTTTGAGAAGGTCTGTTTGAACCTGTTTTGCGGCCCCGGTTGGTGGGACGCGTAGGGGGGCGAATTCAAAGAATATCACAGAAATATACCCGAAAGGATATGTTTGTAGTATGCTAAAGGGTTCATAATGTATCCTTGTTGGTTTTGCCCGGAATCTTGCCAGAAAGCGGTGTGACCGCGATAACAGATCTATCAGCAGCAGGCCTACTGCGGTTGTAGTCCCGGGATTGTCTGACATCGACCCCGTGACTTTCTCCACTTCCGGCTTTGGTTGGAACGGCCCCCGTGTTTGCGGGGGCTTTTTTTTTGACTGCTGAGGGAACCAGAAGCGTGTGTACGTTTTGTCAGCCGCCAGTCTTCGAAGCCGGTAATCTCTCCCGTTGAATCAGGCGACGGAGACCGCACGGTTCAGCGCGCAGCTCGACCACAACTCATCCATGGCATGAATGAGTAGGTTCATTTCCTCGACCCCATGCACCGGCGACGGTGTAAAGCGTAGCCGTTCGGTGCCGCGCGGTACGGTCGGAAAGTTGATAGGCTGCACATAGATCCCGAAGCGATCCAGCAGCATGTCCGACAGCTTTTTGGTATGGCCGGGATGTCCGACAATCACCGGGACAATATGACTGCCGTGGTCGATGATCGGCAGGCCGAGCCCCTTCAGTCTGGTCTTGAGGATCCTGGCCTTGGTCTGATGCAGCTCGCGCAGGCCGGGGTCGCGCTTGAGGTGTGCGACCGACGCTGCGGCCCCCGCTGCGATTGAGGGGGGAAGGGATGTGGTGAAAATAAAGCCAGGTGCATAGGACCGGACCGCGTCGCACATCTTGGCACTGGCGGCGATGTAGCCTCCCATCACGCCATAGGCCTTGGCCAGAGTGCCGTTGATGATGTCCAGACGATGCATCAGCCTGTCGCGCTCTGCCACTCCGGCCCCGCGGGGGCCGTACATGCCCACGGCATGGACTTCATCGATATAGGTCAACGCGCCGAACTCGTCAGCCAGATCGCAGATCTCTTTGATCGGGCCGAAATCGCCATCCATCGAATAGATCGATTCAAACGCGATCACCTTGGGCACGTTTGGATCATCTGCGGCCAACAGCTCGCGTAGATGGGCCACGTCGTTGTGCCGAAAGATCCGCTTGGCGCCACCGTTACGGCGCACGCCTTCGATCATAGAGGCGTGGTTCAAAGCGTCCGAATAGATGATCAGACCGGGAAACAGCTTGGGTAAGGTGCTTAGTGTGGCGTCATTCGCAACATACGCAGACGTGAACAACAGTGCCGCTTCCTTGCCGTGCAGATCCGCCAGTTCGGCCTCAAGCTTCTTGTGCCAGACAGTCGTCCCCGAAATGTTGCGGGTCCCGCCCGAGCCAGCGCCCGTTGTTTCCAGCGCCTCGTGCATCGCTGACAGAACGGCAGGGTGCTGGCCCATGCCCAGATAATCATTCCCGCACCAGACGGTGATGGGAGCTTCCGACCCATCGGCCTTGCGCCAGGTCGCATGGGGGAATTGCCCTCGCTGACGTTCGATATCGATAAAGGTTCGGTAGCGGCCCTCTTTGTGCAGGTTGTTGATCGCCGTATCCAGCTGGGCCCCATAGTCCGATTTCGAGTTTTTTGTCTGGCTGGCCGACAGGCCTGCGCGCTCACACTCGTGGTTCAGGCAATCCGTGCAAGACCCAAGGACGACGTTGTTTTGCATGGACATTGTTCTGGACCCTTCGGCTATCATGTGGACCCTGATGTGGTCCGATATGGGGTTTCTGCCTGTCGGGACCCTTGCTTAGAACCCCCGAAAGTCTAGGAAAGTATCATACCAAAGTCGTATGGATGGTCGGGGCCATGTCCCGGATCGGGTGTCCAAAGCCGGCGCGCCGCAGATAGCTGCGAGACGGCTGGGCCCAATGGACCTTGGATCAACATGTTGGTTTTGAGCTATTTATAGTGGGTACGTTCCTGACACTGCTGCACTGGTGTCCATTTGGGCGTTTTGTGTTGCCGTGTCCTGCTACCCCAAAAGCGCCGCCCTGTACGAATGGGGGTCTCCCAACGTAAGGAGTAACCAAAAGGATAGGTACCGAATCCGAATGCCTTTTTGTTGCAATTGGCCGTATGCGTTTACATGCCCCTGCGGGAGACGAGGGCCAGACGCCTGTGGGGATAGGCGGTTCTGTGTCGACCTGATGCGACGCTCATAGGGCCTGACTGGGGCAGGTTCCTATGGGCGACAGCACAATGCGGCTGCGCCTGACCTATATGGTCGGGGTCGGGAACCCATGATTAATTGGGTTCCTTTTTTCTGTTTTTGGAAGCGCGCGCTCTTGCCGCGAATGCGGTAGTTCAACTGGTTAGTCGACGAAATGGGAGAGAGGGTTGGACAATAACCATTTTTGCAAACATCGATTTTGCGCAGAGCGTGTTTCCCCGTTTGCCTGAGACGGTAAAACTAAAGACAGGACTGAAATTTCTGGGCCATGCCGGCCCGGCTTTCAGCCAAGAGAAACGCTTGGGTGACCTGAGCATTTGAAAAGCGCGTCTTCATTGCAAGCAGACGCAGACAGTTGCGGGGAATAGGCGATTTCAACCTCTTTGGGCAAAGCCGTTTCTAGCGGAGGGCTCCATAGCCCGGGGGCGTTTTGGATAAAGCCGGATCAGTTGTCCCACGATTATTGGCAGGATCAAGAATGAAGATGATACGAGGACAAAGCTTTGGAGTGGATCAGGGTGAAGTCCTGCTATTTTCCGACTTTGAACATGGTGGCATCATGTGGACGGGCGAGGGTTCGCGCGAGGCGGTGTCGCGGGTGTCATTCTCGCGGGCCTACGTCGAACCGCCGGTCGTGTCCGTTGCCCTGACAATGTGGGACCTTGCCAAAGATGCGAATGCCCGCATGCATGTCGAGGCAAAGGACATCAGCGAAACCGGCTTTTCCATTGTGTTTCGCACCTGGGGCGACACCAAGGTTGCCCGTGCCTGCGCAGGATGGCACTCGATCGGGACAGTGCGCGATGAAGACGATTGGGACGTGAGCTGAGCCTGACGGCAACGGCCACTCGGGGCTGCTTCACCAGTTCCAATTCAGCCTGTAAGGGCGATTCGTTTGCAGGATGGCAGGGTAGGGCCGGGTTACCTTGGTCGTTTCCAGCCCTAGCGCGAGGTTGTCCGCGAGACAGCAGTGCTTCAGGCGGGCAAGTCGCCGGTTGAGCTGCTGATAAGGGATAGCAACTGGTCCGCCCGATGAGAATCAAAGGGCTTGGTCAAGATGCCGTTCATGCCTGAATCGAGGCACTGTTCCATATTTTGCCGTGCGTTATGTGCGGTCAGAGCAAAGATCGGCGTGGACTGCGAGATCTTGTTTTCCTCGCGCATGCGTTTGGTCGTTTCAAATCCGTCCATGCGCGGCATGCTCAAATCCATCAAGATGATGTCACAGCCATTGAGGTCAGGGATGTCCAGCGCTTCCTGACCGCTTGGGGCCTCGATCACGATGTATCCACGGCGCTCCATCAGCACGCGCACGACAAGCCGATTGGTGGCGTCGTCATCAACCACCAGGATTTTTTTGGCTGCGTCTTGCCCCATGGATCTTTTCTCGTCGTCATACCCCATGGGTTGAGCGCTAGCAGAAATCAAAGATTGTGTCCATCGTGCGCGCCGGTTTGGACTGAAATGCGTAGATGGACGTCGGGCCCGTCGTGGCCTTGGGTTTGCCACTCTATGCGGTCTGCCAGTTTGTTTGACATGGACTTGGTGATCCGTTTCGTCATGCCTGTGACGGCCCCGTTCAGGCGCGGCAGACGAGCGAAGACCTGTCCTGATCGGACAGGTCCTGAGCGCAGTTTCGTTCCGAAATTTCAAGGAATGCGCCGCGCTTTGGTGAATCGGCGGCACAAGGACCTGCCCCAAGATATCGGCAAAGAGCGTCAGAACAGTAAGCCCGTCCGGGATGACCGAGTTATCCGGCCCAAAATCTGGCCAGTCGGTCAGAGAAAAACAATAGCGGCAAATTCCAAGGCCCTTAAGGCGAGTGCCCGGAAAAGCGATTTCCCCAGGGCGATCAAAGATCATAGATCAACGAGCGCCCTGGCTAAAGCTATTGGTTAATCCTTTTCCTTGTCCACAGCGCCAACCGTTGTGCGTGCACGACGATTTCCAGCCGGTTTGCAGCGCAAAATTTGCCTTTGAGAACACCGACATGATGTTTGACAGTCTTTTCACTGATCGACAGGCATTCTCCAATCTGGCGATTGGTCTTGCCTTGCATCAGGTGGTTGATCACTTGTTCCTCGCGCAATGTTAGACGCAGACGGTCTACCTCGGAATGCCGGGTGTCCTTGGCCCGCAATTCGCGGAAGATTTCCATGCCGATATCGGGCTGGATGTAATTGTCGCCCTGCATGACCCGACCCATGGCAATCCTCAACTCCATAGGCAGGCAGGAATGGGTCATGATCCCGGCAGCGCCAGCATCCAGGGCATCAACTGCAAAGTTTGACGAATGGACCGGGCAGAAAGTGATAATGCGCGCATTGGTCATGCTGCGGCGGATGTTCCGTATCGTTGCCGTTGGGCTGGCCACGCCGACCAGGTCAAGCACGATGACATCGATCTTGGCACGGCCAAGGTCTGCTAGACGGTCTTCCATAAGTTCCGACGACCCTGCCACCTCAAAGTCGGGCAAGGATGAAACAAAGCTTTTGATGCCCTCACGAATGAAGACTTGATTGGATAGAATATAAACTTGTTTCACTGGCCCCCCCAGGCTGTCTAGTGAATAATGATTGTATGAACAGGTTGAACCACAGTCTTGGCAGCAGCAGTTCGTCCCAACTCGCGTAGTCCTACGCTGTGGCCCCCCATACGTTTGAATGTCGTCCCAAAGCGCGAGAATCGCTCGCCGCTTCGGGTTGAGAGTAGAAACATTTTTGTACCTGGATCAAGCTTGGCCGCTGAGGTCCTATGACACGGACCCTGTCCTTTGCCCGAAAGCTTAGGTTGAAAGCGGCGCGGTTTCATGTGGTCCCGGCGATCCATATACCTAATGAATCTATGCGTTTATCCACATGCGGGCGGGTCGGCGCGTGGGGGCGTTGCGTTGGGGCTTGCGCGGATTGGTCCTGCCTCTTGGGTCCCGGCTCTTTCGGTACCTAGGACCTATCCTTCTAGGACCAAGGTCCCGATTGCAAGCGGACCTAAAGTGGAGGGCGCGCCGCCTGTTCTCTGGCATTTCCGAGCCATTCGGGGCCCTGGCATCTTGCCGGGCAAAGACGAGTTGAGGGATTTGGGACATGTCGGACAAGGCCAGTAAGAAACGTGAAAAGGACGCACGGGTAGCGCGGATCACACAGGGGATGCGGTCCGTGATGATTTATCTGTTTGGCATTTCGGGGATCATCAACGTGCTGGCTTTGACCGGCGCCTTTTACATGATGCAGATCTATGACCGGGCTTTGCTAAGCGGTAGCGTTCCAACGCTTGTGCTGATCTCAATCTTCGCGCTGGGGCTTTTTGCCTTTCAGGGCGGATTGGATGTCATCCGATCGCAGATCCTGCACCGGGTTGGCGCGCGCTTCGACGATCAAGTCGCCCCCGATGTTCACCATATGACGATCGAGATGCCGCGCTACGGCTTTTCCATCGGCGAAGCGCTTGAACGTGGCCGCATGGTCGACACGCTGCGCAATTTCCTGAGCGGGCCTGCGCTGGTCGCGCTGCTGGATCTTCCCTGGATGCCGATCTTCGTCGTTTTCGTGTTTTTCCTGCACCCCTATCTTGGGGCCCTGACGATCGGTGGCGCGGTGGTGCTGACCCTGCTGACGATCATGACCGAGGTTTTGACCCGCAAGGCAAACCGCGATGTCAGCCGCGCTGCCGCTGTGCGGAGTTCGGTGGCCGAAGCCAATGCCCGCAATGCGGACGTGATCCGCGCCATGGGCTTTTCTGGCAATGCCATTAAGCTGTTCCGCGAAGCCAATGAAGACCACCTTCGGCTTCAGGCCGGGTCCAGCGACATCACCCGGACCATCGGCGCGATTTCCAAGATTCTGCGGATGATGCTGCAATCGGCCGTCCTTGGGTTGGGGGCCTATCTGACGATCATGGGCGATATGACGGCTGGTTCGATCATCGCGGCCTCTGTCGCCTCGGCGCGTGCTCTTGCGCCCATCGACGCCACGATCGCCAACTGGAAGAACATCATCATGGCCAAGAACGCCTTTGCCAAGGTGCGTGAAACGATCGCTGCCCTGCCACCTGAAGCTAGCCATATGGAAATGCCGGACCCAACCGAAAGCTTTTCGGCAGACGCGATCACCGTTGTCGCACCAGCGACCGGCAAGGTCATTCTGGCCGATGTGTCCTTGCGCCTCGAAGCTGGGCAGGCCCTTGGCCTCATTGGCCCCAGCGGCGGCGGAAAATCGTCGTTGATGCGCGCGATGGCTGGCGTTTGGCCGGTTCTGCGTGGTCACGTCCGGCTTGATCGCGCAGACCTGAGCCAATGGAACGAGGCCGCGATTTCGCGCAGCTTTGGCTACCTGCCGCAAGACTACACGCTGTTTGATACCACTGTTGCGCGCAACATTGCCCGCCTCGGTGACCCAGATCCCCAAAAGGTCATCGCTGCGGCCAAGGCGGCGGGCGTGCATGAAATGATCGTCGCAATGCCCGACGGCTATGAGACCCAGCTTGGCGCGAACGGTACCAACCTTTCGGGTGGTCAACGGCAACGTATCGCGCTGGCCTGTGCGCTTTACGGTGATCCGTTCCTGGTTCTGCTCGATGAACCGAACTCGAACCTGGATGCTGATGGCGA
The DNA here is from genome assembly GCA_029255105.1 of Flavimaricola sp. Classification (GTDB taxonomy): domain Bacteria; phylum Pseudomonadota; class Alphaproteobacteria; order Rhodobacterales; family Rhodobacteraceae; genus Flavimaricola. Next base: position 9,491 of record JAQWWH010000102.1, on the reverse strand, counting down.
ACGTGCGGTAAGCGATGCGATCGCGTCTGTGCGGGCACGTGGCGGCATCGTCATCGTCGTCGCACACCGCCCCAGTGCCCTGGAGCAGGTCGATCTCATTGGCATCGTCCAAGATGGCGGTCTGGTCCGGATGGGGCCGAAATCCGAAATGATGAAGGTCAAATCCGCCCCGGTTGCTCCGGCGAGGCAGGGCCCAGAAGGCCCGCGTATCGTAGAAAGGGCAGCGTCTTGATCAACGTAAAGTCAAAAAAGGGCAAGACCTCCGAAGGCGAGGTGCGGATCGATGAAATGGCTGAACTCAAGAAGCCAAAGTCGTCGACATCCAACAAGAAAATCGCAGTCGGTTTGGGTGGAATGTTCGCCCTTATCGCCTACCTGCGGTCCTTTGGGTCCGAACAGCAGGCTGAGGCCCGCGGCGCGAATGAAAGCCCGCAACAAGAACCGGAGGAGGTCTACCTGACCTCTGAAGAGCCTGAAGTTTCCGATTGGCAGGTCGAAGTTGCGCAGGAAATGCCTGCTGACAACAGCACCCTGCCGGAGGAGTCGGAAGGCACCGTGGCCAACCGTCTGTTCAAGGCGAAAAGCAGCGCGTTCCCTTCACAGGATATGACAGCCGTCAGCCTGCCTCAGGTGTCGTTGTCGAGCCCGGACGTCCTTGCCCCACCCAAGTTCCCGGTGGATGGCGTTGCTCTGCCGTCGGCGACTGTGGCGCCTGAGGGCCCTGCCGCTTTGGTCGATGAGAAGGCGCCTGTGGTGGCCAAGAATGGCCCATCGGCTAATCCTGAAGTCTTGGCGCCGACAAAGCCGACAGAACAAGAGCCCGCCACACCCGAAACGTCGAAGACGGACCCGTCCGGCTCTGACGCGTCGGACCAACCTGACGCGACTGCTGATGAAACCGTGACGGCGCCCGAAACAACGGCCCCCGCGACACCCGATGAACTGTCGCCGACCACACCCGAACCTGTGGTGCCGGAACCCTCTGCTCCTGAGGCCCCCGGAGAGCCGGTGAATCCGGCCGATCCTGTGGGGCCAGGCTTGCCCGAAGAAAACCCGGTGACTGCGCCCGAAACCACGGCTCCGACGACCCCGACCGACCCACAGCCAACGGCACCTGAACCGGCCGTCCGGCCCTTGGACCGCGTGTATGTCGAGGGATCCGCGTCGTCCGATACCATTACCGGCACCGATGCGGCCGAGGAGATCCTTGGCCTTGCCGGGGCTGATCTGATCGACGGCATGGGTGGCGACGATGTCCTTTTCGGCGGAGCTGGCAATGATGTCATTGACGGCGGCGACGGCAATGACGCGCTTATGGGGGGCGTTGATGATGATCGCCTCACAGGAGGCGCTGGTGACGATCTTGTCATGGGCGAGGCTGGGGACGATGTGGTTGATGGCGGCGTTGGCAACGATCTGCTGCTTGGTGGCATCGGGACTGACACCCTCTTTGGGCGCGAAGGCGATGACCGGCTCGTTGGTGGTGAAGGCGCTGATGTCCTGCATGATGGCAGCGGCCGTGATGTGCTGTTGGGAGGGATTGGCAATGACACGATCCATCTTTTCGCCGATGCCGATGCCGACTTTATCGATGGTGGCGACGGGTTTGACAGCCTCGATCTGACAGCGGCACAGGTGAGCAGCCGAACCGACATCGCATTGGGCGAAGTTCAGCTAGACGGTGGACCCGCCAACCAGATCGTTGATGTCGAGGCATTCGTGTCCGGCTCTGCGGCGGATGAATTCGACTTTTCCGGACTTGTAGCCGCCAAGCCTGATGGGGCCGCGCCAATGTTCTTTCAGATTACCGACTTTAGTCGTGGTGACACAGTACGCGTCTCCGAAAGCTTTGCCATCGGGTTTGACGATTTCGCGGATGACCGTCTGTGGGCGTCTATGCCCGAGGCCGGTTCGGAACTTGAAACGCGTATGCGCGAGGCCAGCGGTGAGACCGCGGATGCGGTCCCCAGCCGGCTGTCGTTCCGATCGGCCAGCGAAGAAGGGATCGTCGCGCGGGTAATCGACTTTGATCTCGATGGCGACGGGCATGTTGATCTTGCCCTTCTCATCCAGGGCAACTTGCCCGAAGACCCGACCCAATTTTCAGATCAAGTCTGACAAAGGAATATGAAGATGAAACTCAATAACGACATCTTGTCCGAGAAAAAGAAGATATATTCCATTCGCGGGCGCGTTATCGGCGGAATGGTCCTGTCGGGCCTCTTGGTTGCCGGCATCTTTGGCTGGGCGGCGCGGGCCGATCTGGTCGGTGCGGTGGTTTTGACTGGCGAAGTCGCCGTCGACCGCGACCTGCGCGTGGTGCAGCACCGCGACGGTGGCATTGTGCAGGACATTCTCGTCAGGTCGGGCGACACCGTCAACGCGGGCGACGTTCTGATTCAGATCGACGATACCGCCGCCTGGACCGAACGGGCCATTCTGCATGGCAGGATTGCGGAATACTCGATCCGTAAGATGCGTCTCGAAGCACAGCGCGACTTGCATGACGGCTTTGAACTGCCCTCCGGTCTTGATGAGCTTGTCACACCGCGCGAGACGATTTCACAGATCTATGCAGGTGAGCTGCGGATTTTCGAAGGTGTCATTGCCTCTTATCGCAGCCGTAGCGAGCAGCTGGAGCTGGGTATCGAGCAGGTTCGTGCCGAGATCGAAGGTCTAGAGGCGCGCCTTGCCGCCAAGAATGAAGAAATCCTGTTGGTTTCGACCGAAAATGACCGGGTCGAACAGCTTTCTAGTCGCCAGCTGACCGCGCAAAACGCGGTCTTCTCGATCAACCGCGAAAATGTGCGGTTGCAGGGCGAACGTGGCGATATCCTGTCGACGCTGGCGCGGGCCCGTAGCCGGATCAGCGAATTCGAACTCGACATTCTTTCCTTGCGCGATCAGGCGCGGACGGATGCGCAGCAAGAACTGCGTGAGATTGATCCGCAACTGACCGAATTGAACGAACGTCGTCTGGTCGTCGAAGCGACACTGGCCCGCACTGATATCCGCGCGCCCATTGCAGGTCGGATCAATGACATCAACGTCAACTCGATTGGCGGGGTGATTTCGCCCGCCGAGATCTTGGCAACCATCGTGCCCGAAGACGCAAGCCTGGTGTTTACGGGGCGGGTGCCTGCCGTGCAGATCGAACAGGTTGAGGTTGATCGCCCGGCACGCCTGCGCTTTTCGGCCTTTGAACAGAATGCGACGCCGGAAATCTTGGGCGTTGTCGAATATGTCGCCGCAGCTGCCACTCGCGATCAGGTGACGGGCATGGACATGTATTCCATCCGCGTCGCCGTTGCCCCCGAGCAGCTCGACCTTTTGGGTGGGCGGGAACTTCGTCCCGGTATGCCGGTCGAAATTTATGTCACCACCTCTGAACGCACTGCTCTGTCCTATCTTGTGAAACCCTTCCAGGATCAGATCGCGCGCGCATTCCGCGAACGGTAAACGCCCGCTCGTCATCAACCGCTTGCCGTCAAGGATTGGTGGCAAGATCAAATCTCAAGACCCCCCGCTGGTTCAGTCCATGCGGGGGGTCTTCTTATTTGGACGAACGGGGAGGGGGGGCCTATTGGACCTTCGGCCTCTCTGCGGCGGTTGCCGTCGGTCAGCGCACTTCTTGCCTTGCTGCATTGGGGTTTTGCGCTTTGGCGCAGTCCGGAAGGTCCCTGCAAAATGGTACCAAGGTCTGATTGTTTTGGTCCCAGGGTCCACAACACTGGTCGACTATGGGTGCATCCCGAGACCCCGCAACACCCTCATACAGGCCGGGAAGGCTCGCAACGGATGGTATGCGATTCGGTGAAATTGAAATTTCGAGGGATACTAAAATGGTTTACGTCAACACAAACGACCTTAAGCATATTCTGGACCAGATCTTTATCGCTGAGCAGCATGCCGCGGGCACGCCTTTGACCGATCTGGTGGCTGACCCGCAGCTCGCGTGGGGTTTGCGTCTGGTCGATGGCAGCCTGAACAACCTGACCCAAGGTCGGGACCAGTTCGGAGCGGCCGACCAAGTGATGCCGCGTTTGCTGGATTCAACCTTTCTGACCCAGCCCGACACAGCACACCTTGCCGATCCGAACCCGCGCGCACCGCAGGCAGGCCCGACGTCGTACCTCCAAACCTCGGGTTCGGTGTACGATGCCGACCCGCGCATCATCTCGAACCTGATTGCTGACCAGACGCTCGCCAACCCGGCCGCCGTCGCAATGATGCTTGGCCAACTTGGTATGGCTGGTCAGGAAATGTTGGCAACGGCAAACGAGGTCGTCGCTGCGCACCAGGCCGTCCTGGATGCCCAGGCCGCAACCACCAACGTTGATGCAGCGATCACTTTGCAGCGTGCTGCCCTGACAACCGCAGTTGAAACTGCCCAGTCCGCTTTGGACGCCGCCAACACTGACGTTCTGGCACTGACCACGTCGAAAACGACGGCAGATGCAGCGGTTGTGACGGCGCAAGGCCTTCTTGACATTGCGTCGAATGCTCTGATCGCAGCACAAAGTGCAGGTGATGTCGGCCCGGCACTTGTTGCTTTGCAGGCCGCTCAGTCCACCTTGGCAGACGCCCAAACAACACTGAACCTCGCCCTGGCCGATCTTGCGACTGCAGAAACCGTCGCTGCAAATGCGCTGTCCGCACGCGATGCAAAGGTTGTCGAGATCCAGGATCTGGAAGCCGCCAAGGTCCTCGCAGACACCGCGCTGGCCGATGCGCAAACCGAGCTGAACACACGTCAGGCGACGCTGGACGGCATGACCGTTCCGACCGGTTTGGCCGAAGCACAGCAAGCTGTGAACCTGGCGCTGGGCAATGTGTCGACTGCTGAGGCAGCGGTGCAGGATGTCAACGCCCGCTTGCTGACCGCTCAAGGCGAACTGGCAACACTTGAGACGGACCTCGCTGCGGCTGAAGCTGACATCGCTACCCGCACGACCACCCTGAACGCTGCGCAAGAAGCCGCGATTGCGTCTCAGGCCGTTGTCGATGCCGCACAGATCACCAATGACAATGAAGCTGGCGAAGCGGCCGCGGCTCAGACGGCCTTCATGGCGGCGTTTGCCTCCTACCTTGCCGATCCGGTTGCCAACTTTGCCGCAATGAACGCGGCGGCAGTCATTTGGTCGGCAGAGCGCGCTCAATCTGATGCTGCCGCTCAGGCGCTGGCCAGTGCGATCTCCTTGGACAACGCGGCAGATGCCGCCGCGGCAACCGCTCAGACCGCGCTGGACACAGCCAATGACCTTGTCACAAGCCTGACTGCCCAGCGCGATACGGCACAAGCTGCCGTGGATACGCTGTTGTCCGAGCAGGGTACCGACACCACCGCGCTGACCGATGCGCGAACCGCGCTGTCCGACGCCCAAACCGCACTTTCTGCGGCCCAAACGGCAAGTGCTGCCTACATTGCTGCACAGGACGCGGTGACGGTACAGCAAGGTGTTCGGGACGGTGCGCAGGTGACCGCAACCAACGCCGCGGATGCCGTCACCACTGCAGAGGGAGAATTGGTCGGCCTAAATTCGGCGTTGACCACTGCGGACGGCGAAGTGACCCGTCTTGGCGACGCGGCCACAGCGGCCCAAGGCGATGTGACCACCGCACAGGGTGTCGAAACCCAAGCGCAAAGCGCATTTGATACCGCTCAGGCGGCCAGCGCTGAAATTGCGGTTGCCTTGGGACAGGTCGCGTCTGCTACGATTGCCCTGAACACCGCCCTGGGTGCCGCTGTCACTGCAGCGTCTGATCTGGCAGCTGCCGAAGCAAACGTTGCCACGCTGGAAACGACGCTTAGCCAGGCGAATGACGCCCTTGTCGCTCTCGACGCACCCGGCGCCGCCGAAGCAGCCCTCGCGGCCGCAGAGCTGGCAGCTGCCGAAGCTCAAACCGCGCTCGACACCTTGTTGACCACCCATGGTATCGAAATGGATGGCAACAACCTGCGGATCGTTGATGTGGCACCCGACGAAGGTCTGTCGGCTTCCTACAACTCGTGGATGACCCTGTTTGGTCAGTTCTTCGACCACGGTCTCGACCTTGTCGGCAAAGGCGGAAGCGGCACCGTCTATATCCCGCTGATGCCCGATGACCCGCTCTATGTCGAAGGCTCGCCAACCAACTTCATGGTGCTGACCCGCGCCACCAACCAGCCCGGCCCGGACGGTATTCTGGGCACCGCTGACGACGTGCGGGATCACTTCAACAAGACGACGCCTTGGGTCGACCAGAACCAGACCTATACCTCGCATGCCTCGCATCAGGTGTTCTTGCGTGAATACGAGCTGGACGCCAACGGCCGCCCGGTTGCCAACGGCAACCTGCTGCATGGCGACAGCGGTGGCATGTCCACTTGGGGCAACGTCAAGGCACAGGCTGCCAACCTGCTGGGCATCCAGCTGAATGACAGCGATGTGGCCGATGGCCCGCTGCTGGCGACTGACGTCTACGGCAACTTCATCCCCGGTGCGAACGGCATGCCGCAACTCGTGGTGGCCAACCCGGACTTTGCGACCGACCCGACCCAGCCCGAGTTCCTGCTTGTCGAGGGCGATCTGGCCAACCCGGTCGATGCAAGCCAGGCAGTGCGCAACGGCCATGCCTTCCTTGACGACATCGCCCATAACGCAGCTCCGGGCACCTATGTCGTGGATCGGATCACCGGAGAGACGGCTGTCAAACAGGCCGATGCCGATACTGAGACCGGCAATGCCATCATTCCCAACCAGTTCGGCCAGAACGCAACCTACGACAACGAACTGCTGGATCGCCACTTCATCGCGGGTGACGGGCGTGGCAACGAAAACTTTGGCCTGACCGCCGTGCACCACATCTTTCATACCGAACACAACCGCCAGGTCACCGAGATGAAGCAAACCATCATCGACAGCGGTGAACTGGCCTTCATCAACCAATGGCTGCGGGAACCGATCGACGCAACAGGCCTCGCTGGCATTACCGCCGTCGACGATCTGGTGTGGAATGGTGAGCGTCTGTTCCAGGCGGCGAAATTCGCCACCGAGATGCAGTATCAGCACCTTGCCTTCGAGGAATTCGGCCGCCGCGTGCAGCCGCAGATCGCGCCCTTCATGGTCAATAGCTCGCTTGAGCTCGACGGAGCGATTTTCGCAGAGTTCGCCCATGTGGTTTACCGCTTTGGTCACTCAATGCTGACCGAGAACGTCCAGACCATGGACGCCAACGGTGTCAACACCTCGACCGATCTGATCACGGCCTTCCTTAACCCGGTGGCCTACGATCAGGACGGTACAATCACGGCCAATGCAGCCGCAGGTGCTGTTGCGCGCGGTATGTCGCGTGAAGCCGGCTCCAACATCGACGAATTCATCACCAGCGCGCTGCGTAACAACCTCGTCGGTCTGCCTCTTGACCTTGCGGCGCTGAACATCGCCCGTGGTCGGGACGCCGGTGTGCCCTCGCTGAATGCGGCCCGCGAGCAGTTCTATGCCGCAACAGGGAGCGAATTCCTCAAGCCCTACGAGACTTGGGCCGACTACGCTGCCAACCTGAAGAACCCCGCATCGATCGTGAACTTCATCGCCGCATACGGTGCTCATGACAGCATCACCACGGCGACCACCGTGGCAGACAAGCGTGCTGCAGCGATGGAGCTGGTCCTTGGTGGCGAAGGAGCACCGAATGACCGGCTTGACTTTGTCAACGGAACAGGCGTTTGGGCCACTGCAGAAACCGGTATCAACGATGTCGAGTTCTGGATCGGCGGCCTGGCCGAAGCCATCATGCCCTTCGGTGGCATGCTGGGCTCTACCTTTGGGTTTGTGTTCCAGCGCCAGATGGAAAACCTGCAAAACGCTGACCGGTTCTACTACCTCAGCCGGACCAACGGGATGAACATGATCGGCGAACTGGAGAACAACTCCTTTGCGTCGATGATCATCCGCAACACCGACATCAAGGATGGTGGTGCGCACATCCCAGCAGATATCTTTGCCGCGATGCAATACATCCTCGAAGTCGACACTTCGGTCCAATCGATTGCGGATCCGGTGTCGGTCGACGTTGATCCCTTCCTCGCTGCAATGGGTACCAGCCTTGTTGAGCGTGCAACTGCAACGGTGGACCAGCCTCTGGTCTACGGCCAGCTCGAATACGACAACCTGCTGCAATTCAACGGTGGCGATCATGTTGTTCTGGGCGGCACCAACCAGCGTGACATCCTTATTGGCGGCCTTGGCGACGATGCCCTTTGGGGTGACGCTGGCGACGACCTCTTGATCGGCGGCTCGGGGGTCAACACCTTCCGTGCGGGCGATGGGGACGACATCATCAAGGATGGCGACGACATCAGCTTCCTGCACGGTGAAGATGGCAACGACGTCATCTCAGCGGGTGGCGGCGCTGGCGAGCTTATCTTTGGTGGTCGCGGAAACGATGTCATCATGATGGGTGCCGACGACGCTAAGCACGCCTTTGCCGGAATGGGCGACGACTTTGTGCTGGGTGGCGCGGGGTCCGACATTGTCGATGGCGGAGAAGGAGACGACTGGATCGAAGGCGGAGACGGCTTTGACTTCCTGTTCGGCGACAACAACAACAATCTTGGCGGATCGCGTGTAGAGGGCCATGATGTCCTTTGGGGCGGCCCGAACGACAACGACCTTCATGGCGAAAGCGGCGACGATATCCTTGTTCAGGGCGAAGGCACTCATGTGAACTTGGCAGAACTCGGGTACGACTGGATTGTGCACAAGGACGCCAATTCGGGTGCGCAGGTCGACCTGACCAGACGCGTTGTTCCGGAGCAGGCCGAATTCTTCAAAGACCGCTACATTGATGCGGAGGCCGTGTCTGGTACGCAGCACGACGACATGATCTGGGGTGACAACCGAATTGGTGGCGATGCACCTGTTGATGGTCTTCTGCTGGACAACGAAATCACGCTCTTTGCAAATGAACTGACCCAAGAAGGCGTCGACCGCATTGACGGGTTGCGTGAATTCCTTGGCGACATCATGGGGGTAAACACCGGCGACTTGTTCGTTGGTGGCAACATCTTGCTGGGGGGCAGCGGTAGCGATGTCATCCAGGGCCGTGGCGGTGACGATGTCATCGACGGTGACAAGATGCTGAACGTCCGCATCTCGATCCGTGATGCGAACGACCCGACCGTCGAAATCGGTACTGTCGACAGCCTGCGGGAAATCCTGACTGACCTCCTTGATGGCACGATCTCGCCAACTCAGCTGAAAATTACCCGTGAAATCCTTGATGCGGGTCAAGAAGGCGATGTGGACGTCGCGGTCTACTACGATGTGCGCGCCAACTATAATGTCCGGATGAATGCAGACGGAAGCATCATGGTCTCGCATATCAACGTGACGACCGGGCCTGTTCCGCTCGATCCAACCAACGGTCGCCCGAACCCGATCGATGGGGACGGCACCGACCGGTTGACCAACATCGAAATCCTGCGCTTTGCCGATCAGGAAATCGAT
>JAQWWH010000101.1 GCA_029255105.1 Flavimaricola sp. | reverse complement strand
GGTGCGCCCTAAACCTTCGGCGCGCCCGCCCGTCTTACCTCTGAATTGTCGTCCGCAACCAAACCCTCTCAGACCCGATCGCGCCACCAACGTGCGCCTCAGCGCCGCCGGTGAAGGGGCTTTTAGGGTGAGTGGCCCGGGGCCGCAAGAGGTTTTTTGCAGGTTTCTGACAAATTCGCCCCCTGCCCTCTCTAACCCCTTGTTTGCATAGCTTTGCCGCCAAGCTGCTGCAGGTTTAGGCGCTATCAGGCTGGCAGGACAGGCCGCATATCGACCGCCTGATGCCCTGTTTGGCTGCCCGAGATTCGCAAAATCCCCCGGATCGGGGACACATCGGCATAATCCCGGCCATGGGCCACGGTCACATGATCGATTCCCACGGCAATATCGTTGGTGGGATCAAATGACACCCAGCCGCGCCCTGCCCCGCACCAGGCCCGGACCCAGGCGTGCATGGCATCCGCCCCCTCCAGCCGGGGCTGCCCCTTGGGCGGAAGGGTCCGCAGATACCCACTGACATAGCCCGCCGGGATGCCGATCCCCCGCAGGCAGGCAATCATGATATGGGTAAAGTCCTGGCACACCCCACGCCGCCGGGCAAAGGCGTCGGCAGCAGGCGTGTCGACGGTCGTTGCCTCGGGATCGAACTTCATATGCGCGTACAAGGCCCGGCCGATGGCCACCACAGCCTCGGCGACCGTCATCCCGTCGTGCAGCTGCAACTTGGCGAACTGGGTCATCTGGGCATTGTAGGGAACCCGGGCCGAGGGCGCGGCAAAGTGAACGGGCGAAGAAGGGCCAAGGTCACGGCAGCCCCCGACCTCAGCCGCCAGTGCGTCCAGGGACGTCCCGGCAACAGCCTCACCCGGTGCAGAATGTCCAAGCAGTCGCTCTACCCGGCACTGGGCCGTGACGCTGATGTCGCTATGGGGACGACACAGGGCAAATTCGGTGACGCCGTTGCCGAAAAAGTCGGTCCTATCCCGCCGCTCTTCGGGTTCGGGCGATACCGACAGCAGGCTTGCGATCACCCGCTGTTCGCCGGGTATCTCAAGCGGCAGCACCCGGACCACATGACGCCCACCCCCGACAGGGCTGGTGTAGTCATATCCGATCCGCAGCTTGATATCGTAGATCACCGCAGGCCCCTATTGCAGGAAGGCAGCGCCAAGCGCCGGTGACAGGGCCAGGATATCCGCTTTCGCCTTGCGCAGGGCCTTGGCATCCAGAAGCGCGACGGATTGAATCGCGACAGAGCTTTGGACGGCCAATGCCTGCCGATCAATGACCGACAACTGCCCCGTCCCACCCGCCTCGGTCAGGTCGGCAAGCCGCTTGCAGATGACATCAAGGTGAAAGCGGACTGACCGGGGGTTGGATTCGTCCAACACCAAAAGGTCCAGCACGGTGTCGCGGGTTGTGATCACCGCATAGCGCTGGCGATGGGTCATGATGCTGTCCCCGATCTCGATCGCGAGATCAAGGCCGCCTTCCGGCGCCTCCGGGCCTGTGACGGCTGCCAGAAGGTCGGTCATCATGGCTGCCCGTTCCAAAGATCGCCCGATGGTGAGGAACTGCCAACTGGCCGAACGGTGCATGTTTTCATGGACCAGCCCCGAGAAACCGGCAATCTTGCGCAGCATCACGCTCATCACCAGAGCGGCATCGTTGCCGGGGTCGGCGGTGCGTGCGATCCGGGTCATCGACTTTTCCATATCCTTGAGCGCGGCCCAGCCATCCACGCTAAAGCGGTCGCGGATCTGGCTGGCGCTGTTGACGGCCGAGGCAAGGGTGTCGCGCAGCCCCTTTGGCAGCGCCTCATCGGCCGTCACTCCGTAGCTGGCCAGGCTATCCCGGATCAGCGCCAAGAGCGGCTCTGGCGCCACCTCGTCCAGCCGGCTGTGATAGGCACGGACCAGTCGCAACAACCCCTCTGTCCGCTCCACGTAGCGGCCCAGCCAGAACAGGTTGTCGGCCGCCCGGCTTGGCAATGGGCCAGCCGCTGTCCGCACGAAGGGCGCCGAAGGAGGGGCGAGCATCGAGACGGGTTCGACCGCACTATCGGCGACCACCCAAACATCGGCAACCGCCCCGCCTTCACGCATGGATATTGCGGTTGTATCCGTCGTCGACCCAACCCGGGCAAATCCGCCGGGCATGACCTCCCAGCCGTCGCGCCCTCGGGCCAGAAAGACCCGGATCGTCATCGGGCGGGGCACCAGGCGATCCTCTTGAAACACCGGGGTGGTCGAGAGGGTTACCAGTTCCTTGGCCATCAGACCCCCGGCATTACGCATAAGCCAGTCATCCAGCGACTGATCCCCATGCCCTCGCATCTGGCCGCCAATGGCATGGGTTGCCGCGGTCTCGTAGGGCATGCGGGTCGACATCGCCGGCCCGATCATCATGCGGGCAGCATTGGCCCGGACGTGGTCCAGCTCGCTCGATTGACCGCACCACCATGTGGCCACGTTCGGAATCGCAAGCGGCGCACCTGTCACGGCCCGCGCGATGCGGGGCAGAAAAGCCATCAGGGCCTGAGTCTCAAGCACGCCAACGCCCAGCGCGTTCGCCATCGTCACCTGCCCTTGCCGGATCGCGGACATCAGGCCGGGCGTGCCAAGCTGGCTGTCCTCTCGCAGTTCGAGCGGATCGGCCCATATCCCGTCCATCCGCCGCCAAAGGACATCGACCGGCGCCAGCCCCTTGACCGTGCGGACCCAAAGGCGGCCATCCTCGACGGTCAGGTCGCCACCTTCCAAAAGCGGCAGGCCCAGGTATCGGGCGATATAGGCCTGTTCGTAATAGGTATCGGTCAAGGGTCCGGGGGTCAGGATGCCGGCACTCCCCCCCTCGCTTCCGCGCAGGTGTTCAAGCGCGTCCCGATAGGCGCGAAAGAACCCGGCCAGTCGATGCACCGGGGTCTTGCGGTAAAGGTCGGGAAAGACGCGCGTCGTCGCAACCCGGTTTTCTAGGGCAAAGCCAGCCCCCGAGGGCGCATCGGTCAAATCCGACAGAACCCACCAACGGCCATCCGGGCCGCGCCCGATCTCGAAGGCGATGAAATGGAGGAACCGCCCGGACCGGGGCGTGACCCCGACCATCGGCCGCAGCCATTCGGGGTTCTGGGCCACCAAGGCTGCGGGCAAAAGCCCCTCTGATACAAGCCGGTTCTCACCATATAGGTCGGCCACGACATGTTCCAGCAGGTCGGCCCGCTGGACCAGCCCGGCCTTGATGTCGCGCCATTCGGCCTCTGGCAGGATGACGGGGATCGGGCTGAAGGGCCAATCCCGCCCGGACAGCGTCGTGTCGCCGTAGCGGCGAAAGAACACGCCTGCGTCCGCCAGGTGCTGCTCGCCCCGGGCGAAGTCATGGGCGATATCGGCAGGACCAAGCGAGGACAGGTGGTCGATCAGCCCGGCCCATGCCGGTCGCATGGCGCCGTTCACATCGCTCAGTTCATCGGGAACGCCCGACAAAGGCTCATACCGTGCAAAAAGCGATGCGCTGGCCGATGCAGAGGCGGGACGGATCGGCATCACATCCCCGGAGCACGCCGCAGATCCAGCGTCATCGGGCATTCCGGATGCGGCGTCTCGCTGACCGGCTCAAAGAACCCGGCAGTATGGCCCATGGGTTCAAACCGGGCCAACCTGCGGGCCTCGGCCTCGTTGCCGTTGACGGGGAAGGTGTCGTAGTTCCGCCCACCGGGGTGGGCGACATGATAGGTGCAACCGCCCAGCGCCCGCCCTGTCCAGGTGTCGTAGATGTCAAAGGTAAGCGGTGCATCCACCTGCAGGACCGGGTGCAGCGCCAGGGGCGGCTGCCAGGCCTTGTAGCGCACACCTGCGACGGACACCCCATTGGTGCCTGTCCTTTGCATCGGCATCCGCCGCTTGTTGCAGGTCACGATATAGCGGTCAGGGTCAGAGGTCGTCAGCTTGGCCTGCAACCGCTCAACCGAACTGTCGGTATAGCGCACTGTCCCTCCGATGGCCCCGGTCTCGCCCAGCACATGCCAAGGCTCGAGGGCCTGCCGAAGCTCCAGCTTGACACCTTCGACCTCAACCTCGCCACAGAAGGGAAAGCGGAACTCGGCCTGCGCTTCGAACCAGGCGGGATCAAGGTCAAAGCCGTGGTCGCGCAGGTCAGCCAGCACATCAAGGAAATCGGCCCAGACGAAATGCGGCAGCATGAACCGGTCGCTCAGTGTTGTGCCCCAACGGGACAGATTGCCGGTGAGCGGGCTTTTCCACATCCGCGCGATGATCGCCCTTAGCAACAATTGCTGGGCAAGGCTCATCCGGGGGTTTGGCGGCATCTCGAACCCGCGAAACTCGACCAGCCCCAGACGACCTGTCGGGCCGTCGGGCGAATAAAGCTTGTCGATACAGATCTCGGCCCGGTGGGTGTTGCCTGTCACATCGACCAGAAGGTTGCGGAACAGCCGGTCCACCAGCCAAGGTTGGGGCGCCGCCCCCTGCCCCGGGATCGGCACCTGAGACAAGGCAATCTCAAGCTCATAGAGCGAATCCAGCCGCGCCTCGTCGATCCGGGGGGCCTGCGAGGTCGGGCCGATGAAGAGGCCCGAGAACAGGTAGGACAGCGACGGGTGCCGGTTCCAATGCCGGATCAGGCTGGCCAGCAGGTCGGGCCGACGCAGGAAAGGGCTGTCACCGGGTGTCACGCCGCCGACAACAACATGGTTCCCACCACCGGTGCCGGTGTGGCGGCCGTCGATCATGAACTTGTCGGCCGCCAGACGGATCTGCCGGGCCTCTTCATAGACCACCTCGGTGATGTAGACGCATTCCTGCCAGTTATGGGCGGGATGGATGTTGACCTCGATCACGCCCGGATCGGGGGCAACGCGGATGACGTTCAGGCGGGGATCGCTTGGCGGGCCGTAGCCTTCGATATGGACCGGAAGGCCCTGGGCGGCAGCGGCGGCCTCGGCGGCAGCAACGAGTTCGAGGTAATCCTCGACCGCCTCAACCGGGGGCATGAAGATGCACAGACGGCCATCGCGCGGCTCTACGCTGATCGCTGTGCGGACGGTTCCGTCCAGATCGCCGATCACCTGTTCAACCCGGTCCTGAACCGGCTCCGACGCGGTGAAACGTCCCCGCTCTTGCCGGTGCTGAGCCGGACCATCGGCCTCGGTCGCAAAGTCCGGCAAGGGCCCGCGATCCTCAAAGGGGTCCGACGGGATCACATGTGGGTAAGCCGCCTCGGGCACATGCGGCAGCGACCCCAGCGGCAGGCGGTAGCCTACCGGGCTGTCGCCGGGCACAAGGAACAGGTGGCCGCGGCGCAGCTTCCACTTTTCGGACGCCCATTTGCCGCCATGGGCACGGGCCTGCCAACGCTGAACCGGCAGGACGTAGCCCGAGGGTTCGGTCAGACCGCGCCCAAAGACGCGGGCGATCCGGTTCCGCTCTTCGGCGTCTTTGAGCTTGGAGTTTTCGGGGGTCACGTTTTCGGGCAGGTTGCCTTCCTTGACGATCCATTCGGCCGGATCCTCAAAGGCGGGCAGGACATTTTCCGAAGGTACCCCCAACGTTTCGGCCATCGTCTGCAACAGCGCCTCGGCCTGAGCCTTGGTTGCGGTGGCATCGGTCTGTTCGGGGGCAATCAGATCGGGATTGTGCCAGATCGGCTTTTCATCGCGCCGCCAGTACAGGCTGAAGGTCCAGCGGGGCAAAGTTTCGCCCGGATACCACTTGCCCTGCCCGTAATGCAGAAAGCCACCGGGGGCAAAGCGGGCCTGCAGCCGGCGGATCAGGGCATCGGCAAAGATGCGTTTGGTGGGGCCGACCGCGCCGGTGTTCCACTCCTCTGCCTCGAAATCGTCGATCGAGACAAACGTCGGCTCTCCGCCCATCGTCAGGCGGACGTCGCCTTCGGCCAGCGCCTTGTCGACCTTGTGGCCCAGCGCGTTCAGGGCCTCCCAGGAGGCATCCGAGAACGGCTTGGTGATGCGCGGATGTTCGGCCACCCGCGACACCTGCATATCAAAGTCGAACGAAACTTCGGCATAGCTCGCCATGCCCGAGATCGGGGCGGCGTTCCGGTAATGCGGGGTGGCGGACAGGGGAATATGGCTTTCGCCAGTCAAAAGGCCCGATGTCGGGTCAAGGCCGACCCATCCGGCGCCGGGCAGATAAACCTCGCACCAGGCATGCAGGTCGGTAAAGTCGTGGGTGGCCCCGGCTGGCCCGTCAACGGCCACCAGATCGGGCTTGAGCTGGATCAGGTAGCCGGACACGAACCGGGCGGCAAATCCAAGGTGGCGCAGGGCGTTGACCAAAAGCCAGCTTGAATCGCGACAAGACCCAAGGGCGGTTCCAAGCGTCTCTTCGGGGGTCTGCACCCCCGGCTCCAGCCGGATGACATAGCCGATGTCATTTGCCACCTTGGCATTCAGCATGACGATAAAGTCGACGGTGCGCATTGGATCGCGCGGGACGGTCGCAAGGAATTGGGCCAGCAAGGGACCGGCTGGTTCGCAGTTGCGATAGATGGTCAGGTCTTCGGCGATATCCTCGGGATATTCGAACGGCCATTCCTCGGCCTGCGCTTCGACGAAAAAGTCGAAGGGGTTGTAGACCGTCATGTCGGCGGTCAGATCAACCTCGATCTTCAGCTCGGACACCGGATCAGGAAACACGTAGCGGGCCAGCCAGTTGCCATAAAGGTCCTGCTGGTAGTTCACAAAGTGATTGGCCGGCGACACCTTGAGCGAATGGGAAAGGACCCGTGTGCGGCTATGCGGGGCCGGCCGCAGGCGGATGACCTGGGGGCCAAGCGTGACGGGACGGTCGTATTTATAGTGCGTCAGGTGATGGATACTGGCGAGGATGGACATGAGGGATAGTGGCCTTCCGAACTGCTTGGCCCCTTATGTCACACAAGCGCTGGCCAAGCTCTACCGCAATTTGCCCATATATCGTGACAAAGGTAGCATTCGGGCCCATTCCCAACCGCTGTCGCCCAAGGAAGCAGCGCCCGGGGGACCATCAGCGCCCCGCGTTGTGGATCAGATCGTTGATAAAGCGCAGTTTGCCCAGCACGCTTTTGGACAACACGAAAGGATACAGATCCGGCTGCCCCATGCCCCGGTTCATCTCGTTCACCGCCACCGTCACCGGCACCCAGGCATCGATAAGCTGCTCGATCCCGGTCGACTGGTAGGGGTCCGGCGTGGTCCCCGTCTGCAACAGGCCATAGGCCCGGGCCGTTTCAAGACCGTCGACGATATGCATCCAATGCGCCCAGGTTTCGGCAAAATCCTCCCACGGATGGGCGGTCGCATAGGCGCTGATATGGGTCTGGTTCCAGTTGGCTGGCGGACCATTGGCATAATGGCGTTGCAACGCCTGCCCATAATCCTGACGTTCGTCGCCAAAAAGGCCGCGAAATGCCTCGACGGGGCCGCCCTGCCCGATCAGCCGCCACCAGTAATAGTGCCCGACCTCGTGGCGGAGGTGGCCGATGATGGTCCGGTAAGGCTCTCCCAGACTTGTGCGCCGCTTGGCCCGGACGACGTCATCGCTTTCGGCGATGTTGAGGGTGATCACCCCGTCCTGGTGACCTGTGGCAAGGGGCGTCAGGCTGCCATCGGGGTTGCGCACATCCGCGAGGAAGGCAAACGACAGGCCCGTCACCGGCTCTTCTGACCGGGTGGGATGCGGCAGGGACCAGCGCAGCAGGGCGTAGACCAGCTGCCGCTTGGCCAGTTCGATCTGGCTCCACCGGGCGCGGTTGCCCGCCGGGGCCCGGTCCGGAACAACGTCGTTGTGTCGGCAGGCAAGGCAAAAGCCCGTTTGCCCGGCTGGCAGGACCCAGTTGCAATCCGCCCCTTTTGCATTGGCGCAGCGCCGGGCATTCGGTCCGGGAATGACCATGACCATCGGCACAGGGTCAACGCCAAGGGCGGCACCACAGTTCACACAGGTCATGTTCTTGAAATGGACCTCTTTGCCGCAAGCAGGGCATTGGAACCGTTTCATCTGGGGCGTGCTCCCGAGGCGATCAGCCTGCCCCTGCCCTAGGGTGCTTCGCCCCCCGGGGTCAAGTCGAGCCAGTCAAGCTCGGCCGTTGAAAGGGTCAGGCCCATGGCTGGCAGGGTTGTCGCGATCTCGTCCACGCTGCGCGGACCGACAAGGGCGAGCGAGGGGAAGGGACGCGCCAGCACCCAGGCCAGCGCGATGTTGTTGGCGCTGACACCGTGACGGGCGGCCAGTTCCTTTGCCCGGCGGCGCCGCTCTGCGTTGTCGGGGCTGCCAAAGCAGGTGTCGGGCGCCGTCTCGGGCGGCAGCCGGTTGCGCAATGCCTCGGGCAGAAAGTATCCCCGCGCCTGGCTCGACCAGCTGACATGGACCGTACCGGTGTCGGCAAGGTAGGCAAGCGTAGCGGGATCATGTGAGGTGATGCACCCCGGCCAGACCGCCTGTTCCATCACTGCCAGCGACAGGTTGTTGTTGAGAAAGCGCATCGGCTGCAATCCCTGCGCGGCGGCATAGGCGTTGGCCTCGGTCAGACGCGCAACCGACCAGTTGGAGCCGCCAAAGGCCCCGATCCGACCCGCCTTGTGCAATTGGTTGAGGACATCGACGAACTCACCAACCGGAACGTCGGGGTTGTCGCGATGCATGATGTAGACAGGCAGGCGGTCAAGGCCGAGACGCCCCAGCGATATGTCCAACTGCGCCTCGATCGCGCCGGGCAGGCAATAGGGGGTATGGGCGCCCTTGCCGATCACGACCACCTCGTCGGCCACCCCACGCGAGGCCATCCACTGGCCAAACACGGTCTCATGCAGTCCGCCCCCGTAGACAAAGGCGGTGTCAAAGGCGTTGCCCCCAGCCTCCATCCAGGCGTCCCAGACGATGGCCCCACCGGCAATGCCATCCTGATTGTCGCATCCCATTATCAGCTGCGACATCGGCGTTGCCACCCCCTCGACCGCGATCTTGCGCATGGCCGGCAAGCCCTTTGGCAAAGCCCTTGGCAGACGGCGGGTCTGGCTCGGCTGATCGGCCAGCGTCTTGTAGCCGACCGCCTGCCGCCACCGGTCAAGCGACCGGGCGTTGGCGATGCTGTCGGCTGGCGACAGGGCGGGCGCAGGGGCGGACAATGCCCCTTCGGCCACGGCGCGGCTGGCAACCTCGGCCTCGAAGGTAAACATATGTTCGGGATGCGTCAGAGTCTCAACCCGCGTGCCCGCCTTCGTCGTGACCTCGATCACCGCGTCGGACGGGCCCTTGTTTCGCCCTGGCACCCAAGGATCGGGCAACAGGATGCGCCCTTCCGTCCCAATAACCTCGGCCGAGTTGGTCATGTTCCGCGCCACCGCGCAGGCAATCTCGGCGGTGATGCCGCTGGCAAAGTGCAAAAGGCCATAGGCGACCTCGTCCACGCCGGTCGGCCCGATGATGCCGGTTCCGGTGACCACTTCGGGTTCGGCATAGGTGCCACCCCCGGCGACCCCGGCCACAAGGCAGGCCAGAGACATCGGGTAGCCCCCGACATCAAGAATGCCGCCCCCGGCAAGCGCAGGATCGTACAGACGCGACGCGGCATTGCGCGGCGCGGCAAAGCCAAAGGCGGTGCGGATATGCGTCACCTCGCCGATAGCCCGCTCCCGGATCAGGGCGACAAGCCGGGCGATCTGGGGGTGGCAGCGATACATGAAGGCTTCCATGAACAGGACACCTTCCTGCCGGGCGGCGTCGGCAATCGTGACAACCTCTGCGGCATTCAGGCCGGCAGGCTTTTCGACCAGCACGGGCTTGCCGGCGCGGATGGCCATAAGGGCAAGCTCTGCATGCCAGGGATGCGGGGTCGAGATATAGACGGCATCGACCTTCGGATCAGCGACCAGGGCGGCATAGGTGCTGTGGCGGTTGGCCGCTTGAACCGCGTTGCGGTCGCCAAAGGCCTGTCGCCGGTCGGCCGAACGGCTGGCAATAGCGACGAGCCTGCCAGACGCGGATTCCGCCAACCCATCGGCAAAGTTCTGGGCGATCTGCCCCGGACCAATGATGCCCCATCCTGTCTGCGCCATGGCCTACCCCTTTGGCTAAATCTACCCCGGGCAAGGCCCGCCTGCTTTGACACTGGCAGGCCCCGACCGGGTCGGCAAGCATGGGACAGGATGGCCTCAGACGGCGCAGCCAGTTTCGGTCAGCGGACCGGCAATGACCGGATACCCCGGGCTGGGGTTTCGGATGACCTGGTGAACCCGCGTGATCGAATACATGCAGGCATGGGACACCGAGGCATCCATCGTTTCGCCCCCGACGTAAATATCAAGCCAGGGCAAACCGTTATAGCCGATGTGGCAGGGCCCGTTCTGAGGCGTGGGGCCATCGCCGCAGACATCCTCGACAATCGCATAGCGGCGCAGTTCGGGGAAATAGAACCGGGTGCCTGCCGGGAAGTCGAGGGTTTGGACCGATCCCACGATCCGATGGCCGACAGCAAGGGCGATCGGGTCCGCGTAGGTCCCGATCCCCCCGGCCTGTCGATGGATGACGGGACGGGCGATGGCGGCAGAACCGGGGGGTGTATTGTCCCAGAAACTGTAACCGGTGAGGTAGGCCAGCATCCGGTCCCCGGACAGGTTGGGATTCAGAAAATCCTCACCACTCGCGAAGGTAAGGGGCTGGCTGCGCGTCACTTCTACGGCGGGCGCGGCGCAGGCCACCAAAGCTCCGAAAAGTGTGGTCAAAACACCAATTCTAGATGCTAGCTTCAATGCAGATCCTCTCGGCAAAAGGGTTCCAGATGCCGAGGGTCTATTTTGCGAGAGTTATCCCAACCTTTCGCGAGGCCGCAAATTGGGGGTCAAAATACTTTTCAAATTATCAATCAAACATTATCTCAACCCTCCCTTCTGAACGGTATAGAAATCCAGCCATTTTCCCGCGTTTTCTCGCTCGTTTAGGAAGTATTTTGGGAAATTTTCTCCCAAGTTTTTGAACTGCTCCATTGTTTCCAAAGTGTAAATACGATGCGGCATTTCTTGGAAACTGTTTCCATAATCGACATCAATCTGGACATGTGGTGAGTTGACTCATGCCCCGATGGATTGGAAAAATACGACCCTCAAGACATTCTTGTTCAGCGGAAAACCTTTGGAAAGCAGCACCTCTCCCTCTGCGGCAGGCCCGTCGCGTCGCGGCACCACGGGGTCACAGTATGCTCCAACCATTGCCACATTTCTGGTGCATCAGTTGTGGGTTCGTTCATGTCTGCCACGGCCTGCGACCCGCACAGGACGAAGGGTTGTGTATTCGAAGGATTTAATCGTGATGTTCCTTTGCGCCTTGATGCCCAGCGCAGGTCCGGCCCGTTTTGCGGGTAGGATCGGGACGTCTGCCCCCGAGATCTCAGCGCCGTGATCAGCCGGGATCAAAGCCTTTCCTCGAAAACGACCGAGCAAAGACCGGTGTTTTCGGACCCCGGCGGTCGGCGAAGCCATACCGTGCGCAACGCCCTTTTGACGGTCCTCGTTCTGGGGCTGATATGGGTGGGCTTCTTCAGCTATTCTATCCTGTCCGCTCCGACAAACACCGTCGGAACGGAGACCCGCTCGACGGTCTCCGCCGCCCCGTCATCTCCGCTTTCGGCCAATCAGGTCCAGCGCAACTTTGAACAGGTTTTGAACCCAGAGGCCCAGGTCATCGCGGCAAGTGCGACTGCGGCCCCGACGGGCGGTTGTGGTCCGTCGGAAGAGCCCGTGGGGACCGCGATGGCCGCCTTGCCCGGCACGCCCGGTTTTCAGGTAATGGCCTTTCTGCCCAATGAACCGATCGAATCCTTCTTGTCCCTCCAGCGCAATTGCGTTGATATCGACGTCCTCGTCCCGGACTGGTTTGAAATCCGAAAGGGCGACTTTGGCGTTATTGCCACCGAACGCGACGCCGAGTTGGAAAACACCGTCGCCCAGATCCGTCAGGACACGCGGTCAGCACCCATGTTACTGCCGTTGGTCACGCTGGCCTATGACGCCGACCTCGGGGTTTTTGCCGCGAGCCTGGCCGAGCCTGAGTTTCGCAGCCGCCTTGTGGGTGACCTGACCCGGGCCTTGCGGGTCTCTGACGCGGTTGGCCTTTGCCTGCAACTTGGCATTTTACCAGCGTCGTCCACACCTTCGGTCACGGCCTTTATGATCGAATTGTCGGCGGCTCTGCGCCCCTACCAGGCAGCCAGCTGCCTTGTCACAGCTTTTGACGACCCCCTTCTCAAGGTAGACGGCGTGATCGAGGCGACGGACAGGGTCATCGTCAGTGTCTTTGACACCCCCTGGCGCGGCTCTGTCCCCGGACCCCTTGCTGCGGCGGACTGGTTTGAGACGACCGTGGCCGAATTGAACAGCGATATCGGGGCGGAAAAGCTGGTCATTTCGATCGGCAATTTTGCCTATGACTGGGTGTCGGGGCGACCGCTTCCCGAACGGCTGAGCTTTGCCACCGCCATGACGCGGATCGCCGATTCCGAGGCGGTGTTCGAACTGTCGACACCCGTCCTGAACAGCTACGCCAGCTTTGTCGACACCATGGGGCATCGCCATCAGATCTGGATGCTGGACGCGGCCTCTGCCTACAACAGTCTGGCCTTTCTCAAGGAACAGGGGCTGTCCAGCGTGGCGATCAGCGCCCTTGGCGAAGAGGATCCGGGCCTCTGGCGCGTGATCGGGCAGTTCGAGGCACCGACCGGCGACTTTGCTGACGATTTGCGCGACGTCGTGCTGCCCGACTATGTCGAATACTCGGGCGCGGGGTCGTTCTATCGGCTTGTCTCGGCGGCCGAACCGGGTGTCAGGACAATCACCCGCGACGCCCGGGCAGACCGGATCACCGAACAACGGTTCAGCCTGCCCCCCCGCCCGTTCGCGATGGAACGCTATGGCGAGGCCGAACCGGGACAGGTCGCGCTGACCTTTGACGACGGTCCCAACGAAGAAGCGACCTCCGCCATCCTCGATGCACTGAAGGAAGAGGGCGTGCCCGCGACGTTCTTTGTCGTGGGCCGTGCTGCCATGCGGACCCCTGACCTGTTGCGCCGCATGGTCGCCGAGGGGCACACCATAGGCTCGCATACCTTCTTTCACCCCCGGATCAACGAAGTTTCCGAGGTCCGCGCCCGGTCCGAGATGAACGCCCTGCAAAGCCTGGTGCAGGGGATCACCGGGAAAGAGGTCACCCTGTTCCGCCCGCCCTATGTTCGCGGGCCGGGCCCATTGACCGGGAACGAGGCAGCCAGCTTCGCCCTTTTGGAGGAAGAAGGCTACCTTGTCGCCGGGTCCGATATAGTCCCACCCGATTGGGCGGGACTTCGGCCACCCTTTATTGTCGATTTCACCATGGATCGCCTCGCAGGCGGTGACGGCAGCGTCATCGTGATGCACGACGGCCGGAGCGAGGGCGTCTATACCGCCGAGGCGGTGCCCCTGCTGATCCAGACCCTGCGGGCCAATGGCTATGAGATCGTGTCCCTTGCCACCCTACTGGGGATGACAGACGCTGAGGTGATGCCGGACGCTGACTGGACCGCAAGCGGCTTCAACTTCCTGTCCTTTGGCGCCCTTGGGGCCATGGACAAGCTGATCGTGGGCGCCTTCTGGATGATCCTGCTGGCTGGGCTGTCCCGCTCCATCCTGTTCCTGATCCTGGCGCAATTGCGCGAACCGCACAAAGGCGGCTTCCAGTCGTCCCTGCCCTCTGTGACGATCGTGATCCCTGCCTACAACGAAGAGGTCGTGATCCTCAGGAGCGTGCGCAACGCCCTGTCCGTGGACTACCCCAACCTCAAGGTCATGGTGGTTGACGACGGATCGACCGACAGAACGCTCAGGCTGGTTCAGGAAGCCTACGGTGACCACGAAAGCGTCATCATCCTGACGCAGCCAAACCAGGGCAAATGGCGGGCGCTGAACCATGCTTATGAGGTTCTTGATACCGAGATCGCCGTCTGCGTCGATGCCGACACCAATATCGACCCCGGCGCGATCCGACACATGGTCCAACCTTTCTCCGACCCCACGGTTGGCGCTGTGGCGGGTACCGTCCTTGTCGGCAACAAGAAGGGCCTGCTGACCCGCTTGCAGGCGTTTGAATACTTTGTGTCGCAGAACATCGGGCGCAGGGCGCTTGAACGGATCAACGGCATCATCGTCATCCCCGGCGCCTTGGGCGCCTGGCGGGCCGAGGCGGTGCGCGATGTCGGGCTTTACTCCAACGAAACCCTGACCGAGGACGCCGACCTCACCATCTGGATGCTGCGCGGCGGCTACAAGATGGCCTATGCTGAGCACGCCCTTGCCTATACGGAAGTGCCCGCCCATGCCGGCGCCTTCCTCAAGCAGCGGTTGCGCTGGTCGCTTGGGAACCTTCAGGTTCTGTGGAAGCACAAAGGGGCCTTTGGCGAAACGGCGCGGCTGCGGCTGTTCTCCCTGTTTGATCTGGGCTTCTTTGGCTACATCGCACCTCTTATTGCGCCGCTCGTCGACCTGATGTTCCTCGTGTTGGCCATTCAGGCGGGGGCTGCCTATATCTCGGGGGATTGGGCCTATCTGCCGCAAATCCCGAAATATGCCGTCTTTGCCCTGATCGCGATCCCGCTTCTGGATCTGTTCGTCGGTCTGGCGGCCTTCCGGTTCGACCGGCGCGAAAGCTTCAAGCTGTTGTTGGTGGTGCCCTTCCTCAACCTCTACTTCCGGCAATTGCTGTATATCTCGGTCTACCGCGCCCTGTGGTCCGCCCTGAGCGGCAAGCTGGCAGGCTGGAACAAGCTCAAGCGTTTTGGCCTTGCGGCCTCATCGGCGGAGACCTGACCGGATGAACCGACGCCGTTTTCTGGCCTCGCTCTTGCTGAGCGCCTCATCCCTGCCGTTCCTGGGCACCCCCGCCCGGGCCGGAGAGGCGACGCTGCGGGTGATCATCGCCCTGACGGACATCGGCCCGGCGACCAACCCTGACCGGCTGGCGCTGGTGCTGGAGGGGTTGATCCAGCGGGCTGTACCTTTCTCCTGCGTGGTGACGATCCGTGCGCAGGGCCAGTCCCTGTCGCCGCGCCACCCGGTTTCGGCCCTGCTGCGCGATGCGGTCACCCGGCATCCCGGCCTTGTCGAACTGGTGCCCAAGGTCGACGGCCTGCACGATATTCGCCCCTTCGCCCAGGCCCGCGCCAGCAGCGAGGCCCGCGCCGAGTTGATCCAGGTCCTGAACCTTGTCACCATGATGACCTGGTCGGACCGCCAGATCGGAACCATCGCAACAGAAGCCGTCGAAGACCCGATCGCCCCCGGTTCGATCCGTGGCAGCGGCATCCGCACCGTCCTTGCCCTGTCACCGACCAATGCCCCGATCGTCGCCCGGCAAGCACCGAACGGGGTCCTGGATCTGATGGGCGGCATTCGGTCCACTTTTGGGGCCGGTCTGCGGGGGTTGCCGCAGAATCCGGATGGGCAGCTTCAGACGGTGGTCCTGTTGTCGGCAAATACCTTCTCGGCCCAGCCCGAACACCAGCTGCGCGCCGATCTTGCCCGCTTTGGCAACATAGCCGGTGGATATGAGCGGCAAGACCGACTTGTCATGTTCCAGATATCGGACCTTTCCATGCGGATTGATCCGAACTTTGACCGCAAACTGGCCCTGCATCTGTTCGACGCCGATCCCGAAGACAGTGACGGCGCAGAGGCGATTGAGGAGATGGCAACGCTTCTGGAAGAGGCGGGCATCCCCTTCAGCAGGGGACGACCGCTGGCCGGGTTTGGTCAGAGCGTCCGTCGTCAGGCCTATTGGGTCGGGTTGAAGGCCCCGGCCGCCCCCCCAAGGGAACCGTTGACAAAGATCAACTGGCGGCCCGAGCGGAATGGCCGACACGCCTATTGGCACTCCCCAGCGCGGCGCGAGCCGGGTCTGCCCGTCGTCTTGGACTACGGCAACGTAGCCTTCCGGGGCCTGTCTGACCGGGGGGACATGCACCTGCCCGTAGCCGCCCATCTGGACCGCGCCATTTCGGCCGCCGAAATCCAGGCCTCCGTCGGGCTGGTGGATGATTGCGTCCTGACCATCTCGGCCTCGGGTGTCGCGCGACTGGGGCAGCGCCGGGCGATCCTTGGCGCTTTGACCCAGCTGTCAAAGGACCAGATCACCCGGATCATGCCGCTGGACGAACTGGCACGGACCATGCTGCCCGACGATACGCTTCTGGCCGATTACCTGCGGACCGAAACCTTCCTGGCCAGCAACGTGCCCTCATCGGTGCGCCGCAAGGACCGTCTGCCCGACGACTGGCGCGAGGATGCACAGGCCGCCTGGAGCTACATCGAGCGGACGACGGACCGCAGCACGGGTCTTTGTTCCTCGACCACCGCTTTCGCAGGGTCCCGCCAGAACCCGGCCGAATACGTCACGATGTGGGACGTGGGCAGCCACATCAAAGGGCTGATCGGCGCCTGCAAGCTGGGCCTGATCGAAACCGATGACTTTGACGCCCGGATTGCCAAGCTTCTTGGCAGCCTTGGGCAGGCCGCCCGCTCCCGCAACAACCTGCCACCAGAAGAGATCCGATACGGATCGACCCGGGGCACATCGAATTTCAACGGGATCGACACCTGCCGCCTGTTGTCCGGGCTGCATGACCTGAGGCAGTATCGCGATCCCGAAGGACTTGCCGCCGAATTCGTCGACAGCCTCGACATCGAACAGATCCTGATCGACCGACGCCTGCATTCTCGCAAGTCGGGGGAATGGGTATCGGACTATGGATCGACCTATATGGATCATGCCGCCCTTGCTTTGCGGGCCTGGGGTTTCGATGTCGCCTCTCCCTATGATGATATCCGGGATCTGAGCACGTCGGACGACCGGATGGCACTTTTGGCCACGCACGCCCAATTCGGTCCCGTCGCGGCAGAGCCTGCCTTGTTGGAACTGATCGACTTTGGCGAAAGACCACAGGCCGCCTACCTCGCGGACGTCCTCCTGGCCGCCCAGATCGAAGAGTTTGATCGGTCGGGCCGCCTGCTGTTCCCATCGGAATCGCCCATCGACCGGTCGCCGTGGTTCACCTACCAAGGGTTCCGCCTTGCCGCCGAAGGGGATCCCTGGACGGTGCAGACCACAAATACCGATGCGGCCTACTCAACCGAAGACTTTGTCCAGCGAACAAGGGCTGGCAGTCCCAAAGCGGCCTACCTTTGGGCCATCCTGCGTCCGCATCCGCATTCCTTCCTGCTGCGCGACCTGACGCGCGCCATCGGGCGCACCCCTTACGGCTTTGTTTCGGCGATCTATTCCCAGTCGGGCCGCCCGACCGAGGACTATGCCGACATCAACACCAACGGGATCATCCTTCAGGCCATCGCCAGCCTCGCCTGACCGCGCCGAAACATCTGTCACATTGCCGCGTGCAGCGTTGGAAAACCGTTGCACTAGGTCCGGCTGACCCTGTAGCCGGTCGGGAAGCGGGTGCATCCGCACCCCCGACCGACACCACACCCGGAGACATGACCATGCGGCCAACGGCTATCGCCCTTCTGACCCTCAGCCTGAGCAGCCCTGCTCTGGTCCTCGCGGACACCAGCGATGGATCGGCCCTGATCGGGCAGGACTGGGACACCATCGTCGAGATGGCCCGCGGCGGTGAGGTCAACTGGTTCATGTGGGGCGGGTCCGATACCATCAACCGCTATGTCAGCGACTATGTCGGCGGTGTGCTGATGGATGACTATGGCATCACCCTGAATCGGATCGGCCTGACCGACACGACCGAAGCGATCAACATCGTGCTGGGCGAGAAAGAAGCAGGTGTGACGGACGCCGGTGCTGTCGACATGATCTGGATCAACGGCGAAAATTTCCGCACGATGAAGCAGGCGGACCTCGCCTGGTGCGGCTATACCGAAACCCTGCCCAACAACGTGCTGATCGACTGGACCAATCCGGCCATCGCCAATGACTTTGGCGTGCCCGTAGACGGTTGCGAAGTGCCGTGGAACCGCGCCCAGTTCGCCTTTGCCTATGACACCGCAAGGACCGAGACGCCGCCCCGTTCGATCCCCGAGCTTCTCGATTGGATCAAGGCGAACCCCGGCCAGTTCACCTACCCCGCCCCGCCCGACTTCAACGGGGCGGTCTTCGTGCGCCACGTCTTTTACCATGCCGCCGGCGGCGTAGAGGGGCTGCTGGGCGACTTTGACCAAGCCCGTTACGACGCCGCTGCCGCCGCGACCTGGGACATCCTGAACGAGATCGAGCCCTTACTCTGGCGCGAGGGGGCGACATACCCGACCTCAATCACCCAATTGAACGGCCTGTTTGCAAATCAGGAGGTGGCGTTTACCTTTGACTACGACCCCTCTCAGTTCGGGTTGGGCGTCCAGTCGGGCCAGTATCCCGAAACGGTTATGTCCTACGGCCTGACCGACGGGACCATCGGGAATACCAACTACACCATCATCCCCTTCAACTCTCCCAACAAGGCCGCAGCCCTCGTGCTGCAAAACGTGCTCCTCTCGGCCGAGGCGCAGCTTGAAAAGGCCCTGCCCGAGGTTTGGGGCACCGTTCCGGGGATCGAAGTCGACCGCACCCCGGCCGAGATTCAGGCCGCTTTCGCCGGGATCGAACGGCACCCGTCGGTGGTGGACCCTGCCGAACTGGCGCAAAACGCCTTGCCAGAGTTGCAGGCGGGCTGGATTTCCGCCATCGAACAGGGATGGATCGAGAACGTCGGACGCTAGGGCCCGGATCAGGTCAGCGCGAGGATCACCGCAAGAGGGTGCAAAAGGGCCATGTCTGAGTCCCTCAAGACCTTTGTGCGTCTTGCACCGACCCTTGCGGTGATCGGCCTTCTGTTTTTTGGCGGGCTGATCATGGGGCTGATGCGGTCGGTCAACTACATGCCGGTCATCGGGCTGACCGAGCCCAACCTTGATGCCTATCGCGCCGTGCTGTCGGACCCCGATTTTCTGCGGTCGTTCGGGCTGACGCTACATATTTCGCTCACCTCGACGATCCTGTCGGCGGTGCTGGCGGTGGGTTCTGCCCTATTGCTGCGGCGCAGTTTTGCGGGCCGTCGGCTGGCCACGTTTCTGTTTCAATTGAACCTGACCGTCCCCCATCTCGTGGGGGCCATCGGCATCCTTTACCTGTTTTCCCAATCGGGCAGCTTTGCCCGGCTGGCCCATGCCGCGGCGCTGATTGATCGCCCGGCGGACTTTCCCGCCCTTATCTATGATCCCTATGCCATCGGGATTATTCTGCAATACGTCTGGAAAGAGGTCCCCTTTATCGGGGTGATCGTGCTGGCCAACATGCAGGCGATCGGTCAGGACTACGAGGCGGTTGCCCGTAGCCTTGGGGCGACGCGTTGGCAGGCAATCCGCCATGTCCTTCTGCCCCAGATCTGGCCCGGCGTCCTGTCCGCCTCGGTTATCGTGTTTGCCTTTACCTTCGGGGCCTACGAGATCCCCGCCCTTCTGGGCGCCTCCTACCCCGCCGCGCTGCCGGTTCTGGCCTATCGCAGCTATACGGATGTCGATCTTGCCTCCCGACCCGAGGCGATGGCGATGGCCATGGTCATCGCCCTGATGTCGGCTGTAATGATCCTGATCTACACCCGCGCCGCGCGACGCAGGGGGGGGCGCTAGATGGACCGCGACCCGGTCATGCTGCGCACCCTGCGCGGCCTTGCGGGGCTGGCCCTGATCCTGTGGCTGGTCCTGCCGCTGATCCCGCTTGCGATATGGTCCTTTGCCCGGGGCTGGCGCTTTCCCGATATCCTGCCCCAGAGCTGGACCCTGCAGGCCTGGGACTATGCTCTTTCCGATACCTCGGGGGTGCTGGATAGCCTGACGCTGACGATCTGGATCGCCCTCTGTGCGACCGGCCTGTCGATCCTGATTGGGGTTCCGGCGGGGCGAGCGCTGGGGCTTTCGACCTTTCGCGGCAAAGGGCTGGTCGAGATGATGATCCTCGCCCCCATCATCGTGCCCGGTATCGCCGTGGCCCTTGGGCTGCACGGGGTGTTCATCGGGCTTGGCCTGACCAACACGACGACCGGGGTGATCCTTGTGCACCTGATCCCCACCCTGCCCTATATGACCTTGGTGATGGCGGGCATCTTTGCCAACTACGATACCGCGTTCGAGGATCAGGCGCGCAGCCTCGGGGCCAGCCCCTGGCAGACGTTTCGTCATGTCACCCTGCCCGCCATCCTGCCCGGCATCATCGTTGGGGGGCTTTTCGCCTTTCTGGTATCGTGGAGCCAGTACATCCTGACCCTCTTGATTGGCGGCGGGCGGGTGATCACCCTGCCGCTCTTGCTGTTCAACTTTGCAGCCTCTGGGCGCAATGACATCGCAGGCGCCATTGGGATGATCTACATCCTGCCCGGCGTTCTGGTGCTGATCCTGACCGCCCGGCACCTGACCGGACGCAACGCAGCCATTGGGGGGCTTGGGCGGCTATGACCGATGTGCGCCTGACCAGCCTGTCCAAGACCTACCCCGGTGAAGTCGGGGCAGCGCTGGATGCCCTGACCCTCGACATTCCGTCGGGGTCGCTGACCGCCCTCCTTGGCCCCTCTGGCTGTGGCAAGACGACGGCAATGAAGATGATCGCCGGGCTTTTATCGCCCAGCGCGGGCGATGTCACCTTTGACGGACGATCAATCCTTGCCGATCCGCCCGAGGCGCGCGGGGCGGTCATGGTTTTTCAGAATCACCTGCTGTTTCCGCATCTGAGCGTGGCCGACAACGTGGGCTTTGGCCTGCGGATGCGCGGCCGGCCCAAGGCAGAGATCCGCGACAGGGTGGCCGAGATGCTTGGCAGGGTCCGCCTGCCCGACCTTCGGCCGCGCATGCCGTCCGAACTGTCCGGAGGCCAGCAACAGCGGGTTGCCCTGGCCCGAGCGCTGGTCCTGCGGCCAAAGGTGTTGTTGCTGGACGAGCCTCTGTCGAACCTTGATGCCCATCTGCGGCTGGAGATGCGCGATCTGATCCGGGGGTTGCAGCAGGACATGGGGATCACCACCCT
>JAQWWH010000100.1 GCA_029255105.1 Flavimaricola sp. | reverse complement strand
CTTCCTTTCATCATGTCGACCACGCTGTCGGGAAAGACAACGTCCACGGCCGGGTCCTCGACCTGGGCGCGGGTCAGGTTCTGGCTGACCATCATCAGGGCCATGTCGCCGACCACCTTGGACGACGGCGTCACCTTCACGATATCCCCGAACATCTGGTTCACATCGGCATAGGTCTGGGCGACCTCGTGCCAGCGCTCTTCCAGCCCAAGGCTGCGGGCCTGGGCCTTGAGGTTGGTGAACTGGCCGCCGGGCATTTCGTGCAGGTAAACCTCGGATGCCGGGGCCTGAAGTCCGCTTTCAAAGGCAGCGTAATGCGCCCGCACCTGCTCCCAGTAGTTCGAGATTTCGCGGATCGTCGCGATGTCGAGGCCGGTATCGCGATCGGTCCGGGCCAGCGCCTCGACGATCGAACCAAGGGTTGGCTGGGATGTGTTTCCCGACAGGGCGTCCATCGCGGCATCCACCGCATCCACCCCGGCGGCCGAAGCGGCCATGATCGTCGCAATCGCCCCACCTGCGGTGTCGTGGGTGTGGAAGTGGATCGGCAGGGCCACTTCGGACTTCAGCGCGGCAAAAAGCTGTGCTGCGGCGGCAGGCTTCATCAGCCCGGCCATGTCCTTCACGCCAAGGACATGGGCGCCAGCCAGTTCAAGCTCTTTGGCCATGCCGACATAATACTTCAGATCGTACTTGGCGCGTGCAGGGTCCAGAAGGTCGCCGGTATAGCAGATGGTCCCTTCGCAGACCTTGCCCGCCTCGACGACGGCATCCATCGCGACGCGCATGTTTTCGACCCAGTTGAGCGAATCGAACACCCGGAACACATCGACACCCGAGAGGGCCGCCTGCTTGACGAAGCCCTGGACTACATTGTCGGGGTAGTTGGTGTAGCCCACACCGTTCGAGGCGCGCAGCAGCATCTGGGTCATGATGTTGGGCATGGCCTCGCGGATGTCGCGCAGGCGCTGCCAGGGGCATTCCTGCAAGAACCGGTAGGCCACGTCAAAAGTCGCACCGCCCCAGCATTCCACCGACAAAAGGC
Source organism: Flavimaricola sp. (assembly GCA_029255105.1). Classification (GTDB taxonomy): domain Bacteria; phylum Pseudomonadota; class Alphaproteobacteria; order Rhodobacterales; family Rhodobacteraceae; genus Flavimaricola. The sequence goes on along the minus strand of JAQWWH010000100.1, from coordinate 25,161 downwards.
CGGTCATCTTGGCGGCATAGGTGGGCGCGACCCGGATCATGTCGATCGATCGCATCCGGGTGGCCAAAAGGCTTTGGTGCCCATCGCGCATCGTGGTGTCGGTCAGCAAAAGCTGCTTTTGCGCCAACATCCAATCCGCAACTGCCTTTGGTCCTTGGGTGTCGAGGATCTGGCGGGTGCCTGCAGGGGCATCGCCAAGTCTTTGAAGTGGGGCCCTGGGTGGTTTGACGTCAGCGGGCGGGCGGGGGCGGCCGACAGTCTCGGGGTGACCATTGACAGTGATGTCAGCGACATAGGTCAAGATCTTGGTCGCCCGATCGCGTCGGGTCTTGAAGTCAAAAAGTTCAGGCGTCTCGTCGATGAACTTGGTGCTGTATTCGTTGCTCAGGAACGTCGGATGCTTGAGCAGGTTTTCCACGAAGGCGATGTTGGTGGACACGCCCCTGATCCGGAACTCTCGCAGCGCACGGTCCATGCGGGCGATGGCCATTTCGGGGGTCGGGGCCCGCGCCGTCACCTTGGTCAGGAGCGAGTCGTAAAAGCGGGTGATCACCGCGCCCGAATAGGCGGTGCCGCCGTCCAGACGGATGCCCGGCCCGGTGGCCGAGCGGTACATCTGGATGCGGCCATAGTCGGGGATAAAGTTGTTCAGCGGATCCTCGGTCGTGACCCGGCATTGCAGGGCGTGACCATCCAGCTTGACATCGTATTGCGAGGCGCAGCCGGTGGCTTCGACGATGCTTTTGCCTTCCGCGATCATGATCTGGGCGCGGACGATGTCGATGCCGGTGACCTCTTCGGTCACCGTATGCTCGACCTGGACGCGGGGGTTCACCTCGATGAAGTAGAAATTGCCCGAATCCATATCCATCAGGAACTCGACCGTGCCGGCGCATTCATAGCCCACATGGGCGCAGATCTTCTTGCCCAGATTGCACAGCTGTTCGCGTTGGGTGCCGGACAGGTAGGGGGCAGGCGCGCGCTCAACCACCTTCTGGTTGCGCCGCTGAACCGAACAGTCCCGTTCCCACAGGTGGTAGATATTGCCCTGCTGGTCGCCCAGGATCTGCACCTCGACGTGGCGGGCGCGGGTGATCATCTTTTCAAGATAGCCTTCGCCGTTGCCAAAGGCGGCCTCGGCCTCACGCCGACCCTCCAGCACCTTTTCCTCAAGTTCGGAGGGCTTGAGGACCGGTCGCATGCCCCGTCCACCACCGCCCCATGACGCCTTGAGCATCAGGGGATAGCCGACCTCGGCCGCCTGTTTGGCGACCAGCTTCATATCGTCACCCAGCACGTCGGTCGCCGGGATGACAGGAACGCCTGCCGCAATTGCGACCTGACGGGCAGAGGCCTTGTCGCCCAGCTGGCGCATCGTTTCGGCCTTGGGGCCGATAAAGGCGATCCCGGCGGCAGTGCAGGCATCAACGAAGTCGGGGTTTTCGGACAAGAGCCCATATCCGGGGTGGATGGCATCCGCCCCCGACATCTTGGCCACGCGAATGATCTCGGGGATCGAAAGGTAGGCGGCAACGGGTCCCAGGCCCTCGCCGATCCGGTAGGCCTCGTCCGCCTTGAAGCGGTGTAAGCCCAGCTTGTCCTCTTCGGCAAAGACGGCGACGGTCTTCTTGCCCATCTCATTGGCGGCTCGCATGATCCGGATTGCGATTTCGCCACGATTGGCAACGAGGATTTTCTGGAACTCAGCCATGGGCGCCTCTCTACTTTGCAGTTGCAGCAATTTGTAGGAAGTTTCTGTCAAGCCTACAACGGGCAATCTGCTGATGGCATTCTGACGCAGACGGCGGGGTGGCGGTGCCGAACCCTCTCAGACGATCCGTTTGGCCAACTCGTCCAGTCGCGTCGCCCCGATCTGGTGCATGTTTGAGATCATGTCCGCCTCAAGAATGCTGGCGACATGGTTCGGCCCTTCGGCCCCCAGGGCGCCAAGCCCATAGTGAAACGCCCGCCCCAGCATGACGAAATCGGCCCCAAGAGCGATCAGCCGCAGGATATCAAGGCCGCCTTCTATCCCGCTGTCCGCGATCAGGGGCAGGCGGGTTGCGGCCCGGATCGAGGGCAGGACCTGCGCCGGGGCAGGGGCTGCCTCTGACTGCCGGCCTGCGTGGTTGGATACCCAAATGGCGTCGACCCCTTCGGCCTCAAGCTTGGGCGCGTCGGTTGGGTCAAGGACGCCCTTGACCACCATCGGCCCGTCCCAGGCCTCGCGGATCCAGCGCAGGTACTCCCAGTCGGGGGAGGTGCGCAAAAGGTAGCCCACATGCGCCGTCGAGGGCAGTGAGGTCCGCGACAAGGCCGCGTCAGCATAGCTGTCGATCAGTCGCATACGGGGCATCCCCAGTTGCGCGGTTCCCATAGCCCAGGCCGGACAACGGGCGACCTGCCACGCCAGACGCGGTGACAGGCGTGGCGGCTGGGTCAGCCCACCCCGGGTCTGCCGTTCGCGGCGCGAGGGGGCTGGGACATCGACAGTCAGGATAAGCGTCTTGAATCCCGCGTCGCGCACCCGTTTGAGCATGTTGGACCGGATCTCGGGGTCGCGGGGGGGATAAAGCTGAAACCAGCCCTGACCGCCTGCAAGCGGGCCGATATCCTCGGGCAATTGGGTCGCGACGCTGGACAGCCCGTAAGGCACACCACGTTTGGCGGCAAAGCGGGCCAGATGACGCTCTGCATCGGGCCAGATAAGGCCTGACATGCCGACCGGCGCGACCCCAAACGGCACCGGGTATTCCTGCCCCATCAGAGTGGTCGAGAGGTCCGGTGTAATCTCGCCATGCAGGATCGAGGGCCTGAGGAGGACCGCATCCAGTGCGGCGCGATTGCGACGGGCCGTGGCCTCGGACCCGGTGGCGCTGTCCAGATACTCCCACACGAAATGCGGAATACGCCGGCGGGCGCGGGACTTGAGGTCGGACAGGGCGGGATATCGGGCATGCAGGCTCATGCGGCAGACCCTAGCGGCGGTCTTTGGGACTGGAAAGGGGCACAACGATGCGAACAGAAGGCGAACAAGGCTTTTCCTATCGGCCAAGGCGGTCTAGATTGAGGGGATGAGCAGTTATTCCGAAGAAGAGGCCTTCGCGGCCGCCGCCGCCCCCCGACCGTCCTTGTCGGCGCAGGCCATGGCGTCCCGACCGACGCCCTATCTTGACGGGTTGAACGCAGCCCAACGGGCGGCGGTTGAGGCGTTGGATGGACCTGTCCTGATGCTGGCAGGCGCAGGCACTGGCAAGACGCGGGCCCTGACCGCCCGGATTGCCCACCTTCTCAACACCGGCAAGGCCCGCCCGAACGAGATACTGGCCGTGACCTTTACCAACAAAGCCGCCCGCGAGATGAAGCTGCGGATCGGGCGGTTGCTTGGGGAAACGGTGGAAGGGATGCCATGGCTTGGGACCTTTCATGCCATCGGGGTCAAGCTGCTGCGGCGTCACGCCGAACTGGCGGGGCTGAAGTCAAACTTTACCATCCTGGACACCGACGATCAGGTTCGCCTGCTCAAGCAATTGATCCTGGCCGAAGGCATTGATGAAAAGCGCTGGCCTGTCCGGATGCTGGCAGGCATCATCGACGGCTGGAAGAACCGGGCCCTGACCCCGGATGCCGTCCCCGTGGCCGACAGCGGGGCGTTCGACCACAAGGGGGTCGATCTGTATGCCGCCTATCAAAGCCGGTTGCGCGACCTGAACGCCACCGACTTTGGCGATCTGTTGCTGCATGTGGTGACGATCTTTCAAAAGCACGAGGACGTGCTGGCGCAATACCGGCGCTTTTTCCGCTATATCCTTGTTGATGAGTATCAGGACACCAACGTGTGCCAATACCTCTGGCTGCGACTTCTCGCGGGGGGGCACAAGAATATCTGCTGCGTCGGCGACGACGATCAGTCGATTTATGGCTGGCGCGGGGCCGAGGTCGGCAACATCCTGCGCTTTGAAAAGGACTTCCCCGGGGCCGAGGTGATCCGGCTGGAGCAGAACTACCGCTCGACCGCGCATATCCTGGCCGCCGCCAGCGGTGTCATCGCCGCCAACAAGGGGCGGCTGGGCAAGACCCTCTTTACCGAAGGCGAAGACGGCGAAAAGGTCCGCCTGATCGGCCATTGGGACGGCGAGGAAGAGGCCCGCTGGATCGGCGACGAGGTCGAGGCGATGCAACGCGGCACCCGCCAGATGGACCCGATCGGGCTGGACAGCATGGCGATTCTCGTCCGCGCCTCGCACCAGATGCGCGCCTTTGAGGACCGGTTTCTGACCATCGGTCTGCCCTACCGGGTCATCGGCGGTCCCCGCTTTTACGAACGGCTCGAGATTCGCGATGCGATGGCCTATTTCCGGCTGGCCGTGTCGCCCGACGATGATCTTGCGTTCGAGCGGATCGTGAACACGCCCAAGCGGGGACTTGGTGACAAGGCGGTGCAGACGATCCAGCGCACCGCGCGGGCCAATGGGGTCAGCCTTGTCGAAGGCGCGCGGCTGGTGGTTCAGGGCCGGCTTTTGGGCGGCAAGGGGCTGGCAGAGCTGACCCGGCTGGTCGAGGGCCTTGGCCGCTGGCACGATCAGGTGCGGGCCGAGGCCGACACCCACATGGAACTGGCCGAGATGATTCTGGATGAATCCGGCTATACCGGCATGTGGCAGCAGGACAAGACGCCCGAGGCGCCGGGCCGGCTTGAAAACCTCAAGGAACTGGTCAAGGCGCTTGAGCAGTTCGAGAACCTGCAAGGCTTTCTCGAACATGTGTCGCTTATCATGGATAACGAGACCGAGGAGCAGGGCGAAAAGGTCAGCATCATGACCCTTCACGCGGCCAAGGGGCTTGAGTTTCCGGCGGTCTTTCTGCCCGGCTGGGAGGATGGCTTGTTTCCCTCGCAACGCTCGATGGACGAAAGCGGGCTCAAGGGGCTCGAGGAAGAGCGGCGATTGGCCTACGTCGGGATCACACGGGCCGAACAGGTCTGCACGATTTCCTTTGCCGCCAACCGGCGGGTTTACGGCCAGTGGCAATCGGCGCTTCCGTCGCGGTTCATTGATGAATTGCCGGTGGACCATGTGGATGTGCTGACCCCACCGGGCCTGTATGGCGGTGGATACGGGGCGGCAGGCATGGCGGCGCAGGCCTCGCCCCAGATGCAGGGGATGGACCGGTCCGATCTGCACCAGAAGGCGGCCAACGCAGATGTCTATAACTCACCGGGGTGGAAGCGGTTGCAATCGCGCAGTCAGCAGCGCGGGATGAGCCAGCCGTCAGAGGCGCGCCATGTCACCATTGATCTGGAGGCCGTGTCCGCCTTTACGGCCGGCGACAGGGTGTTCCACCAGAAGTTCGGCTATGGCTGGGTGACGGCCATTGAAGGCGACAAGCTGGATATCGCGTTTGAAAAGGCCGGCGAGAAAAAAGTCGTGGCGCGGTTTGTTGTTTCGGCCGATGCGGCGGACGACGTGCCCTTTTAGGTAAGGTGGGTCCGGACCCACCTTACCCGAACAGGATCGGCCAAAGCGTCAGAACCAGAAGGGTCGCCATCGTCCAGTTGAACACCCTCAGCCGGACCGGATTGGTCAGCAGTCGCCGCAGCTGTGTGCCCATTCCTGCCCATAGCGTGATCGACGGCAGGTTGGTCAAGGCAAAGACCCCCGCCACAAAGAGCGCACTATAAAGAACGCCGCCGTCGGGTCGGTAGGCGGTCACGGCTGTGACAGCCATGTACCAGGCCTTGGGGTTGACCCATTGAAAGGCCGCGGCCTGCAAAAAGGTAAAGGGCTGGCCCGCGGCCTCCTTTTGAGAGGGCGGGGCGGCATTCGCGATCTTCCACGCAAGGTACAACAGGTACAGAACGCTCAGCACCTGCATGATCCGTTGGGCAAGGGGGTAGGTCACGAACACCTGGCCCAGGCCCAGACCGACCATCGTCACCATGAAGGCATGACCGATCGAGATGCCAAACATATGGGGCAGGGTCCGCCGCAGGCCAAAGTTCGCCCCCGACGCCAGAAGCATCAGGTTGTTGGGCCCCGGTGTGACCGAGGACACAAACGCAAAGCCCATCAGAGCAAGAAGAAGATCGAGTGTCATGGCCGCATGATCTACGCCGCAACTCCGGGCACGCCAAGTCGCAAAATCCCAAAAAAAAACGACGACGCCCGGGAGGAGGTGAGCGCCGCCGTTCCTTTTTTCGACCGCTCCCCAGGGAGGAGGTTGGAGACCGGTCTTCACAGCACATGATCGGGGTCTCTGGGAGGAGAAAGACCGCTCATGTTTCCCGGTGATGACCCGTCCCCAGGGAGGAGGAGAGGGTTGGGGCCCTGCCGGGCTGGTATTCCCACAACGGCCCCCAGGGAGGAGGAGAGAGAACCGTTGCGTCTGTCACGACCCACCCAGGGAGGAGGAAGGGCGGCCGCGATCCTGTGCGAGGCAGCGGCGGCATCAGGGAGGAGGAGAGATGCCGCCGCGCCTTCGTATCGGTCCCTCAGGGAGGAGGAGGAAAGACCGAATTCTTCAAACCTTGCAAAGCGGCGACATCAGGGAGGAGGAGAGATGTCGCCGCTCTGTTGCTGGGGGCCTCAATGGGAGGAGAAAGGCACCCTGCATTATCCGACTGCGCCCCAGGGAGGAGGAAGGAGCCCGTCGGAAACTAATTACTTTGCTCCATTCGCTGCGTTGCGTGCGATCTCACCGATCTCGGTGCGGTGGATCCCAAGATCCGCCAGGTCACGGTCAGTCAGGTTGGAGAGTTCCGACACGGTTGTCCGGAACACCTGATATTTTGCGTAGCGGTCGGCCATTGCGGCCCGAACCATCGAGAAGCGCTCACTCAAAGATGCGGTGAGGCTGCGTGTGTCTGTTGCAAATGCCATTGCGTGCATCCAATCTTCTGATACGCGATCCCAACTGGACCGCCAATTTTGTTTCCAGCCCTTACCGGACCGATCTGCTCCCACACCATCGTGTGCTGTTGAGATTGAGTTTAGGCCAATGCTGCGGATGCACAATAGGCCGGAACAGCAATGCTGCTATGCAGCAATTGCATAAGTATTTATGACCTAGTTTCGGGCGCTTCGACTGTTCTTTAGGCGCTAACAGAACGATGGGTTGCGCTTTTGGCCACAGATCGCGACTTTGCCGCTGACTCGGGCAATCTGCGAACCAACGAGTGTAACAGGAGCAACACATATGGCCATAAATCGTGAAACCGTGATCTCTGCGCTAGCCCGCCTGCAACTGCCTTCAGGCGGTGATCTGGTGTCGCGTGACATGATCCGGGCCCTTGTGATCGATGGCGCGTCGGTCAGATTCGTCATCGAGGCCCCGACACCCGAAGAGGCTCGCGGGATGGAAATGCTTCGCAAGGCGGCTGAGGCTTCGGTTCTGGCCCTTCCGGGCGTCGAGGCTGTTTCGGCACTGCTGACCGCGCACGGGCCGTCAGGCGCTCAGGCCGCCAAGCCCGCCGCGCCGGCAGGGTCAGGGGCAGGGGCAGGGGCAGGAGGCGAGCCGCCTTCGTTGAAGATCGGCCGCCATCCGACACCTCAGGCAGGTCCAGCCCGCGTGGCGGGCGTTGACCGCATTCTGGCGGTGGGCTCAGGCAAGGGGGGCGTCGGCAAATCGACCGTCGCCTCCAACCTTGCTGTAGCGCTGGCGCGGCAGGGCCGCAAGGTCGGCCTGCTCGATGCTGATATATATGGCCCCAGCCAGCCCCGGATGATGGGCGTATCTGACCGGCCCAAGTCACCGGACGGCAAGACGATCATTCCGCTGCACGCCCATGGCGTCACCATGATGTCCATCGGGCTCATGATGGACCCCGACAAGGCCATCGTCTGGCGGGGGCCGATGCTGATGGGCGCATTGCAGCAGATGCTTGGCCAGGTCGAATGGGGCAAGCTTGACGTGCTGATCGTCGATCTGCCGCCCGGAACCGGCGACGTGCAGCTGACGCTTTGCCAAAAGACCCATCTGACCGGTGCCATCGTTGTCTCAACCCCGCAGGACGTGGCCCTCATAGATGCCCGCAAGGCCATCGACATGTTCAACACCCTACACACCCCGGTGTTGGGCCTGATCGAGAACATGTCTTTATATATCTGCCCCAACTGCGGGCATGAGGCGCATATCTTCGGCCACGGCGGCGTCAAGGCAGAGGCCGACAAGATGGGCGTGCCTTTCCTCGGTGCCTTGCCAATTGACCTCGATACCCGGCTGGCCGGCGACGCGGGGACCCCCGTTGCCGCGGGCGAGGGTCCGATGGCCTCGGCCTACGTGCAGATCGCCAAGGGCCTGATCGCTGGCGGGATCGCCTGAGGGGATTATCTGACAGTATCGGCCTGCGGGCGTTCCATCGGGATTTCATGGGAACTGTGATGCAGCTTCGGTTCCAACGGGACGGAACCGGGGCGGCCCGACCTGTGATTCTGAAGTAAACCCGTGAGAAAGGCCGAGTCAGGTTGGGATTTTGCCGGGAAAACCTGGGACTGGATCGGGTCTGCGCTGGGATTGCCTGGGTTTTGGGGGCTCGGACTGCTTAGCGCCGCTACGAGGACTTCGCGATTTTCAGCAGGGCCGATGGGCGACCTCTGGGGTCGTCCCCCCAAAAAATACTACATATTGATCCACGGCGTCCAAAAATCACCATCTGGTGCGTCAAGCATTGAGTTTTGCAGTGGAGATTTCTGGCCGAATACCGTGGCAAACCGGCACTTCCCATAAATTCCCGTTGCGACCCAGCATTTCCCATGTCAGTAATTGGTTCAAGGAAAGTCGGGTCGACACTCAAGGGGCAACAAAAAAGAACCCCACGGTAGACGAGGCAGTTTCATACAGGCAGCCCTTCTTTTCTTACAACGAGATCCGGCGCGCGAGCGAGCAGACATCCCCCCAGGTGGCGCGCGCAGTCGGACATCCCGGAAACGGGAAGATGGCGGCGGATCAAGCAGTGGCAGCAGCTTGATCCGCCGTTTTCACATCTAGGATTACACAACTTGGCGGGGGTCGGAAAGGTTTTCGGAGCCCATGCTCCTTAGCTTCACAGGCGAATACCCACAGAAGGTGGACGGAAAAGGGCGCATGTCCATTCCGGCCAGTTTTCGCCGTGTGCTCGAAGCTAACGATCCCGATTGGGCCGAAGGCCTGCCCGCAAAGCTCTATATCAATTACGGTGCGCATCTTAAGCAGAACCTGCGGATCTATTCCGTCAAGGCGATGATGAAGATCGACGCCCAGATCCAGGAGCTGGACGAAGGGTCCGAGCTTCAGATCTTGCTGAACCGCCTTTACCTTGGTCAATCCGAAGAGCTGTCGATCGACAAGGACGGCCGCATCGTCATGCCGATCCGGCACCGCGAAAAGCTGGGGATGACCGAAGGCGAAGTGACCTTCATGGGTCTTGGCAACTACTTCGAGGTCTGGAAAGCGGAAACGTATTCGAGCGCGGTCACCACCTCGCTTGATGCTCTGGTCGAGCGACTGGCGGGCGGAGCCGATCCGCTGTCGCTGATTGCCAAGCAAAAGAAGACCGAAGGAGGGGCATAGGATATGGCCGCCGCTGCCGCGATGCCTTCTGATGCACCCCATATCCCAGTCTTGCTTGGTCCTATTCTTCGGGCCGTGGCCCCGGTTGGTGGCGTCTGGCTTGACGGCACATTCGGTGCCGGTGGCTATACCCGTGGCCTTCTGGATGCTGGCGCCGACAAGGTGATCGGCGTTGACCGCGACCCGTTGGCGTTTCGCCTCGCCGAACCCTGGGCTGGCGACTACGGCGACCGTCTCGTCCTGCGCGAAGGCACGTTTTCCAACCTTGATACCCTGGCGGCAGAGCCTTTGGACGGTGTTGTGCTGGATCTTGGGGTGTCGTCCATGCAGATCGACACGCCCGAGCGCGGTTTTTCGTTCCAGAAGGACGGCCCCCTCGATATGCGGATGAGCGGGCAGGGGCTGTCTGCCCATGACATCGTGAACGGCTGGGACGAAGGGCCGATTGCCGACGTTCTCTTTCTATACGGCGAGGAACGCGCCTCGCGCCGCATTGCCCGCGCTATCGTGGCGGCACGGCCGGTCGAGACGACCCTGCAACTGGCCGAGATCGTCGCCCGTTGCCTGCCCCGCCCCAAGCCGGGCCAGAGCCATCCCGCGACCCGCAGCTTTCAGGCGCTCCGCATCGCGGTCAACGACGAATATGGCGAGCTTTATGAAGGGCTTGCCGCTGCCGAACGGGCCCTCCGGCCCGGCGGTTGGCTAGCGGTCGTCACCTTTCATTCGGTCGAGGACCGCATGGTCAAACGGTTCTTTCAGTTGCGCAGTGGCGGGGGCAGCAATGCCAACCGCTACGCCCCCGAAATCGCCGAGGTACAGGCCGCCTTTACCCTGCCCAGCAAGAAGGCGATCGAGGCTGATGCCGACGAACTGGCCGCCAATCCCCGCTCGCGTTCGGCCAAGCTGCGGGTCGCGCGCCGCACGGATGTCCCGGCCGAGACCATCGGGGCCGCTGATCTGGGAATGCCGATGTTGAGGGGAGGTCGCTGATGCGTGGACTTTTGCATGTCGTGGCGTTTCTGAGCGTCATCGCACTGGCCTTTTGGGCCTATCAGGAAAACTACCACACTCAGGACGCTCTGTCCGAAGTGCGCCAACTGCACCGCGAGATCGGGGAAGCCCACGCGCGTCTGAACGTTCTGGGGGCCGAATGGGCCTATCTCAACCGCCCCGACCGGCTGCGCGATCTGGCGGACCTGAACTTTGACCGGCTGGGGCTGTTGCCGCTGTCGCCAGAGGCCTTTGGCCGGGTCGACGATGTGGCCTACCCGCTGCGCCCTCTAGGCATCATTACCGATCCGATCGATGTGTCCTCGGACGCTGCCACTGATGAGGAAGCGCTATGAGCTACGCCGCGCTCCGCCGCCCCCTTCGCCCACTGGCCCGCATCATTCGGGCGCGGGATAAAGGCGAGAACCCCGACGAAATCGCCCGTGAGAACCTGAGACTGCGCCATGAAGAGATGCGCAACAAGGCCCGCGCACGTGCCGAAAGCAGGCTTTTGGTTCTTGGCGTCATGTTCTTTTGCGCCTTTGCTGTGATTGGTGGGCGCATGGGTGTGCTGGCCAATACCGAAGCCGAAGAGCCTCGGGCAACAGCCACTGGAAACCCTATCATCGGGCAGCGGGCCGACATCACCGATCGCAATGGCCGGATTCTGGCGACCAACTTTGAAACCCACGCCCTTTACGCCCAACCCCGCGAGATGATCGACCCGGTCTATGCTGCTGCTGAACTGGTCCGCATTTTTCCTGAATTGAACGAGGCCCGGCTGGTCCGGGATTTCACCGGCGACCGCCGGTTCCTGTGGATCCGTCGTCAGATCAGCCCCGAACAGATGCAGGCAGTCCATGATATTGGCGACCCCGGCCTATTGTTCGGCCCGCGTGAAATGCGCCTTTATCCCAACGGTCCCATCGCCGCCCATATCCTTGGCGGTGCGGGCTACGGCCGCGAAGGTGTCGACAGCGCCGAGGTGATCGGCACTGCAGGGGTCGAGCGTTACTTTGACGCCAGGCTGCGCGACCCGGCCAATGAAGGGGTGCCTTTGGCCTTGTCCATCGACCTGACTCTGCAGTCGACGATGGAAGAGGTCCTTCAAGGCGGCATGACCCTTCTTAATGCCCGTGGCGCGGCAGCCGTCCTCATGGATCTGCACACCGGTGAGATCATGGCAATGGCCTCGCTTCCCGATTTCGATCCCAACAACCGGCCCCAGGTCCTGACAAGTGGGGACCAGTCGGACAGCCCGCTGTTCAATCGGGCGCTTCAGGGGGTGTATGAGCTTGGGTCGGTCTTCAAGATCTTCACAGTTGCCCAGTCGATCGAGCTTGGTCTGATCAATGCCGCAACCTTGATCGATACCCGCGGCCCCCTTGTCTGGGGACGGTTCCGCATTCGTGATTTTCACGACTATGGTGCACAACTTAGTGCCACAGACGTGATCGTGAAATCCTCCAACATCGGAACGGCCCGCATCGCGATGGAGATCGGCGCGGATCGGCAGCGCGGCTTCCTTGGGACCCTTGGCCTGCTGGAGCCTGTCCCGCTTGAGATGGTGGAGGCTTCGACCGGGGCCCCTCTGCTACCGACCAACTGGTCCGAAATCTCAACCATGACAATCTCTTACGGGCACGGCATGTCAGCCTCTCCGCTGCATCTGGCGCAGGCCTATGCCTCGCTCTTGAATGGGGGGACGCGGATAGTGCCGACCCTGCTGCGGCAGGACGGCCCCCAGAACGGCGAACGGGTGGTCAGCGAAGAGGTCTCGGCAGCCGCGCGCGACATGCTGCGCGCCGTGGTGACCCGTGGCACCGCTTCTTTTGCCGAAGTGCCGGGCTATGCGGTCGGTGGCAAGACCGGGACAGCAGACAAGCCGCGCCCACAAGGCGGCTACTATGACGACAAGGTCATTGCTACCTTTGCCGGGGTCTTTCCGGCAAACGATCCGCGCTACGTCATCGTCGTAACCCTTGATGAGCCGGTCGAGACGAGCGGGTCCGAACCGCGCCGCACCGCCGGTTGGACCGCGGTGCCCGTCGCCGCCGAGATGATCCGGCGTACAGCACCCCTCATGGGGCTGAGACCACAGGTTGAAGTGGCAACGCTAGAAGGTGTAACCCTCACTGCGAACGACGACGACTAGGGGGCGTGTGGGGCAATTATGGCCAGTGAAAAAACGCGAACGCTGGCGGATTTGGGACTTAGGGCCCAAAGCGGGCGCGAGGCCCGCGTTACCGGTCTTGCCATCGACAGCCGCGACGTCAAAGAGGGCTCGCTGTTTGCGGCATTGCCCGGAACCCAGGTCCACGGTGGTACGTTCATTCAATACGCCCTGCGCATGGGGGCGTCGGCCGTCCTGACCGATCCCGAAGGTGCCAGGCTTGCAGCCGACGTGCTGACGGGGTCCGGCGTTGCCCTTGTGGTGACCGAGGACCCCCGGGCGGCATTGGCCCGGGCCGCGGCCCTCTGGTTCGGGGCCCAGCCCGAAACGATGGTGGCCGTCACCGGCACCAACGGCAAAACTTCGGTCGCGGCCTTTGCCCGCCAGATCTGGGAGGCGCTTGGGCGCGAGGCCGTCAACCTTGGTACCACCGGGGTAGAGGGCGCCTGGACCCATCCCCTGCGCCACACCACCCCCGATCCCCTGACCCTGCATTCCGCGCTGGCCGAGGCGGCCAAGGCAGGTGTGACCCATGCCGCAATGGAGGCCTCGTCCCACGGTCTGGACCAGCGCAGGCTGGACGGGGTTTTGCTGGCTGCGGCAGGCTTTACCAACTTTACCCAGGATCACCTCGACTATCACAAGACCTTCGAGGCCTACTTCGACGCCAAGATGGGGCTGTTCACCCGCGTGCTGGGCGACGATGGCGTGGCCGTTGTCAATCTGGACGATCCCCGCGGCCACGAGATCGCGGCCATGGCGCAGGCCCGGGGGCAAGAGGTCATCGGGACCGGCCGGTCGCAAGCCGCCCGACTGCGGCTGATGGGGCAACGGTTCGATGCAACGGGTCAGGAACTGCGGTTTGAATGGCAAGGGCAGGCGCATCTCGTTCGCCTCGACCTGATCGGCGGCTTTCAGGCCCAGAACGTGCTGGTCGCCGCCGGCCTCGTCATTGGGGCGGGCGAAGATCCGGAGGCCGTCTTTGCCGCCCTTGGTCATCTGACCACGGTCCGGGGCCGGATGCAGCTTGCCGCGACCCGGGCCAACGGGGCGTCGGTCTTTGTCGATTACGCCCATACCCCGGATGCTATCGAAACTGCCCTTGCGGCCCTGCGCCCACATGTGATGGGGCGGGTGATCGCCATTATCGGGGCTGGCGGCGACCGGGATCAGGGCAAACGGCCCCTGATGGGCGCCGCCGCCGCCCGCGTTGCTGACATCGTCATCGTGACAGACGACAACCCCCGGTCCGAGGATCCCAGCGTTATCCGGCAGTCCGTGATGGAGGGGGCCCTGGCCGAGGGCGATCCCACCCGGATTTCCGAGGTGGGCGACCGGGCCGAGGCCATCCTGCGCGGCGTCGATGCCCTGCAACCGGGCGATGCCCTGCTGATTTGCGGCAAGGGGCATGAAACCGGCCAGACCATTGGCGACACCGTGCTGCCCTTTGACGATGTCGAACAGGCCAGCGTCGCCGTCGCGGCGCTTGAGGGCCGGATATGACCGGGCGCAGTATGACTGGGCTTAGCATGACCGGGCTTAGCATGACCGGGCTCAGTATGACCGGGCGCAGGGTAAGGTGGGTCATGACCCACCCTACGGCAAAGAAAGAGGCCAGCGCATGACCCCCCTTTGGACCAGCACCGAAGCGGTAGCCGCCACGGGCGGCGAGGCAACAACGGACTGGGCCGCCACCGGCGTCTCCATCGACACCCGGACCCTTCAGCCGGGGGATCTTTTCATCGCCCTCAGCGCCGCCCGCGATGGCCATGATTTCGTCGGGCAGGCCCTTGCCCGGGGCGCCGCCGCCGCCCTCGTCACCCATCGGCCCGAGGGGGTCGACCCCTCCGCCCCGCTCCTGATCGTGGCGGATGTGCAAGTCGCGCTTGAGGCCTTGGGCAGGGCCGCCCGCGCCCGGACCGGGGCCAGGGTTGTCGCCATCACCGGCTCGGTCGGCAAGACCTCGACCAAGGAAATGTTGCGGTCCGCCCTTGCCGCCCAGGGCCGGACCCATGCGGCCGAGGCCAGCTACAACAACCACTGGGGGGTCCCCCTGACCCTCGCCCGGATGCCTGCCGATACCGACTATGCCATCCTTGAGATCGGGATGAACCACCCTGGCGAGATTGCGCCCCTGGCGCGCATGGCCGCCCCGCATGTGGTTATGGTCACCACCATCGCCGCCGCCCACCTTGAGGCGTTCGAAAGCCTTGAAGGCATCGCCCATGAAAAGGCCTCCATCTGCGCGGGGCTCTTGCCGGGCGGCGTGGCTGTCGTGAACGGCGATGTCGACCAGACCGCGATCCTGCAGGCCGCGGGTCATGAAGCCGGTGCGCGGGTCATCACCTTTGGGCAGGGCAGCGGCAACCACCACCGCATCTGGGGCATTCAGGTGGTAGAGGGGGTCACCGTCGGCTCTGCCCGCGCCTGGCGGACGCCCTTTTTGATCAAGGTGGCAACCGAAGGTCGGCACTTTGCCGTCAACGCCCTTGGGGTCATGGCCGTCACCTGGGCGCTTGGGGCGGACCGGGTCCATTCACTTTTGGGCCTGTCGGAATGGTCGCCCCCGCCCGGTCGCGGCACCCGCGAAGAGCTGATCATCGACCCCCTCAAGGACGGCGAGACGATCGACCTGATCGACGACGCCTTCAACGCCAATCCCACCTCGCTTGTCGCAGCACTTGAGGTTCTGGCCGGATCCGTGCCCCGGCACGGGGTCGGCCGGGTCAGCAGGGGACGGCGGGTCGCCATCCTGGGCGACATGCTCGAGCTGGGGGCGGACGAGGCGGCACTGCATGCCGGGATCGCAGGCAATCCGGCTATGGCGTCGCTCGATATTGTACATTGCGTCGGTCCGCGGATGCGGCACCTGCACGCGGTTCTGCCTGACGGACAACGGGGACGTTGGGTGCCAAGCGCCGAAGACCTGGTGGGGCAGGTGGGGCGTCTGGTGGACGCCGGCGACGTCGTCCTCGTCAAGGGATCAAAGGGCAGCCGGGTCAGCCTGGTCGTTGACGCCATCCGCAAATTGGGGCAACGCAACCCCAGCAAGGAACAAGAGGCCTGATCACATGCTGTACTGGTTGACCGCCCTGTCGGACGGAGGGGATTTTTATAACCTCTTTCGCTACATCACCTTCCGCGCGGGCGGAGCCTTCCTGACAGCCCTCGTCTTCGGTTTCGTCTTTGGACTGCCGCTGATCAACGTGTTGCGACGGCACCAGGGCAAAGGGCAACCGATCCGGTCGGACGGGCCCGAGGGGCACTTCGTCAAGGCGGGCACGCCGACGATGGGGGGGCTCTTGATCGTGGGGGCGCTTGTCACCTCGACGCTGCTCTGGGCGCGGCTCGACAACGCCTATGTCTGGATGGTCCTCTTCGTGACGCTGTCCTTTGCCTGCATCGGATTTGCCGATGACTACGCCAAGGTGCGCAAACAGACCACCGCCGGGGTCTCTGGCCGGGTGCGGCTTGTGCTGGGGCTGGTGATCGCAGGACTCGCCGGGTACTGGGCCGCCCAGTATCATCCGCCCGAATTGACCAACCAGCTGGCCTTGCCGATCTTCAAGGATACGCTGATCAACCTTGGCATCTTTTTCGTCCCTTTTTCGGTCCTCGTGATCGTGGGCTCTGCCAATGCGGTCAACCTGACCGACGGGCTTGACGGGCTCGCGATCATGCCGGTGATGATCGCGGCGGGCACCTTCGGGGTGATCGCCTACGCCGTGGGTCGGGTCGACTTTACCGAATATCTCGACGTCCACTATGTGCCCGATACGGGCGAGCTTCTGATCTTTGCCGCAGGGCTGATCGGCGGCGGGCTTGGGTTCCTGTGGTACAACGCCCCCCCGGCGGCCGTGTTCATGGGCGACACCGGCAGCCTCGCCCTTGGCGGGGCGCTCGGGGCGATCGCGGTGGCCACCAAGCACGAGATCGTTCTGGCAATCGTCGGCGGGCTTTTCGTGGTCGAGGCGCTTTCGGTGATCATCCAGGTCCTTTACTTCAAATCGACCGGCAAGCGGGTCTTCCTCATGGCGCCGATCCATCACCACTATGAAAAGAAGGGCTGGGCCGAGCCTCAGATCGTCATCCGCTTCTGGATCATCAGCCTTATCCTCGCGATGATCGGGCTGGCCACGCTTAAGGTGCGCTGACCCTCCCGCTTCTTCGGATCACAAATATCCTCGGGGGGGAGCGCGCAGCGCGATAAGGGGGCAGACAGCCCCCCTTTTTTCCGTAGTACCGCAGCCGATCAACACAAGGACACCCGGCGCGCCGGGCCGGATCAGCATTGCCAACTGCCTGCGCCGGGCCCTATCTTGGGTCAACCGGATGGAGGTGACGATGGCCCGCAAGATGCGACTGACGCCCGAGCACCTGGCCCTCGTCCCGCCTTTCAGCGGTGAGACGGGTCGACTGGCCGGACGCAGCGACATACCGACCGAGGCCGAATGGGGGGCGGTGGCCGACAGTCTGCTCGCAAACGCACCGGCGGATGGGCAGATCTGGATCTTCGCCTATGGCTCGCTCATCTGGAACCCCGAGTTCGACTTTGTCGAGGAACGTCTGGGGACGGCGCGGGGCTGGCGCCGCTCCTTCTGCGTCGGCTGGGTGCGCCTTTATCGGGGCACGCCGGAACGGCCCGGGATCATGCTTGGGATCGAAAGCGGTGCTGCCTGCCGGGGCGTGATCTTCCGCCTCCCCCCCGAGCGGCGGCGGGAGGAGCTTCTCAAGATCCTGCGCCGGGAAATGCCGATCCGCTGGGACGAGGTCTTTGCCCGCTGGATGACTGTCACGACCGATCAGGGTCCGGTCAAGGCCTTGGGGTTTCCCGTCAGCCGCCGCAACAGGGCCTATCTGGCCGATCTGGACGAGGCAACGGTGGTCGAGGCGCTGGCGACCGCCGCCGGTGAACGCGGGACGATGGCGGAATACCTGCACAACACTGTGCTGCACCTCGCCGAAAGAGGCATCCACGACCGCTATCTGTGGGACATGCAGGACCGTGTCGCCCGGAGGATCGAGCAGGGGCCACCCCATCCGGTCCTGGCCTTGGGATAGTCGACCGAAACGCCCCTGTCGAAGGAGGGCCGCGCCGGGGATCTGGTCCCCAGACGGGGTGACAAGGATACCTGAGCCGGACTGCTGACGCACCGGACCACGGCCGCTGTGCTCGGGCTACGGCCGCTGGAGCCTGGTGGCGGCGCTAGTGCTGGCCGCGGACCGCGCCTGGGGCCGGTTGGCCGGAAAGGCGAGTGGGCCGGGAGTGAGGCGGCCGAAGCGCCTGGGGCCACCCAGGCCGTCGGGCTACTGCGCCATTGTCACATAGACGAGATATGTGGCCAACATGGCCAGGCCAATGGGTCTGCCAATTACCGGTCGCGACAGGAGGAGGCCCGTCACCACCAGCGTGGCCGCGATCATGATTGGCAGGTCAAACGCCAAAAACCGGTCGGCAACCGGCACCGGGCGGATCAGGGCAGTTGCCCCAAGAATTCCAAGCACATTGAAGATGTTTGACCCTATGATATTGCCGATGGCGATTTCCGACTGGCGCCGGAAGGCGGCGATGATCGATGTTGCCAGCTCGGGTAGGGAGGTGCCCACCGCCACGATGGTCAGGCCTATAAAAGCCTCCGAGACGCCAAAGCCCCGGGCAATCGACACCGACCCGTCGACAAGAATTCGGGCGCCAAGCATCAGCACGGCCAGCCCACCCACAATCCAGAGGGCAGATAACCGCAAGGAAAGAGCTGCCGATCTGTCGCTGTCGCTTTCGGGGGCCGCGCCGGACCCTAGGTATGCCCAGAACAAGTATCCCGCCAGGCCCAGAACCAGCAGGGCCCCAGGCAGGCGCCCGATCTCGCCGGTGGCAAAGACCGGAACAAGGGCCACAGCCGCGGTCAGCATGACGGCGGTATCGCGTCGCAACGTCGTGCCCGAAACGCGAATGGGCCAGACCATGCTCGTCAGTCCCACGATCAGCAGGATGTTGGCGATGTTCGATCCCACGATATTGCCCACGGCGATGTCGGGCACGCCGCGCAGGGCGGCCTCGATCGACACGAGGAGTTCGGGCGTGGAGGTTCCGAACCCGACGACGGTCAGGCCGATGAGCAAGGGCGGCATCGCCAACCGCCGGGCCATTCCGACGCTGCCTCGCACCAGCGCCTCACCGCCAAAAAACAGGCCGATCAGGCCTGCGACAATCAGGATGTAGTCCAATGGAGCGCCCCTTGCGAGCAGTCGGTCCGTCCATGGCAGAAATAGGTGTCACCCCGGCCTACCCACAAGGGCCTAGGCGACGAGATTCTTCTACGGTGCCTGTCTGTCTTATGGCCGAAGACCGACGACACCTCGGCCTGACACTTTCACGAGGAGCGCCGCAAGGGCCCGGAGGACGGCCTCGGCGGGCAGACCAGCCACGTTCGCCTGTTTTCGCCCCGGCGCCAAGCAGGTGGCACCGCCACGCCTACTGTCCCTTCCTTGCAGCGGCCCAGGGGAAGGGCTGCCCTTGCAGAGCGGGGCAGGGCCGTGAATATGGTCTCCAAAAGGGGAAAGCGGATGATTCCAGTTCAAGGATACGAGGGTCGCACCGTCGCCGTGCTGGGCCTTGGCCGCTCGGGCAGGGCGACGGCACTTGCTTTGGCGGCGGGCGGTGCTCGGCCTGTGGTCTGGGACGACGGGCAGGCCGGACGCGATGCGGCCGACGCGCAGGGCTTTGATCTGCGCGATCTGACACGGCCGGGCGCTTTTGATGATGTGGATCTGCTCGTCACCTCTCCCGGGATCCCCCACCTTTACCCGGTACCACATCCTGTGATTGCTGCGGCCTGGGCGGCGGGCGTGCCGGTGGACAACGACATTGGGCTGTTCTTCCGCTCTTTTGCCACTGGCGAATGGGACGGTTTTGACAGCATGCCCCGGGTGGTGGCGATCACCGGGTCGAACGGCAAATCGACGACATCAGCATTGACCCACCATATCCTCACCGAATGTGGACGACCTGCACAGCTTGCCGGCAACATCGGGCGCGGGGTGCTCGACCTTAATCCCGCCCGCGACGGTGAGGTGGTGGTGCTGGAGCTGTCAAGCTACCAGACCGACCTTGCCCGGGCGCTGACGCCAGATGTGGGCGTCTTTACCAACCTTTCCCCCGATCACCTCGACCGCCATGGCGGACCGGGCGGGTATTTCGCGGCCAAGCGTCGGCTTTTTGCCGAAGGCGGGCCGGACCGCGCGATCATCGGGGTCGATGAAGCCGAAGGGCAGTATCTGGCCAATCAACTGGCCGAAGGTCAGGCGGATGACCGGGTGATCCGGGTGTCGGTCAATCGCAAGCTGGCAGGTGAGGGATGGGCGGTCTTTGCCCGCAAGGGCTTTCTGACCGAATGGCGCAAGGGGCGGCAGGTGGCGGCCATCGATCTGCGCGGGGTGGCGGGCCTGCCGGGATCGCACAACCACCAGAACGCCTGCGCCGCCTATGCGGTTGCCCGCACTCTGGGCCTGTCGCCCAAGGCCATTGAGGCCGCCCTGCACAGCTATCCGGGCCTGCCACACCGCAGCCAACGCATCGCCGAGGCGGGTGGGGTCGCCTATGTCAACGACTCCAAGGCCACCAACGTCGATGCGGCGGCCAAAGCGCTTGCCGCCTTTCCCCGCATCCGCTGGATCTGCGGCGGGCTTGAGAAAGACGGTGGTCTGGGGGAGCTGACCGGCGCGATGGGATCGGTCGCAAAGGCCTATGTCATCGGTCGCGAGGCCGAGGGCTTTGCACGCCAGGTGCAGGCCCAATTGATGGGGGTAGATGCAGAGGTCTGCACCACAATGGCGCGGGCGGTCGAGAGGGCGATGGCCGAGGCAGAGCCGGGCGATACCGTCCTTCTTGCCCCGGCGGCGGCCAGCTTTGACCAATACGACAACTTTGAAAAGCGCGGCGAGGATTTCGTGGCAGAGGTCATGGGGCGGCTGAACCGGGGCTAGCCGGACCCTTCCGTAAGGTGGGTCATGACCCACCTTACCTTTGGCGCAGCGCCGCGCCCGCCGCATGGGCCGAGGCCCAGGCCCATTGAAAGTTGTAGCCCCCCAGCCAGCCCGTCACATCGACCGCCTCGCCAATGGCAAACAGCCCCGGCACGGATTTCGCCTCGAGCGTCTTGCCCGACAGAGCGTCGGTGTCGATCCCGCCAAGGGTCACTTCTGCCGTGCGGTACCCTTCGGTGCCGCCCGGCGTCAGGGTCCAGCTGTGCAGCGCCCCGGCAATGTCGCGCAGACGCGCGTCGCTTTGGTCGGCAAGGTTGCCTTTCAGGCCAAGAGATGGCGTCAGGTCGTCGACCAGTCGGGCGGGCAGGACTTCAGCCAAGGCATTGGTCAGATTGCGCTTGCCCGACTGGCCCCGCCTGTCGCGCAGCGCGGCAAAGGCATCATGCCCGGGCAGCAAATCGACCGTGATCGCCTCGCCCTCATGCCAGTAAGAGGAGGCTTGCAAAACCGCAGGGCCGGACAGGCCGCGGTGGGTGAAAAGCATCGCTTCGGCAAAGCGGGTGCTGCCTGTTGTCACGGTGACGGGCAGGGCGACGCCGGCCAGCGCCTGAAAGCGGCCTTCGGGAAAGGTGAAGGGCACAAGAGCGGGCCGCGTTTCGGTGACGGCAAGGCCAAATTGCCGGGCGATGTCATAGGCCAGACCCGTCGCGCCCATTTTAGGGATGGATTTGCCGCCTGTGGCGAGCACCAGGTGGCGGGCCGCGACCTCTACCGCCTTGCCCTCGCGGCTGAGGGCCACGCGGAACCTGCTGCCGTCATGGCGCACCTCGCCCACCTCGGTCTTAAGCCAGAGGTCCGCCCCCGCGCGGGTCATCTCGGCGCGCAGCATCGCGACGATCTGGGTGGCGGATCCATCGCAAAAGAGCTGGCCAAGGGTCTTTTCGTGCCAGGCGATCCCATGCTTTTCAATCAGAGCCAGAAAGTCCCATGGCGTATAGCGCCCAAGGGCGGATTTGCAGAAATGCGGGTTGGCGCTCAGGAAATTGGCGTGGGTGGTGCCGAGGTTGGTAAAGTTGCAGCGCCCGCCGCCAGAAATCCGGATCTTTTCACCCGGGGCCTTTGCATGGTCGATCACCAGCGTGCCCCGACCCGCCTGCGCGGCGCAGAACATACCGGCGGCACCCGCGCCAAGGATGAGTGTGTCGATCTCCATATCCAGCGAGGTGCCCTCTTTGGGCGGTTTTGACAAGGCCCGTAGGACTGAGCGCCAAGGGGCAGAGCAAAGGACCATACCCGGCTGCAACAGGACCCAAATGGGGGCGATGCGCAAATCACTGGCATGATGAGGCAGAATTAGATAGAATCATGATCAGACCCGGGCCAAACCGGGCGACTTGAGGCAGATGGCGGTGATCCATGACGGAAATGGTCTATGGAACGGTCCCGGTTCGATCCGGTGATCCCGTTCTTCCACGGTGGTGGCGGACAATTGATAAATGGACGATGACCTGCATCCTTATGCTGTTCGGCATCGGGTTGTTGATGGGCTTTGCCTCGTCCCCGCCGCTTGCCTCGCGCAACGGCCTTGACCCCTTTTACTACGTCACACGGCAGGCGTTCTTTGGCGGCGTTGCCATGGTGGTGATGCTGGTCGTGTCCATGATGTCGCCAGTTCTGGTGCGGCGGCTGGCCGTCCTTGGCTTTGCCGCGGCCTTCGTGGCCCTGATACTCTTGCCCTTTCTTGGGACGGATTTCGGCAAGGGGGCGATCCGCTGGTATTCCCTTGGCTTCGTCAGTGTGCAGCCGTCCGAGTTTCTAAAGCCCGGCTTTGTCGTGGTCGCTGCCTGGTTCATGGCCGCAGGACAGGAAATCGGCGGACCACCGGGCAAGACCTACTCCTTTGTGCTGGCCGTAATCATCGTGGCCTTTCTGGCGATGCAGCCCGATTTCGGGCAGGCCGCCTTGGTCATGTTCTCCTGGGGGGTGATGTATTTCGTTGCTGGCGCGCCGATGACGATCCTGCTGACCCTGGCCGGTGTCGTGGTTTTTGCAGGCACGATTGCCTATCAGGAAAGCGAGCATTTTGCCCGCCGGATTGATGGCTTCCTGTCGCCCGACCTCGATCCGACCACCCAGCTTGGCTATGCGACCAACGCCATCCGCGAAGGCGGCTTCTTTGGGGTTGGCGTGGGCGAGGGCCAGGTCAAATGGTCCCTTCCCGATGCTCATACCGATTTCATCATCGCCGTGGCTGCCGAGGAGTACGGTCTGGTCTGTGTCCTTTTGATCATCGCCCTTTATACATTGGTCGTCGTCCGCTCGCTCAGCCGTCTGATGAAAGAGCGCGATCCATTTATCCGTCTGGCCGGCACCGGGTTGGCCTGTTCGCTGGGTGTTCAGGCCATGATCAACATGGGTGTGGCCGTGCGCCTGTTGCCCGCCAAGGGCATGACGCTGCCCTTTGTCAGTTACGGTGGCTCGTCGCTGATTGCGGGGGGCATCGCGATGGGCATGCTGCTGGCCTTTACCCGGACCCGCCCGCAAGGCGAAATCAGCGACCTGCTGGGCCGGGGGCTAAGGTGAGCGCCTGCCTCACGGCGCAAGGGATGACGGGAGGCGGGATGCCTCCGGCGGGGATATTTGAGATCCGAAGAAGGGGTGGATGGTCATGACCAAACCCTTTCTGGTGATTGCGGCAGGCGGTACCGGCGGTCACATGTTCCCTGCCCAGGCGCTGGCTGAGGCGATGCTGGCCAAGGGCTGGCGCGTGCGTCTGTCCACCGACGCCCGGGGTGCGCGCTATACCAGTGGTTTTCCTAACGCCGTCGAGATCGTGGTGGTGGGCAGCGCCACCTTTGCCCGCGGCGGCCTTCTGGCCAAGCTGGCTGTCCCGTTCCGGGTGATGGGCGGGATCGCGGCGGCGAAATGGCAGATGCTGCGCGATCGCCCGAAGGTGGTTGTAGGCTTTGGCGGATATCCCGCCATTCCAGCTATGACGGCCGCCTGGGCCCTGCGCGTGCCGCGGATGATCCATGAACAAAACGGCGTATTGGGCCGGGTGAACCAGCTTTTCGCCCGCCGCGTCGATGCTGTTGCTTGCGGCACCTGGCCGACCCCGCTGCCCTCTGGCGTCGCGGGGCTGCACACTGGCAACCCGGTCCGCGCCGCGATCCTCGAGCGCAGTGGTTCGGGTTACATCGCGCCCGGCGATTATCCCATGGCGATCCTCGTCATTGGTGGCAGCCAGGGCGCCCGCATCCTGTCCGACATCGTCCCGCCCGCCATCTCGGCCCTGCCACAGGAGATCCGGCGCAACATTCGGGTGAGCCACCAGGCCCGCGAAGAAGACCTAGACCGTGTCGACCAGTTCTATGCCGACGAGGTGATCCCGGCGGATGTACAAACCTTTTTCACCGATGTTCCTACCCGGATGTCAGAGGCGCAACTGGTGATCAGCCGGGCTGGCGCCTCGACCGTCGCCGATATCAGCGTCATCGGCCGCCCCTCCATCCTGATCCCCTATGCCGCGGCTACCGGCGACCACCAGACCGCCAATGCAAGGGCTTTGGCCGAGGCGGGTGCTGCCATCGTGGTTCAGGAGCGGGATTTGCAGGTGGCCAGCCTGTCAGAGCACATCGCCACTATTTTGAGCGATGGAGAAGGGGCCCTTTTCATGGCCCGTGCGGCGGCCTCTCAGGCCGTTCCTGACGCCACGGACCGGCTTGTTGCCCTTGTGGAGACGCTGGCTGACGGTAAGAAAGGACAGATTGAGTGATGGACGGAAACCCTGTGATGATTGCAGCAACCAAACTTCCCCTCGACGTCGGCCCGATCCATTTTGTGGGCATCGGCGGCATAGGCATGTCGGGCATTGCCGAAGTGCTGCTGAACCTTGGCTATAAGGTCCAGGGATCGGATGCCAAAGCCTCGCGCATTACGGCAAGGCTGCAGGCTCTGGGCGCGAACATCTTTGAGGGCCAGCGCGCCGACAATCTTGATGGGGCGGAGGTTGTCGTCATCTCTTCGGCCATCAAACCGGGCAATCCGGAACTGGATGAGGCCCGCAGGCGTGGCCTGCCCATCGTCCGGCGTGCCGAGATGCTGGCCGAGCTGATGCGCCTGAAATCCAACGTCGCTGTTGCCGGGACCCATGGCAAGACGACGACCACCACCATGGTGGCAACCCTTCTGGATGCCGGCAATTTTGATCCCACCGTTGTCAATGGCGGCATCATTCACCGTTTTGACAGCAATGCCCGGATGGGGCAGGGCGAATGGATGGTGGTCGAGGCGGACGAAAGCGACGGCACCTTTAACCGCCTTCCGGCCACCATCGCCATCGTGACCAACATCGACCCCGAGCATATGGAGCACTGGGGCTCGATCGAGAACCTGCGCAAGGGGTTCTTTGATTTCGTCTCGAACATCCCGTTCTATGGGCTGGCCATCTGCTGCACCGATCACCCCGA
>JAQWWH010000099.1 GCA_029255105.1 Flavimaricola sp. | reverse complement strand
ACCGCGACCCTGAGGCAGGGATGAGGTTCGGAGCCGTTCCGCTATCGGGGGCCGAGGGCGCGATCCTCGCCCATTCCGTCGACACCCCCGGGGGCAGGTTGCGCAAGGGCCTGTGTCTGGGCGCGGCGGACATTGCCGCCCTCGCGGCCGCAGGTCTGGAGGAGGTCATCGTCGCCCGCCTTGACCCCGGTGACGTGGCCGAGGATGCGGCTGCCGCCCGGATCGCGCGGGCCCTCGTTCCGGATCCCGCCGGGCAAGGGCTGACAGCCGGGGTCGCCGCGACCGGGCGGGTCAACCTGCATGCTGCGGGACCCGGGGTGATCGACCTGTCGCCAGATGCCGTCGCCGCGATGAACCGGGTTCACCCGATGATCACGCTGGCAACCGTGCCTGCCTGGCAGCGGGTGGAGGCGGGAACGATGGTCGCCACGATCAAGATCATCAGCTACGCCGTTCCCGAACCGGCCCTTGCAAAGGCCGAGATGGTCGTGCGGGGGGCCATGCGCCTGCGCCCGCCAGCCTATCGGACCGCCCATCTGATCGAGACGGCCATCGCGGGCAAGGACCCCGGCCAGAAGGGGCGGCTGGCACTGGAGGGACGGCTTGATCGTCTTGGCCTGCGCCTTGATGACCGCGAGGTGGTGGCCCACCGGGTGGCGGACCTGACAGAGGCCCTGACGCGGGCCGGGGCCGAGGTGATCTTTGTCCTGACCGGATCCGCGACCTCGGACCCGGACGATGTGGGTCCGGCTGCCCTTCGCGCAGCGGGGGGGCATGTCGAACGGTTCGGGATGCCGGTCGATCCGGGCAACCTGCTGTTCCTTGGCCATCTTGGGGAAAGGCCAGTGATAGGCCTTCCCGGCTGCGCCCGGTCTCCGGCGCTGAATGGGGCGGACTGGGTGCTGGAAAGGGTGCTTTGCGGTGTGCCGGTCACCCATGACGATATTGCCGCGATGGGGGTTGGCGGCCTTTTGAAAGAGATCCCGACACGGCCAAGGCCGCGGGGCGAGATTGGCTGATCGGTCTTTGCGCCGCTGGTCCATCGCAAGAGCTTGCGGATGGGGGCCGGGACTTGCTGCCCGGATTTGCCCGGACGGACTGGCAGGCTGTTCGGGACGGGCTAACTCCCTGCTCGACCAAACCGCGCCTATCGTCCACCGTGGCGTTGGGCGATAAATAGCACGGCGCGACCGACCAGACCTCTTCTCTTGGGCAAGACGTCGTGGTCTAAGGTTGATGATTTTTGAAGAACGCGAAAGGAACACCATGGCTGAGGTGACGATGACCGTGAACGGAAAATCCGTTTCGGGCACAATCGAGGGCCGCACATTGCTGGCCGACTTTTTGCGCACGGACCTGCGGCTGACCGGCACCCATATCGGCTGCGACACCAGCCAGTGCGGGGCCTGCCTCGTCCATGTGAACGGCATGGCGGTCAAGTCCTGCACTATGTTCGCCGCCGAGGCGGATGGGGCCGAGGTTGTTACCATCGAAGGCATGGCCAACGCGGACGGATCGCTTGGGGTCATCCAGCAGGCGTTTCAGGATCACCACGGCCTGCAATGCGGCTTTTGCACCCCCGGCATGGTGATGTCGGCGGCAGCGCTGCTGAAGGAAAACCCAAAGCCCACCGAAGCTGAGGTGCGGGAATACCTTGAAGGCAATATCTGCCGCTGCACGGGCTATCATAACATCGTCAAGGCGATCCTCGCCGCCAGTGGCCAGGACGTTGTCCTTGCTGCAGAATGACCGATCACCGGAACGCGTGAAGGAGGGGTAGCACATGTATGCCTTTGATATCGAACAGCCCAAAACCATTGCCGAAGCAGTCGCCGCCCTCGCCTCGGACGAGGCGCAGGCGCTGGGCGGCGGGCAAACCCTGATCCCTACGCTCAAGCAGCGGCTGGCCAGCCCCGAAACATTGATAAGCCTGACCGGCATCTCCGAGATGCAGGGCGTGTGCCTGAGTGATCGGGGCGAGCTTTGCGTTGGCGGGGCCACCACGCATGCCGAAGTGGCCCGGATGGCCGCCAAAAGCTTTCCGGGCCTCTCCGGTCTTGCGGGCCACATCGGTGATCCTGCCGTGCGCAACCGGGGCACAGTTGGCGGATCGCTGGCCAACAACGACCCGTCTGCCTGCTATCCCGCAGCCGCCCTTGGCACCGGGGCCACCATCAAGACCGACCGGCGCGAGATTTCGGCGGATGACTATTTTCAAGGGATGTTCGCGACCGACCTTCAGGAAGGCGAAATCATCACCGAGGTCCGCTTTCCCATCCCCGAGGTGTCGAATTATCAAAAGTTCCTGCAGCCGGCGTCCCGCTTTGCCCTCGTCGGGGTTTTTGTCGCCAAATACCCCGATGGCGTGCGGGTAGCGGTGACCGGAGCGTCGGAAGACGGGGTCTTTCGCTGGACCGAGGCGGAAAGGGCGCTGTCGGCGTCCTTTGAGCCTGCGTCACTTGAGGGGCTGAGCATTCCGGCAGATGGTATGATCGGCGACATCCACGGCACGCCAGAGTATCGGGCCCATTTGATCGGGGTGATGACCCGGCGAGCGGTGGCCGCCGCCTCCTGACGGGGCACCCTGACCAACAGAAAAACGTTTGATTCACGGCCCCCCAGCACCAGCTGCGAGGCCGTTTTTCCGTCAGGCCCTTTGCCGGTTGGCCATAGCATCAAGGGCAGCATTGAAGGCCTCTGCCGCCATCCCTTCCGCCAGCGCCCGGCGGAACAGGGCGGCCATGCTTTCCGGGGCCAGCCCGCCGATGGGTGGATCGGTGTCGAGATTGGTGGGAAAGGGATAGCCCTCGGCGCAGGCGCTGATCGCGGCGTCAACCTCGGCCTCTGTCATGCCGGATAGCCCCGATCGCAAAACCGGATAAAGCACCCGGCTCATCGCGTCGCGGTCCAGATTTTCCAGCGTGCGGCCCATGGCCGATCCGACCTGAAGCAGGTTCACAAAGCGCTGCACATCCGCTGTCCGGTTCTCGCCGCCTGCGTGAAAGAGGGCTGGATTGAAAAAGATCGCATCCCCCTTGAACAGGGGCAACTGTACGAAGTGATCCTCGAAATAGTCCCGAAACGCAGGCAGGCGGTAGGCGGCGTAGCCCGGGCGGTAGGATTGCGAAAAGGGCAAAAGCTTGGTGGGACCGGCCTCAACGCTCATGTCGCAATGGGCGATGCCGCCTTGCAGGGTCATGACCGGGGACAGATCGTGCACATGGGCCGGGTAGCGGGCGCAGTCCTCGGCGGTCTGAAAGCCAAGGTGATAGTCCCTGTGCGCTTTTTGCGCGGCCCCGCCCGGACGGACGAGGTTGACCTGTGCTGTCATCTGGAAGTTGGGGCCAAGCCAGGCCTCGCAGGCTGCCTCGATCAGCGGGTTGCCAAAGTAGCGGGCAAAGACCTCTGGGTCGGCCATGCACAGCTTTTGCAGGCTGTTCCAGACCCGGTCATTGGCCCCGGCGGCGGCAAAGTGGTCGGCGGCGGTGCCCACTGCCTTTTCGGCTGCGATGATGTCCGAATAAAGTGTGGTTGCCGCGTCGATGGGACCGGTATCTGCATATGCCGCCCGGATGACGAAAGCCCCCGATCCGTGCAGCAAGAGGTGGGCCCATTCTGCCATAATGGCCTGCCGCTGATCGGGATCGGCCATCATCGGGCGCAGGGTGGCGCCGTCATAGACCGCGACGTTGCTGATGATCTCGGTCGCCAGTGGCACGCTTTGCGGGTCAAGGCTTTGGGCGCAGTGGGCGGCGAACTCTGCAATGTCGCAGCTGTCGGCGGTGAAATAGGCCGGGGCCTTTTGATCCAAGTCTTTCATCGCATCCTCCCTCGATGATCCTGCCCCCAGACTAGCCCGAGGGGTGGCCTTGCCGGCAGGGCAAAAGACCTCAATAATCCATCAATGACCCATCGCTTTCCCGTCAAAGAGATCGCCGCCCAATCCGGCCTGTCGACCGCCACCGTCGACCGGGTCCTGAACGGGCGCGCCCATGTCAGCCCCCAGACCCGGGCGCGGGTGGCCGCCGCCCTGACCGAGCTGGAGGGGCAGGAGGCGCAACTGGCCGCGCGGGGCCGGCGGGTGTTTGTCGATGTGGTGGTTGAGGCGCCGACCCGGTTCAGCCGCGAGATCCGGCTGGCGGCCGAGGCGGTACTGCCCCAGTTGGGAGGTGCGGTGCTGCGACCGCGGTTCACCTTTCACGAGCGGCTGACCGGGGATCAGACAGCCGCCATCCTGGACCGGATCGGGGGGCGGGGGACGCAAGGTGTTTGCCTCAAGGCCCGCGATCTGCCTCAGGTGCGGCAAGCGGTGGCGCGACTTGCCGCGCGCGGCATTCCCGTCGTCACCCTGTTTACCGATCTGCCGGGGACAGAGCGGCTGGCCTACGTCGGCCTCGACAACGCAATGGCCGGACGAACGGCCGCCTGGCTGATCGGGCGCATGGCGGGAGATCGGCCCGGCACCATCCTCACCACGATGAGCGACCGAAGCTTTACCGGAGAGGAGGCCCGCTTTGCTGCCTTTTCGACCGAGATCGCCCGAACCTCCCCCCAGCTAGAGATTCGCGACGCCAGCGGTGGCGGTGGATTAAACCCCGAGACGGCGAAACGGTTTTCAGAGGTGGCCGAAGGGGCGGGTGAGCTTGCGGCGGTCTATTCCATGGGCGGTGGCAACCGGGCCATCGTCGCCGTTCTGTCCCAGTTTGGGCTAAAGCCGAGGGTCTATGTCGCGCACGACCTTGACGCCGACAACCGGGCCCTTCTGACCCGTGGGGCGATTTCCGTTGTGCTTGACCATGATTTGAGGGCCGACTTGCGTCAGGCCTTTGCCCATGTGCTGCGGCATCTGAGGCTGTGGCCAGAGGGGCAGGCGATGGGGGCAAGCGACATTCGGATCATCACCCCGGCCAATCTGCCGGACGCAGGATAAGGCACCGCCAACGACAGCCCCAAAAGCAAAAGGCCGCCGGAGCATCCGACGGCCTTGAAAAAACGGGGGGCTGGCCCGGCGTTATTTGGTCGGTCCAACCATCATGACCATCTGGCGACCTTCGAGACGGGGAAAGCTTTCGACTTTGCCGACCTCTTTGGTGTCCTCTGCCACACGCTCCAGCAGTTGACGGCCCAGATCCTGGTGCGCCATCTCGCGTCCGCGAAAGCGCAGGGTGACCTTCACCTTGTCGCCGTTCTCAAGAAACTTGAACACCGACCGCATCTTGACTTCGTAGTCGTGGGTATCGGTGTTGGGGCGGAATTTGACTTCCTTGATCTCGATGATCTTCTGATTCTTCCGCGCTTCCGCTTCTTTCTTCTGGGTTTCGTACTTGTACTTGCCGAAATCCATGATCTTGCAAACCGGAGGCACTGCGTTCGGCGAAATCTCGACCAGATCGAGACCGGCCTCTTCAGCCAATGCAAGCGCACGTTCCGGGGAAACGACGCCGACGTTTTCGCCCTCTGCGCCAATCAGTCGAATGTCGGACCCACGAATGCGTTCATTGATGCGGGGGCCTGTGTCACGCACCGGGGGTGCGTTATGTGGTCTGCGGGCTATGGCCTTTGTCCTTTCGGCTGTTCAAGAAATAGTGGCAGCAAGGTAGTCCCCACGAGGCGCAGGTTCAAGCCGTAAAACAAGGGATTTTGTGTTGTCCCTTTTCAGCGCAGTCCGTATCTGACATAGCGACCCCAGTTGCCCGAATGCCGGGCAAGTGTAGGACTCGTTCGGAAGGATTTCGAGATGAAACGCCTAGCCATTATCGTGATCGTGCTGGCCCTTGGGGCTGGTGGGTACTTTTACTACAACCAACAGCAGATGCAGATTCAGGCCGAAGCTGCCGCTGCTGCAGCCGCTGAGGCAGAAGCCGCCGCCGCCGCTGCCGCCGCCGAGGCCGAAGCCGCCGCAGCTGCAGAGGCTGAGGCCGCCGCCGCTGAATTGGCCGCTGCCGAAGCTGCCGCTGCCGAAGAAGCTGCAGCTCTTGAAGCAGAAGCCGCCGCTGCTGCCGAGGAAGCCGCCGCTGCCCTTGAGGCCGAGGCCGCTGCTGCTGCAGAAGAGGCCGCCGCAGCCCTTGCCGCCGCCGAAGCAGAAGCTGCCGCTGCTGTTGAAGCTGCGAGCGATGTCGTGGACGAAGCCGTGGCCGATGCTGTCGCGGCGGTCGAACCGCCTGCCATGTCGCTTGACGAGCTTCTGGATCCGGCGAATCTGGACCTTGAAGCGGTCACGACCGCAATCCAGGGGGCTGCGATTGATGACGCCACCAAGCAAATGCTTGTGACTGCTGTGACCTCTGCACAGAACCGGCCAACCCTGCTGCCCCTCGTTCTGCAGCAGATCCGGACGGCCCTCGGTCAATAACTTTGGCTCATACCTTCGTTCGGTAAGGCCAACGCAAAAACGACAAACGCCGCGCGATCCCCCGCGCGGCGTTTTCAGTTCAGGATCAGGCCCTTATCGGGCCAAGACAAGTTAGCCGACAAAGGCCTTTTCGATGACGAATTCAGCCGGATCGGAATTGGCCCCTTCGCGAAGGCCTGCCGCCTCGAGCGCGGCCTTCATGTCGAGGTTGAAGGCAAGGCTGCCACAGACCATCGCCCGGTCCGTTTCCGGGTTCAGCGGCGGCACGCCGAGGTCGGCAAACAGCTCTCCATTCTCGATCAGCGTTGTGATGCGGCCCATCTTGGGGCTGTCTTCGCGCGTGGTGGTTGGGTAGTAGCGCAGCTTGGCCAGATGCTCTTCTCCCAACAGTTCCTGCATCAGCTCATCGGTGCGCAGGCCTTCGATCAATTCGCGCCCGTAGGTCAGTTCGGCCACATCGCGGCAGGTATGGGTGACGATGACCTCGTCGTAGTCCTCGTAGGTCTGCGGTTCGCGCAGGAGCGAGGCAAAGGGGGCAAAGCCGGTCCCGGTTGAAAAGAAGTACAGCCGCTTGCCCGGTATCAGGGCGTCGTGGACCAGCGTTCCCACCGGCTTGGGCCGCAGAATGATCTCGTCGCCCGGCTGGATGTGTTGCAGCCGCGAGGTCAGCGGGCCATCGGGGACCTTGATCGAATAGAACTCAAGCTCTTCGTCCCATGCGGGTGAGGCGATGGAATAAGCGCGCAGCAAAGGCCGGCCATTCTCGCCCATCAGGCCGATCATCACAAACTCGCCTGAGCGGAAGCGCAGGGACATCGGTCGGGTCACCCGGAACGAGAACAGCCTGTCGGTGTAATGGCGGACAGAGGTGACCACCTGAGCGTCTGGAAGGGCGGCGACTTTGGTGGCTTGGGCTTGGGTCACTGGTTTATGCTCTGTCATCTGTTTCATGGCGATGCTCTAGCATCACCCTCCGTCATAGTGATTGATCTGTGTCAGATAAAGGGTCCTGATCCGTGCTCAGGCGCTGGCGCTGGCTCTGGCGCTGGTCTTGGCGCTGGCGCGTAGCCGGGACTGATAGTCATGGGCCTGCCAGTTGGCGCGGGCCTGCCATTGGACGGCGGGCTGGCGGGCGGCGAGATCATCAGAAATCGCCACCTCGTCAAAGCCCGAGCGGCGGGCCATGGCGTATTGATCGGCGATCACATGCCCCTCGGCCCGCAGCCTGCCGGTGTAGCCCATGGCCCGCAGCTTGCGGGCATGGGTAAAGCCGCGACCATCGGCAAAGGACGGAAACTGGACCGCAATCAGCGTGATCTGCGCCAGCCTGTCGGCCAGCGCAGTTGGGTCATCGCCCGGCGCAAGGCGTATGGCAGACGGGGCGGCGTCGTTGGCCGCTACCTCTGCCAACGCCACGATGGGTGCGGTCCAGTCATCGGGGGCAAAGCCTGCGTCGGTCACAAGTACGGTCATTTGGGGCCTTTCCGGGCGCTGTGGCCCGTCGAAGTGTTCGAGATTGGACTAGGTTCAGCTCAGGCGGACGCCCGGATCGGGCCGCGCACGGCTTTGCCGTCGACAAAGTGGATGCCGCATTCTTCCTTGGCCAGATCGCGCCAGCGGCCGGCCCTTGGATCCTCGCCATCGTTGACGCGGGTGGTGCAGGGGGCGCAGCCGATAGACGGGTAGCCTTTGGCCACAAGGGGGTGCCGGGGCAGCCGATTCTCGGTGATATAGTCCTGCAAGTCGGCACTGGTCCAATGGGCCAGAGGGTTCACCTTGATCCGGATGTCGGCCTCGTTCTCAAAAAAGTCGAGGCTGGCGCGGGTGCTGCCCTGATAGCGCTTGCGCCCGGTGATCCAGCTGTCGAACCCTGCCAACGCCTGTTGCAACGGCTCGGTCTTGCGCAGGGCGCAGCAGGCGTCGGGATCGTGCAGGTGCAACAGCCCTTCGTTGTCCCTCTCGAACAACTGGGTGCGGTCGGCCCGGATGGTCCGGACCCCGGTCAGGCGCAGCCGCTCGGCCAGGTCCATCTGGTAGGTCAGCGTTTCGGCAAACAGCATTTCGGTGTCGATAAAGATCACCGGCAGGTCCCGCTGCATGACCGAGACAAGGTGCAAAAGCACAACCGATTCCGCCCCGAAAGAGCTGACAAGCCCGATGCGACCAAGATCGGCGTCGGACAGGGCGCGTTCCATCACGGCGGTGGCGCCGTGATGCTTGTACTTTGTGTTGAGCGCGGCCACGCGGGCCGCGACGGGGGCATCAAGCGGCATTTGCCTTTTCCTCCGTTGCGGCCGCCGGGTAGAGGATCGCCTTGAAAGGCTCTATCCCGAGGCGGCGGTAGGTTTGCAGGAACGTCTCGTCCGGTGCTGCGCGCAGGTCGAGGTATCCCAGAACCAGCCGTTCGATCGCCGGCACGATCTCGTCCGCCGAAAAGCCGGGACCAGCCCGTTTACCGATCGCGGCATCTTCAGAGCCGTCGCCGCCGAGCGTGATCTGGTAATTCTCGACCCCCGCCCGGTCGAGGCCAAGGATACCGATGTGGCCCACATGGTGGTGCCCGCAAGCATTGATGCAGCCCGAAATCTTGATCTTCAGCGGGCCGACTTCATGCTCGAGCTTCAGCTCTTCGAAACGGGTCGCAATGTCCTGCGCGACAGGGATCGAGCGGGCGGTGGCAAGGGCGCAGTAGTCCATGCCGGGGCAGGCGATGATGTCGGACACCAGCCCGATGTTCGCGGTTGCCAGATCAGCCTCGCGCAATACGGCGTAGACGGCGGCAAGGTCGGACTTGTGCACATGGGGCAGGATGACGTTCTGCTCATGACTGATCCGCAGCTCACCATGGCCAAAACGCTCGGCTAGATCGGCCATGACGCGCATCTGGTCGGCGGTCGCATCGCCCGGTGTTGCGCCATGCTTTTTGATCGAGATGGACACGATGGCATAGCCTTCTGCCTTGTGGGCAGAGAGGTTGGTATCACTCCACGACCGGAAGGCGGGATTGGCAAGGCGGGCCGCCTCGTAGCTGTCGGTCGGTGCGCTGCGAAAGGTGGGCGGGGCAAAGTGCCCTTCGATCTGGGTCAGAAGCTGCTGATCAAACCCGGCGAAGACGGGCCGAAGCTCTGCAAACTTTGCCTCCACAAGGCTGCGGATGGTGTCGATGCCGTTCTCGTGGACCGTGATCTTGATCCGGGCCTTGTACTTGTTATCGCGGCGTCCGAGCAGGTTGTAGACGCTGACGATTGCCTCGCAATAGGGCAGTAGGTCGGCCTTTGGCAGAAACTCCCGCAGGACCTTGCCCACCATCGGTGTGCGACCAAGGCCGCCGCCCACGATCACCTCGAACCCCGGCGCACCGGAGGCGTCGCGGACCATGCGCAGGCCGATGTCATGGGCCTTGGTTACGGCGCGGTCGGTCGGGGACCCGGTCACGGCGATCTTGAACTTGCGGGGCAGGAACTGAAACTCGGGGTGGTCAGTGGACCACTGGCGCAGCAATTCGGCGACCGGACGGGGGTCTTCGATCTCATCGGCCGCCGCCCCGGCAAAGTGGTCGGCGGTCACGTTGCGGATGGTGTTGCCGCTGGTCTGGATGGCGTGCATGCCCACATCGGCCAGCGCCTCCAGCATATCGGGCACATCGGCCAGCTTGGGCCAGTTGTACTGGATGTTCTGGCGGGTGGTGAAATGGCCGTAGCCCTTGTCATAGGTCTCGGCCAGATAGGCCAGCTGGCGCATCTGGACGGGGTTGAGAGTGCCGTAGGGCACAGCCACCCGCAGCATGTAGGCGTGTAGTTGTAGATAAAGGCCGTTCATCAGGCGCAGAGGCTTGAACTCATCCTCGGTCAGGGCGCCGGACACCCGCCGCTCGACCTGGCCGCGGAACTGGGCGACCCGCTCGCGCACGAATGCCTCGTCAAAGTCGTTGTAAACATACATCGGATCAGACCTCTACCTGCTTGCCGTGGGCGTAGTTCGATGGGCCGCGGGTGCGGAACGCCTCGCGGAAATGGATGGGTTGAGGGCCTGTGGTCCCTGGTTTGGCATCGGCCAGATAGGGGCCAACGGCGATCTCGGGCTGGGCTTGGGCAAACAACAGCCGGATGGTGGCATGGGCCTCATCCTCGATCAGCTCTGCCTCTGCGATGTCGCGGGTCCAGCGGTCGTCCTCGGTCAGCCAGATGGCGTCGCCCAGCATCAGGTCGTTGGCCGTGATGACCTTGGGGGTGAAATGGCGGCTCATGTTGCATGTCCTTCGGTGGGCTGGAACAGCGGGGCAAGTTCCGGCGAGCAGAGGGTTTCGGCCTGCCGGGGGGCAAGGCCGTAGAAGGTAAGGGCCGGGCCGGTCAGGCGGGCCTCGGTCAGGGTCGGTTCCAGCTGGGCCAGCGTCGTGGCAAGGATGCGCTGGTCCGGCCGCGAGACGTTCTCGACCACCGTCACCGGGGTGGCCGGGTCTGCGCCATGCATCAAAAGGCGGCCCTGAATAAAGCGGGCGGTCTTCTTGCCCATGTAGATGGCGGCAACCTCGCCGGGGCGGGCCAGCGCCTTCCAGTCGTGTTCGGCAAATCCCTTGGTGTCATGTCCGGTCAGATACCGGACAGAGGCGTTGCGATGCCGCCGGGTGAGGCTTTGCCCGATGCTGGCCACCGCGGCGGAGGCGGCGGTGATGCCGGGAATAATGCGATAGGAGATGCCTGCGGCCAGGATCGCCTCGATCTCTTCATCCAGACGACCAAAGACGGTGGGATCACCCGATTTCAGCCGCACCACCTGCGCGCCGGTCCGGGCATGTTCGACGATGAGGGTATTGATGTCGTCCTGGGCCATGGCGCTGCCGAAGCCTTCTTTGCCCGCGTCGATCATGATCGCCTCGCGGCGGGCAAGCTCCAGAATGGCCGGGGTGACCAGCCGGTCGTAGATGACGACATCGGCCGCATCGAGGGCCTTGCGCGCCTTGAGCGTCACCAGGTCGGGATCACCGGGGCCGGCGCCCACCAGATCGACGTGACCTTCTTTGGCGTCCGAGGCCAGATGGGCGTCCAGCAGCTGGTGCAGGGCAGGGGTCACACCCTCTTTGCCCTTGGCCTCAAGCGCCTCGGGACCGGTTTTGAAGTAATAGTCTGCCCAGAAATCGCGCCGCTTGCGGCCCATCGGCAGGCTTTCGGCAACATGGCGAAAGGATTTGCCGATGCGGGCCAGAAGGCCCAGCGATGCGGGCAGGCGTTCCTCAAGATCAGCCTTGATCTTGCGGGCCAGCACCGGGGCCGCGCCTTCGGTGCCAATGGCGATGGTCACGGGATCCCGATCAACGATGGCAGGGGTGATGAACTGGCTTTCGGCGAGATTGTCGACAATATTGACCAGCGCCCCGTCCGCATGGGCAAGACCGGCGGTCCGGCGATCTTCGGCGGCGTCATCATGGGCGGCGTAAAACAGGGCCGCGCAAAGGGCATCGCCGGGTTCCATGGCGCGGGGAAGCAACCTGATCCGACCTTCGGTGGCCAGTCGCAAGACATCTGCTCCCGGCTCGGCGGCGATGACGGTCACATGCGCCTCGGTCTTGAGAAGCAGGCGCAGCTTGGCCAGGGCGGTCTCACCCCCGCCGGCGACCACGATGCGGCGGCCTGCGACGGCCAGGAAAATCGGGAAATGCTGCATTGCGCCCTCGGATTTCAGTTCCTCCCTAACATAGAACATTGTTCTGTATTTTGACCACCAGAGCGCTTAGATAAGGACACATGTTCCTGCTAGCCGAGAATTTTGGCAGATCGTTCCATTTGAGGGAGAAAAGACGAATGGCGTTTCGGGTAGACGAGATGGATCGGAAAATTCTGATAGAGCTTCAGCGCGATGCCAGCCGGTCTTTGGACGATCTGGCGCGGGCGGTAGGCTCATCCAAGACCCCGGTCTGGAACCGCATTCGCAAGATGCGCGAAGCTGGCATCATCGGTCAGCAGACGGTGATCCTTGATGCCGAGGCGTTGGGATTCGAGGCGACATTCTTTGTCCTGATCCGCACGTCGGAACATGAGGCCGACTGGCAAAACCGTTTTCTGGCAGCGCTGAAAGCCCGGCCCGAAGTACAGGAGGCCCACCGCCTTGCTGGCGACATCGACTATATTCTGAAGGTCAGGGTCAAGAACGCCCGCGCCTATGACGCCTTCTACCAGGCCCTGATCGCGGAGGTCCGCGTCTATAATGTGACCGCCCTACTGTCGATGGAAGAGATCAAGTC
>JAQWWH010000098.1 GCA_029255105.1 Flavimaricola sp. | reverse complement strand
TGACCCAACGCTGGCAAATGACGATCCCAACGCCAGTTCGGATCAATGTCTCCAGGCTGCAATATCCGAGGGTTCAACGCTGAAACATGGCTCATCTAAATCGTCCTTTTGTAAGGTGTATTGCGGTTGGCACGGCGAAGGAGCGTCCCTTGCCGGTCCGGTTACTGAGAGAGGATGCCTGCCAGCCAGTCCGCCACTTGCGGGCGGTAGGCGTAGGGTCTGTTGTTGGCGACGTGTCCGCCGTCTTCGATCATGTTCAGGACGACAGGCCCACTGACGACATCGGCAAGGGCATCGGCGTGTTCCGGCGGGATCACACGATCCAGACGGCCGCCGACGATATAGGTGGGGCAAGTGATCTGTCCGGCAACGTCCCGTAGGGACATACGCGTGGCAATCTCTCGGGCCGCGGCCTCGTTGGTGGCCCCACTCCGGGCAATGAACGCTTCCCGCGTCAGGCCGGGGGCGCGATCAAAGGCTTCGGCGAAATCGAAGGGTCCGGTCAGGCTGACGCAGGCCTTCAATCTGGGCTCAAAGGCCGCCGCGCGGGGCGCGTAGTAGCCGCCAAGACTTACCCCCCAAACCGCGACGCGACTTGCATCAACCTCGGGCCGGGTTTCTAGCCAGTCGAGGACGGCAGAGACTGGCTTTTCATAGGCTGGTTCGATTGGCAGATCATACTCCGCCTCGCCCTGCCCCGGTCCGTCAAAGGCCAGCGTCGCCAGACCCCTGTCTAGAAAGACCTGTTCGTTGGTCTGCATCTCTTCCTTGGTGCTGTCGAGGCCCATGACCATGAGGACGACGGGCGGTCTTTCAACCCCCCGGGGAAGGCGCAGGTTTCCGTAAAGCGTATGTGCTCCGTAGGGGATCGCTACCCGTTGACCAGGTGGATCAAGGTAGGGCAATGCGGCGTTCCGGCAGGCGATGGCCTTGTCATGGGCAACGCGCATCTGGGCCACATCATGGACAAAGAGGAACTTGGCAAAGTGGTAGCAGACTGCTGCCGTTGTCAGGTGTTCACCCGCACTCTGGCCATATCCCTGGTCCAGCGCGGTCTGACCCATAGCCTCGTGCCGGGCCGCGCGGTCGGACCATGCCGCGCACCAGTCATCCCAGTGGTTGAGGGCGCCCGTCACATCCTGAAAATCCGCCAGAGGCACTCCGTTGGTCACAAAGCGGTGCGACCAGTGGGCACTGGCGGAAACGATGCGTGGGTCCTTTGGGTCGGTCATAGCGTGCCTCGGGTGTTGGGGCGCCGCGACTGGCGGCGCCCCGGGGTCTGCTTACATATTTGCCGATTTCCAGGCGGCGACTTCTGCTTCGATCTCGGCTCTGTCGAACTGGTTGGCGTTGTCGACATAGGCCCGGTTGAGCAGCGCGTCGGGGGCCACTTCTTCCGCGATCATGCCAACGGCGGCCATTTCTGCGATGACACCCGCCCAGACGTCTGTACGCAGATCACCGAAGATTTCGCCGTCAGGACGATGCAGACCCTGTGCGGCGGTCAGGAAGATGGTCCCCAGCTCTTCGTTGATCCAGTTCTCGGGGTCGGCTTCCATCGCCATGGCACGGGTCACGTCGATATCGACCAATCCGGCATAGCCCGACTTGGCCCAGGCGTTAAGAAAGCCCTGCATAACTTCGTCACGGTCACCACCGATTGCATCGGCGCGCACCGCAAAGTTGTTGGCAGGGGTTTCCGACATTTCGGACGGCAGCAGGTTCTTAGTTGTGATGCCCTGCGACGTGATTGCGACGAAGTCGGAAATTGCGCCGACGAGACCCGAGACCTGGCCGGTTGCCAAAGAGTTGGCCAGAAGCGGGGCGCTTTCACCCAGAACAGCGATGGTCACATCGCTTTCGCTCAGTCCAGCATGGCCGAGGGCGGCCAGAAGCAGACCACGGTCGCTTTCACCAACGATACCGATCGTCGTGCCGCTCAGGTCGGTGAGGGATGTCGCGGGGTTATCTTCCAACACGAAGATGCCTTCGACGGCGCCGTGCATGACTTCGTAGACGACGTCAAAGTCGAAGCCACGCTCATTGGCAAGCACCACTTCCGACGGATCAAGCGAGGCCATGTCAACCTGACCATTCTCAAGGAACGCAGTCGATGGCAGGTCGCCACCATCCACGAGAGTGACAGAGATACCTTCCTCCTCAAAGTAGCCCAGCGCTTCGCCAACGATCAGCGGATACCATGCCGTATGGCGGGGCAACGGCGTCAGAACCGTGATTTCCGTCAGGTCTTGGGCTGTTGCGGGGATCGCAGTCGCCATGACGGCAGCGATTGCCGCGAATGCAGTATGTTTCATGATTTATCCTCCCAGATAATATCGGTTACGCCGTTTTGGTCACTGCGCTGCCGGACCGATCCCGCGAAAGCAGGTCGGTATATCGCGTCCGCAGTTTGCGCGATATCTTGGCCAAGAGGGCGTCGTGCTTCCAGAACACGACATGGCGGTCGACAAGGCTTGCCGCGCCATAAAGGGTAAGGCCCATCACGGTCAGCATGATGAGGCAGGCAAAGGCCTGAGGCAGCAAAAGCTGGTAGCTGAACTGCTGAATGCGAACACCAAGGCCGACGCTCGCAGACACGAATTCGCCCACGATGGCGCCGATCAAGGCAAGGCTGATGCCGGTCTTGTAGCCCGCCATGATGATCGGCATCGCGCCGGGCAATTGAAGATGGCGGAAGATCTGCCAGCGGTTGGCCCGCATCGAGGCAAACATTTCCATCCGGTCTTCATCGACCTGCATCAGACCCGTCAACGTATTGATAAAGATCGGGAAGAAACAGATGATCGCGGCGATCGCGATCTTGGGCTCCATCCCAAAGCCAAGCCATGCGACGATGATGGGTGCGACTGCGATACGCGGTGTGACCTGAAGCGCCACCATATAGGGCGACACCAGACGCCGGAAGGTGGGCAACATCACACTGCTTACGGCAATCACTGTTCCAAACGCGGCGCCAAAACCGAAGCCAATCAGAACCTCTGTCAGGGTAACGAAGAAGTCGTCCCAGATCAGGGCCCGTACGATGGCCAGGTCCCACCATGCAAAAACAACCGCAAAGGGTGAGGGCAGGATAAGGGCAGATACCCAGTTAAGCTGGACCGCCATTTCCCAGATGCCGATGAACACAGAAAAGACGATCAGATGCTGCAGCCAGGCCGGAACGGTCTTTGGCTTTTCCATCGGAACGTCAGAGATGGATTGTTCGCTCATATGAAGCCTCCCAGCGTGTCGCGGATGTTGAATGCGGTCTCAGTGAATTCCGGGCTTTTCATCTGTTCAATGGTGCGCGGACGCGGAAGGTTCACTTCCACCTCGGCAGCAATCCGGCCCGGACGCGGCGTCATCACGAATACCCGGTCGGCAAGGAACACGGCTTCCTGGATGTTGTGGGTCACAAAGACGATGGTGGCCCCGATCTGGGCCTGAATGCGCATCAGTTCGATGTTCAGACGCTCACGCGTAAATTCATCCAAAGCGCCGAAGGGCTCGTCCAGCAGCAGAACATCTG
The DNA here is from genome assembly GCA_029255105.1 of Flavimaricola sp. Lineage (GTDB taxonomy): Bacteria > Pseudomonadota > Alphaproteobacteria > Rhodobacterales > Rhodobacteraceae > Flavimaricola. The sequence continues at coordinate 51,720 of JAQWWH010000098.1, read as the reverse complement.
CACCGGAATTCAGCAGACGCGCCAAGGCGACCCGCTGCTGCATGCCACCCGAAAGCTGCCGGGGAAACGCAAACTCAAATCCCTTGAGGCCGACCATGTGCAACAGATCCACTGCACGCTCGCGGTCTGCGTTGGTGACACGGCCCGCAAGGGTGTTGGGCAACAGGACGTTGTCGAGGACAGGCTTCCAATCCAGCAAAGTCGCCTTCTGGAACATCATGCCGATTTCGGCACGCGGTCCTACCATTGGCGTACCATTGACGCTGATCCGGCCACCCGTCGGGTTCAACAACCCGGCCACCATCCGCAAAAGCGTCGACTTCCCGCAACCCGACGGACCGATAAGGGAAACAAACTCTCCCTTTCGGATCCCGAATGTTGCGTCTTCCAGCGCGATTACCGGACCCGGAAATTCCATCCGGACGTTATGTCCTGTCACCACGGTTTCGTGGGCTTCGGATGCGCTGCGAAGGTCTTGTATCTTGGCCGTCGCGGTCATGAAGGCGTCCTCTCGTCAGTGTCTAGCTGTGCGGCCCGTTGGGCGAGCATTTGAGTTCTGTTGTCTTTCGGCCATGCGATCATCCATCAGATCGCTTTCGCCGCTCTGATTTCCGCCAGATGCGGGTACTTCTCGGTCAAGAGCGCACCGTGATAGTAGGTCTGTGCAAAAGGCGTGGTGTCACGGATCCGGTCCAGCCAGTCGCCAATCTCGGGGTGATCGTCCCAGACGTGGCCCAGGTTGATATCGTCCATGCGCACGATGACCGGCATGACCGCGATATCGACAAGCGACAGCTGAGCCCCCATGAGCCATGGCCCGCCGCTTTCCTTCAGCCAAAGGGACATGCGCTCGATCCCGCGGCGAAGGCGGCCCATAGCCTCGGCCATGTCCGCCTCCGAAAAGCCTGTCTTTCCCATGCGCATCAGAAATTCGCGGCGCAAAGGTTTGCTGTCACACAAGGCCTGAAAAGCCTCGTCCGACATGGCCTGAAAGTGCGGCAGGAAGGCAAGATTGTAGGACGGTGTCCTGATCGCAGGTGTCGGCACCTCGTCGATGAAGCGCATCATGGCCCGCATCTCTGCGACCTCGACAGGCGTCGTGGGCCGCAAAGGTGAAACGTCGGGTGCGATATCCTCAAGGTATTCAAGAATGACCGCACTATCGAGAACCGGTTGGCCATCATCCATCAGGGCCGGCACGACACCGTTTGGATTGATTGCCAGATACTCGGGCTTCAGTTGATCACCCGAGAAAAGGTCCAGCTTGTGCTCTTCAAACGCCATGCCTTTTGCGTGCAGCGCGTAGCGGACGCGCTGACTGCAAGTCGACTGGGGCGCGTTGTATAGCACAAACCGGCTCATTGGGTCATTCAGCCGCCTGTGCCGGAATCTCGAGGCCCGTCGGATAGGGCGTTTCCTCGCTCTTCAATTCAAGCCCGGACTGGATCGCCACGGTTTCAAGCATCGTGGTAAAATCAAGCGCCAGGTAGGCCTCTGGATCTTCCTTGAGGGTTGCCATCCCAAAGTGCCCTTGCAGCGCCTCGCGGGTGGTCGCGGTGACCGGCATGGGTACGCCAAGGCCGCGGGCCGCACTAAGACCCAGGTCCAGATCCTTGCGCAGAAGCTCAGGCGTAAAGGTCGTGGTATAGTCAAGGTTGATGATCGCGTTGCTCTTGTAGCGCGTAAACACCGATCCCATGACCGAGTTGTTCATGAAATCGAGGAAGGCGGCACGCGGGACGCCAGCCTTTTCGGCCAGCACCACGATCTCGATCAAGTTCTGGATGACTACGCCCAGATGGACGTTGTGCGCGATCTTGCAGAAGCGCGAAAGCTCACCTTCGCCCACGTAGGACACACCGGCGCCCGCGATGGCGTTGATCATCGGCGACACCTTGTCAAAGGCCGCCTTGGGGCCAGAGCTGACGGCGGACAGCTTGCCGGACTTGACGCATTTTCCGTTACCGCTGACCGGAGAGGCTACAAACTCCGCTCCACGGGCGGCGAGGCGGGCACGCATATCGACGGACTGTTCGACTGCGATCGAGGAGCAATCGACGAAGATTGCGGGGTTCTTGTCACCCGACAGGACGCCGTTCTCGCCAAAGTAGACCTGCTCAAGATCCTTGCCGGTCGAAACCATGGTGAAGAGGATATCGACACCAGCTAGGTCGGCAGGGCTGTCGACGAGGGTCGCGCCCTTCGCTTCAAGCGGCTCTGCCTTGCTGCGGGTCCGGTTCCAGACATGTACGTCGTAGCCGGCCTTGACCAGCCGTTCGGCCATGGGAAAACCCATGCGGCCCATTCCGATCCACCCAAGGGTCAGTTTTGTCATGTTGGGTCCTTTCATCCTAGTGACCGTCGCGGCCCAAAACGTTGTGCCGAAGTTCAGATACTGATTCGTACTTGCACAGGCTGTGCAATCGGTTGCGTAATTTGATAGTTGGCCCTGCCTGACCGGTCAAGGCGTTTCTGCAACCGATTGCGTGAAGCGGGGAAGGTTTCAAATCTCCAGCCTTTCGGCGTCATGCTGAACACCGCCAAACAATTGGCAGATTGACACCCAAACAAGCATCCAACTTCCCACCAGTTCACAGTGTCAGATTGTCTTGCAATCGTTTGCGTCAATTCTATCTTTGAGTGTCAGACTTTGATGAACACCTTTTACCCCACGCAAACCCGGACGGATTCAGGGACAGGACATGTCAGTCGAATGAAGAAGCAGACACAAACGCTTCGGGACATAGCCCGTGAAACGGGTGTACATGTCTCAACCGTGTCCCGTGCGCTGAACCCGTCGAACGGCGCGTTGATTACCGACGATCTGGTCGACAAGATCAAGGCGGCGGCAGAACGGCTGGGCTATCGGCCCAACCGCCTTGCAGCCGGCCTGCGAACGAACCGTACAATGACAGTTGGCCTCATGATCCCCGACATTACCAACACCATCTTTCCGCCCATCCTGCGGGGTGTCGAAAGCGTGCTGGAACCTCTGGGCTACGCTGTCATCATGGTGAACACGGACAGTCTCGCGTCGCGCGAAACCCTTTTGGTCGACGTGTTGCGCGAGCGTGGTGTGGACGGGATTATTCATGCCGCTGTGCTGCGCGATGACCCCAAGATCATCGAAGTCGCCCGCGCAGGGACACCCGTCGTGACGGTCAACCGCAAGATTGAGGCAGAGGGCATTCCTGCGGTCGTGAACGACGACGGTCTGGGCGTTCGCCTGGTCCTGAGCCATCTTCATGAACAGGGCCACCGCCGGATCGCCCATATCGCCGGACCTGAAAACCTGTCGACGGGTAGGTTTCGGCGTAAGTCGTTTGAAGATGCGGTCGCCAGGATGGGGCTCCCTTTACCGCCCGAGGGCGTCATCCAGTCTGCCCGCTTTGACGAGGCAGAAGGATGGCGCTGCGCGGAACAGCTACTGGATGATTGGAACCCCACCGCAATTCTTTGCGCCAACGACCGGCTGGCGCTGGGTGCAATTCAGTTTCTCAAGGACCGTGGCATAGACTGTCCCAGGCAGATTTCCGTCACCGGCTACAACGACATGCCGTATCTCGATCGTCTGCGTCCGGGTCTCACGACTGTCAGGATCGAGCTTTTCGGGGTCGGTCAGGAAAGCGCCCGCCTCTTGGTGCGGATGATGACCGACCCGGAGGCAACGGCCCCGTCCGAAATGGTCTTGCCCGTCACACTGATCAAACGGGGGAGCGTGGGTCCGCCCCCCGCCGACTAGACCAAGCCGACTAAACCGGCTTAGTCCCAGTTCAGGATTTTTGGCAGTTTCCCCTTGCGGGCAAGCGTCCCCACGATGCCGTGCGGAAAGAACATCAGGCAGACTGCCATGATCACGCCCGTCCCCAAGATGTTCAATTCCGACGCGCCCATCGTGGCGACGAAGAATTCGTTGAACGCAGTCAGCAGGATGGCCCCGATCACCGGCCCGGCAATCGTCCCTTTGCCGCCCAGGATGCACATCAGCACCATGTATGCCGCGATCAGGATCACCAGAAAGATCGAGGGTCGAATGTAGGTCAGGTATTCGCCCCATACTGCACCCGTCATGCCAACAAAGAACGCGGACAGGGCAAAGGCAGTCACCTTGTAGAATCGGGTGTCGATGCCCGCGGCCTCGGCCTTGATCTCATCCTTGGAAATCGCTCTTAGCCCCAGCCCGAATTTCGAATGCTTGATCTTGTACGAGCACCAGACCGTGAACGCGGCGATGAACAACATGGCATAGTAGTAGGGCAGCTTGGCCCATTGCACCGACAACTCGGTCGGCGGCAGGGTCACGCCATTTGCGCCGCCGACGAACTTCCAATGATCAAACAGCAGCCGGGCGATCATCACCAATGCGATGGACGAAATGATGAAGGACGGTCCCCGGACCCGCAGCGTGATCAGGCCGATGGCATAGCCAAACAGGGCCGCAACCAATCCCGCCAGCGGGGCCAGCGCGATACCGGACCAGCCATAACGCGCGACAAGCATCCCGGCAAAATAGCCCCCGATACAGAAGAACACGTTGTGACCAAGCGAGATGTAGCCAGCGAACCCGCCCAGGATGTTCCAGCTGGACGCCATCGCCACGTAAGAGGCTGTCAGCAAGACCATGTGCAGCATGTAGTTGTAGTTGCCTGTGAACTGAAGCAACGGCAAAGCCATCAGCAGGATCATCAAGGTGATCGGAAACCAGGTCGCCCGGGTCTGATCCGCCTTGATCCTGAGGGTCTCGTTATAGGCCTTGCGCGCCTCAAGAACGGCACTGGTTTCTTGCATCGTGTCAGACATCTATACCAACTCCGGCTTCTCGCCGAACAGGCCCTGGGGCCGGAACAGCAGGACAAGGAACAAGGCGAGGAAGAAGGTCATGGTCGACCAGGTCGACCCGATCCAGGTCCCCACAAAGGCCGCCACAATGGACAATGAAAAGGCGGCTATAACGGTGCCAAGGATCGACCCCATTCCGCCCATCACGACAAGGGACATCAGAACGGCAACCCACTCCCAATGCTTGGCCGGAAAAAAGCTGAAAACAAATGACGTCAGCGCCCCCGCGGCCCCCGCCAGCCCGATCCCGATGGCAAAGGACATCAGCCCGACCATGTTCACGTTGACACCCAAAAGGGCAGCCGCCTCGCGGTTCTGGGTCGTTGCCCGGATAGCGTATCCAAGGCGCGAATACTTGAGGAAGGCCGCCAGCAGGCCAATGATCACAATCGAGACTATTCCAGCATAAAGCTGCCCCTTGGGGATGAAAACATCCCCGATAAAGAACGCATCCGTCGCATAGACAGGCGAGGTGACCCGCTGGGTATTTGAAAACGCAGCGCCCAGCGCCCCTTCGACAATCATCGCGATGGCAAAGGTCAGAAGGACCGTCATTTCGGAATAGGTCGCACTTTTGGCGTCCCTTTCGAAGAAGACCTTGTAGAACAGGATACCTGTCACCGCGAGGATCACGGCACAGACCGGCAGCATGATCAGCGGGTCAATGCCGTAAAGCTTGAACCCCCAATAGGCGATGTAGGCCCCCCCGATGATCAGCGAGGGATGCGCAAGATTAACGATCCGCATGACCCCGAAGACAAGGCTAAGCCCGGACCCCATAAGGGCAAAGACACCGCCAAGCCCGATCCCCAGCACGGCCACCTGAATGATCTGATCCATGTCGTTCCCTTTGGCTTAGGCGGCCCTGCGGCCCCCGAGGTAAAGCTCTTGAATACGCGGGTCGGCCAGGACTTCGGCCGATGGCCCTTCAAACAGGGTCCGGCCAAGGTCGAGGACAACGCCCCAATCGGCATTCTTGAGGCCCATGACCGCGTTCTGTTCCACCAACAGGACCGTGACGCCGGTGTCTGCGATCATCCGGACGATCCCGAACATTTCCCGCACGATCTTGGGTGCCAGTCCCAGCGAGGGCTCGTCAAACATCACGACCTCGGGCCGCAGGATCAAAGTCCGGGCCATGGCGAGGGTCTGTTGCTGGCCGCCCGACATGGTACCCGCATGTTGATCAGCCCGCTCCTTGAGGATCGGGAAACGGTCGAAAATCTCGTCGATGCGCGATGTCAGAGCCTTGTCGTTGTTCAGGATGTAGCCGCCCATCTTGAGGTTTTCGCGAACAGTCATCTTCGGAAAAAGGGCCCGCTCTTGCGGGACAAAGGCGATGCCCCGGCGCAGCATCTGGTCGGGCCGCTGGCCTGCAATGTTCTCGCCTTTGAACTCGATCTCGCCTTTGCGCAGGGGCAGCATGCCCGCGATGGCCTTCATCAGCGTGGACTTGCCCGCGCCGTTGGGGCCGATGATGCAATGCACCTTGCCCTTCTGAACGGTCATATGGGCGTCGTCCAGAATGGCCGGGCCATCGCCATATCCCGCGGTCACACCTTTGACTGTTAGAAAATTGCTCATGCTGCGTCCTCCGGCATGCCAAGATAGGCTTCCAGAACGGCCGGATCGTTTCGGACAACTTCGGGCGAGCCTTCGCAGATCACGGTGCCCTGGGCCATGACGACGACCCGATGGGACAGACGCATGACAAGGTCCATGTTGTGTTCGACGATCAGCACCGTCAGGCCGCGTTCGTTGAGGCGGCGAATATGGGTCATGATCTCTTCCAGCAGGGACATATTGACCCCGCCGGCTGGTTCATCGAGCAGAATGATCTTGGGGTCCGACATCAAAAGCGCGCCGAAATCCATCAGTTTCTTTTGTCCATAGGACAGGTTCGACCCGTCCTCATACGCGATCCGGGTGATGCCGAGGAAATCCAGGATCTCCATCGCCTTGTCCCGCTCTTCAGGCGAAATGGCCGGGCGGAACAGGCCGCGAAATCCCTCGACCTTGGCCTGGACGATCATGTTCTCCAGCACCGTCATCTCGGACAGGTTACGGCTGATCTGGAACGTCCGGCTTAGGCCCATCATCGTGATCTTGTTGGGGCGCAGCTGGTCTATCCGCTGGCCATCCAGCCAGACCTCGCCCGAGGTGGGTTGGGCTGTGCGGCTGATGCAATTGAACGCCGTCGTCTTGCCCGCGCCATTCGGACCGATCAACGCGGTGATCGACCCTTTGTCCACCTTGAAAGAGCAATCATCGACGGCGCGAATACCACCGAAGTATTTGCATAGATTCTTGACCTCGAGCATGCACAGGCCTTTCGATGTCGGAACATGTCTGGAAAGGGTCCGGCTGCCGCAATTGCGGCAACCGGTTGGCTTGGTTATTCCCAGCCGTTCTTGGGGTAGACCAGATCGGCCGTTCCGGGGAACTCGTCCAGCGGATAGACAAAGTTCAGCTCACCGTCGTTCTGCCACTGGGCCATCAGGAACGGCTTTCCGATCGGCAGGCCACGCTCGTCCCAGGCAAAGCGGCCCAGGATGGTGCGAACCGGATCCTCAAGGGTCCGCGCGCTCAGCCATTCGTCCATGACCGAGTTGTCGGTGGTGCCGGTCGCCGTGATCGCCTGAGCCATTGCCTGGCAGACAGCGAAGGGGATGGCCGAATCTTCGTCAGGGTCAAAGCCGTACTTGGCCGCAAAGGCTGCGATGAAATCAGCGTTGCTGAAGGCCTCGCCGCCCAGAACACCCTCAAACGGAGCGTTCGGGTGCCAGGAAGTGTGGACAAGGACGCCGTTCGACGCATTGCCAACGCTTTCGTAGTATTCCGCCTGCGTGCCCTGGCTCAGATACACCATCTTGGGGTCGGCGCGAACGGTCTGCAGGGCGCGGGTCAGCTGCGAGGCTTCTTCGGCGGATGCTGTAAGACCAACGATGAGTTCGGCGCCGGAGTTCTTGATCGAATTGGCAAGGTTAAGCCAATCGTTGAACCCCTCTTCGGGCCAACGCTCTTCCATCTGGATCTCAAGGCCGGCTTCGACCAGATAGCCGGGTGCAAGATCAGCAACGAGGCTACCATCGGCCGGGTCCATGACCTGCTGCCCCAAAAGACCGGCAGCAACGGCGTTGGCAAAAAAGTCATCTGCCCAGACGACGGCAACGGACGTCGGGCGGTCAGCCTCGTCCACGCGGTCAGCGATCAGGTCGCGAAGGCTGGATCCGACGTACTCAGCCGCGTTGGGCTGCATGTAGTAGATGCCCTCATAGCCCTGCGTGTAAATTCGCAGCGCGCCACCGGCAGGCACAGGGTGCACGAAACCGTTGCGGGACAGGATGCTTGCTACCGGAAAGGTAAGGCGGCTTGAGAACGTGCCAAAGACGGCCTCGACCCCGTTCACGTTGATGAAACGCTCGTACTGGCTGATGGCCGTGGCGTTGTCAGACCGGTTGTCACTGACCAGCAACTCGACCGGACGATCAATAAGGCCGCCAGTCTCGTTGATAAGATCAACGCAGAGCGAATAGCCCTGCTCATGCTTTTCGCCTGACACTGAAAAATTCCCGGTCAGCGGCAGTGACGCGCCGATCCGTAAAACATCTTGTGCCAACGCAGGCGTGGCAACCGCCACGGCAGTAACAACAGCCGTCAATAATCTAGCTTGCATTGTCTCTCTCCCTTGGTTCGGCCGCGTGTTAGGCCGATTGACTGAGTTGCACCACCCGTCCCTGTCGGCGAACCGCCCTCCTCGCAGTTCACCAACCAGCTAGCGCAATCGTTTGCAGGTTAGGCTTGATGTTTTTTTTTGGCAAGCGTGTCGTGCTGAACATCACCGGCGCCGATTCAGTTTTATTGGTATTCAAGTAAATACAATCGTTTGCACTTCCCGCGCCACTCGAGGCGTCGCCAAGGAACATGCTGAACAGCCGCCTCGGCATGCCAATGCCTACCCAGCGACCGAGACTGGGCAAGAATCCGTGGACAAGAAGCCCTTTCTTCGGTATTCGTCGTTACGCGCAATCGATTGCGTGACTCTTGGTGGCCGGGGGCTTTCGCGTCGGATCTCCACCTTGAATGTCCAGCTTGCGAAGGGGAGGAGAAAGATTTGTCAAAGGGTGAAACACATGATTCGGCCCGTTGGGCCGCTGCATTGGCAGCGGGCCTGATGCTGGCCGTACCGGCAACAGCGCAGAATGCGCGGGACACAATTGTCCACGGTGCCGACGAAGAACCGGCCACACTTGATCCGGCCCAGGTAGAGCCTGGAGCAGGGGGCGAGGCGGTCATTTTTCACGTCTACGACCGCCTGCTGGCCGTTGGCCCCGGTTCGGCCGAGTTGCTGCCATCCTTGGCCACGCAGGTCCCGACCCGCGACAATGGCCTGATCTCGGAGGACGGACTGACCTATACGTTCCCCCTGCGTGAGGGCGTCACGTTCCATGACGGCACCGCGTTCACGGCTGACGACGTCAAGTTTTCATGGGATCGGGTCATGGAGATGGACCTCCCCGAAAGCGCGTCCGACATCCTGAGCGACAAGGTCGCTGAGACCAGGGTGGTTGATGACTATACCTTTGAAGTGACACTGAACGAGGTGGACGCGAGCTTCCTTTATTCGTCCGTTCTGCCAATGACCGCTTCCATCGTCAGCCAGGACGCGGTTGAGGCTAACGGCGGCGTCGTTGCAGGTGAACCGAACGAATACATGTCCGACACGCCGGTCGGTACCGGACCCTACCGTCTGACCACGTGGAACCGGACCGAGAACCTGACCCTTGAAGTCAACGACGACTATTGGGGCGACATGGCGTTTGATCATGTCCGTTGGGAATTCGGCCTTGATCCGGATGTCCGCGTTCTTGGCCTGCGCGCGGGCGAGTTCGACACGGTTGAAACCGACCCTTCCTATGTCGCCGACCTTGAAGGCGCCGAAGGTGTCATCATCTACAGCGAAGGCCTGCTGCTTGAGCCGCTGCACATCGGCTTCAACCTCAACATTCCAGAAGGGGCGCTGCCCGAAGGCGACACGATCCCGCTGGATTTCTTCCATGACGTCCGTATTCGCAAGGCGTTCAACTATGCCTTCGACTACAACGCCTTTATCAACGGGGCGCTTGCAGGCTTTGGTCAGGTGAACCCTCACTACGTCCCGATCGGTGTTTTCGGCTATGATCCCGATGCCCCAATTTATGACACTCAGGACCTGGCCGAGGCAGAGCGCCTGTTCCGCGAGGCCGGCGTCTGGGACGAAGGCTTTACCGTGTCTGTCGTCGTAGAATCCGGCTCATTGTTCGAAATTCAGTGTCTGATCCTCAAGGATTCGATCGAAAGTCTGAACCCGAACTTCCGGATCAACGTGGCGGGCGTGGCCGAGGCTGTGTTCGATGAGGCGCTGTCACAGAACCCGGTCGAGTATGCCATGTGGGCCAAGAACGGCGATCCCGCGGCGGACCCTTCGGCCTACCTTGAAACCTACTCGCATCCCGATGGTGAATGGGGCGAGGTGCATGGTTTTGCGAATGGCTATGCAGATCCCGAGGCTGTCGGCGCATTGATTGACGCCATCGCCGAGGAATTGGACCCGACCGTCCGTGCCGGGATGATCGCAGAGGCCCAGCAGGTCCTTTACGATGATCCGATGTGGCTGATCGGGGCCCAGGAAGGTGCTGTCACTGCCTACCGTGACTGGATCAATGGGATGGTCATTCAGCCGCTCTGGCCGCGCCCCTCGATGAACTTCGCGCTCTACGACAAGGCTCAGTAGACCAGAAGTCTGCCATTGGCGGTGCCTCCGGGCATGCGCCAATGGCGTTCCGACCGACTGTTCCGCCCATGACGATCTCAACCTTTTGAAACGAGACCCATGCAGCTTCGCGACTATATCATCCGGCGTCTGATTGCCCTGCCCATCCTGCTATTGGGCGTGTCTATAATCGTGTTCTCGCTGACCCGCATCGCGGGGTCGCCCGTCGGGGTCTACCTTAGCCACGAGATGTCGCCCGAAGAAGTCCTTCAGATCGAACAACGCTACAATCTGGATAAGCCGCTTCCGGTTCAGTACGCCTATTGGCTGCGCGGTGTGACCCAGGGCGATTTTGGCTGGTCCGGCGTGGCATCGGCCCCTGTGGCCGAGGTGTTCCCGGCCAAGTTCGCCGCAACGATGGAGCTTTCGGTTGCTGCGGCCGTCGTCGCCGTTGCCCTTGGCCTTTGGCTGGGCACCTATGCGGGGGTCAGGCGCAACAAGATGCCAGACCATATCACCCGGATCGTCGCCGTCAGTGGGGCAAGCCTGCCGTTGTTCTGGTTTGGCATCGTCCTGTTGATCGTGTTCTGGGCCAACCTGGGCTGGTTCCCCGTCGGGCGTAGCACCAATGACATCTGGGAAAGCATCGCCCACCCCACCGGTTTTTACACCCTTGACGCGATACTCGCCGGTAGCTGGACAGCCCTTATGGATGCCCTTTGGCATCTTGTCTTGCCCTCGATCACACTTGGGTTCGGGGCCGTCGCAATCATCGCCCGGATGATGCGGTCCTCCCTTATCGAAGAATTGCAGCAGGATTACGTCGACGCGGCACGGGCCAAAGGCCTGCCCGAGCGGCTGGTCCTCAAGCGGCACGCCCGCCGCAATGCGCTGGTGCCGACGGTCACGGTAATCGGCCTAACCATCGCCTTTCTCATGCAAGGCGCCATCGCGGCCGAGATCATCTTTCGCTGGCCCGGACTGGGCCGCTGGATGGCCAGTGCCGTCGTCCGCGGCGATCAGGCGACCATCATGACCTACGTGCTGTTCACCAGCGTCCTTTTCCTGGTCGCCAATCTGGTCGTCGACATCATCTACGCAAAGCTGGACCCCCGCGTCCGTTTGGGGGACTGAACCATGGCAAACACGAACATCGAAGGCGCACCCATCCGGCGCCGGCAAGACAGCGCCCTGCGCGTCCGGCTTCGGCGTGGCGGAGAATTGCTCGGCCTGATCCTGTCCAACCCGACAACCGTTTTCGGCCTGATCCTTATCTTTGGCATGCTTGGGATGGCGCTGTTTGCGCCGTGGCTGACGCAGGCGAACACGCCAGACCCCTACCAGATGCCGCGTGACTGGGGCGCCTTGCGGATGCCGCCCGGCACGCCCGGCCATCCTTTGGGAACGACCAACACCGGCGGTGACGTTCTGTATGGGGTCATCTGGGGCAGCCGGACATCGCTGCAACTGTCAATCGTCGTGGTCGGGGTGACCGTCGTGATCGGCACCGCAATCGGCAGCATCGCGGGCATGGTCGGCGGCAAGGTCGACGAAATCCTGATGCGGATCGTCGATGTGTTTCTGTCGATCCCAGAGCTGATCTTTGCCCTCGCGATTGCCGCAATCCTTGGGCCGTCCTTCACCAACATCATCCTGTCGCTGTGCCTTGTCTTCTGGGTCAAATATGCCCGGATCATGCGGGCACAGATCATTCTGGTGAAACAGAATGACTATGTGGATGCCGCCCGAGTGATCGGGGACAGCCGCCTGAACATCTATTTCCGCGACATCCTGCCCAACGCCGCAACACCGCTGGTGGTTCAGGCCACCCTCGACATGGGCGCGATCGTTCTCATCGGGGCAACCCTGTCCTTTATTGGCCTGTCCGAATCCGGGATCGCCGAATGGGGCGTTCTGGTATCCGAAGGGCAGGCAGGGATTGCCTCGGGGCGTTGGTGGGCCTCGACGTTTCCGGGTCTGATGATCTTTCTCTGGGCCCTTGCCTTCAACCTTTTGGGTGACGGCCTGCGCGACGCACTCGACCCACGTACAGAGTCCCGGCGATGAGCATTTCCAAGACTGATACAACCGGGGCACAGACCGTGGCCCCCGCGACGATTGCCTCGGTTCGGGGGCTAAAGGTTCATTTCCGGTCCAAGGCGGGTCGCGTGCATGCGGTTGATGGTGTCGATTTCGATGTCCGCGACGGCGAGACGCTTGGCCTTGTGGGCGAGACGGGCTGCGGCAAGTCAGTGACTGGCCGGGCCTTCCTGCGCCTTTTGCCGGTGCCGCCGGGCATTCTGGCCGGTGGCAGCGTGATGTTCCGGCCTCAGACCAGCTGTGGTGGCTGCGGTGGGGAAGGCTGCGCCCAATGTGGCGGGTCTGGCCGCCGCCCAACGCCCTGCCCCACCTGCCGGGGCCAGGGTTGCCCAGACTGTCAGGGGACCGGCGCTGAAACTCTGGATCTGCTCAAGGTGTCGGACAAGCAGATGCGCGGTATCCGGGGCGACCGGATCGCAATGATCTTTCAGGACCCGGGCAAGGCCCTCAACCCGACCCTGACCATCGGAGAGCAATTGGGCGAGGTCTTCTTGCAGCACCGCAGCGTGGACCTGCTCGAAGAGGCTGGCATCGACAGTGGTGAAAGCGGATTTCAGGCAGGTGCCCTGCGTCGACTGGCCGGACAACGGGATCGCCGGACGGATCGGATGGCCGCAGCCCTTTGGCCGCCCTTGCGCCGTCGGGCACAAAGTGTGCGGCAGGCGCTCGACAACCGGATCGCAGCCGCGCTGGGTGAAACCCAGATCCCCAACCCGCGCAACATCATGCGCAGCTATCCACACGAGCTGTCGGGTGGCATGCGCCAGCGGGTGATGATCGCCCAGGCGCTGGCCTGCGACCCTGACCTCATCATCGCGGATGAACCGACGACGGCCCTGGATGTCACTGTTCAGGCCCGAATCCTTGACCTGATCGGCCAGTTGCAGGCCAAACGGGGCAGCAGCGTCATCTACATCAGCCACGACCTTTCGGTCGTCCGACGCATCTGCGACCGCGTGGCGGTCATGTATGCGGGCCGGGTGGTCGAGATTGGTGAAACCGACCAGATTTTTAACGACCCCCGCCATCCCTATACCAAGGGTCTGTTGGCCGCGGTGCCGACCACCCGAACCCCAAGGGGGAAACTGGCCGCGATTCCCGGATCGGTGCCCGAATTGGTGGACCCCAAACCATCCTGTCGATTTGCCGACAGATGTGCCCAAGTACATGCCGCATGCACCGCGTCTGACCCGATCTTGTCCGCCGTGAACCCCGGACATGATGTGGCCTGCTTTCTTGAACACCCAACCAGCCCGAAAACAGAGGCCGCAGAATGACGGATATGAGCCGCCTTCCCACGCCCGAACAGGCCTCTGAAGCTGCCTCCGGCAGTGTTCTCAGCCTTCGCGGCATCTCGAAACACTTTCCCATCCGCGCTGGCGCGCTTCAGCGCGTTGTGGGTCATGTCCGGGCCGTCGACGGGGTCAGCTTTGACATACGCCCCGGTGAGACATTGGGCCTTGTGGGTGAGTCCGGTTGCGGCAAGACGACGTTGGGCCGATTGGCCAGCGGGCTTTTGTCCCCAACCTCTGGCGGCAGCTACTTCAATCTGGACACGGCGGCCTTGAGCAAGCTCAACGCTGCCTACGCGCTCCCCGAAGACGCCCGCGCAGCGGCGCTTGCCCCGCTTGAGGCGGCGCACGGCATTGCCACCATGCCAAAGGCGGCCCAGTCCCGGTTTCGGCGCAATTGCCAGATGGTGTTTCAGGACAGCTTTTCATCGCTCAACCCCCGACACCTTGTCATCGACATCGTCGGCCGTCCCCTGCGAGTCCACAAGGAAGCATCAGGAGAGGCTCTGACAGAGCGGGTCGTCGAACTGCTGGAGCAGGTGGGCCTTGGTCGGCAGCACCTCTACCGCTATCCGCACCAGTTTTCAGGGGGCCAGCGCCAGCGAATCTCGATTGCCCGCGCCCTCGCGCTTGATCCTGAACTGATCATCCTGGATGAGCCGACCAGCGCGCTTGACGTATCGGTACAGGCGCAGATCCTGAACCTGCTTAATGATCTGCAGGCCGAAAGAAACCTTGCCTATCTGTTTGTCACCCACGACCTTTCGGTGGTGGAGCATATGGCAGACCGGATCGTCACGATGTACCTCGGCCGTGTAGTTGAGGCCGGGCCAACCCGGACACTGTTCGATGCGGCGGCCCATCCCTATACGCGCGCGCTCATCGCCGCCAAACCCGATCTGGCCGTGGATGACCCTCAGGTCGCCAAGTTCGCCGCATTGGACGGCTCTATTCCTGATCCGGCAAGGCCTCCCCGGGGATGCCATTTCCACACCCGCTGCCCTGTCGCGACACCCAATTGTGGGTGGGAGTTGGACGACATCGTCCGATTGCTCGAACGATCCGAAGACCTCTTCGAGTCGCTTTCCGACGTGTCACGACACAGCGACTTTGCAGGAGAGCTTGCGTTTGAGGACGAGGGTTCGGCAGAACGCTTGGCGCAGGCCTTGCGATCGGATGCCACCCCCGCCAGCATGCGCAGCGCAATGGAAAGTCTGACGGTTGACGGCCGAACGCTCAGGGTGCGGTTCCAGGAAGTTGGCGAGGTTCAGCTGTCGGACCGTGGCCCGGACCATATCGCGGCCTGCGTAATCAAGGACGCCTGATCGGCGTTGATTAGGCACTAACAAGGTCAAAAATGCTGGTCAGCCCTACCGTTCCACATCGCGCATCACGAGCATGCCGTTGAAATCGCCCGCCCATTGGCGCGATTGGACGATGCGGGGCGGCGCGGTTTGGACCCAATAGACATTGGTGAAACTCTGTTCAGCATTGCGGCACTCTTCCGTCATCAACTCTGTATCGATGTTGAGGGGACCAATTGCGATATTGCGAGGTCCAGCGACGGCAATCTGGCAGACATAGCTTCGGGTAACGGCGTTGTTCTCACCGTCCAGAAAGGTGTGAAACCGCGTCACCTCGCCCGGCTGCACGGACAGGACCGCTTGCAATGAGGCCGAAATATCAGAGGCAAGCATTGCCTGGGCAAGCCCGCGTGTGCCCCGCAGCATGCCCCGTTCGAGGATCAGCGCCACGTCATCCGGGGTGATGAATGAATCGACCCCATCGCGGCTGACTTCCAGCAGTGCGTAGGTGGCGGTCCCTGCCTCTTCAATCCCGACCTGCAGCAGAGGGGCCGTTGATCCGGTCATGGCCGCAAACCGCTCGCTCGGGCCGGAAGGCTGTCCCGGCGCAAGGATCTGCAAGAAGGATTGGGCGGTGTTAGACTCTGTTCCACAGGCAGACAGGGCCAGAATAGTGCCTATTAGGGCGGTCACTCTCATCGCCAGAACTTCCCCCAACCATCGGCCATGTCCCGGGATCGATAGTCCCGCGTCATTCCATACAGCCGATCCGACACCAACAGTTGCGCACCGCCGTCCCGCAGAACCGGCCGGATGACCTGGGTCACGCCGTCCCGCCTTGCGGTGCCGTACAGCCACGACAGCGGGACCTCGACCACAATGCCCTTGTCGAAAGAGCCTTCGCCAAACTCTTCGAACGACACATCAGTCAGGGTAAAGAAAGCGCCGACCCGAAATCCGTTGCCAAAGCGACGGTCGAGCCGGAAGGTCGCCCCATAATCCCCGGCAAGGTATCGGCCGATATCGACCTGCCCTTCGAACCCGTTGGCAAATGTCCGATAGGCCGAAACATGACCGGTCAGCACGCTATAGTCTTGAAAGCCAAAACCCTGGTCAAAATCCCTTTGCCAGACATAGTTGAGGTCAGCCCCAAGGGCGAATCGACTGTCCAACGGCCGCCAAAGCATCTCGCCCGAAACACCTGCGAACATCGGTTCAAGGTAACCAAGGGTGACGCGGCCAAACAGGTCCGGCCCGGGGCGAAAAAACTGGGCGGCGGTCAGTTCGTTCAGCTCGATAGCCGATCCACCCGAATAGCGCGCAGCATCGGACCGCACATGCGGCAGAACCGAGTCGGACACACGAACGGCGTCGCCAACGTTGCCGACAACGGGCTGACTTACCCGGCCCGTCACGACAAATCTCGGGGATGGGCTGTAGCTCGCCAAGAGCTGAAGCCCTGCATCCGCCCGCACCGGGCTATCCGGGTCGAAAAAGCTGAAATCGACATAGGGGCCCAGCCCATAGCTGAATCGGGGGCCCAGCAAGACTGGCGAAGCCATCGTGTCATCCTTGATCCCTGCCCGCGCACGGGACCGCCAGGCGCCGTCAATATCGTGTTCGAGGGCCTCCAGATCCTCACGCTTCAAGGTGACCGTTGACATCGGGACGCCATTGGCGACAAAGGTCACCGTAAAGTCCGTCACTTCGGCGGGTAATGTGTTCGACAATACGCGCGCTGCCCGGCCAACGGCCTGGGCAGGTTCATGCCAAGTGTTGTTCTCTACTGAAATGTCGATCTGCGAACCCTCGACGACCAGCCCGCGCAAAACGAGGCCTTGGTCGGCCAGACCTGCCTCTATGTTCCGTCTAAGGCTGTTGACCGGCCCGTGTACAGGCAGGGCATCACGTGGCAGCAGCGGGGCTGGCGCTGTTTCCACCCCCCCAGGTGCGGCGGGTGTCTTGGGATCCAGTACAAAGGACAGGGCGGCCCCAACTTCGGATCCATAAAGCGAATAGGCACCAAAGGTGATGCCGTTGGAAAAGGCGTAGCGCAGACCGAAATTCAAAGGTGACTTCTGGTCGATCAAACCTCTCTCGGTCTCGCCCGAGTACGGATCACTCGAATACTCGGCCACAAGAGACAGGCCTTCGGTGACCTGCCAATCCACGCCTCCGAAAAACGCCACGTCACCCCTCAGCCAGACGTCGGGATCAAGGCGGCCCGTCGTTGCAATCCCGCCTTCGGACGCAATCCGCCTGTTCTCAAAGGCATCTGACACCTGTGCAAGCGGGTTTCGAAAACCGTTTCGCTCACCCAGCCGGCCCCAACCGAGTCCGGCCGTGACGCCAAAGCCTGGCAATATCGCCTTTGACACCACCAGATATTCGCTGCTGTAGACCCCGGTGCCGCCAAAGTCGCGCAGGCCAAAGGACAACCCCGGCCGGGTCGCGGTTTCCTGCAAAAGCGTAAAGTGGTTGTCAAAACTGCGATCATAAAGGGTTGAGCCCTCGCCCAGGAATTCGTCGATCACCGAATAGCGAAACGTGCCCAGGACGCCCGGCATGATCTGAAAGCTGAGAGAGTTTCGCAGGGTCGCACCAAAACCGCTTGTTGTCAGGGCAAACTGCCCATCCGGCATCGCTGCAGCACCCGGCATATCGATCAGACCGGGTGTTCCGTAAATCGATAGACCGTCACCCCGAACCGGATCGCCCAGCGCAAGCAGGAAGGTCAATGCGGCCGAGGCGCAAAGAGACGCGAGGACCTTCGAGAAACCGCGCGGGCAGCCCTGTTTCCGATCATCGTTCCCTTTGCGGCGACCAATCGCCCGCAGGAGAAGCCCAAGTTTGTCCGCAAATCTTAAAGAGTTACCACCGACGGGAGACCGGTCGTTAACGGGCCAATTACTCCTGTTTGGCACCTTAATCTCGTGGGGACTTTTTGGGGCGTGGTTGGGGCAACTCCCGATCCGCATTGATTGGGGTGTGATCATGACTATCAGCAGACCCGCCGCGTTGCGGTGGCCGTTATCGTTTCGCCGATGCAGGCTGTTGGGATGCGGGCCGGGACACTTGCTAACTGTTTGCGTGCTGGCATTGGGCCTGACGCCACTGTCACCGACGATCGGCAATTCCCAGGCGTCCAGTGACGAGATCGTGGTGCGGGATGATCTGGGCGGCTTCATCTGGCAGCGCCTCGTTGAACTAAGCAGGATCGAGGCTGCCGGGCAGTCCGTTCGCATAGATCGCGGGGCCTGCTATTCGACCTGTACCTTGTATTTGGGGCTGACAAATATCTGTACGTCACCGCATGTCACCTTTGGATTTCACGGACCATGGGCAATGAACCGGCAGCTCAGCACGGAGGATTTTGACGAACTCTCTGGCATCATTGCTTCTCACTATCCCCAGCCACTTAGGGCCTGGTATCTGGAGACTGGCCGGTACAAGGCGAACGGGGTTTACCGCATTAAGGGTTCAGAGCTGATCCGGCTAGGCGTCGCGGCCTGTTAAGCGGCAGCGACTGCGTATGGTCCATTCCAGCTCTATTCCACTTAGTTCGGCGTGTTTACCGTAGCCGCAGTGTCCCGCGTCAGCTGGATGATCTGAGTGACACCAAGAAACGTTGCAGCCGGGACTAGTAGCGGTCCAAGGTTCAATGCGCCGGCAAACAGGGGGTTCGGGGGGGGCAACAGGATGCTTTCCAAACCTTGTACCGGGACAGGCAGTTGCGATGGCGGCACGGCTGACGGCTCTACGCCCTGGGCGGTGGCAGCGGTCGTTCCGGCAGACAGGGTCGCCAAGAATGACAAGGTTATGAGTCTCATATGCAAGTCTCCGTACCTGGTTTGCGGTTTAGCGTTTTGGTGGAAAACGTTTTGGAAGCGTTTCATCGACCCGTCCCCTTGAGGACTGCCAATGCGGTCCGGGCGACGATACGGGCATCCAGAAGGAGGCCTACGGAACGATGGTACTCTACGTCCAAAGCAACCCGTTCCTCGTAGGTCGTGTCGTTTCGTCCAGACACTTGCCACAGGCCCGTTATCCCCGGCCTCAGGTCAAGGTAGGCATCGACGTTCTGACCGTAGCGTGTCAGTTCGGCTGCCGTGACAGGACGGGGGCCAACAAGGCTCATTTCTCCGACCAGGACATTCCAAATCTGGGGAAGCTCATCCAAACTGGTCATCCTGAAAAAATGGCCAAATCGGGTGATCCGCGGGTCAAACTTCAGCTTTTGGTGGTGCGCCCACTCCGCCGCGGCTTTGGGATCTGCCGCAAGGTGGTCAACAAGCCGCGCTTCGGCATCGGGGACCATTGACCTGATTTTCCAGCATTTGAAAATCTGGCCGCCCCGTCCCACACGAACATGACCATAGAATCCCGGCCCACCATCAAGACGGGCCAGGCACCACATCGTCGCTATCGACGGGAGCAGGATGGGTGCTAGGAAGAGGGCTAATGCAATATCCACCAGACGCTTTGCCGTACCTTCCAGAAAGGCAGGCCCCTTGTCCTGCCTGGTGCGAAGAACGCGCCCCTCGATGGCGATTGGCGGGACTGGAACTGGCGCGACATCACTCATAACTGGACTACTTTCGGAACACGGCAACCTGAGACACTTGAAGTCAATGTACGAAGTCCGGGGAAGAACCAGATCCACCGATTTCAGCCATAGCCTCCTTTGCAGATTCTCTGCTCAGCCTTAATTTTCGGTAAACGGCGACAATTTGCGATAAATTGATATTTGGAACAATGGCTGGCCGGGAATCGCCACATAGCCAACTACGAAAGGTCCCGCCCCTCTCTGTTAAGGGAGGGGCGGGACCTTTTGTCAGCCCAATTCTTAGGTGTCGGAATGCCCTTGACGCCGCTCGGCCACTGCTGTCTCGAGACGGGCATCATCGATCGGCGCAAGCGGCTGTTTGGCTTGCAGTAAGGTTGCCCCTTAGCCCGCTTTTCGCATGGCCCGTTCCCAGATGTCGTTAACGTCCTGAGCAAGGGTCATGGGATCGAAAGGTTTGGTGATCACTGCCAAAGCGCCGTCGGTGACAAGGCCCCGCGAGAATTCGTCTTCTGCCTTGGCAGTAACGAAGATGGCCGGAACATGGGAAAGTCCAGGCATGGCGATGATGGATTTCCAGACGTCAAGACCGGACATCTCGGGCATCATGACGTCAAGCAGCAAAAGCTGCGGTGCAAAGCCTTGGGCCGCCGCGACCGCCTCGTGGCCATTGCTGAACTGCATGACGTCAAAGCTTCCGACCACTTCGAGGGCCAGTTGCACGATTGTCCGGATGTCTTCGTCGTCGTCAACATGTAGTATTCGGGAAAGGGACATGTCCTGCTCCTTATTGGAGGCCGACTGCTCGGGCGTCGGCGGAATATCTTCAAGCATCAGCTTTCTTTAACCATTGCGAGCCGAGGCCGTTTGGCGGCTGACTCAACATGAGCGGGAACATCAAAAAAGAACTCTGTTCCAACGCCGACTTCGCTTCTGAAATCAATGACACTGCTGTGAAACTTGAGAATGGTTTTTACAATTACGAGGCCAAGGCCAGTTCCTTCACGCTTCCGCCCATCTATAGGAGTGGTTTGGGCAAAGGATTTGAACAGCGTGCTACGGGCCTTTTCCGGGATCCCCGGCCCTTTGTCGCGGATCGACAAACGCCAGTAGCCAGCGTTCTGGCGCACTATCAGAGTGACGATACCATCGGTGGGCGAAAACTTCACCGCGTTCGACATGAGGTTCGTCATGACCTGCATCAAGCGATCAGCGTCACCCCGTATCATTGCAGGTTCTTCAGGAAGCATGGTGTGGAAGGTCACACCATGTTCATCGGCAAAGCCCTGATTGATCTCGACCGCCTCAGTCACAAGACTGCACAGATCCAGAGGCTCCATCTCGAAATCCATCTTGTTGGCCTGGATCTTCTCGAGGTCGAGGATATCGTTGACCACCATCAGCAGTCGATCGCTATTGCGCGAGGCGATATCGATGATGGATTTGACTTTGGGATTTAGCTCTCCGAGCACGCCCGACTGAAGTAACCGAAGTGACCCCTTGATCGAGGTAAGCGGGGTCCGCAGTTCGTGACTAACGACCGAGACAGACTCCATCTTCGCCTTCTCGACCTGCTTGCGCCACGAGATGTCGCGCAGGACCGACACGAATAACTTCTTATCGTCCAGACCGGTCATAAGACGGGTCGCAATCTCTACCGGGCCTTTGGGATGCATCGCCTCAATCGTCACGACTGGCACCTTTTCGGTGATCAGAGGCGCGACGTGGGCCCGGAACATGCGTTCATCAAAGTTGGGCGCAGTATCCGTGATACTGCTCTTGCGGGCTTCCGAGGGGGTCCAGCCACAACGTGCCTGAGCACTACGATTGACATAAGTGATCTTCAGCGTCTCGGCGTCGTAAATGTAGACCTCGTCCTGAAGCTCTTCGAGCATCATGGTCAGGAAATGGTCGGCCTCGGCTTTGCGGGCAGCCGTAACATCGGTGCGCATCGTGACGTTCCGGACATGCTGCCCGGCTTCGTTGTGTTGCGGGATAACCGTAGTATGAACGTAGACGATCTCTCCCGACTTGCTGCGCATCTTTTCTTCGCCGGACCAGACCCGGCCCTCGGCCACGGTCTCGTTGATGGCCTGGAATGCAGGATCAAGATGTCGGTGCGCATAAAGCATCGCCTGGCTCTTGCCGATCAGTTCCTTGCTTGAATAACCGAAGACATCGACGAAGTTGTCGTTGACCTCAAGAAAGATGCAATCGGGACTCGTCACACTGACGATTGTATGTGTGTTGATGGCCTTCTGGTGAAAATCGAGCTCGCGGGCGTGTCGGTCGTTCGCGGCGTGCTTTAGATCTTCATATTGTTCGTCCCGGATACGGCTAAGGGAATAACTGATTGCGATCAGGCAAAGCGATGCGCCCACGCTGTACAGGACCTGATGGGTCAGAAATCCAGCCGGGAGATGCCGATGAATTTCGGCATCCGTCATCCAGTAGATACGAAAATTCAGGAAAGCAAACGTTACCGCTATCGCGGCCAAGCAAAGAGCGATGGCTGGAAGGATGGTCTTCAGGTCACGCATTTTCATCCACTCGGTTCTTGGCAACGTTCACCCTGATAACACTACACGGGATCACGGCCTTGTCTGCGTATGGCAGATTGATGAGCGCAAGCTAGGATAACAATTCGCCAATAATGTGTCCGGAATCTCACTCTTCCAAGGGTTTTCGTGTTCTATTTTGCTGATTATTGGCAACAGAAAGACACTTTGGACCGATTTGGCTAGCCCCCAAAGACAACAACCATAGCTTGTGGCGGAAATCCCCGGTTTTTGATGTGGCCAGAGATTCATCAAAGGCCCCAAGGCGTTAAGGTATGTCTTATGAAACCAAGGGTAGGGTGAAATCTGCGGTCAGTTTGGGAAGGTCCGTTCAACGACCTTTATCAAACACTGCTGTGGTTCTGGCGCCGGGGCCTTTTGAAACCACAACCGACTGCACGGTGTTGCGCATTTGACCCGACGGCTGACGTTCTTAATCTGAACTGGATGTACGTGCTTGGAAGCTAAGGGGCCGTTTCCAGAACAGCTTCAAGGCTGTCCAGCAGGGCTTCCAGTTGTGTCCGCATGCGAAGGAAGGTCTCGCGCGGCTCGTATTGTGCCAATCCGTCAGTAATCGCTTCTTCCAGCTTTCGTGCGTTACTGCCCAGCGCCCCGAATCCTAGGGTTCCGGCCACACCCGCGATACGATGTGCCGACGCACTTATACCGTAGAGTGCCGTCGTGTAGTCCCCGGTACGACGCAACTCTGAGGTAAGGTCTTCCATATGCAAAATGCGATCGACCAAACTGTCGATGAACCGCGACCTAAGCCCTGCCATTGCCTCTGCAACATCAGGCTTTGCATCTTCCGACCCCACGTTCATCAATCTATGCCCCAAGAACACCCAAACGTTCCGAAGAATGTAGCGTATTCGGAATCCCTTGTCTGCCCCGACTTATGGCGTCCTGGATCATTCTGGTCGGATCACCAAAGGCGAGCAGCCCTGTCGTAGCGGGGCGACCCACACGAATTCGCGGCAGAGCTTGGCCGTCTTCCATATAAATAGCACGAAACTCTTCGAGGCCGGCTTCTATCTGTTCTTGCGCAACTGTTGCAGAAAAACTGGAAAGCCGGGGAAGAATTGCAACAAAATCTCCGCTCCCCGCATAGGAAAGCAGGTAATTCTCGGCTTTGATCGAATCTGCGATAGCGCTGGCTGCGTCGGTCATAATGTCCATGAATTCAAGGCCGCTCGACTTGTCATAGATGTCGCCCCCG
Source organism: Flavimaricola sp. (assembly GCA_029255105.1). Taxonomy (GTDB): domain Bacteria; phylum Pseudomonadota; class Alphaproteobacteria; order Rhodobacterales; family Rhodobacteraceae; genus Flavimaricola. The sequence continues at coordinate 28,092 of JAQWWH010000098.1, read as the reverse complement.
TTTTCAATATGAAAGCCGACGGCCATACTGGTGAATAACCGCATGTTACCCAGCTTGAGCAGGTAGTTCTCGAGCGTGGTAAAGGGAGTGAGGCTTTCAGCATCTTCGAGGATCAACGGCTCATCAAAGGTCCGCGCGGCTGAGTGCGACTCTTCTGACCGCGCAATTTGCTTGGCGAGAAGCTTTACATGGTTCCGCTCACTCAGGATCGACTTGACCATGCTCATACGGACTTTGACCTCGGTCCGGTCAAGCGGTTTGGTCACATAGTCATTCGCACCGGCTAGAAAGGCTTCATCGACATATGCCTTTTCCGTCATGGCCGTAATCATGACAATTGGGGTCAACCGATGCTCGGGAAGGGCTCGGATCCGACGGCAAAGCTGAATACCGTCCATTCCTTCCATCTGCACATCAAGCAAGAAGCAGTCGAATGGCTGCACCTGGGACTCAATGATCTCCATCGCCTCACGCGCTGAACCAGCGCGATCGACGTCATGATAATTGCAGCTATGCATCAATTGCATAAGCACATCCAGAAACAGAGGTTCGTCGTCGACAGCTAGAATCTTCATCTTGATGACCAGTACCTTCTTAGAGGGTGCGGGTACCCGCTGGAGATGAGCAAAAGCTCTCCGTCAGGTTGTAAAATACATTGGCCCGGAATCTGACGATTTGATGGCAAACGGAACGAAAAAATCAAATAATGTAGCTTTGTTGCCGCTAATCATCCCAGTTTACGACTGAAACTCCGTCGGCTCTTGTTCTTGTGACCGCTCGACAGTCTCTTGGTCGACGGGGGCATTTTCCCCCAAAGGTTGAAGTCGACTGTCCACATAGCCCATCAGGACATCCAGCGCGCCCCGGCCGGAAATCAACCGCAGGCTCGTTGGAATTGTAACTTCGATGGCGATGGGCTCTGACGGCCCGCTTTGGGTCAGTTCCTGGTTGATGGCTGATTGCAGATCCGCTTCCCAGATGACGCGCCTGCCCGAATAGAAGCCTACAAAAACGCCCTCACCAGCGTGCGATACAATAAAGCGGCGATCGGCCAGAACCGCAGCAATTGTCTTGGCGGCAAGTTGAATGGCCGCATCAAAAACGTCTTCGGGTTGCGATCCGGAATCGGTGCCGATCACGTCAAACGCCACAAGGTTCAGGGCATAACACCCATCAGGAAGCCGAAGGAGGTTGTTTTCGAGCCTCAGGATGTCAACGACACCTTCAACACCCTCGACAGCCGCAACACGGGTCGCCTGGGGGATCGGTTGCGCCATCTGTTGTTTGAGCAGTTCTTCCTTTGCAGCTTCGCGCCGGAGGCTTTCATTCAGCATGTTGGCCAGGTTGATCCGGGTGCCAAGCTCAAGGCCGTTCAAGGGCTTGCGGACATAATCCGTAGCCCCTGCGGCAAAGGCGCGGTCCAGCGGCTCGTAGCCAGTAAGGGCCGTGATCATAATGATTGGCGTTTGACGATATGCAGACATCGCCCGAATGTCGGCGCAAAGCGCGATCCCATCCTTCCCCGGCATCACAATATCAAGAAGGAAGCAGTCGAACATCTCTGATGCCTCTTCAAGGGCGCTCAGCGCTTCCTCGGCTGAGGCGGCAGTTACGAGATCGCAGAATCCCGACTGGTGCAGACTGACCTCAAGCAGATCCAGGATGATCGGATCGTCATCGACCGCGAGCACTCTCATAGTATTCTCCACCGCATGTTCCCTTCACCTGAGCAGCCTGGTGACGTGCTCTGTTGCGGTCGAACCCAGAAGCACGCTGAACACAAACAAACGTGTTGATGGCGATTCTAAGGCAAGTCTTTTTGACTGCGAAAATGTGGCAAGACTCGTTCCCAAGCCGAACCAATCGCCTTGGATTCGGCTCGTTGTTCACATTAGCGAAATGAGGCGCTGGTCTGGCTTTCGCCGACTCGCCGCCCATAATGCTGCGACCAATCTGCCCTCAGTCCAGCTACCGCCCAACCGCCAGAGCGGGTCGTACCGATCGCGAAGTTGGGATTGTTTTAATAAGCAAACCGGCACCGCCGTAGTCCAGATTGGGCCGGTTTTGCCGGAAAAAGCAACATGACCTACCATGCCATTCAGACGGCGTGCGCCCCGCAGTATGGATAGGGTCGTGACAACCCTATTGCGGCATTGCATAGGTCAACAAATAGACATTTGAGGGAGGAGATCCTGATGCGGATCCATATTCTGGACGACTGGTTCAACACATTGCAGACCTTGCCGTCCTTCTCCCGGCTCGACGGTCATGACGTGACAATCTGGTCTGATCACACCGAAGATCCCGCCATCCTGCATGAACGCCTGGCCGATGCAGAATGTCTGGTCCTTTTTCGCGAACGTACACCCGTGACCGAGGCACTGCTTGCCGGCCTTCCGAACCTCAAGCTGATCAGCCAGCGCGGCGTCTACCCTCATGTCGATGTCGAGGCCTGCACCCGTCACAAGGTCCTTTTGGCCTCAAATACCGGATCGACCGGGCATTCGGTCGCCGCCGCAGAATTGACATGGGCGCTTTTGTTGGTCTCTGCCCGTCAGATCACTACACAGAACGAGTCTTTGAAAGCCGGTCATTGGCAGATGGGCGTCGGCCAGACTATCGCGGGGCGGACACTCGGGCTTTATGGGTATGGCAGGATTGGCAAGGCGGTCGCGCGTTATGCCGAGGCCTTCGGGGTCAAGGTCGTCTGGTGGGGCTCGGAAGACGGGCGGGCGCGGGCGATCGCGGACGGCCAGACCGTGGCCAACAGCCGGGCAGAATTCTTTGCCAACTCTGACTTCGTGAGCCTGCATCTTCGCCTGACCGCCATCAGCCGGGGCATCATAACCGCCGAGGACCTTGGCATGATGAAACCCACAGCGAGCCTGATCAACACCTCTCGCGCGGGCCTCATTGCCGAAGGAGCGTTGCTGGATGCGCTGAATGCAGGGCGGCCCGGTCGTGCCGGGATCGACGTGTTCGAAAAAGAGCCGCTGACGGACCCCGACGACCCCCTTGTCCATCATCCCGGTGTCACGGCGACACCTCATATCGGCTATGTCACTGAGGATGAACTCGATATGCAGTTTGCCGACATCTACGACCAGATAAACGCCTTTGTCGCCGGAGAGCCAATTCACCTGGTCAACAAGCTTCCCTAGGGGTTGGTGGGTGCAAGCGGGTGAATTCGGATCAGTACCCAGGGTTGGCACAAGGGCACGGCAGGATGCCGCACGCCGATCACGGGATCGTCCCTTGTGGCGCATCGGATCGGGGCCTAATATGAGAGAGTTCGAAATAAGAGCCCGGAGTCCGTCCGCTGTGTCGCTGACCCTAAAATCCTCTCGGGCCATTTTGGTCGCAGCATCCCTTGGTGTGGCCTCTTCAGCCACGGCCGAACTGCAGCTAAGCTTTTATGGCGGCTACCAGACATCGCCCCATTCGGACGTGTCCGTTTATGGCGACAGTGTGGTTCCGGATCTGGAGTTTACTGCCGGCTGGGAAGGTCGGTCGTTCACCATGCCGCCCTATTATGGCTATCGGGCGACCTGGTGGTATTCTGAGAACTTTGGCTTTGGCGTCGATGTGAACCACACCAAGGTTTATGCAGATGACGCCACCCTGGCCGAAACGGGGTACGAACACTTTGAATTCTCGGACGGGCTTAACATCGTTACCCTAAACGCCTACCGGTCCTGGAACAACGCCTTCGCCGGTGTGTCGCCTTACGTCGGTGGTGGATTTGGTGTCGCCATCCCGCACGTCGAACTGACGGAAGGCACATCGCGGACATTCGAATATCAGCTGACGGGCCCGGCGGTGGCGTGGATGGCCGGGGCAAGCATGCCTTTGAACGACCAGTGGTCCGTATTCGGGGAATACAAGGGCACCTATTCGATCAACTCGGCCGATCTTGTGACGGGGGGTTCGCTGGACACCAACGTGATCACAAACGCCTTGAACGTCGGCATCAGCTTTAACTTCTAGGGTCGGCGGTCAAAGTGCGCGACTATGTCGACCCTGTGGCATGCTGAATGTATCCAGGGTCTGGGCTGCCATTCGGGCGATGAGCCGTGACCCTTCAGTCAGCTTCAGTGCCTTGTCCGTTACGCTCAGGTGATCCGCGAACCTGTTACGAAGCTCGGCCGTCATTTCCCAAATCTGGGCCTTAGTGGCACCTGTTCGTTTGGCCAGGCGGTCATAGCTGATTTCGAACCGGCACATCAGTTCCTCGATCATCGTGGCGCGCAGGGAATCGTCTTGCGTCATCGCATAGCCCCGTTCGGTGGCAAGATGCCCTTCCGAGATTGCAGAAGCATAGCGGGACGAAGTTGAGATGTTTTGGGAATAGCCCTGCGGGAACCGCGAAATGGCCGAAGCACCCAATCCAATCAAGGTGTCGGTCCGATCATCGGTATAGCCCTGGAAATTGCGGCGCAAAGTCCCTGCCCGCTCGGCCTTGAACAGCCCGTCCCCGGCGCGGGCGAAATGGTCAATTCCGATTTCCCCATAGCCGTCCCAGACGAACAGCCGGCGGGCGGTATCGAACAGTTCCAGCCGCTCTTCTGCACCCGGCAGGGCATCGGATGGGATCATCACTTGCCGCTTGGCCATCCACGGAACATGAGCATAGCCGTAAAGTGCTACGCGATCCGGGGCGAGCGACAGGACCCGCTGCACAGAATCGGCCAACCGCGACCGGGTCTGATGGGGAAGTCCAAACAGAACATCCATGTTCACACTGTCTATGCCCGCCGCTCTGAGCGCGGTCACCACGTCGCGGGTCTGCTCATAGCTCTGGTTGCGCCCGATAGCATCCTGCACCAACGGGTCAAAGTCCTGCACACCGATCGAGGCGCGCGTCATCCCGATCTGCTTCAAGGCAGCGATTCGTGCCGCGTCGACTTCTGTGGGATCAATTTCGACCGAAACCTGAATGTCCTCTGCCCACGGGCGGAATTCCGCAAGGGAGGCACCAATATCGAGCAGCATCTCAGGAGGCAGCAAAGTCGGCGTCCCACCGCCAAGGTGGATGGCCGAAAGCACCACGTCGGGGGGCAGCATATTGTCGATGAGGTCAAGCTCTGCCTTCAAAAGCGCGAGATAGGGGGCCAGCGGACGGTTCGTTGCGGTCCCTTGCGTTCGGCATGCACAGAACCAGCAAAGCCTGCGACAATAAGGAATATGAACGTATAGCGACACCCGAGACCCGGATGGGATAGCCTTTATCCACTGTCGGGCAATGTCGGGACCGACCGAGTCGTTGAAATGATTTGCTGGCGGATAGCTGGTGTATCGCGGTACTCTTGTGTCGAAAAGCCCAATATCACGCATTTTGTTTGCTAAAGTCATTTCACATCCTCAGGCATTTTCGGTTAGCCTCTTACTCAGCCACTGATCACATACGGGAACATCCAAACCTTGGGACACGTCCACGCAGATCTTGATTGCGCCGATTGTCCAATTCGGCACCGGGCCGTTTGCTCTCGCTGCGATGCGGATGAGTTGGACCGGCTGGAAGAGATCAAATATTATCGGAACTTCGAGGCCGGCCAGACCATTGCATGGGCCGGGGACGAAATCGGCTTTGTCGCTTCGGTCGTTAGCGGAATCGCCACGCTCAGCCAGACTTTGGAAGACGGGCGAACGCAGATGGTTGGTCTCTTGCTGCCTTCCGACTTCATCGGGCGGCCCGGCCGCGCGACGCTGGCCTATGATGTCACCGCGATCAGCGACATCACCCTGTGCTGTTTCCGGCGCAAGCCGTTTGAGGAATTGCTGATCAGCACTCCCCACGTCGGAGAGCGTTTGCTGGACATGACGCTGAGCGAGCTGGACGCAGCCCGTGAATGGATGTTGATCCTCGGCCGTAAGACCGCACGCGAAAAGATTGCAAGCCTTCTGACGATCCTGGCGCGCCGCGAAGCCTCGCTTGGCTTTGCGAAACCCAAGGGCGTCATCACGATCGAACTGCCGCTGACCCGCGAGGCTATGGCCGACTATCTGGGTCTCACGCTTGAAACGGTCAGTCGTCAGATTTCGGCGCTCAAGCGCGAAGGCATCGTTCTTCTGGAAGGCAAGCGGCGGGTTGTCATACCCGACATCCGCCGCCTGATGATGGAAACGGGCGACGACGTGGACGGCGGATTGATTGCCTAGGCCGTCACACGCTGTCTCCGCCATCCTCATGTCTAGTGCGCCATCAACATAGGCAGGGTTGCCCGGGCAAGCATGTCTCGGGTCGCCCCGCCAAACAGGGCCTCGCGGAACCTCGAATGCCCGTATGCCCCCATGACAATCAGGTCGTTTGCGTGTTCGCGCGCGAACCTCTCCACCACTTCGGCAACGGTGGGCAATGTCTTGGCAAGAATCGAAACCTCCGCCTTGATCCCGCGCCGGGCAAGCATCAAGCTGACCGCCCCACCCGGGTCCGAACGTTCGGGTGACTGCGCCGGGGGGTCAACCATGACGATGTCGACATGCGATGACGCCTCGAGGACTGGGGTGGACTTGCGGATGACGGACAACGCCTCATCGCTTTCGTTCCAGGCTACAAGCGGTCTTTGAAACCCCTTTGCATAGTCTGTCTTGTCGCCTTGCGGAATGATGAGGACCGGGGCGCCGGTGCCAAATAGTGCGGCCTCTGTCACCATGATCTGCACCGCCGTCCGGCCTTCGCCATAGGGCTGGGTCGCCACAATGAGGTCAGAGTACCGGGCCAGGCGGGATACAGCGGATTCCAGTCCCATTTGTGCCGAAACGACACCGTGCACCACGGTTCGTTCCTGGTCAGAGGGCAAGGTTTTCTCGGCCCATGCGACCAAAGCTTCGGCCCGTTCCCGGGCCTCCTGTGCGCCTGACTCCAGAACAATAGCGGCCGAGCCTGCCGGCATGACCTCATAGCGGGCGGGGTCAATTCCAACGCAAGCAACATCCAGATGGGCATTCTCCCGCATGGCGAGTGCGGCGGCGGCCTCAAGAGCGGGTCCATCAGTGCCCGCATCGGTCACAATCATCGAAATGGTTTTGTAGCCCATGATCAGTTCCCTTCCATTCTGCTTGCGACCAACTTTGAGACTATTTCCCGTTCCCGCATTGATCCCTATCAAACCTGCCGCGCAAAACACTTGATTTGGATCAATGCAGCCCTCGTCCGCATCAGGGATGACCTATCCATCAGCTACACTTGGCCACCGGTCGCCCCACGTACGACCGGACAAGGCCAGGAGGGACAGAGGGAACGGTATTCATGTGGGATTGGATTAAAATTGCGGCGCTTGGGCTTATCACCCTTTGTGCCGCCCTGGCCGCCAACTGGGCGCGAGATCTGGCGTATCAGGTTCACGCGCTTATTATCATGGCCATAGCAGGCGGCATGTTCGTCTGGACGGTACGCACGGCAGGCGACGAAAAGGGCCCAGCGCCTACCGGCTACAACGACGGGGTTATCCGGGCCGGGGTGATCGCCACATCATTCTGGGGCATCGCGGGGTTCCTTGTCGGAACCTTCATCGCGTTCCAACTGGCCTTTCCCCAACTGAACTTCGAGTTCCTTCAGGGTTACGGCAACTTTGGCCGGCTCCGGCCGCTGCACACCTCGGCGGTGATCTTTGCCTTCGGGGGCAACGCTTTGATCATGTCGTCCTTCTACATCGTCCAGCGGACCAGTGCCGCCCGGCTTTGGGGCGGCAATCTCGCGTGGTTCGTGTTCTGGGGATACAACCTGTTCATCGTGCTGGCAGCCACAGGCTACCTTATGGGGGCCACCCAATCCAAAGAGTACGCAGAGCCTGAATGGTACGTCGACATCTGGCTGACGATCGTCTGGGTCGCCTTCCTCATCGTGTTCCTGGGCACGATCTTCAAACGGAAAGAGCCGCATATCTACGTGGCCAACTGGTTTCTGCTGTCGTTCATCGTCACCGTGGCGATGCTTCATGTGGTCAACAACCTGTCGATCCCGGTCAGCATTTTTGGATCACGGTCTGTGCAGGTCTTTGCGGGCGTGCAGGACGCCATGACCCAGTGGTGGTACGGGCACAATGCCGTCGGCTTCTTCCTGACGGCAGGCTTTCTGGGCATGATGTACTACTTTGTGCCGAAACAGGCCGGACGACCGATCTTCAGCTACAAGCTTTCGATCATCCACTTCTGGGCGCTGATCTTCCTGTATATCTGGGCCGGCCCGCACCATTTGCACTACACCGCACTGCCTGACTGGGCCTCGACCCTTGGTATGGTCTTCTCGATCATCCTGTGGATGCCGTCCTGGGGTGGCATGATCAACGGCCTGATGACGCTGAGCGGCGCCTGGGACAAGATCCGGACAGACCCGATCATGCGGATGATGGTGATCAGCCTTGGCTTCTACGGCATGTCGACCTTCGAAGGGCCGATGATGTCGATCCGGGCGGTCAACTCGCTGTCGCACTACACGGACTGGACCATCGGTCACGTCCACTCGGGTGCACTGGGCTGGAACGGGATGATCACCTTCTCGGCGCTCTACTTCCTGACACCACGCCTGTGGAACCGGGACCGGCTGCATAGCCTGTCTCTGGTCAACTGGCACTTCTGGCTCGCCACGATCGGCATCGTTCTCTACGCTGCCTCGATGTGGGTCACCGGGATCATGGAAGGCCTGATGTGGCGCGAAGTCGATGCACAGGGGTTCTTGGTGAACAGCTTTGCCGACACCGTCGCCGCCAAGTTCCCGATGTATGTGGTGCGCGGACTGGGCGGGGTTCTCTACCTCTCCGGTGCCCTCATCATGGTCTATAACCTCTGGATGACAGCCTACGGCAAGCAGCAGCCTGCCCAGGCCGCTGTCCCGGCAGAATAGGAGGGACGACGCATGTCACTACTCGATCGTCACACAATCCTTGAAAAGAACGCCACCCTCCTGCTGGCAGGCAGCTTTGTGGTGGTCACCATCGGAGGGCTGGTCGAAATCGCCCCGCTCTTCTACCTGGAAAACGTCATCGAAGAGGTGGAAGGGGTGCGCCCCTACTCCCCCCTCGAACTGACGGGCCGGGAAATCTACATCCGCGAGGGGTGCTACGTATGCCACTCGCAGATGATCCGGCCCATGCGGGACGAGGTCGAACGCTATGGGCACTACTCGCTCGCGGCCGAATCCATGTACGACCACCCCTTCCAATGGGGCTCCAAACGGACGGGGCCAGACCTTGCGCGGGTGGGGGGACGCTATTCAGATGCCTGGCACGTCCAGCACCTGACCGACCCTCAATCGGTTGTGCCTGAATCGGTCATGCCGCCCTATGGCTTCCTGGCCACCCGGCTGATCGAACCGACCTATGTGGCCGATCTGATGGAGACCCACGCCATGGTCGGTGTTCCCTACACCGAGGAAATGATCGCCGAAGCGCGGGCTGATTTTACCGTGCAGGTCGATCCTTTCGGGGATTGGGACGCATTGGTCGAACGCTACCCCGGCGCCCAGGTTCGGGACTTCGACGGGGCCCCGGGCATATCCGAGATGGATGCCCTGATTGCCTATCTGCAAATGCTGGGCACGCTGGTCGATTTCTCGACCTTCGTTCCAGACGCAAGCCGATAGGGAGGACACAGCATGAACTATCACATTCTGCGCGAAATCGCCGACAGCTGGGTCCTTCTTGGGATGTTCGTCTTCTTCGTCGGTACGGTCTTCTGGGCCTTCCGGCCCGGCAGTCGTGCCGCCCACAGCGATGCAGCCAGCCTCCCCTTCCGTCACGAAGACAAACCAGCACGGGACATCATCCCGACAAAAACCAAAAGGTCGGAGGGTCAGTCATGACCAAGACACCAGAACAAAAAGAAATCGGCACCACCGGCCACAGCTGGGACGGTATCGAAGAACTGAACAACCCGCTGCCACGTTGGTGGGTCTGGATTCTCTACGCCACCATCGTCTGGGGGATCGGCTATACCATCGCCTATCCGGCCTGGCCGATGATCTCAGGCGCGACACCGGGGCTTTTGGGCTATTCGACACGGGCCAATGTCGCCGCGGACATCGCCGCGGTCGAGGCGGCCAACGCCGAACTCATGGACCAGCTGGCCACAGTCGACCTGGCGAGCCTGCCCGAGAACGAATCCCTGCACAGTTTTGCCATCAACGGTGGTGCTGCGGTGTTCAGGGCCAACTGCTCGCAATGTCACGGCTCGGGCGCGGCAGGGGTGCAGGCTTCTGGCTACCCCAGCCTTCTGGACGACGACTGGCTTTGGGGCGGCACGATCGACGAAATCGCTTATACGGTCACGAACGGCATCCGCAATGAACAGTCCCCGGATGCCCGCTGGACCCAGATGCCGGCCTTCGGCGAAATGCTCTCGGGCGAGGAAATCGGTCAGCTCGTGGCCCATGTTCAGGCCATCTCGGGCCAGGACCACGACGCAACCCTGGCCGCAGCGGGGGCCCCTCTCTTCCTTGACAATTGCTCCGCCTGCCACGGCGAGGCGGGCGAAGGAAACCGCGATATGGGCGCGCCTAGGCTCACTGACGCCATCTGGCTCTATGGCGGCGACGCCGACACTCTGACCGAGACGATCACCAACGCCCGTTTCGGGGTGATGCCCGCCTGGTCCGAGGAATGGCGCTCTGCCGGTGGGCTCAGCGCGGCCGAGGTCAACGCCGTCGCAGCCTATGTCCACCAACTTGGCGGCGGCGAATAGCCCAACCAACCAACGTGCAAACCTCCGCCCCCGCCCTGCCCGGCGGGGGTTTCTCGTTTCCGGATGCCGCTTTTTCTTGCCTCAAATATTCCCCCCGGAGGGTCCGCCCTATCCACAGGACAATCCGCCTGGAAGCCGGGGCCTGCGACAGAAATGGTTGATCCACATCAAGGCACCGACCCACCCAAAAAGGCACAAGAGCCCAAGCCACGTTGTTCAAGTCAGGTCCATCATGTCGTCTTCAGATACGCCCCCCTCTCTTTATGCCGCCCGCGAGCCGGTTTTTCCGCGCAGGGTAAAGGGTCCGTTCCGGCAGATGAAATGGGCGATCATGGTGGTCACTCTGGGCATCTACTACATCACGCCGTGGATTCGCTGGGACCGTGGACCGAACCTGCCGGACCAGGCCGTGCTTATCGACATGGCCGGACGGCGGTTCTTTTTCTTTTGGATCGAGATCTGGCCACATGAATTCTATTTCGTGGCCGGTCTTCTGATCATGGCCGGGCTGGGGCTTTTCCTGTTCACCTCGGCACTTGGCCGGGTCTGGTGCGGATATGCCTGCCCCCAGACCGTCTGGACCGATCTATTCATCCTGACCGAACGCTGGATCGAAGGGGACCGGAACGCCCGGGTCCGGCTTTGGAACGCGCGGTGGGATGCCCGTAAGGTTCGGCTTCGCACAACGAAATGGATTGTCTGGCTCGCGATCGGTCTGGCCACCGGCGGGGCATGGGTCTTCTACTTTGCCGATGCCCCTACGCTTGCCATGAACCTTGTGACCGGGCAGGCGCCAGCGATTGCCTATACCACTATGGCGATCCTCAGCTTTACCACCTTCTTCATGGGTGGTGTCGCCCGGGAACAGGTCTGTATCTACGCCTGCCCCTGGCCGCGCATCCAGGCCGCCATGATGGACGAAGACACCATCACCATCGGCTATCGTGAATGGCGGGGCGAACCGCGCGGCAAGAAGCGGGTCGAAGGGGCGGGGGACTGCATCGATTGCATGGCCTGCGTCAACGTCTGTCCGACGGGTATCGACATCCGCGACGGCCAGCAGATGGCCTGCATCACCTGTGGGCTGTGCATCGACGCCTGCGACGACGTCATGGCCAAGATCGGCAAGCCGCGTGGCCTGATCGACTACTTCACCCTCAAGGACGAAGAGATCGAGCGGGCGGGCGGCACGGCCAAACACATCTGGCGACACATTTTCCGCCCCCGGACAATCCTTTACACGTCGCTCTGGTCACTCGTCGGTGCGGGACTGCTCTTCGCCCTCTTCATCCGGTCGGATATCGAGATGACGGTGGCCCCGGTGCGCAACCCCATCTTCATCACCCAGTCCGATGGCACCATCCGCAACGTTTATGACATCCGGTTGCTCAACAAATACGGCGAGCCACGGCTTTTCCACCTGTCCCTTTCCTCGGACGAGATCCTGAGGATCGACATAGAAGGGGCCGACGAACGCAGCGTGCTGGTGCCCGCCGATACGACACAGCAAGTGCGGGTCTACGTCAGCGCAAGACCGGATGATCCGGCCGCCAGCGCAGAACGCACGGATTTCAGGTTCTGGGCCGAGGATCTGGTCTCAGGCGACAGAACCTCGACCGACACCCACTTTAACGGAAAGGTGCAATAGCATGCCACGCAGTTTCGCAGGTTTCTTTGGCGGGCCGATCACCGGGCCCAAGGCGTTTGCCATCTTTGCAAGCTTCTTCGTCGTGATCATTAGCGTCAACCTCGTGCTTGCCTTTCAGGCCATCCGGACCTTTCCTGGGCTGGAAACCGCCAATTCCTACGTCGCCAGCCAAAGCTTTGATCACGACAAGGCCGCCCAGCTTGCACTTGGCTGGCAGGTGGATGCCGCCGTACATGGGGGCGAACTGGTCCTGTCGATTACCGATGACCAGGGCCAGCCGATCCAGGCGGCGACCGTGACAGGAACCTTTGGCCGCGCAACCAGCACCCGCGATGATCAGACCCCTGCCTTTGCCTGGGACGGAAGCGTCTACCGCGCGCCGGTGAGGCCCGCCGCTGGCAACTGGAACCTGCGGCTTGAGGCTACAGCGACCGATGGGACGCTGTTTCGTCAACGCATGATCGTTCTGGTCGACTGATCATGAGCCTGTCCGAAGCCCCCTCTGGAATGGCCTGCCCCGGCTGCATTGCCGCATCGGCCAGTCTGAGCAGGGCCGGCAAACCCGCCGGACCGGCCACACACGAAGTCCAGCTTGCCCTTCCTTCGGTCCATTGCGCCGGGTGCATTTCGGCGGTCGAGCGTGGGCTGTTGGCATTGCCCGGAATTTCCGAAGCGCGGGTGAACCTGACGCTCAAACGGGTGCGGATCAAGCATGACGGACAGCAGACGGTCGAAAGCCTGACAGCTGCACTTGGCGGGCTTGGGTACGAGGCGCTGCCACTGGATATGGTTGCCTTGTCTGGCACCGCAAGCGACGCGGCCGGGCGCGACCTTCTGATGCGGCTGGGCGTGGCCGGATTTGCCATGATGAACATCATGCTCCTGTCCGTGGCCGTCTGGTCAGGCGCAGCGGACGCAACGCGGGATGTCTTTCACCTGATTTCAGGGGCTATTGCCCTGCCCACCGTCGCTTTTTCGGGCCAGCCGTTCTTTCGCAACGCCTGGACGGCGTTAAGGTCGGGTCGACTAGCAATGGATGTCCCGATTTCGCTGGCCATATTGTTGGCCACGGGTCTGTCCCTTTGGGAAACGCTGCATTCAGGCGAGCATGCCTATTTTGACGCCGCCGTCATGCTGACCTTCTTCCTGCTGGCAGGGCGCTATCTTGATCACAGGACAAGGGCAGTCGCCCGATCCGCCGCACAAGAGCTTGCCGCCCTCGAAGTTCCGCGGGCGATCAGGCTGGGCGCGGATGGCGAGGAGATCGTCGACGTCTCCTCACTCCACCTGGGGGATACGGTTCTGTTAAAGCCCGGTGGGCGGGTGCCGGTAGACGGCCTGATCCTGTCAGGCGAAAGCGAAATTGACCGCAGCCTCCTGACAGGCGAAAGCCTGCCCGTTGTGGTCGGACCCAAGGCTATGCTCAGCGCAGGCGAGGTGAACCTGACAGGCCCGCTGTTGGTCGAAGTGACGGCCGCCGGTAAAGACACTTCGCTTGCCCGAATGGCAGACCTCGTCGCAATCGCGGAAGAGGCCCGGTCACACTACACCTCGCTGGCAGATCGGGCCGCACGGGCCTATGCCCCGGCGGTGCATGTTTTCGCCTTGGCAGCCTTTGTCACCTGGATGTGGCTGACTGGCGGCGATGTCAGGGTCGCCATCAACATCGCAGCGGCGGTCCTCATCATTACCTGCCCCTGCGCCCTTGGCCTTGCTGTACCCGCTGTGGTCACCGCGGCAAGTGGTCGTCTGTTCCGCCGGGGTGTCCTCATCAAAAGTGGAACGGCGTTAGAGCGGTTAGCGAAGGTCGATACAGTCGTTTTTGACAAGACCGGAACCCTGACGGTGGGCGCCCCGGACCTGGTAGACCCGATGCGGCACGGTGCAGCGGCCCTTGGTGTGGCTTCGGCACTGGCGACTGGGTCGGGTCATCCCCTGGCAAAGGCTCTGGCCATTGGCGGAAGATCCTTCGCGAAGGATCTTCCCGAGCCCACCGTCAGCAATATCCGGGAAGTTCCGGGATATGGCATCGAAGGGCAGCTTGGCGCAACGCCAGTCAAACTGGGACGTCTGACCTGGGTCGCGCCAGAATTCCTTGGCAAGGAATTCTTTGCCTTGTCCGAAACTGCCACATGGCTGCGGATCGGGGAACAAGATCCGCTCCCATACACGTTTAGCGATGCGCTCCGCCCCGGGGCAAAGGCGCTCATACAGCAATTGATAGACCAGGGTGTCCATGTGCATCTTCTGTCCGGCGATACCGCGGCAGCGGTCTCTGATACAGCCGAACGGACCGGTATCGTTACGTGGCAAGCCGATGTCGATCCGATGCAGAAAGCCGCATTCGTCCGTTCCTTGAAGGCCGAAGGGCGTCATGTCCTGATGGTTGGTGATGGCCTGAACGACACCGCAGCCCTGACGGAGGCAGATGTTTCGATCTCTCCCGCCAGCGCCCTTGATGCGGCGCGGGTAGCGTCGGACATCGTCTTGATGGGTAAGGACCTGATGGCAGTTTCCGAAACCCTCCGGATTGCCCGCAAATCGACGCGGCGCATCCAAGAGAACTTTGCCTTGGCCGCCCTTTACAACGTTGTTGCGATCCCGCTGGCATTCATGGGGCTTGTGACCCCGCTTCTGGCCGCCTTGGCAATGTCATTGTCGTCGATCACCGTCACGCTCAACGCCTTGCGCCTAAGGTAGGTTTGGTCATGAATGTTTTGATCTTTCTCATTCCCGTGTCGCTTGGCCTAGGTGCGCTTGGCCTTGGGGCCTTTATGTGGACGTTGCGGCATGGGCAATATGACGACCCCGAAGGCAACGGGGCCCGTATCCTGCGCCAGGACTACGACGATGCCCCGCCAGACGACCCTACCTGACGACCCAAAGCAGAGTTGCATCGCCCCGCGCCGGCCTCTACCGCTATAGACCTGAACGGAGGGTGGCGGCACCATGTCTGGGCGCTATATCATCATGGGCGTATCGGGCTGCGGCAAAAGCCTGATCGGAAGCCTGTTTGCCGACCGCATCGGCGCGGCATTTCTGGACGGCGACAGCCTGCACCCGCGAACCAACATCGCCAAGATGAGCCGGGGCGAGGCTTTGACCGACGCCGACAGGGCCCCCTGGCTTGACCGCATCGGGCAAGAGCTTGCCGCCGCTTCGACCCCAATCGTCATCGCCTGCTCTGCCCTCAAGCGTGAATATCGCGACAGGATAATCGCAGCAGCGGGCGGTCCTGTCAGGTTCTTGTTCCTTCAGGGAAGCCGGGACTTGCTCCGCATCCGCATGGAAACGCGCCCCGGTCATTTCATGCCACCAGCACTGCTCGACAGTCAGTTGGCAACGCTTGAACCACCTGGGCCGGACGAAAACGCCGTGGCTGTCGACATTGCGATGGATCCGTCGGACATCGTCGATGCCCTTCTAAACGGTGAGACCTAGGGCAGTCTTGGCCGATGGTCAGCCAAGCGCCTGCCGAATGGCCCGGGCCAGAAGGTCGGGCTGATCCAGGCTTGGCCAATGCGACGCCCCTTCCATGAGGATGCGCGGCATCGGATTGTGGTCAAGCCAGTCAAGCGTAGTCTTTGGGCAGTTGTCCGGGTTGTAAAGATAGACCACATTCGCCGCCGCGATCAGGACGTCGCCAGGCACGACCTCGGCCGAATAGCGACGCGCATCACGCCCCAACTGCCAAAGGGCGACCGGATCGGCCAGTGCGACCCTATCCCGAAAGCGGGCGTAGACTGGCCTTGTCTCGGCCATTTCAGTCAAACGGCCCAGAAACGCGCTGCGAAAGGTATCGGGGTCCGGATAGTCGGCCGCGGTGCCCGAAAAATAAGCATCCTCGGCAGTGATATTGCCTTCGATCGACAGGATTGTCCGGATAGGGCTTTCCGGGGTCATGGCGGCAAGTGCTGCGACCAGTGACGCGACAGAGTGGGCAACGACAATCTTGGCCCCCGTGGACGCTGCCTCGTGCGCGACCCAGTCTGCAAGGGTTTGCAACGTCGTTTCACCCGCCTGCCGGGTTGTGCCGAAACCTGGCAGGTTCAGGGGGCGCAGATCATAGTCCTGCGCCAGGTCGGTGTCGTGCATAGGCTCAAACAGGCCTGCGCCGTCGCCAAAGCCAGAGAGGAAAAGGATGATGGGGCGAGTGCTGGTCATGGCGGTTCTTTCATGGTTCTTGCCCAGAATAGAGCCTTTTCTCCCGACCTGACAGAGGCCCGATTCCGCCTTGTTCCTAGTCCGTTTTCAAGTCCAGTTCCATGAAGACCCGTGAGAAATCGTCAATCTGGTCCGGGTGCCGATCCACCGCCACCACCCGAAACCCCGCCCGGCTGTAGAGCGCGACAAGGCGGGTGTAGGGCTGGGCGGTTCGCAAGGCCAACGTTTCAAAACCTTCCTCCCGGGCCATAGCCTCGATCAGTGTCAGCACTTGGCGCCCTATGCCGCGTCCCTGCAAGGAAGGGTCTATGCCAAGCATGTTGATCTCAAGGACTGCGTTCTCGTGCCGGCTCGTCACCACCACACCCGCAGGCGATCCACTGGCATCGACCCAATAAACCGCGCCTTCTATGATTCGACTTTCTAGCCAATTCATAGGGGACGGTTCGTCCCGGCCCAGACCCCGAACATAGTCCCTGAAGGCGCGTCGCAACAACGCCTCGACGACGGTAGCCTCGCCGACCACCGCGGCACGTAATCTAACGTCGTTCATCGCCGCCCATCGACCCTGACACGGCCACCTTTCCCTGTCGGGCATTGTCAGGCATCCGGCAAATCCTTCCAGAAATGACAGGCCACCTGACCGCCATCCTGCGTCGGGGCAAGCTGCGGCACCTCTTGACGGCAACGTGCCTGGGCAAAGGGGCAGCGGGTATGGAACCGACACCCCGGCGGCGGATCAGCGGGTGACGGTATCTCACCGGTCAGCCGCTGCATCCTGGGTGGAGCGTCAGGGTCAAGCGTCGGGATCGCCGACAAAAGCGCCCGGGTATAGGGATGCCTTGGGCGGGCGAACAAGGTGCGGGATGGTGCAACCTCGACCAATCGCCCAAGATACATGACCGCCACCGTGTCACAGCTATGGGCCACGACCGACAGGTCATGACTGATAAACAAAAGCGTCAGCGACAGGTCGTTTTGCAGAGCCTTCAAAAGGTTCAGAATGTCCGCCTGAATAGACACATCAAGGGCTGCCACGGATTCGTCCGCCACGACGAATTTCGGACCTGAAACAAGCGCCCGGGCAATCGAAATGCGCTGGCGCTGACCGCCCGAGAAGGCGTGTGGAAAGCGGCGCAGGTGTTCAAGGTTCAGGCGGCACTTCTTGGCAATCTCGCGCACCCGGTCGTCCGTTTCGGCGCGGGACGAGGTCAGGCCCATCACCTCGAGCGGCTCTGCGATGATGTCGCGCACCGTCATGCGCGGGCTGAGGGCGGCGTAGGGGTCCTGAAAGATCAACTGCGCCCGGCTACGGTAGGTTCGCTCCTGCCGTGCATCCATGGTCCCGATGTCAAAGGCGCTTTGTCCGTCGTCATAGGCCACCGATCCTGAAGTGATCGGGGCTGCCTTCAGGATTGCCCGGCCCAGCGTCGTCTTGCCCGATCCACTTTCCCCGACAAGACCAAAGAAGCTGCCCGCCGGGATATCGAGATCGATCCCTGCAAGGGCCCTGAGCACTGGCGCCGGACCAAAAAGGCGCTGGCCAAGGGGGTAGTGGGTCTCAAGCCCTTTGATGCGGATGAGAGGGGTGGTCATGGAGCATCTTTCGTCAAGGCATGGCACCGTGCGGCATGGCCGGGGGCAAGGGTGACCTCCTGCGGTATCTGCGTGTTGCACAGACCCGAAATCGCGACGCCACAACGGGTGTGAAAGACGCAGCCACCGGGCCGATCAAGCGGGCCGGGAATATCGCCCGGAACCGGCATAAGGGGGGCATCAAGGTCGTCGATGCGCGGCAAAGCCTGCAAAAGGCCCTTTGTATAGGGATGGGCAGGCCTGCGGATCACGTCGCGCACCGTTCCTGTCTCGACCAGATTGCCCAGATACATGACCGCCACCCGGTCCGCCGTCTGGGCGATGACGCCAAGGTCATGGGTGATGAAAAGGATGCCCATCCGGAACTCGGCCACCAACTCTTTCATCAGTTCCAGTACCTGCGCCTGGATCGTTACGTCCAGCGCCGTCGTCGGTTCGTCCGCGATCAGCAAGCGGGGCTTGGTCGACAGGGCCATGGCGATCATCGCCCGCTGCCGCATCCCGCCCGAAAACTCGAACACATACTGGTCAAAGCGACGGGCCGGGTCCGAGATGCCGACACGGGCCAGCATGTCGATGGACAGGGTGCGGGCCGCTTTGCGGGACAGATCGGTGTGGATCAGCAACTGTTCGACCATCTGTGCGCCGACCGTGATCGCGGGGGCAAAGCTGGCCATCGGTTCCTGAAACACCATCGAGATTTCGCCACCGCGCACAGGGCGCATGTCCCGTTCCCTGCGCAGGCCTAGAACATCAAGGTCGCCGCCCTGTCGGTGCAGGGTGATGCGGCTGGCAGGGTCAAAGACGGCATTGTCCCCCATCAGGCGCATGAGCGACTTGGCCGTCACCGATTTGCCCGATCCGCTTTCACCGACAAGGCCCAGTATCTCGCCTTCGGCGATGTCAAAGCTGACCTTCTCGACCGCGGTGATCAGCCCTTCTTCGGTCCGGAACCGGATGGTCAGGTCTTGAACGGAAAGCAGGCTCATTTCCGGCTACTCGCATAGGGATCGGCCGCGTCGCGAAGCCCGTCCCCGACAAAGACAAACGCCATGACAAGCGTGACAAAGAAGATCACCGGGATGAAATACCACTGGTAGTTCAGCAGGACGTCGGCGCCGGTCGTGTTCTGCAACATCACACCAAGCGAGTTCACCGGGTCCTTCAGCCCCAACCCGATAAAGCTGAGCGCGGTTTCCGACAGCACCATGTAGGGAAAGGAAATCACCAGATCGACGATGATATAGCTGGTAAAGCTGGGCAGCAGATGCCGCCGGATGATGTGCCCCGGACGCGCACCCGACAGGCGGGCGGCAAGCACGTAGTCCTGATTGCGTTCGACAAGGATATGGGTCCGCACCCGTCGCGCCAATGTCGGCCATCCGATCAGGCCGAGGATGATCGAGATAAAGAAGAACCGCGTTTCCGCTGACCACGTGTCCGGAACAAAGGCGGCCAGCGCCATGAAGAGCGGAATGGCTGGCACCACCCGGACGGCATCGGTGATCATCTGGATGACCCCGTCGATCCTGACACCAAAGTACCCCGCCACACCGCCAATGGCGAGGGCCATGACGAACGAGATCACAACCCCGATCGTCCCGACCGCCAGCGAGGTCCGGATGGCATGCAACGTGCGGCTGAAGATATCCTTGCCCGCGTCATCCGTGCCAAACAGGTGGATGTAGCCCTTGTCGACGCCGAACAGATGCAGGTCCGCGTTGAACCCAAGGAAGCGGTAGCTGTCGCCGTGCACAAAGAACTGCACATAGCGCTTGTCGTCGGTGTCCTGTGTGGTCACCCATCGAAAGTTGGTGGCAATCGACCGCTCCCGCTTGGTCCCGTAGATGAAGGGGCGCAAGGAACAGCCGTCATCGTCGCAAAACCGCGGGATCTGGGGGGCGCCGTTGGTATAGTCGGCATCCCGCCCGGCAATGGTTGGGTTATAGGGCCCGACAAAATCGGCAAACAGCCCCAGCAAGATCATGACCGCCAGAACGATGCCCGCGATCATGGCGGAACGGTTCTTGCGGAACCGGGCCCAGATCAGCTGGCTTTGCGAGGCCGTAAAGTAAGCCTCTTTGCGGCGGGCCTCGCGGTCGGCGACGCTGGTCGCTACTGTGCTGTCGGTCATGCCCGCGCCCCGAGAACCGAGTTTCGCATCCGCGGATCAAGCAGGGCGAGCGCCAGATCAGTCACAAAGTTCAGCCCGACAATGGTGGCGGTTAGCAAGAAGATGATCGCCCCGGCCAGTTGCTGGTCATTCGACCGGGCCAGCGCCTCAAGCAAGAGGGCCCCGGCTTCGGTCAGGGTCAGGATGACCGCCACGATCGGCAATTCGTTGAAGATGCGGTTCAGATCGAAACCCAGCGAATTGACGATCGGGCCCAGCGCATGACGGGCCGGATATCGCCAGCGCAGGCGGCTGCCGTAAAGGCCCCGCGCCCGGGCGGCTGTCACATATAGCTTGTCATTTTCGTCCAGCATGAGGGCACGGACGGTCTGAAGGGCAAAGGCCGTGGCGGACCAGCCAAGGATGAAGACCGGCAGCCAAGCCCGACCAAGAAAGTCCTGAACCCGCGCCCAGGACCATTCGGCATCGCGAAACTCGCGGCTGAAAAGGCCGGTCATGGTGTCCCCGTAGTAGACGGTGAAGAACAACATGATCATCAGCGCCAGAAGAAAGTTTGGCAGGGCAAGGCCAAGATAGCTCACCAGCCGCAGGGCGTTGTTGATGACCGGGTTGCGGGATGAGGCGGCGTAGATGCCAACGGGAATGGCGATCAGATAGGCCATGAACAGGGCCGCGAAACAGATCAGGGCCGAGATCAGAAACTTGTCCCCAAGAAGCTGGGCAATATCGACCCTCAGAATGCAGCTTGTGCCAAAGTCACCTTGAAAGGCGTTGGCGGTCCATGTGCCCCACCGGATCAGAAAGGGCTGATCAAGCCCAAGCCTGGCCTCCTCTGCCGCAATATCCTCAAAGCTGATGTTTTCGCCCTGAGTGTTCTTGTAGGCCAGGTAGCGTTCGGCGCAGTTGCCAGGCACCAGTTCCATCAAGGAGAACACGATAAGCGACACCAGCAAGAGTGTCACAAGGGCCAAGCCCGCGCGCAAGGTCGCAAACCTTAGAAATGGTCCCACTTTCAGCCCCCCTCATTGATGCACCAAGGCCGGGTGCATTTGCACACCCGGCCAAGGAATTGTCGGATCGGACGTCAGATCACTCGGTCAACGACCACTGCGTGCCGCGGTACGGATAGGTCCGGTAGTATTCGTAGGACCAGGTCTGGAACTCGGGCACGTTGGACAGGCGGTTGCTGACGTAGATCGGCGCAGGGGCGCTGACGGTTCCGATGAACATCAGGCTTTCGGTCATCGTCTTGGCCATGCGGGCCCCGATTTCGCCTGCCTCGGCCGAACCGGGAACGGCCTGCTGGAAGGCTGCGATGTCATCGACCATCGACATGACCCATGCCGGTGGTTCCATCCCCGATGTGCCGCCCGTCTCAAGGTACTCGGCCCAGAGCATGCCGTTGCGGTGGCCAAAGTAGTCGGCGTAGGGAGGGACCCACGAAGCATTGGTGCCCAGGTGGATGGCCACGGGTTCGCCGCGCTGCCACATCAGAACATCCAGCTCGTTGGCGGATTGAGCGGCGCGATACTCGTCCGGGGTCACTTCCTTGACGGTGGTTTCGATGCCGATATCGGCCCAGTTCTGGCCAACGAATTCGACGACTTCACCAGCGACACCCTGAGTTGCGAATTGCAGGTTCAGAACCAGCTTATCGCCGTTGGGGAGTTCGCGGAACCCGTCGCCGTCGGTGTCGACCATGCCGATACCATCAAGAAGGGTGTTCGCCTCGTCGGTGCTGAATTCGGTCGCGTAGGTGACCAGAGCGGGGTCAACAAAGGTCGGGGTCGGTGAAAAGCCTGTGTATTGCTGCGGTGTGCCCTGATCGAAGAAGGCGACAGAGTTCAGGCCGTCGCGGTCGATCGCCACGGACATCGCACGGCGGAAGTCGACGTTGTTGTAAACGTCGCGGCGGGCGTCATCCTCGATCGTCATATTGAACGAAAAGGTCGGCATCGCAATCGTCGGCTTGAGCTGGATCGAGTAGTCGCCGCTTTCCATATTGTCGAGCAGCAGGGGCACGGACGGCAGCTGTACCGACTGGGCTTTGTAGTCCACATCGCCGTTGACCATGGTCAGGATGCGCACTTCGTTGTCGTTGATAAAACGCTCGTCCTGGCGGCTGATGTAGGGCAGTTGCTGGCCGGTCGTATCCACCTGGAAGAAGTAGGGGTTGGCCACCAGCTTGCGGCCTTCGGTCGTGTCGGTGACGAAGATGTGGCTTTCAAGGGTCGGGGTCGTGCCATAAGGCAGGCGCGGCGCCAGATCAGGGTCGCGCAGCATCGGTGTGGGCGTGTCGGTCCAGTCGGACGCGCCGTAGTAAAAGTTTACAAAGTCATAGCCACTTTCGAACCCGAACTCTGCGGCCAGGGCATCAGCCTCCGGGTTCAGGTCGGGGTGGTACTGACCTAGGAAGTGGGCCGGCTGAAACGCCTGGGCGTACGAGCTGGCAAAGTGGACCAGCAGACCGGGCTTGGGCGCGGCAAGGATGAACTTGAACGTCTGCTCATCAATGATCTCGATCTGGATCGGCTCACCACCGGCCAGCACGTAATCGGCCGCACTTTCGCGGATGTTCGGGTTCAGGGCCAGGTCTTCCAGCCAGAAGCGCACATCTTCGGAGGTGAAGGGGGCGCCGTCGGACCACTTGTGACCAGCGCGCAGCGTCATGGTCAGCTCGGTGAAGTCGTCATTCCATTCCCACGACTTGGCGACGTTGGGAACGATGGTCTGAAGGTCGTCCGAATAGCGGACAAGGTTCACGTGACGGATCGACAGAAAGTCAGAGGTCCCAGCCTCGGTCGCGTTCGACAGTGCGTCAAGTGTGCCGCCGTAGGTGCCGATGGTGGTGTAGGGAACAACAACCAGCGGCTCGGACGGCAGGCGGTCGGCCAGGGCGGGCAATTCAGGGTTGCCCTGGATCTCTGCATTCAGCGCCTCGATCTCGGGGTTGGCCGAAAAGGTCATCTCGCAGTCGGCAGCGGCCTGATACTCGGCCAGTTCATACTGCTGTGGAAAGGCTCCGGCGGCGACGCCCATGGTGTCGGCAAGTGTGACAGGCCCGCATGCAGCAAAAGCACCGGTTGCAAGGATAAGCGACAGGGCCGCTCCATTCAGAAGGTGTTTCATGACGATTTCCCCATTGGTAGTTCGGTCGCGCGACTTAAACGGGTGATGAGCCACAGTTTTATGACGCTTCTGCAACGGACATATGAAGGCTGAGACACGCGCTTGCGGCCGTCAGCAGGGTGGTGGTTGGCTGGTATTCGGTCGGTAGGCCCTCCGGGGCACCTCACTTTAGGTATCGACGAGACTGAGGTTCAAAGGTCAGATAGACTCGCCGATCCAAACTGGATTGGGCAAAGGCGGGATCACACAAGGGCGGAGACCTCACACGATGAAACTGCATGGCTACTGGCGCTCAAACGCGACCTACCGGGTGCGCGTCGCCCTGAACCTCAAGGGCATCAGCTTTGAAGAGGTGGAGTATGACTTGCTGGCAGGGCACCAGTTCGATCCTGCGTTCCTCGCGCTTAATCCCAATGCCGCCGTTCCGGCGCTTGAAGTCGACGGCCGGGTCATGACCCAGTCGTTTGCCATCCTCGACTATCTTGACACCCTTTCCGGTGGACCCCGCCTGCTGCCTGTAGACCCTTTCGATCGTGCCGACGCCCTTGCTCTCGCCCTCAACACGATCGCCGATGCCCATCCCCTGATCGTGCCGCGCATCCGCAAGCGGCTTGCCGAGGTGCACGGCATAGACGAGGACGGGGTTAAGGGTTGGGCACGCCATTGGCTGACCGAAGGAGCCGCCGCCTATGAAACCCGCCTAGCCCGCCGCCCACCTTCACCCTACCTTTTTGGGAATACCGTAGGGCTGGCGGACATCGCCGTGGCAAGCCACGTTGTCGCCGGTGGACCCTTTGATGTGGACCTGTCGCCCTTCCCACGCCTGAAAGAGCTTTCGGACAGGCTCTTGGCCCTCCCGGCCTTCGCCGCGGCTCACCCTTTCAAGCGGCGCGCCGTGATAGAGCAAGGCTAAAGCAATGAGGATCGGGCCCCAACCGCGCATTTTGCCGCCGGGCCCGCATACTCACATCATCAGGGCCTTGTTAACCATGGCCTCTTTGTTCTGATATCTGGACACATCCACACCCCGTTCTTGCAGCGCAACGCTAAGTTCCGCCTCGGTCAATGCCTCGATCTCTTCGACGGTCATCTTGAGGAAGTTGATCTTGCGTTTCACCGCCGCATTGGTCGGCCCAAAGACAGAGCGGTCCTTGAACGAAAACTCCTGCGCATACTTACCCATGAAATGGGTCAGGAAGGTATTGATGCTAGGTCGCACCCGTGGGTCGTCGGTCATATGCCGGGCCGAGGCGTCAAGCGTCGCAAGCATCAGCTTTGTCCAGCGTTCTGCCCCTTTGTCGGTCATCAGCTGGATCGCGTTGTGCGTATGATGAAAGCTCAGCCGGAACTCGGCCCCATGATAGTAGGGCCCGCCTCCCATGACATCGATCCACATCGCAGCCTGAGTGTTGACGTGGTGGCCAATGCCGCCGACGCGCGCAAAGACTGAGGTGAACCAGTCTTCGTCCGCAAAGACCCGTCGATAAAAGTCGCTGACGATTGCAACGATGGGGTCCTGCCCAAGCACCGAGTACAACTGCCAGAACTGGATCGGTTTGCCCGGATCGTTCGGGGCATCAAGCGACACGATCTGCGCCATTCGGTGGGCATCCTTGGGAAGGACGCCCTTGGCAATGGCCGCTGCAATATAGTCTCGCTGGATCCTTTCGGTCATATAGCCGGGACGGGTGGGATGCTTTGGGTATCCAGGGTTTTCCACCGGTCACTTCCTTCGCTATGGTCGCCTTGGCGTTGCACCGTGCGGCGGCTTGACGCTGGGGTCTCGGCCCACAAACATCGGCGTGTTACCCGGTTTTTCAAGACCGCACTGGACATACCTGCCCCGCGATGGGGGATCATCATTATTTAGAGTGGTTTTTCGCGCCTTCAGGCTGCTTTCGACGTCTGGACAATGTCGCCAAGCGCCTCGGCCGTCATTGCAAAGGACCTGAGCCGTGCAGCGTGGTCGTGGATCATGCCCGTCACAATCAATTCGTCAGGCTGATACTTTGCCACCAGTGCCCCAAGCTCGCGCCGAACCGTATCAAGGCTGCCTGTCGCAGAACAGGACAGCGACTGCTGGACCTGTGCCATGACCAGTGGCGGGATCTCTGCTGACAGGTCTTTGACCGGGCGGGGCAGTTTGCCCGGTCGACCCGTCCGAAGGCGAGCAAAGGCAAGGATTTGGGAGCTGCGCAGATACCGCGCCTCTTCATCGGTTTCAGCTGTGCAGACACCAGCCGCCATCATGAAATAGGGGCGCGCCAGCCATTCAGACGGGCGGAAAGTCGAGCGATAGGTAGCAATGGCCTGTTCCAGCATCGCAGGGGCGAAATGCGATGCAAACGCATAAGGAAGGCCAAAGTATGCGGCCAGTTGCGCGCCATAAAGGCTAGACCCCAGGATCCAGACCGGAACATGCGTGCCCTGTCCGGGGATCGCCTGAATCTGCGCCCCCTCCGGGGCCTCGTCAAAGTAGCCCAGTAACTCTTGCACATCCTGCGGAAAGGAGTCGTTGGCCTGCATGTTGCGACGCAGGGCATGTGCCGTCACCCCGTCCGCGCCCGGCGCGCGTCCTAGGCCAAGGTCGATACGATCCGGAAATAGCGTGGCGAGCGTCCCAAACTGCTCTGCGATCACAAGGGGCGAATGGTTCGGCAACATGATCCCGCCGGCACCCACCCGAATGGTCTTGGTGCCCGCCGCGACATGTCCGATGACAAGCGAGGTTGCAGCACTCGCAATGCCGGGCATATTGTGGTGCTCTGCCAGCCAATACCGGTGATACCCGTGCTTTTCAGCGAGGCGGGCCAGATCTAGAGTATTGCGCAAGGCGTCTGCGGCTGTTGCACCTTCGGGGATCGGCGACAGGTCCAGCAAGGAAAAGTTGTTCAAACTCGGGACTCCTTCAACGGTTGTAACCTGCTTAATCCAAGTCAGAGCGGTCGTCACGACCTGCTTGGTATGACTATCTCTCCGTTCAGCGAGCCCTTCCGTCCCCTGAGACGTGCAACCTTACCGAGAATGAGGCTTGATCGACTCTCGAAACGGACCCAACATCGATCCTAGTTGTTTAACCCAGGATATTTCAATGAATCGGTATTTCGTTCCCGCATTGCGCGCCTTAACGGCTTTTGTCTTGTCTACTGTGATTGCAACCGCAGCGTCAGCACAGGATCGGCCCAACACGATCCTCGTCCTCGACGGCTCAGGCTCCATGTGGGGCCAGATCGATGGTGTCGCCAAGATCACCATCGCTCAGGAAGTGGTCACAACGCTGCTTGATACCCTGCCCGAAAGCGAAAGTGTCGGCCTGATGTCCTATGGGCACCGCGCTCGGGGTGACTGTACCGATATCGAGACCCTTGTCGCACCCGGTCCCGGGACGCGCGACGCCATCGCCGCTGCCGTGGCTGCCATCAAGCCCTTGGGCAAAACACCTATGACCGATGCCGTCATCGCCGCCGCCGAAGCGCTGCGTAATACTGAGGACAGCGCCACCGTAATCCTGATCTCGGACGGGGTAGAAACCTGCAACCCCGATCCTTGCGCCGCCGCCCGCCTGCTTGAAGAAGCCGGGATCGACTTTACCGCCCATGTGATTGGCTTTGACGTAAGCGGCGATGCCGAGGCGCTTGGTCAGATGCAGTGCATTGCCGCTGAAACCGGGGGTCAGTTCCTAATGGCTGCCAACGCGGCAGAGTTGACCACTGCGCTTGCCAGCGTGGTTGAAGAGCCCGAACCCCCGCTTGTTAGTGTCTCTTTCACCGCAGTTCTTGGCGACGACAAGGTGCTGATCGAAACGCCCGTCCTGTGGGACATCGGCCTGTCTGGTGTTGCCGACCCAATGGTCGACGATGCCAGTGACAATCCGCTTGTCGCCGAGTTGGCCGAAGGGGCCTATGTCGCGACGGCCTACTCCGTCGCGCATGAAACGGTGATCGAAGCGACATTCGTCGCCATTACCGGCGGGTCCAACATGGTTGAAGTCGTTTTCCCGGAAATCAAACCGACGGCAAGCCTCATTGCGCCTGACAGCGCCCCGCGCGGATCCACAATTCAGGTTGGTTGGAACGGTCCCGATGAAAGAGGCGACAACATCCAGATCGGGCGACCGGGTGAAACCTATCTAGACTACACCAACACACGCGACGGAAACCCCATCGACCTGATCTTGCCCATCGAGCCCGGCATTTACGAATTGCGCTACCTGCTGAACGACCGGGAGATCATCGGCACCCGGCCGATCGAAGTACTTGATGCAGAAATCAGCGTGACCGGCCCAGAGAGCGCGACAATCGGTTCGGTGATTGAGGTAGATTGGGTCGGTCCAGCCCAGCGGTCGGACAACATCCAGATCGGGCTGCCAGGGGAAACCTATTCCAGCTATACCTATACTCGCGATGGCAACCCGGTCAGCCTTCAGCTTCCGGCAGAGCCGGGGATGTACGAGTTGCGCTACGTCTTCCGCGACCGCGAAATCGCTGCAACCTCGATGATCGAGGTAACACCGGTCGAGGTCGGGCTGATTGCACCAGCCGAGGCCGCTGCGGGCTCTGAAATCCAGGTCGGTTGGACCGGGCCGAATGCGGATCGCGACAACGTACAAGTCGCGGAAATCGGCGGCTCATACATCAGCTATGCCTATCTGCGAGACGGCAATCCGGTGACCCTTCAAATGCCTGCAACGCCAGGTGAGTATGAATTGCGCTATGTCTTCCAGGATCGCGAAACCATCTACACC
>JAQWWH010000097.1 GCA_029255105.1 Flavimaricola sp. | reverse complement strand
TCAGCTTGATACGTTTTGCCACCCACGCAAACGTCCGACCAACTTGACGACGGATTGGAGGCTGAGATGGACGGGAGTGGCGAGATTACCGAGTTTCGGGCGGCGCAATATGTGCGCATGTCGACGGAGCACCAGCAATATTCGACCAACAACCAGTCCGACAAAATCCGCGAATACGCCGAAAAGCGCGGCATCGAGATCGTCAAAACCTATGCGGATGATGGCAAAAGCGGGCTGTCGATTGGCGGCCGGGCCGCCTTGCAAAAGCTGCTCAGCGATGTGGAATCTGGCCAGGCTGAATTCAACCTGAACCACTACGTATTCCTGCGCACTTTCGACGAAGTAGGACTTCGAGCGCAGGTCACTGACGAGAGGCGCAAACGCCTCGCACCGGTCGGCAAAATCCGTCTGGGTCAGTGCGTCATGCCGGTTGCGGAGGATCCGTTTCACCTCGGAAATGATCCCGATGCGCAGCATGCGCATCGCGCCTTCCGCCCGTGCCTGCGAACAGGTCAACGGAAAGGCTTCGCCCATAATGTCATCGGCTATTTTCGGGGCATTGTTGCCAAGCTGGGAGGCCACCTCCCAGACGCGTTCGGCAAAGGCTGCTGACTGGCTGTCAAGCATCGAACCACTCCTTAATTTTGGTGAAAACTTCCGACCCGGCCGCAATGGCGGCGACGTCGAGATGGTGAAACTGGCTACCTGTGTCCTTGCCTTCGTTATGACGACACTCAGAGGCTCGTGCAGCGTAGCGGACCTCAAGTGCAAGCGCGAACCGCTCTGTCACCGCTTTCATGCGGTCGGTTGCGACATCGATTTCTGCTTGGACAGCTGCAAGCAGACTTGGCGGCATGAGAGCCAGTTCGGTAACCGGCATATTGAGCATGTCATCCACGCTCGGGGCGTTCTCGGGGAAAGCCATAGGGGCTCCTTTCAAAAAGAAATCAGTGGGCTGCGATCAGCCGTTCGGGGATGGACGTTGAGGGCGGCTTCGGCCGGGCGATGGCGCGATATTCAAAGAGATCCGGGCCAAGGCGTTCCTGAACGAGATGCACCAGCTTTTGCTCGGAGGCGCGCCATGCGGCATCCGCGATGCTGCGTAACGTGTCCTGCTGAGAGGGTGTCAGGCGCGACATGAGCGAGCCGGTATCCACCGCCAAAAACCCACGGTGGTAGCTGACAGTTGCACCTGCGTCTGCGAACGAGACCCAAGCGTAAAAGCCAATGTCATCGCGGATCTGCGACGCCATCACGACACCTGTGCGCTTTGGGAGGCATCGCCCCGGCGCAGGGCCGCAGCCTCAAAGGTCATGATGTCCTCGAGCCGGTAGATCACCCGACCGCCGAGTTTGAGATAATCGGGGCCTTCGCCGGTCCAGCGCCACCGCTCAAGCGTGCGGTGAGAGATCGCCCAGCGTCGGGCCAACTCCTTTTGGGTGAGGCAGAGTTTTGACTGCATCGTTGTCTCCTGTCTTGGTTACCAGGAGACAATGCAAAACGCCGGTGTGGGATGTCGTCGGGATCGTGGTGGGATACAGTGCCGGATGAAGACTTCGAAGAATATCAAAGCTCTGAAACGCACTCGGGGATGGGCATCCGGCACCCATCCCCCAGCAGATCCCACACCCATCCCACGGCAGGCGCGGGTGCGCGGCCCTAATCGAAGCGCAAACGGTAGTTCCCGCGTCCGTCGGACTGAATCAATTCGTGCCACTCGGGCTTTGACTTGAAGACATCGACCATTTTCAGGCTGCGCGACCCTGCTGCCGTTAGAAGGGTCTTTCCGTTCTGCCAAGGCTGACCCGCTTCGGCCGCCGCATGGAGCACCCGCACGACTTCGGCCTGGATGGCGCCGAGCTGGAAGCAAAAGCCTCGGCTGCGTACTTCGCGATAGCCAGCGGTGTAGATGAACCCTTGCTCTGGCGTCTGCACATCGCCCATGTGAAATCCTGATTTGATTTCATAGCGATCGCGCTCATCGCGTCGCATCAAAAGGTCACCAATAACAATATATTGCGGCGCATACGTCTCTGGAAACGCCGCGTAACCGCACCGATCATGGCGGAACTCATTCAGATGAGCTTCCCCGCACCGGAAGAGGTGGAAGACGTCGCAAGCGTGCAGATCGAGAAGGCCACTGAACACCCGCTCCTCTTAGGGCACCCGAAACCGCGCCCCATCGATGTCAGCATCGTAGTCGCCAAACTCGAGCAGTTGATTAAAGACACGAACGGACAAACGGACCTGGTTGTTTTCCGCGAGGTAGATCAGATCGTCTTCATCAATGGACCAGCGCCGAAGGATCTCTGGTAGCGAATAATACTCCTTCTCGATCCTCATGACTGCCTCCGACTCTCACCCTGCATGTTCCATTATTGTTCTATCGCCTTGACGATCCCATAGCAATCATGTCTTATCCTATTATATCCACAATCGGATGGGGATAAGATGACCGTGCATCATAGTTTGGCCGACCGACTGCAGGCGCGTGCTGACCAACTTGGTCTTAGCCCCGCGCATGTTGCGGAGATGGCCGGGGTCAATCGGTCCTTCGTTTACGATATCCTGCGCGGCCGCTCCTCTCGGCCGGGTCTAGATCGGTTGATGGAGGTCGCGCGCGTCCTCAAGGTCGAGGTGGAATGGCTCATCCACGGCATCGGGGACATCGAGGGGCCATCCCCATTCTTGGAAAACCCCGACGAAACCTTCGTGCCGATCGCGCAAGCTCCCGTGCGGCCCTCAATGGGCGGTGGGTCCGTGGCACTTGAAGATTATGACGAACCAGGCCGTGCTTACCACTTCCGAAAGTCTTGGATCAAACAAGGTCTAAAGGCTTCGCCCTCCCAACTCCGGATCATGAAGGTCGAGGGCGACAGCATGGAACCCACGCTTTTTGATGGTGACACCGTGCTCGTGGACATGGACCGCAAGGCCCCAAACCCGCCGGGCATTTTTGTTTTGGACGATGGATTGGGCTTGGTTGCCAAGCGTCTGCAGCATGTTCCCAATAGCGATCCGCCCGCCGTGCGCGTAATCTCGGACAACAAGCATTACCCGGAGTATGAACGCAGCGCCGAAGAGATTAATATCATTGGGCGGATTCGCTGGTTTGCTCGGGAGATATGAACTTTGGCCCATGTCATCATTCGCGGCGACAATGGTCGCCGCCACGAAGTTGATTTCGAGGATGCCGACCTCACTGTCGAAATCTTCATAAATGAAAAAAACGTGGAACTCGCGATGGGGTCGCGGGACGAAGACCGTCCATGGCAGAAGAAGCGGTTTGCATTGGTTAATCTTCCTCGCTCAGAATTCGATAAAGTAATGGCCAAGACGGCACGCAAACGTACTTCGTCAATAAAGGCCGTCGAGTGAACGATGGGGCGGGCACGACTGAGGTCCTTGCTGGCCTTGTGGAACGTGTGACGTTTCATAGCGAGGAGACCGGATTCTGCGTCCTGCGGGTGAAGGCACGTGGCCACCGGGACCTTGTGACGACCGTGGGCCACGCAGCGATGATATCGGCCGGCGAATGGATCACGGCGTCTGGCATCTGGCTGAACGACCGCACCCACGGCCTGCAGTTCAAGGCGCATTTCCTGAAGACCTCGGCGCCCTCGACAGTGGATGGGATCGAGAAGTACCTCGGCTCCGGCATGATACGAGGGATCGGGCCGGTCTATGCCAAGCGGCTGGTCAAAGCCTTCGGCAAGGATGTGTTCGACATCATCGAGGCCGCGCCCGAACGGCTGCGCGAAGTCACGGGCATTGGCCCTATGCGCGCAGCCAAGATTACGGCCGGCTGGGCGGACCAGAAGGTGATCCGCGAAATCATGGTGTTTCTGCACCAGAACGGCGTTGGCACAGCGCGGGCGGTTCGGATTTTCAAGACCTATGGCACGGATGCCGTGCAGGTGATGAGCGAGAACCCCTACAGGCTGGCGAAAGACATCCGCGGCATCGGCTTCCGTACTGCCGACTTGATCGCCGAGAAACTCGGCATCGAAAAGACTGCAATGATCCGGGTACGTGCAGGGATTTCGTTCGCCCTGAGCGAGGCCATGGGCGATGGCCATTGCGGCTTGCCACGGGCTGAGCTGATCGGGCTGGCAGGCAAATTGCTCGAGGTCCCTGCACCTTTGATCGACAGCGCGCTTCAAGAGGAACTGGCTGAAGAGACTGTGACGGCAGATCGCGTGGGCGAAGCGGACTGCATCTTCCTCACCGGGCTTTATCTCGCCGAGCGCGGGATCTCCGAGCATGTAAAACGCATCCGCGCGGGCGCTCTGCCCTGGCCAGAGATCGACGCAGACAAGGCCCTGCCATGGATCGAGCAGAAGACGGGCCTGAGCCTTGCTGCCAGCCAAGCTGAGGCCATCCGGCTGGCGTTGTGTTCAAAGCTAATGGTGATCACCGGCGGGCCTGGCGTTGGCAAAACCACGATCGTGAATTCTATCCTGCGCATACTAGCTGCCAAAGCCGTGAAGCTGCTGCTCTGCGCGCCGACGGGTCGCGCGGCCAAGCGCATGACCGAAGCCACCGGTATGGAGGCCAAGACCATCCATCGGCTCCTGGAATTCGACCCGAAGGCCTTCGGCTTCAAGCGCAACGAGGAGAACCCACTCGACTGCGACCTGCTGGTCGTGGACGAAAGCTCGATGGTCGACGTGCTGCTGATGCAGTCGCTCCTGAAGGCTGTACCCAGCACCGCGGCTCTGCTGATTGTCGGGGATATCGACCAGTTGCCCTCCGTGGGGCCGGGCCAGGTTCTGGCCGACATCATCGGCTCAGGCGCAGTGCCCGTCGTGCGGCTGACCGATGTATTCCGGCAGGCGGCCCAGAGCAAGATCATCACCACGGCGCATGCCATCAACTCGGGGCACCTGCCTGATCTTGGTAAGCCCGATGGGGAGGCAGATTTCTATTTCGTGCCGGCGGCGGATCCCGAGCAGGCAGTACTGCGCATTGTCGAGCTGGTGGCCAAACGCATCCCGCAGCGCTTCGGCTTCGATCCGATCAAGGACATCCAGGTCCTCTGCCCGATGAACCGAGGCGGTGTCGGCGCGCGCTCGCTTAACGTCGAGCTCCAGGCCGCGCTGAACCCTGCCGGCGAGAAGAAGGTCGAGCGCTTCGGCTGGGTCTTCGCTCCAGGCGACAAGGTCATGCAGATCGAGAACGATTACGACAAGGACGTCTATAACGGCGACATCGGCATGATCGAGGATGTCGATCTCGACGATGGCGAGGTTGCCGTGAACTTCGATGGCCGCACGGTGATCTTCCTCTTTGGCGAACTCGACACAGTAGTCCCGGCCTATGCGGCCACGATCCACAAGAGCCAAGGGTCCGAATACCCCGCCGTCGTTATCCCCGTCATGACCCAGCACTACGCGATGCTACAGCGAAACCTGATCTATACCGGGGTCACGCGGGGCAAGAAGCTCGTCGTGCTCGTTGGCCAGAAGAAGGCCGTGGCGATCGCGGTGAAGAACGTGTCAGGGCGGCGGCG
>JAQWWH010000096.1 GCA_029255105.1 Flavimaricola sp. | reverse complement strand
ACCTTCTGGAACGACTGGACCAAGTACCCCTTCTCGGCAACCGAGTGGAACATGCGTCCGCTTGGTGTTCAGGTCCTCAGCCTGGCCTACAAGTCCGGCGTGGCCTGGAACGAGACTGCGTTCAACAACGCAGAGTTCGACGCGCTGCTGGCGCAGGCTGTCGCGATTGCCGATGCCGACGCCCGTCGTGTCGTCATGGCCGAGATCGAGCAAATCATGCAGGACGAAGGCGTGATGATCCAGCCGTATTGGCGGTCGCTCTACCGTCATTATGGTGCGACCGTGCGTGGTGCCGACATGCACCCGACGTTCGAGCATCACCACTACAAGTGGTGGATCGAAGCCTGATCCATATGCTGTCCCGGCCCTACCCGGGCCGGGATAGTCTCTAAAAGTCTCTGGCGCGGTGACATCCGACCGTCGCGCCAGGGAAAAAAACCATAAATCAGACCTGTGCCCAAACGTGCACGGGTCGTGACCGAAGGCAGCCTCACAACGTGGGCCAAGCCTTTGGCGCAACGGGGAAAAAGCCATGCTCAGATTCCTGGCCAGCCGGATTCTGACGATGATTCTCACGGCGCTTTGCCTGACTTTCATCGTCTTCTTTCTGACCAATCTTTCACCCAACCTTGAAAAAGTGGCCAAGTCCGAATTGGGGGCAAGGATCACCGACGCCGAGGTTGAAAGCTGGCTTGGACGAAATGGCTATCTTGAACCGACATTGATCCGCTATGGCGAATGGCTTGGCGTTGTGCCCGGCTTCACCCACACCGCCGCCGATGGCAGGGTGACGGGCCGCTGTATCGATCCCGACATGGGCCCGGACGACGCGCCCAGGTTCTGCGGGATCATCCAGGGCGACTGGGGTTTTTCCACCGTCTTTCGGCGCGACGTGAGCGAAATCGTGGCCCGCGGGCTTGGCCTGACGGGCAAATTGATGTTCTGGGTCATGCTGGTCATGGTACCCGGTGCCCTGATCATCGGGGTGCTTGCCGGGATGCGGGAAGGATCTCGCACAGACCGGACACTGTCGACGCTATCCATCGTGACAACGGCCACGCCTGAATATGTATCGGGGGTCGTGTTCATTACCGTCTTTGCCTCGTCCGCCGTAGGGCTCAAATGGCTCAACGGGTCCGCGACCAGTGCGATGGACGACATTACAATCGCGAACTTTACCCTGCCGGTACTGACCATCGCGCTTTACGGCATGGGCTATATCGCCCGAATGACACGGGCCTCGATGACCGAGGTGATGACAGCGCAATACATCCGGACAGCACGGCTCAAGGGCGTCAGCTTCCGAAACATCGTTCTGAAACACGCGCTGCGCAACGCGCTGATCGCGCCCTTTACCGTCATCATGCTTCAGTTTCCCTGGCTCTTGAATGGAGTCGTCATCGTCGAGACCCTGTTCAACTACAAAGGCTTTGGCTGGACGCTGGTCGAGGCGGCCGGGAACAATGACATCGAGCTTTTGCTGGGCGTCTCTGTCGTATCGGTGCTTGTGGTTCTTATCACGCAGCTGATTTCCGACATCGGCTACGTCTATCTCAACCCACGCATCCGCATCTCGTGAAGGACTGAACCCATGGACCCTCTGAGCTGGACCGGAGCCGTCGGCGCCATCCTCAACCCCGCCCTGCTGGTTGTCAGCGGACTATTCATCGTGGCCATCATCCTGATGATCGTGCTGTCGTTCTTTGCGCCGCCTGTGACGCTGCAATCCAATGCCGATGGTACCGTTATGGCGCAGGGTGGCATCTTCGGGCTTGTCGAAACGGCAGTCCGCGGGCTCTTGTTTGCGCTGCTGGCGGTTATCGTGGCCTATGTCGTATCGGGGATCGTCCTTCCCTACGGCGATGCAGGGATCATTGGCGCGGTGAACAAGCAGTTCACGCCTGTCTGGATCAGCCTCGTCGTGACCTTCGTCGTATCGATCATTTACAAGCGTAAACTTGGGATCTACGGCAAGTTGTTTGACAATATCATCGGCATGGTCGGCTTCGGTCTGGTGATGTTCTGGGTGTTCACGGCGATCTATGCCGGGGTGTTTGACATGATCGCCACCCACGACCCGCTCAGCCAGGTGTCGGGTCTCAAGAACAAGGTGCCCGGTGTTCCAGTGCCCGGCGCCGACGTGATGGCCCCCGGCTCGCATTACCTGCTTGGCGGGGACAATCTGGCGCGGGACGTGTTCAGCCGGATGATCCACGGGTCCTGGATCGTGGTCCAGATCGCGCCCCTGGCAACCGTCTTTGCCTTCATGGTGGGGATCACCCTTGGCCTGCCAGCCGGCTACTTCGGCGGCAAGTTCGACACCGGCCTGTCGTTCCTGGCCAACCTCGTCCTCGCCTTCCCGGTCATCCTGCTGTTCTACCTGCTGGTCACACCCGAGATGGTTGAAACAGGGATCCCATCCTACATGGCGGCGGTCCTGTTCATCTTTCCACTGATCTTTGCCCTGGTGTTGCTGAACTCGCGCTATCACACACAGCCAGCCCTCAGGACAATTATCCTGGCCATCGTACTTGGGGTGCTCGGCGTGCTTTATCTGTCGCTTGTCAATCAGGCCGGCACCGTACTGCACTTCCTGCCCGGCTGGCTTGACCTCTTCGACGTGCCCGGTGGGATCTTGGTGGTTTTTGTTTCGGTGGTCTTCGTCAACTCGCCTACGATCTACCGGATCGTGCGCGGGCTCGCGATGGACATCAAGACGCGGGACTACGTGGCCGCCGCCCAGACGCGCGGCGAAGGACCCTGGTACATCATGCTTTGGGAAATCCTGCCCAACGCCCGGGGGCCGCTGATCGTCGATTTCTGCCTGCGGATTGGCTACGCCACCATCCTTCTGGGAACGCTTGGCTTCTTCGGACTTGGCCTGCCGCCCGAAAGCCCGGACTGGGGCTCGACCATCAACG
Source organism: Flavimaricola sp. (assembly GCA_029255105.1). Lineage (GTDB taxonomy): Bacteria > Pseudomonadota > Alphaproteobacteria > Rhodobacterales > Rhodobacteraceae > Flavimaricola. The sequence continues at coordinate 51,756 of JAQWWH010000096.1, read as the reverse complement.
CCGGTCGGGGACTTCTGTCGATCTACCCCCACCCTGCCCTCGTACCTGCCATCGCACTGCTGTCGATGGTCCTGGGCCTCAACCTGTTGGCCGACGGCCTGCGAGAGGAAAGCCTCAAGGACTGATCCTCATCTCGCCATAAATATCCCGGGGGGCGCCGAAGGCGCGGGGCAGAGCCCCATGACCCGCCCCCCACCGCCCCTTAGCTGACGGAGACGCGCCCATGTCCGACCAAAGCCTGGCTGATCAAAGCCCCAGTGACCTCGACCTGAACGGTGAAGTTTACGACGGCCCGATCCTTGAGATTGACAAACTGTCGATCAGCTTCTTTACCCGACTGCGCGAAATCCCGGCTGTGATGGACTTTTCGGCCAAGGTCATGCCGGGCGAGGCACTGGGCCTTGTGGGCGAATCCGGTTGTGGCAAATCCACCGTGGCGCTGGGGGTCATGCAGGACCTTGGCGTCAACGGCCGGATCGTCGGCGGCTCGATCAAGTTCAAGGGACGCGACCTCAACACCATGAGCCCAGAAGAGCTGCGCGACATTCGCGGCAGCCAGATCGCGATGATCTACCAAGAGCCTATGGCCTCGCTGAACCCGGCAATGAAGATCGGCCAGCAGCTGATGGAAGTGCCGATGATCCACGAAGGGATCAACGAAAAGGCCGCCTACCAGCGCGCACTCGAGGTGGTGACGGACGTCAAGCTGCCTGACCCCAAGCGGATCCTGAACAGCTATCCGCACCAATTGTCGGGCGGCCAGCAGCAGCGGATCGTCATCGCCATGGCGCTGATGTCGAAACCCTCGCTTCTCATCCTCGACGAGCCCACCACCGCCCTTGACGTGACGGTGGAGGCCGCAGTTGTCGAACTGGTCAAGGACTTGGGCAAGAAATACGGCACCTCGATGCTGTTCATCAGCCACAACCTTGGGCTCGTCCTCGAGACCTGCGACCGGATCTGCGTGATGTATTCCGGTGAGGCGGTTGAACGCGGCTCGATCGAGGATGTCTTTGACAAGATGCGCCACCCCTATACTCAGGCGCTCTTCCGTTCGATCCCGCTGCCGGGCGCGAACAAAAACGACCGTCCCCTTGTGGCGATCCCGGGCAACTTCCCCCTACCTCACGAGCGGCCGCAGGGCTGCAACTTTGGCCCGCGCTGCGACTACTTCGAGGCTGGCCGTTGTGATAGCCAGGACATCAAGATGGCCCCGATCGAAGGCGACGAACTGCACGAGACCCGCTGCCTGAAAAGCGACGAGATCGACTGGAACGCCCCGGTCGTGGCCGGTGAGACCAAGACCAAGGGCGAGATTGGCGATGTGGTCCTGCGGATGGAGGACTTGCGCAAGTACTACGAGGTGAACGCCAGTTCCCTCTTTGGCAGCGGCACCAAGAAGGTGGTAAAGGCCAATGAAACCCTCAGCTTCGAGGCCCGCGAAAGCGAGACCCTCGCCATCGTGGGCGAATCGGGCTGCGGCAAGTCAACCTTCGCCAAGGTTCTGATGGGCCTTGAGACCGCCACCTCTGGCGAGATCCTGCTTTATAACGAATCCATCGGTAACACGCCGATCGAAAAGCGCAGTACCAAGACCATCGCCGATGTGCAGATGGTGTTCCAGAACCCCTTTGACACCCTCAACCCGTCGATGACGGTGGGCCGCCAGATCATCCGTGCCTTGGAGATCTTCAAGATCGGCAATAACGAGGGAGAACGCCGGACGCGCATGCTAGAACTCCTTGATCTGGTGAAACTGCCGCGCGCCTTTGCGGACCGTATGCCCCGCCAGCTATCGGGCGGGCAAAAGCAGCGGGTGGGTATCGCCCGTGCCTTTGCCGGGGATGCCAAGATCGTTGTGGCAGATGAACCTGTCTCGGCTCTTGATGTGTCGGTTCAGGCCGCTGTGACCGACCTGTTGATGGACATCCAGCGCGAGCATAAGACGACGCTCTTGTTCATCAGTCATGACCTGTCCATCGTCCGCTATCTGTCGGACCGGGTGATGGTCATGTACCTGGGCCATGTGGTCGAGCTTGGGACGACGGACCAAGTGTTCTCGCCCCCCTATCACCCATACACCGAGGCCCTGTTGTCGGCGGTGCCGATTGCTGACACCTCCGTCAAGAAAAAGCATATCGTCTTGGAAGGTGACATCCCCTCGGCCATGAATCCGCCGTCGGGTTGCCCGTTCCAGACCCGTTGTAACTGGAAAGGCCATGTGCCGGGCGGCCTTTGTGAAAAGAGTGTACCACCAGTGCGCATGGTGGCTGAGGGTCACCAGATCAAATGTCACCTAAGCGATGATGATCTGGCCAGCATGGAACCCGTCATCCAGATCGCGGCAGAGTAGGTTTTTCCGATCTGACGCCCAAACAAGTGCCCGGACCCGCGCCTGAACCTGCAATGGTCTGGTGCAACTGTCGGTTTGACGTGCTTTTAAAGGATTGGAACGACCGAGCTACTCGCCCCAGATGACCAGAACGTAGTTCCGGGTCTCGTCGTAGGGCGGGACGCCGCCGTGTTGCTGGACTGCGCCGGGGCCCGCGTTATAGGCCGCTAGTGCCAGCCTCCAATCCCCGAACGTCTCATATTGTTCGCGCAGGTAGCGTGCGCCGCCATCAAGGTTTTGCAAGGGATCGTTCGGGTCCACCCCTAGAAGGGCGGCGGTCTGCGGCATCAGTTGTGCCAGTCCGATCGCCCCCTTGTGCGACACCGCCCGGGCATTCCAGCCGCTTTCCTGTTGGACCAGCCGCAGGAAAAGATCCTCGGGGACATTGTGCCGCCGCGCCGCTTCGCGAGCGAGGGCAAGATAGGGACCCGCGTAATTGCCCCGGAAGGCCGCTGTTGACGTGATTTCTGCCCGTGGCGGGGCAAGCCGGACGCTGTTGCTATATTGCTGCGCGGCCCGCCCATCGAGGACCGAAAGCTGCGATTGAAACAAGGCGCTGCGCGACATGGTCGACACGGTATCGGCCGCTGCAGCGCCGGACAGTCCAAGCCCGGCTGAAACAGCCACTCCCCAAAACAGGCGCATGAAAAGTCCCCATCCACATCCGATCGGCAGACAATAGTTCAAAAATGTGTCAGATTCCAGATGAAGTTGTGGTCCGGGGCTGCCACGTTTCGTTTGTGATCGAACCGAAGTCCGAGACACGACCTCTCGAATGCAGTCTGCCGAAACAAATCCCGAGATTCGGCTTCCATTAACCACTTTACGGTGATGTAACGAAGGGCATCGCATCGCGGTGACTCGATGTCAAAAAAGAGCGCAAGGGGGGCGGCACATGGCCGGATCTGTGAACAAGGTGATCATCGTGGGCAATCTGGGTCGTGACCCGGAAGTGCGCACCTTTCAGAATGGCGGCAAGGTTTGCAACCTGCGCATCGCCACCTCCGAAAACTGGAAAGACCGGACAACGGGCGAACGCAAGGAACGGACGGAATGGCATACGGTCGCTATCTTTTCTGAACCCCTCGCCCGCATTGCCGAGCAGTATCTGCGCAAAGGCTCCAAGGTCTATATCGAAGGGCAACTGGAAACCCGCAAGTGGCAGGACCAATCCGGTCAGGACCGCTATTCGACCGAGGTCGTTTTGCGCCCCTATCGCGGTGAACTGACGCTTCTGGATGGCCGTGATGGTGGCGGTTCCGGTGGTGGCGGCGGCGGTGGCTATATGGAAGACCAGTCTGGCGGTGGCTACGATCAGGGCGGCTATGGCGGCGGATCGTCAAGCGGCCCCGCGAGCAGCGGTGGCCGCGGCGATCTGGACGACGAGATCCCGTTCTAAAGATTTTGTCCGAGGCGGCCTCCTGTCAGGGGGCCGCGTTGGCGTTTTGCACCTGACTGGCTTGATAGGCGGCCCGCCGCCTTCTACCTTTGTCAGCGCTCCGCCAAGGCGTCTGCCAGCACCGACAACACGGTCTCCTTTGGCACGTCCGAGGTGACAAAGGCCTCTCCGATGCCGCGGGCCAGAATGAACCGCAAGGTTCCGTCGACCACCTTCTTGTCCTGCCCCATCAACCGCAGCAGGCCATTTGCATCGGGCAGATCGCCGGGAATGTCGGCGATATCGGTCTTCATCCCCATTGCCCGCAAATGGGCACGGACGCGGGACGGATCCTCTTGTGAACACAGACCCAGCCGGGCTGAGAGTTCAAAGGCAAGGGCACAACCGACCGCCACCCCTTCGCCGTGAAGCAAACGGTGCGAGTATCCGGTGGCAGCCTCCAGCGCGTGGCAGAAGGTATGACCAAGGTTCAACAGCGCCCGTTCGCCCTGCTCGGTCTCGTCGCGCATGACGATGCCTGCCTTCATCTCGCAGGACCGCCGAACTGCATAGCTGCGCGCGGCAAGATCACCCGCTGCAAGCGCAGGGCCATTCTGTTCGAGCCAGTCAAAGAAGGCAGCATCGCCCAAAAGGCCGTATTTCACCACCTCGCCATAGCCGGCCAAAAGGTCGCGACGCGGCAGGCTGTCAAGCAATCCGATATCGGCCAGAACGAGGGATGGTTGGTGAAAGGCCCCGACAAGGTTCTTGCCCATGGCAGTGTTGATCCCTGTCTTGCCCCCGACCGAGCTGTCAACCTGCGCCAGCAATGTCGTGGGGATCTGCACAAATCGGATACCACGCCGGACGACGGCCGCTGCAAAACCGGCAAGATCGCCGATGACGCCCCCGCCAAAGGCTACGACGATGTCGCCCCTTTCGATCTTTTCAGACAAGAGCCAGTCGGCGGTCTCGGTGAAATGCACCCAGTCCTTTGTCCCTTCGCCCGGGGGAAGGATCAGGGTCGACGCGGCGATGCCCGCGACAGAAAAAGCCTCAAGCAAGGTCTGAAGGTGATGGGCCGCGACCCTCGTCTCGGTCACGATTGCCACTCGCTTGCGCCGCAAAAGGGGCTGCAAATGGGACGCCGCCTGCTCCAAAAGCCCGTTCCCGATAAGGATGTCATAGGCCCGACCGGGCAGATCCACCCGAACGGTTTCGGGGGCAGGCGCGGTGGCGATAGTCATGATGTGGGCTCCAGTACATCAGGTCGGGTCAACAGGGTCTTGACGGCAAGGTTGGTCGTGTCCTCGATCGAATAGCCGGGCTCTGCAAACACGGTAAGGTCGGCAAGGGCATATGTCGGCAGCCGGTCTTGATACAGCGCGGCAAGCGTCCCTTTGGGATCAGCCTGTTGCAGCAAGGGGCGGGTGTCCTTGTGGCGGACCCGCTCCCACAACGTGGGGAGAGAGGCGTTCAACCAAAGGGATACGCCATGTTCGGAAATGGCCCTGCGGTTCCGTTCAGACATGAAGGCCCCGCCGCCTGTCGACAAAACCATCGGAGGCGCACGCAACAGCCGGGCAATCACTTCGGCCTCGCGCCTGCGAAAGAACGTTTCGCCATCGCGGGCGAAAATCTCGGCGATGGTGGCATTTGCGGCAGCCTCGATCTCGGCGTCGGAGTCGATGAAGGGAACGCCCAGTTTCTGGGATAGGGCGCGGCCGATGGCGGATTTGCCCGACCCCATCATCCCGACAAGCACGACGGTGCGCAAAAGCCGCCGCGTGCCATGACGCGCGGCATGCTCTGAACCGTTTGCCAAAGGCCCTGTTGGCCCGGTCCCTTCCCGCGTCATGCCTCCAAACCCATATTACTCTCGTCGTGCCCCGTCCTCATATGAATCGGCCGGGCCTTGCCGATCAAAAAATCGTTTACTGAATGGCGTGATATTGCAGAAAAGACCAGTTATAATGGTACCAGAACACGGCGAAAGCCGACAAAGAGACCAGCGAACGGGCGAGGCAGACACATGTGGCGGCTGATCAAGTATCTCTTCATCCTGATCGTACTGGCCGCAATCGCCTTTGTAGCCTACGCCTACATCGGTCCGATCTTCTTCCCGACAGATTTCGCGGCCCCAGCAGAACAGATTTCAGCCCCCGTAACGTTAGAGGTCCAGTGACGATGATGCCCCGGCCTTTGACTGGGACGATTCTTGGTTTTTTTGCCTTTGCGGGACTGGCGCAGGCCCAGGAGACAGAGCCGCTGTCCGCCATAGACTGGCTGTCGCAAAGCGTGCAGGTGCCGGCTTCCGCCTCGCAAACGGGGGTCGGCCCTTTCTTTGACGAGCCACCGGTGTCCAATAATGCCTCGACGCCCGAGATCACGGTAACTCCGCTTGATGGGGCTGGTGCCCGCATCGTGGGGGTCTTGCCCTCATCCCAGACCGGTCTGCCAGAAACGATCTGGGCCAACAGCGCCGAGGCGACCCTAGTCGGGCTGATCCAGGCCGAACGGACGCGCAACCTGCCCGCACTTCATGACCTTCTGGTCACCTTGATGTTGGCGGAAGCGGCGCGTCCGGCGCTGTCCAGTGCCACCGACGCGCTTTTGCTGGCCCGGATCGACAAACTGTTGGACCAAGGGGCCTTGGTTCAGGCCCGTTCCCTGATCGAGGCAGCCGGATATGATGACCCGGCGGTCTACCGCCGTGCGTTTGACGTGTCGCTGCTGACCGGCACCGAAAACGAGGCTTGCGCCTTGCTACGCTCGCGTCCGACACTGGCCCCGACCTATCCGGCCCGGATCTTCTGCATGGCCCGGAACGGTGACTGGAACGGAGCGGCCCTGACGTTGAATACCGCTCGCGCCCTTGGCGATGTCAGCGATGAAGAGGACGCCTTGCTGTCCCGCTTTCTTGACCCCGCCATTTCTGACGGAGCTGCGCCGTTGCCGCCGCCCTCACGGCCCAGTCCGCTGGTCTTCCTCATGCGGGAGGCGATTGGCGAGGCCTTGCCAACCTCGAACCTGCCGCTTGCCTTCGCCCATGCCGACCTGCGCGCGACGGTTGCATGGCGGACCCAAATGGAGGCGGCCGAGCGCCTCGCGCGCGAGCAGGCGATCGACCCTTCGGTCCTGCTTGCGGCCTATACCAAGCGCGCGCCTGCTGCCTCTGGCGGTGTCTGGGACCGTGCCGAGGCGATCCAGCGTTTTGACGTGGCTATCCGCTCCCGCGACACCGGCGCCGTTACAAGCAGCCTGGCTGATGCTTGGTCCGCGATGCATACCGCCCAGACCGAAGTCGCATTTGCCACCCTTTACGCCCCTGCCCTTGCCGGGCTGCCCCTGACCGGCGAGGCTGCTCGTCTGGCAAGGACGATTGGCCTCCTATCGCCCGATTACGAGGCCGCGGCGCAACCTCGCCCGGATGACACGTCACGGGACCGGTTTCTGGCTGCAATCGCTAGGGGCGATGTCCGCAGCGTACCGGTGCCTGCCCAGGCGGGCGCGGCGGCGGTCCATGCGGCCTTTGCCGGTGCCCCGGTCCCAACCGCCCTTGCCCAGCACCTTGAGGCGGGACGGTTGGGCGAGGCATTGTTGCGGGCCATCGCGGCCTTTGGCCAGGGGGCGGCGGGTGACTACATGGCCATCACCGATGCGCTTGCCACCTTCCGGGCCGTAGGGCTTGAGGATGTTGCCCGCCGTGCGGCGCTGCAATACCTCATCCTCGACCGCCTTTCATGACAGGCGCTACCGCCCAGCCGATGCGGCAATGGATTTCGGCCTTTCTCGAGGCTCAGGCCGCCGAACTGGATGCCGCCGTCAACACTAGGCTGGCCTATGGCCGCGACCTGAACGACGTGGCTGACTGGCTCGGTGCTGGGGCCAAGCACTTTGCCACCGCGGACCAAGCGGATTTCGAAGGCTACCTGATCTTCTGCGAAACCCAGGGATTGGCCAAATCGACCCGTGCCCGTCGGCTGTCCGCCATCAAGCAGCTCTACCGCTTTGCCTTTGAAGAGGGTTGGCGCAGCGACAACCCTGCCTTGCGCCTCAAGGGGCCGGGAAAGGACAAGCGGCTTCCCAAAACGCTCGAGGTGGTCGAGGTCGAAGGGCTTATCTCCGCCGCCCGTGCCCCCGGTCGGGACCAGTTGCGTAACACCTGCCTGATGGAGCTGCTATACGCCACCGGCATGCGGGTCACCGAACTGGTCAGCCTGCCGGCCAATGCCGCGCGGGGCGATCCCCGGATGCTGCTGGTCAAGGGCAAAGGTGGAAAGGAACGGATGGTGCCCCTGTCGCCCCCCGCCAGAAGCGCGATGGCCGCCTGGCTGGTTGAGCGGGACGCAAGCGAAGAAGCCCGACGCAAGGCCGGTTATCCGCCCAGCAGGTTTCTGTTTCCGTCGCGCGGGAAAGAAGGCCACCTGACCCGGCACCGGTTCTTTGGGCTGATCAAGGACTTTGCCGTTGCAGCCGGGGTTGACCCGGCCAAGGTGACCCCACACACCCTGCGCCACGCCTTTGCCACCCACCTGCTGGCCAACGGGGCCGACCTGCGGGCAATCCAGACGATGCTGGGACATGCCGACATCTCGACCACCGAAATTTATACCCATGTCCTTGACGCCCGCCTGCGCGAGCTTGTCATGACCCATCATCCCCTGACACGGCCCCCCAAAGACCCTTAATCATTCTCCAAGCCACTTGAAGGGACGCGCCTTGCGCCCCATAAAAGGGGCTATGCCCTCGGAAAGAAATTTATGGAAAGCATGATGTTCGACGCCGCCTTCTGGTTCACTGCCGGGGCGATCATTGTTCTGCTTGTGTTTTCGGCCTTCTTCTCGGGGTCAGAGACTGCACTCACCGCCGCTTCGCGGGGTAAGTTGCGATCGGCGGCAGACCGGGGATCGTCGGGGGCAATCACGGCGCTGCGGATCACCGAAGATAATGAGCGGCTGATCGGCTCTGTCCTTCTGGGCAACAACGTCGTCAATATCCTTGCGACATCGCTTGCCACCGCCTTGCTGACGCGCATGTTCGGTGACGGCGGGGTTGCCTTTGCCACGCTGATCATGACGCTTTTGGTCCTGATCTTTGCCGAGGTGCTTCCCAAGACCTATGCCATCACCAACCCCGAAACCGTCGCATCGCGGGTCTCGGGACCGATCTCGCTGGTGGTGCTGCTGTTCTCGCCCATCGTTGGTGCTGTGCGGGTGTTTGTGCGGGCGGTCCTGAGGCTGTTCGGCGTGAAGACCGATCCTGACACCAACATCCTCGCGGTGCGCGAAGAGATCGCGGGTGCCATCGCCCTTGGCCATTCCGAAGGGGTTGTCGAAAAAGAGGATCGGGACCGCATCCTCGGCGCGCTCGATCTGGGCGAGCGAACGGTGGAAGAGATCATGCTTCACCGCTCCAATATCGAGACGATCGACGCCAATCTGCCGGTGACCGAGATCCTGCGCCTGTGCCTTGAAAGCGCCCATACCCGCCTGCCCCTGTGGAAGGACGATCCCGAGAACATCGTCGGCATCCTGCATGCCAAGGACCTGCTGCGGGCGATGCAACGGATGCTGCGCGACGACGGCCGTATTGATCCCGAGGAGCTGGCCGCCTTTGACATCATGACAGTGGCAATGGCCCCCTATTTCGTCCCGGAATACACGACACTGGACGATCAGATGCGGCAATTCCTGACACGGCACAGCCACTTTGCCCTTGTCATCGACGAATACGGGACCTTGCTGGGCCTGATCACGCTCGAGGATATTCTCGAAGAGATCGTGGGCGAGATTTCAGACGAATTCGACGCCAAGACCGAAGAACCTGTCGCCCGCGCGCCTGATGGATCCTACCTCGTTGATGGGACCATGACGATACGCGACCTGAACCGCGCCCACGATTGGCAATTGCCCGACGAAGAGGCCAATACTATCGCCGGGCTGGTGATCCACGAGGCCCAGATGATCCCGGTCGAGGGCCAGGTGTTCAGTTTTCATGGCTTCCGTTTTGAGGTGGTCGAAAAGGAAGAGAACCGGATCGCCACATTGAAGATCCGCCCCCTCTGACCCGTAAGGTGGGTCATGACCCACCTTACCTTAACGACCCCTTAGCGGGCCTTGAAGATGCCACCCAGTATGCCGCGCACGATGCGTCGGCCGGTTGTTCCCTTCAGCTCCTTGATGACGACAGAGCTGATGGCGTCGCCAAAGCTTTCGGTCTTGCCGGTCGAGCGGGACGAGGTCGTGGGCCTCGTCCTGGATGTGGGCTCGCCGGACCCGCGCGAGGACGGGCTGCGCCCGCCGTCGTATCGCCGGGCATTGCGAAATTCGCGCTCTTCAGCCTCGGCGGTGGCTGCCTGCGCCTCTTGCGCCTCCACCTCCGCCGCAGCGGCGGCCGCCCGTCGGGCCAGCATTTCAGACGCCGAATCCCGGTCAAGCCGGGTGTCGTACTTGCCCGCCATGCCTGACAGGGCCATCAACGCGGCCCGTTCGGCCCCGGTGATCGGTCCCAGTTGCGAGGATGGCGGCCGGATCAACGTCCGCTCTACCACGCCCGGCACGCCCTTGGCATCCAGAAGCGACGTGACCGCCTCGCCCGTCCCGACATCACGGATGGCGTCGGCAGTGTCAAAGCGCGGGTTGTCGCGATAGGTCTCGGCTGCCTTTTCAAGGTCCTTGCGGTCCTTGGCCGTAAAGGCGCGCAAGGCATGCTGCACCCGGTTGCCAAGCTGGCCCAGAACGGTGTCGGGCACATCGCCGGGGTTCTGGGTGATGAAAAACACCCCCACCCCCTTGGACCGGATCAGGCGGGCGACCTGTTCGACCTTTTCGATCAGCGCCTTGGGGGCATCGTCAAACAGCAGATGCGCCTCGTCAAAGAAGAAGACGAGCTTGGGTTTGTCCGGGTTCCCCACCTCGGGCAGTTCCTCAAACAGCTCTGACAGCAGCCACAGAAGGAACGTGGCGTATAGCCGGGGGGCGTTCATCAGCTTGTCCGCCGCCAGGATGTTGACCATGCCCCGGCCATCGGCATCCAGCCGCATCATGTCGTGCAGGTCCAGAGCAGGTTCCCCAAACAAGGATGCCCCGCCCTGATTTTCCAGCACCAAAAGCTGCCGCTGGATCGCCCCGACAGAGGCTGTCGCGACATTGCCATAGCGCAGGGACAGGTCCTTGGCGTTCTGGCCGCACCAGACCAGCAGCGCTTGCAGATCTTCGAGGTCGAGAAGCGGCAGCCCGTCTTCATCGGCCACCCGGAAGGCAACGTTCAACACCCCTTCCTGTACGTCCGTCAAGTCAAGAAGCCGTGACAACAGAAGCGGCCCCATTTCAGCGACCGTCGCCCGGACCGGATGGCCCTGCTCGCCCAGAAGATCCCAGAAAGTGACCGGGGTGGCGGCATATTGGAGATCTAGCCCGATGGTCGCCGCCCGCTTCATGAAGGGCTCGTGGAGTTTGAAGTCCGCGCTGCCCGATTTGGCCAAACCGGACAGGTCCCCCTTCACATCCGACAGAAACACTGGAACCCCCGCCGCCGACAGCCCCTCTGCAAGGATCTGCAGGGTCACCGTCTTGCCGGTCCCGGTTGCCCCGGCAATCAGCCCGTGGCGGTTGGTATGGCTTAGTAACAGTCGCTGCGCCTCTGCATAGCCGTCGCCACCGCCACCAAGGAAGATATCATCACCCATTTGGGTCCCCTTGTCCCTGCGACGGACCCGTCGCACAACATATGGTCAGACCATACAATCTTAAGAAATCTGTGCCAGCTTCAAAGATGCCCCTGGGGCCACATCGCTGTGGCTCATGGGGCAAGACTCCCTCCCTGTCAGACTTGCCGCGCCTTAGGGCGCGGTTTTTTTCGGGGCTTTTCCTCTACTTCCGTGTGTTTGTGTGGATAACCCTGTTGACGCAGTGGGGCGCTTTGCTTAGCCTGCGATCGATAAGTCGGCCAAGTCCGACAGGGAGAAAAAAAGGAAGGGGAGCCGTTATGCGGCTCCTTTTTCAATTTTGACTTGTCCCTGCTTCGGCGGAACTTTACCGCAGGGGCGTTTAAACCCACTGACACTGGGTGGGCCACATGGTAAAGACCCGCTCATCACTGCCAATCAGGACGCCAAACCATGTTGAATTCGCTCAAGCTATTTGTCGCAGCGGCCCTTGTCGCGGTTGCCTCGCCTTTGATCGCGCAAGACACCGCCACGCCCGAACCGGCGGCCCCTTCGTCGCAAGAGTTTGATCTTGGCACCCCCGTCGACGACACCGCGCCCCGCCCGGGCGAGCCTTATGTGCGCGAAGTCTTTGGCGACTGGGCCCTGCGCTGCCTGGTGGCCGAGGTCGGGGAAGACCCCTGCCAGATGTATCAGCTGCTGCTTGACCCGAGCGAGAACCCGGTTGCCGAAATCAGCATTGTCCCGTTGGCTGATGGAGGACCCGCCGTGGCCGGTGTCGTGGTCGTTGTCCCGCTTGAAACCCTGTTGACCGAACAACTGACGTTGAGCATCGATGGCGGCGAGGCCCGTCGCTATGCCTTCAACTTCTGCAACCGCGCGGGCTGCGTTGCCCGCTTTGGTCTGACCGACGAGCAGGTCGCCTTGCTCAAGCGCGGTGCAAGCGGCGTGTTGACCATCGTGCCTGCCGCTGTGCCCGATCAACAGATCAACCTGACCATGTCCTTGATCGGGTTTACTGCCGGCTTTGATGCAGCGACTGCCACGGCCAACTAGATCCTGATCTTACTGTCGGAACAAATTAACGCCGCCTCAGACGAGGCGGCGTTTTCATATTGTGCGCCGCTAGACCGACCGCAGAGCGATGACGGCATTCATGCCGCCAAAGGCAAAGGCATTCGACAGCACCGCGGTCACCTTCACTTCGCGCGCCACATTGGGTACGACATCAAGGGGGCAGTCGGGGTCCGCGGCCTCATACCCGATCGTCGGGGCTATGACGCCGTCGCGCAGCGCCATAATGCAGGCAAGCAGTTCAACCGCACCGGTTCCGCCGATCAAGTGGCCATGCATCGACTTCGTCGATGAGATCATCAGATGTTCTGCATGCGTCCCAAACGTCTGCGCCACTGCTGCGGACTCGGACTTGTCATTGGCGGCGGTTCCGGTGCCGTGGGCGTTGATGTAGCCCACGTCCTCAGGCGCCAGCCCGGCATCGGCCAAAGCGCCCGATATGGCCCGCTGCGCCCCCTGCACCGACGGCATGACGATGTCCGCGGCATCCGAGGTCATGGCAAAGCCGACAACCTCTGCCAGGATCTCTGCGCCCCGGGCCTTTGCGTGTTCGTAGTCCTCGAACACAAAGACTGCCGCCCCCTCACCCTGCACCATACCGTTGCGGTTGGCGCTGAACGGGCGGCAGGCGTCGCGGGACATCACCCGTAGGCCCTCCCAGGCCTTGATCCCGCCAAAGCACAACATCGCCTCGGACCCACCGGTCAACATGACTTGTGTCATGCCCGACCGGATCATCTGAAAGGCAAGGCCCATAGCATGGTTTGAGGACGCGCAGGCGGTGGCCACGCTGAAGGACGGGCCTTGCAGGTTGAAGGCCATGCTCAAATGGCTGGCTGCAGCATTGTTCATCAGTTTTGGCACGACAAAGGGATGAACGCGGTTCTTCCCCTCTTCGTAAACAGCGCGGTAATTCTCGTCCGAGGTTCCGATCCCGCCACCGGCGGTCCCAAGGATCACACCTGATTTCAGGGCCAATGCCTCGTCTATGACCAAGCCGGACTGGGCCATGGCCTGCCGCGCCGAGAGCATGGCATATTGGGTGAACCGGTCATAAAGCGCCAGTTGCTGGCGGTCAAAGTGCGCCGCCTCATCATAGCCGTGGATCTGCCCGCCGATCTGGATGGACAGCCTGTCCACATCCCGAATGTCCAAGGGTCCGATGCCGCAGCGCCCCTCGCGCATCGAGGCCAGAGTGCTGGCGACATCGCTGCCAAGAGGGTTGATTGTGCCAGAGCCGGTGATCGCGACGCGACGCGGGGCCCCGGTCAGGATCGTTGCCGTCACGCCTGGTCTTTCAAGAGCTTTTCGACAGCCGCGACAATGCTTGCCACCGAGGAGATGTCAAAGTCCCCTTCCGACGGCCCATTGGCGTTGAAGGGAACCGAGATGTCAAAGGCCTCTTCGATCGAAAAGATGCTTTCCACCAAGCCAAGGCTATCGATGCCCAGATCAGCCAGGCTGTGCTCCATCTTTACGTCCGACGGCTCAAGCACCGCCTGCTCCGCGATGATCTTGATGACCCTGTCTTTGATGTCCATCCGATACGCCTTTGCACTCTTCCGGTCTGTCTGCAGCCCGACCGCGGGCTAGCGCTGATTTAGTCGCTCTGATCCGGGTTGGAAACCGGTTTTTGCCGCGCCGCAAGGTCGCGCAGGATACGGGGCAATCGGCGCAGCGCCTTGTAGCTTTCCACATGGTTGTCCATTCGGACGGCGGGATAGCCCATCATGACGCGGCCATTGGGAACATTGGACAACACCACGCTGGCCCCACTCAGAACAACATCGTTCCCAACAGTGACATTGTCGGCCACTCCGGCCTTCCCCCCGATGACGACACGATCCCCGATCCGCGCCGATCCTGCTACACCGGCCTGAGCGCACAACAGGCAGTCCCGTCCGACGACGACATTGTGGCCGACCTGCACGAGGTTATCGATCTTGGTTCCTGACCCGATCCGGGTGGCCCGGATGGTGCCGGCGTCAACGGTGCTGCCCGCGCCAATCTCAACGTCATCACCGATGTCGACACCACCCAGCGAATGGATACGGTGCCATGTGGGATCATCGACCACTGGCAGAGAGCCCTTGCCAAGGGTGGTGCGGGCGACTTCGACATGAGCGGGCGTTTCGGTGACGAAAGAGAACCCATCCCCCCCGATCGCCACGTTGGGTTGCAGAATCGCACGCGCCCCGATCCGGACCCTGGGTCCGATCCGCACGCCGGGCAGGATCAGGGCATCGGGCCCGATCTCGACCCCCGGTGCCACTGTCACATGTGCCGCTATCTTGCAGCCCGATCCAATGCGGGCCCCGGCGCCGATGATGCTGTAGGCCCCGATCGACACATTCTCGGCAATCTCTGCACCGTCAATCAATGCAGTGGGATGGATTCCAGGGTCCAAGAGGGGGCCGGGATCGAGAAGCCGGGTCAAGCGCGCCAGGGCAAGACGACCCCGTGGCGCAAAGATCGCGGCCCGCAGCCCCATCGACTGCCAGTCGGCACCGGGCCAAAGGATCGCAGCAACGGCCTGGCCGCCAGAAAGGCTTTGGGCATAGGCCGGTGACAGGGCGATGGCGATTTGGCCGGGACCGGCGCTTTGCGGCTCGGCTGCGCCTGATACGACGATATCCAGATCGCCCGCCGCCTCGGCGCCAAGCTGGGACGCAATCTCAGCGATACGGAACCCCATGGATGTCTCCCGCCAGTGTTTGGCGAACAGACCTATCCCTGAAAGCCGCCGACCACCACCCCTTCGCGCGACAGGGCATCCCAGATCAGCGCATCCCGGCCATAGATGTCGGAACGGAACTGCAACTCACCCGTGACCGAGGTAAATGCGGTGCGGTACACCAGATGCACCGGAACCGGGGTTTCCAGATCGACGCGGGTTTCGTTGCGGCTATTCAGAATCTGCTGGAAATAGCCGACCGGGTCGCTGGTCTGGCGGGCCAGAAGTGCATAGGCAAAGTCAAACGGGTCATCCAGACGGATACAGCCGTGGCTGAACGCCCGAACTTCGCGGCCGAACAGATCCTGTGCCGGGGTGTCGTGCAGATAGATGTTGTACGGATTGGGGAACATGAACTTGACCTGCCCAAGCGCGTTCCGGGCCCCCGGCGGCTGGCGCATGGAGAAGGGAAAGCTCGACGCCGAAAACTGGCTGAAGTCCACGCCATCACGGCTGATCACCCTGCCCTGTCGGTCAATGATCTGCAAATGCCCCGCGGCACCCGGATTGCTGCGCAACGATGGCAGGTATTCGTTCACGATGATCGAGCGTGGGACATGCCAGCTTGGGTTGACGACCATATGGGTCATCACATCCGAAAACTCAGGCGACTGACGATCCGAGCCAACGGCCCCGATGACCGAGCGGGTCGAGAATGTAACCCGGTCGAAATCGACGATATTGGCGTGGAAATCTGTCAGGTTAACCCAGATATGACGGTCGCCGCGTGGGATGTTCATCCAGCGCTCGCGCTCCATCGCGACCAGAACCGACTGCATGCGGGTTTCCAAAGGCACATTGATCTCGCGCAGCGTCGCTTCGCCCGCGACACCGTCAACGGTCATGCCATGCGTGCTTTGAAACCGCTCAACCGCGCCCCGGATAGCGTCGTCATAGGTGACGGTCACTGAGCGGCCAAGATAGCCCATTGCCATGAGACGGTTGCGCAGTTCGACCACGCGGGGACCGCTATCGCCGGGCTCGAGCCGACCACCAGAGACCGCAGGCCCCCAGCCGCCCATCGGGATCATGGACTGCATTTCATGGTAGTTGCGCATCAGGCGGGTGTATTCGGGCGCCTGAGGGGCCAATTGGCGCAGAAAGCCAGATGGCGAGGCTGCCGTCATGAACCCTTCCAGCAGGGCGCGCCTGTCGATCAAGGGCACTTCGCGCTTGATCAGCGACACAACCTCACCGGGGTTCAACAGCCCGGTGTTCACATCGCGCGCGTAACGCAGCAAAAGGCGGCTTAGTTCCACATCCATACGGCCCTGCTCGGCCGCATTGTCGGCCGCATAAAGCGCCTGGACCAGTCCCTCGACGTCATATCGGCTGGCGGGGATGCCATGGGATTCTGCCTGGCTCAACGCGGACAAAAGGGCGTTTCGCCGTGCCTGGGCAATCTGGCTGCTGCCGGTCCAGATCCCTTCGAACGAACGTTCCCGGTAGAAGGCGGCAAGATCCTCATCGCGGGCTGCGGCCTCTGCAACCGCCTGGCGAAGGCCCGTCACCGAAAGGCTCATCTGAGCATGCGCCGTAGGCGCGACAAAAACGAGGGAAAGGGCCACCGCCAACGCACGCGCAGCAGGGCGGACAAACATGAGACAAGTCAAAATAAGCAATTCCTTGGAAGAAGCAGCAGGTCGGGCAATAGATTTTACATATAGGCCGTTAAATCCATTCACATTTCCGTCTGGCAGCCGGATTGTTGGTCATATGTGTCGCCTGAGCCGATGCCATCCGGCAACACCGCGTGACAACTGCGCAACAAATGGCAGCCTGCACGACATTTGCGCAAAAACCCGCCGATTCTGCCCCTGTTTACCACCATGCCGTAAAACGCGGTTGGTGGGAGATTCGAGTTATGCAATAAGGATTTTGCATCTGGGGATAGATAGCAATGTCCGCTTCTAGCGGACTCAATATGGCGACGGGACAGGCGCTCACATGAACGATACCAGCTCTTCGGGCCTTTCTAGGCGTGCGCTGCTGGGTGCTTTTGCATCCGTCGCGCTCGTATCAGCCCCAACCTATTCCAATGCCGCAGGTTTTTTGCGCGGCGCAGGGGATATTCGCCGTATCAGCATGTACTCTGGTCGGACCGGCGAACGTCTTGACACCATCTACTGGATTGAAGGCGACTATATCGGCGAGGCGATGCGCGAGATCAACGTGTTCATGCGTGATTGGCGCACCGGCACCGCGGTCGAGATGGACAGCCGCACCATCGACATTATGGCAGCCTCGCATCGCATGATGGATGTGTCCGAACCCTATATGCTTTTGTCGGGCTACCGGTCGCCCCAGACCAACGCGATGCTGCGGTCGCAGTCCTTGGGTGTGGCGCGCAATTCGCTGCACATGCGTGGTCAGGCCGCCGACCTTCGGCTTGATGGCCGCTCGGTCAGCCAAATGGCCCGCGCGGCAGCAGCGTGTCGGGCTGGCGGCGTTGGACGCTACTCTGGGTCAAACTTCGTCCATATGGATTGCGGACCCATCCGGACCTGGGGGGCCTGAGGCCCCCTCTCCATTTTCGTTAACGACTGAGGGTGCGGGATACCGCATCTTTCCAACCTGCCACACGGCGGGTGCGTTCTGCCGCGTCCATTTGCGGCTCAAACCGCCGGTCAAGGGCCCAGCTTTGGGCAAATCCCGCAAGATCCGGATAGATGCCCGCCTTCATGCCTGCCAACCAAGCAACCCCAAGGGCGGTTGTCTCAAGCACCTCGGGACGGTCGACCGGCGCGCCGATGATGTCGGACAGGAACTGCATCGACCAGTCTGAGGCGCTCATCCCACCATCGACGCGCAACACCCCGTCCCCGCTGGCGGCTGTCCAGTCGGCATGCATCGCCTCCATCAGATCAAGGGTCTGAAAACCTACGCTTTCCAGGGCTGCGCGGGCGAACTCCGCCGGGCCTGAATTGCGGGTCAGCCCGTAAATCGCCCCCCGGGCGTCGGGGTCCCAATGGGGTGCGCCAAGGCCTGTGAAGGCGGGCACAAGATACAACTCTTGCCCCAGATCGGCGGTTTCGGCGAGGGGCTGGGTTTCGGGGGCAGACCGAATGATCTGCAACCCGTCGCGCAGCCATTGGACGACGGCACCTGCGATAAAGATCGACCCCTCAAGGGCATAGGTCGGCTTGCCATCGAACTGATATGCGATGGTGGTCAAAAGCCGGTTTTGGGACCGGACCGGGGTGTCGCCCGTGTTCATCAGGGCAAAGCAGCCGGTGCCATAGGTGGATTTGAGCATGCCGGGGGCAAAACAGGCCTGCCCAAGCGTCGCGGCCTGCTGATCGCCGGCGACACCCAGAATAGGGAGTTCGGTTCCAAACAGATCGGCGCGGCTGGTCCCGAAATCGGCGGCGCAATCGCGCACCTCGGGCAGCATGGCCATGGGAATGCCCAGCCGGTCACAGATCGCGGCATCCCATGCCCCGTCGTGAATGTTGTAAAGCATGGTGCGGGCGGCATTGGTGGCGTCTGTGGCATGCACCTTGCCCCCCGTCAGCTTCCAGATCAGGAAACAGTCGATGGTGCCAAACAAAAGCTGACCCCTGCCCGCCTTTTCCCGAGCACCCTCGACGTGATCGAGAAGCCATTTCACCTTGGTCGACGAAAAATAGGGATCGAGCAGAAGGCCGGTCCGGGCGGTCACCTCATCCTCGAACCCTTCAGCCTTGAGTGTGGCGCAAAGGTCGGCGGTCCGCCGGTCCTGCCAGACGATGGCGTTGTGAATCGGCTGACCGGTATCCTTATCCCAGATCACCGCGGTCTCGCGTTGGTTGGTGATGCCTATGGCAGCCAGATCGGCGGGCGCCAGCCCCGCCTTTTCGATCGCCCCCCGACAGGTCGACGCAACCGAGGCCCAGATGTCAGAGGGATCATGCTCTACCCAGCCCGATTTCGGAAAGTGTTGGGGAAACTCCTCCTGCGCAGAGGCGACGATCCGCATGGCGCTGTCAAAGATGATCGCCCGGCTGGATGTGGTGCCCTGATCAATGGCCAGAATATGGGTCATAGGTGCCTCCCGTGTCGATTTGACACAAGAGTGGCCCGTCAGGGCGCGGGCTGCAACTGGGCTTGGCTGATTATTGCCGGCTGATTGCCCTAGCCGCGGAACCCTGTCGCCACCACGAATTTCTCGGAACTGTCAGAGCGTGAGGCCGGGGGTTTGACGTTGATCACCTTGGTGAACTTCTGCTTGAGCAGCTTTTGCAATTCGCCTTCTGCCCCTCCTGCCAGAACCTTGGCGATGAAGGTGCCGCCTTCGACAAGGACGTCGAACGCGAAATAGGCAGCGGCCTCGCAGAGCATCATGATCCGCATGTGGTCTGTTTGCTTGTGACCCGAAGCAGAGGCGGCCATGTCGGACATAACCACATCGGCAGGCCCACCAAGCCAGCCCTTGACCAGATCGTCTGCCCCTTCGGAAAGGAAATCCAGTTGGTGAATCTCGGCCCCGGGAACCGGCTCGACCTCTTGCAGGTCCACACCGATGATCTTGCCCACTGCCTTGCCGGATTTCAGCCCAAGCGCGTTGATCCGGGGCACCGCCACTTGCAACCAGCCGCCCGGGGCACAGCCCAGATCAACCACCCGGGCCCCGGGAACAAGAAAGCGAAACTTGTCATCCAGTTCGAGGATCTTGTAGGCCGCCCTGCCCCGCATCCCCTCGGCGCGGGCCTTGACCACATAGGGGTCGTTCAGCTGACGTTGCAGCCAGAGGGTAGACGACATCTTGCGCCCACGGGCGGTCTTGACCTTGACGGTCAGGTCACGCTGGCCGCGGCCAGAGGTGTTTTTGGGTTTTGACGGTGCTTTGGCCATGCCCGATCTATGCCGGGCGGGCGGTCAGGCGCAAGGGGGTAGCGGCAAAGCGACCTGCCCCTGTGCCGGCCGTGCCGCCTGTGGTCCCGGGGATCGGGGGCGCTGCCCCCGCGCCTTTCGGCGCTCCCCCGGGATATTTTTGGCGAGATGAGGGGATCAGGCCCGCTTTCTGCGTCCGGTGCGTGCCCGGCCCTCGCCCTCGGCCACGGGGGGCCGGTTGAACCGGATCCATTCCGCCCCGGAGGGGTCGTTATCGGTCAGGAAGTTAGCCGCGCGGATGGCCGCCATTTCCGAACCGGGACGCGCCTTCATCGAGCCCAGCCCGAAGATGGTCACGAAGGTTTCGTCGTCCATCCCGTCGGGCAGCACGATGCCTGCGGCGGCAAGCTCTGCCTTCTTTTCGGCGATCTTGGCCTGCGATACCGGCAGGGCCACGGGGTTCATGATGGCGCTGGTCATACCTGTGGCCATGGCCATCGGCAGGAAGGCATTGTTGATGCCATGCCGATTGGGCAGACCGAAGGAGATGTTGGAGGCCCCGCAGGTCGTGTTGACCCCAAGCTCGTCCCGCAGACGCCGCACGAGGGTAAAGACCTGCAAGCCAGCGGTTCCCATAGCCCCGATCGGCATCACCAGCGGGTCGACCACGATGTCGTGGGCGGGAATGCCGAAATCGGCGGCCCGTTCGACTATCTTCTTGGCGACGGCAAAGCGAACCTCGGGATCCTCGGAAATGCCGGTATCGTCGTTCGAGATAGCGACGACCGGAACGTTGTATTTCTTGACCAGAGGGAGAACCAGTTCGAGCCGCTCTTCCTCGCCGGTGACGGAATTCAGAAGGGGCCGTCCTTCGCAGGCGGCAAGACCCGCCTCAAGCGCACCGGGGACAGAGCTGTCGATGCACAGGGGCACATCGACGATGGCCTGCACCCGTTCAATCAGCTCCCGCATCAAGGGTGGTTCGACAAAGTTGTTGTCGGCGTAGCGTGTGTCCTCGGCCATCTTGTTGGTGAAAACGGCGCCGGAGTTCACGTCCAGAACCGTGGCCCCTGCGGCAACCTGGGCCAGGGCGTCCGCCTCAACGGTCGAGAAATCGCCAGCCTCAAGCTCGGCCGCCAGCTTCTTGCGTCCGGTGGGGTTGATCCGTTCCCCGATCACACAGAACGGCTGGTCAAAGCCGATGATGGCGGTTTTCGTTTTCGATTCAACGATCGTACGGGTCATCATCTATCCTTGTTGAGCGATCGGCACGCCAGAGGCGCCGCCGTGAGTTTGGGTCCAGGTGGCATTGGTCTTGATCCCGCCCAGCGGGAAGAAGTGCACCTTTTCGATATTGAAATCCGGATGTGCGGCCTTGTGGGCGGCCAGTTCCGCGACGAAATCAGTCGGCTCGTAGGGCAAAAGCAGCTTGGTCACATCCATGGCCCGCTTTTGCAGCACCCGAAGCGAGGGACCAACCCCGCAAGCGATAGCGAATTTGATCAGGGTCTGCAGCTTGGCCGGGCCTGCCACCCCGATGTGGATCGGCAGGTCGATGCCAGCCGCCTTGAGACCATTCGCCCAGGCAATGACCGGCGCGGCCTCAAAGCAGAACTGGGTGGCAAGTGCCATCTTCGCGTCGGTCCGTTCGGCGAACTTCTGCTTCCAGCGCAGCGCCTCCATCACCGTCTTGTCCGATCCATCGGGATCGATGTCACGGTTCCCCTCGGGGTGGCCTGCCACATGCAGGCGGTCAAAGCCCGCCTTGTCGAACAGACCCGTCTCAAGCAGTTGCATGGAGGAATGGAACGCCCCCATCGGTTCCTTGACACCACCCGCCAGAAGCAAGGCCTGGGTCACCCCGGCCTCGCCCTGGTAGCGGGCGATCCAGTCGGCAAGCGTCGCCTCATCCGCGATGATCCGCGCCGGAAAATGCGGCATGACCGGAAACCCGTCGGTCGCCAGACGGCGGGCGGTAGCGACCATCTCTTCGATGGGTGTGCCCTCGATATGGGCGATGTAGACCCTTGTCCCCTTGGGCAGGAGGGTTTTGAAATCCTCGACCTTTTCGGCGGTCCGGGGCATCACCTCTATGGAAAAGCCATCAAGGAAGGCCTCGACGGGAGCGGATGTCGCGGACAGGCCGGGATCAGCGCGTTTGCGGAACGGAAGAAGAGACATGATTACCTCCTTGAGGCCGGAAAAAGGGGGCGGCTTGAGGCCGGAAAAAGGGGGCGGCAGCCTGTTGGTCACGGCAGACCGTCAGGCCCAGCCATCGTTGTCGATCAGCGCCTTCAGACGCTCCTTGTCGTAGGTCGTCTCAAGGCGCTCTGCCTCGGCCGCCGCAATTGCGTCTGCCTCGCCGTCCTGCTCACCACTTGGAACCTTGCGCCATTCGGCAAGATAGGCGTCCGATCCATCGGCACCGACCTTCATGGCAGCTCGGTCGATGGCCTGCTCGAACCGCTCGGCCAGTTGGCGCTTTGAGGCCTTGCGACCTGCACCCACGATGACCTGCGCCGGTATGTCGCGCCAGTAGACGATGGTGACCTGAGGCATCTGATTCCGCTTTCCATAAGCTGTGTTGATCGCTTCTACGCGCCCGGTGGCCGGAACCGGGGTCGAATTTCGACATCCCGAAAGCGTCCAGCGACGACCCTTCCGAACCTTGGCCCCTTATCGACCCTTGGGCCGCATGGCACCAGCCCTCTGACCCTTCGGTTTTTTCAACAAGATCATGAAGGGCTCTCGGAACCGGCCTGCCCATGTGTCACGTAACCGATACAGGACTTGCGCGGACAACCGCCGAAGCCTACCTTGAACTCAACTCGAATTCGGAGGGCGTGCAGATGGCGCCCAGGCGTCCCTTCAGCGCGGGCGCGTTCCCCAAAGCGGTCGAAAGCCCCGCGCCCCAACCACCCGACCCTGCGTCGCTTTATGCGGCGCTGGACCTTGGGACAAATAGCTGTCGGATGCTGATTGCCCAACCCAAGGGCAGTCAGTTTCACGTCGTGGACAGTTTCTCAAAGTCGGTGCAACTTGGCCATGGGCTCGAAAGCTCGGGCAGGCTCAGCCGTTCTTCGATGAACCGGACCATCGGGGCCCTCAGGATCTGCAAGCAAAAGCTTGCCCGCCACGGGGTTGGCCATATGCGGCTCGTGGCGACAGAGGCTTGCCGTCGGGCGCGGAATGGCAACGCCTTTCTGGCTCAGGTGCGCCGGGAAACCGGGCTTAACCTTGAAATCATCGAACCCGAGGAAGAGGCGCGGTTGGCCGTGATCTCCTGTGCGCCGCTCGTCTCGACCCGGACCGAGCAGCTTCTGGTGGTCGACATCGGCGGTGGGTCGACAGAACTTGTCTGGATCGACCTGACCAAGGTGCCCTCGCGTGAAAGGCCCCGGGCGATCATGCGGCTGCATTCAGGCTTCAAGGCGGATCCCGGCCCTTTTGCGGCCGCCAAAGTGGTCGACTGGATCAGCGTGCCCCTGGGCGTCGCAACCCTGCGGGATCAATTCCGCGACGTGGAGGACGATTCGGCGCGTTTTGCCTTAATGAGTTGGTTTTTTGAGGAAAACCTGGCCGCCTTTGCCCCAAGTGCCGCCGAACAGGCCCGCGAAGGGTTCCAGATCATCGGCACCTCAGGCACCGTCACCACAGTGGCCGCCAGCCACCTGGGGCTGAAACGCTACGACCGGACCAAGGTTGACGGATTGCGGATGACCTCCGACCAGATCGATGCGGTGATCCGCGACTACCTCAGCCTTGGTCCCGAAGGGCGGCGGAACGATCCCCGGATCGGCAAAGACCGGCAGGCGCTGATCATGTCCGGCTCAGCGATCCTGCAAGCACTCATGCGGCTCTGGCCAACCGACCGCTTGTCGGTCGCGGATCGGGGCCTGCGCGAAGGTCTGCTTTATGCACAGATGAGCGCGGACGGCGTGCTCGAAGACGCCCCCTACTAACCCAAGGCCCGTCCTAACCCAAAGGGCCCGTCCTCATCTCGCCCAAAATATCCCGGGGGGAGGCCGCAGGCCGGGGGGCAGAGCCCCCCTACGCCCCGCCCCCAGGCGCAGCTATCGGTAGTAGAGCGACCGGCCGTTGTGAAAGACCTGGACCTTTTCCGGTGCTGCAGTCATGCGGACCGACTTGCCGCGCAACTCGGGATGGATACCTGCCAGCTTGCCGATCACCGCATCGTTGTCGCCGACCTTGTCGAAATATAGGATCGTCACCTCGCCCAGGGCTTCGGTGAAATTCACCGCCCCCTCGAACAGGTAGTCGCCGTCAGTGGCGACCATATCCTCGGGCCGGACGCCGACGTTAACCTTCAGGCCCTTGTCCGCCTCCTGGGTAGACACTGCGGACACCGCTGTGCCACCCCCAACCAGCTTGATCGTCGTCTGCGCCCCTGTGCCCACGATCTCGCCGGGCAAGAGGTTCATCGCGGGCGACCCGATGAACTGGGCCACGAATTCGTTCTCGGGACGCTCATATAGCTCAAGCGGCGATCCGACCTGGGCGATCCCCTTGTTGGCCAGAACCACGATGCGCGTGGCCAGTGTCATCGCCTCGACCTGGTCGTGGGTGACGTAGATCATCGTCGACTCGGGCATCGATTCCTTAAGCTGGGCAATCTCGATCCGGGTTGCCACGCGCAGGGCGGCATCGAGGTTCGACAAGGGTTCGTCGAACAAATAGACCTTGGGGTCGCGCACGATCGACCGGCCGATGGCGACCCGCTGGCGCTGGCCGCCCGACAGGGCCTTGGGCAGCCGGTCAAGATAATCATCCAATTGCAGGATCTTGGCCGCCTTGCCGACCGCAGCCTCGATCTCGGCCGGGGTCTTCTTGGCCAGCTTGAGGGCAAAGGACATGTTATCGCGCACGGTCATATGCGGATAAAGCGCGTAGGACTGGAACACCATCGCGATGCCCCGCTGGGCCGGCGGCACGTCGTTGACAACGACCCCGTCGATCTGCAGCTCACCGCCGGTGATCTTTTCCAGCCCTGCGATCATCCGCAGCAATGTGGACTTGCCACAGCCCGAGGGGCCGACAAAAACGATCAATTCCCCCGTCTTGATGTCGAGATTGATGTCCCTGAGCACATCGACCGTCCCGCCATAAGTCTTGGCAACATTGGTCAGCTTCAGATCGGCCATGGTCGTTCCTCCCTCGTCCTTGTTCTCGTTATTCCGGCGCCACCACGGCAAGGCAGCATTGCCAGGCCCCGAGCCTTGCGATCCCGTCCGCATCCGCCGTAACCGCCCCCACCGCCGCGCCGGTTGGCGTCCAGCGGCCATCAGGCATGGCGAATTGCACCGGTGTCTCGCCCATGTTGAAGGCGCAGAACACATCCCCCGACGGATCGGTCCGGGTAAAGCAGACCACGTCCGCCTCGAACGACAGATCGCGCAGCTCTCCACTGGCCAAGGCCGCATGGGTGTGGCGCAGCGCGATCACGGCGCGGTAATGGTTCAGCATTGACCCTGCGTCGTCCAGTTGCACCCCGACAGCCCGGCCCAGATGCCGGCTCGACACCGGAAGCCAGGGGCGGGCATCGGAAAATCCGCCGTTGAGGTTGGATTGTTCCCAGACCATCGGTGTCCGGCATCCATCGCGGCCCTTGTATTCGGGCCAGAACTGGATGCCGTAGGGGTCCTGCAAATCCTCGAAGGGCACATCGGCCTCGGGCAATCCCAACTCTTCGCCCTGATAGAGGCAAACAGAGCCGCGCATGCACATGAGCAGCGTCGCATATAGCCGGGCGGCCGCGTCGCTCAGGCCCCAGCGGGTGATGTGGCGGGTAACGTCGTGGTTGGAATAGGCCCAGCAGGGCCAGGCGTCGGGGGCCGATTGCTCCAACCGCTCGGTCACATCCGCCAGTCCACCCGCGGTGAGCCGGGCGGGCTGCAACAGTTCGAACGGGTAGCACATCTGCACCTTATCCCCGCCCGAGGTATATTCGGCCATGATCTCAAGCCCGCGCTGGGCATCGCCCACCTCGCCCACGGCGGCGGCGTTGTAGGGGTTCAGCTCGGCCCGGAATTTGCGCAGAAATTCAAGGTTTTCCGGCTGGTTCTTTGAGTAGATGTGCTCTTGCCAGTTATAGGGGTTCACGCTGGGCGCAATGCTGTCGTTGCGCCGCTCGGGCGGCAGTGCGGGATTGTCGCGCAACTGGGCATCGGCGTAGTAGAAGTTGATGGTATCAAGCCGGAACCCGTCCACCCCCCGCTTCAGCCAGAACCGCTCTACATCCAACAGCGCCTCGACGACATCGGGGTTGTGAAAGTTCAGGTCAGGCTGGCTGGTGAGGAAGTTGTGCAGATAATACTGCATCCGACGCCCGTCCCACTGCCAGGCAGAGCCGCCAAAGATCGACAACCAGTTGTTGGGGGGCGACCCGTCCGGCTTGGCCTCGGCCCAGACGTACCAATCTGCCTTGGGATTGGTCTTGTTGGCGCGGCTTTCCTCGAACCATGGATGGGCCTCGGCGGTGTGGGACAGAACCAGGTCGATCATGACCTTGACGCCCAGGTCGTGCGCCTTGGCCACCACCGCGTCAAAATCGGCCAGCGTTCCGAACATCGGATCGACGTCGCAATAGTCGCTGACGTCGTAGCCAAAGTCCTTCATGGGCGAGGTAAAGAACGGGCTGATCCATATCGCATCGACGCCAAGCGAGGCGATATAGGGCAGCCGTGACACGATCCCGGCCAGGTCGCCGATCCCGTCCCCGTTGCTGTCCTGATAGCTGCGCGGATAGATCTGATAGATCACCGCCCCCCGCCACCATTCCGATGCCACTTCCTGTGCGCCCGCGGGCGCGTCCTTAACTGCCAAATTCATGCAGCCTCCTACTTGACCGATCCGGCGAGAAGACCCCGTACCAGATACTTCTGCATGGCAAAGAACACACCAAGCGGAACTGCAATAGAGACAAAGGCAGAGGTCGCCAGAATTTCCCAATCGCCCCCTCTGGTGCCCAAAAGCTCAACGATCTGGCGGGTCATGACCGTTGTTTCGCCCGAACTGTCGATCAGGAACACCATGGCCACCAGAAGGTCGTTCCAGGTCCACAAGAACTGGAAGATGGCGAATGAGGCCAATGCCGGGAAGGACAAAGGCAGGATGATCTTGGTAAAGATCTGAAAGTCGGTTGCCCCGTCTACCTTGGCATTCTCGATGATGTCCTTTGGCAGACCTACCATATAATTGCGCAACAAATAGATCGCCAAAGGCAGGCCAAAGCCGGTGTGCGCCAGCCAGACCCCCAGGTACCCCTTACCAATCCCGATATCGTTGTGGATCTTCAACAGCGGGATAAGCGCCAATTGCAATGGCACCACCAATAGGCCCACGACCGCCGCGATCAGCAGCGCCCGCCCCGGAAAGTCCATCCAGGCAAGGGCATAGGCCGCAAAGGCCGCGATGAGGATCGGAATGATCGTCGCCGGGATCGTCACCGTCAGCGTATTGAAGAACGCCTTGGTCATCCCTTCCCGGTTGGCCGGGTCGAACAGGACGTTATTATAGTTTTGCAGGGTAAAGTCCGGCGGGCTGAGGGCGGTGACAAAGATGCGCGGCGCCCGGCCCGAGATCTGTTCGTCACTGCCCAACCAAACGTAATCCCCGTTCGCCTGAACGGTCATCGTCTCCCCCTCGCCCATGTCGGCGGTTTCGCCGGGGGCATAGGCGCTGATCTCGCGTGAGGACACGCCCCAGGCGCTGACGTCGGCAGCCACATCCGCCGGATCGTCTACCTTGCCAGCCTCGACATAGACGTTGCCCGCAACGACATAGACGCCGTCGATCAGCTCGCGGTTGTCTTCGGGGTCAGCGGCGCGGAACTGTTCGTTCTGCTCGGACGGGAAAAGCGCCTTCCACCAGCCGGATGCGGTGATCTGATCACCGGTCCGGAACGAAGACACGAACAGACCAAGGGTCGGAAATATCCACAAAAGGACCAAAGCCGCGACCGAGATGTGGACAGCCCAGGTCAGCCCGGACTTTTTGCCAGCGATCGAGTCCATCAGCGCATCTCCTTGCGGGCGTTGTAGACGTTCCAGACCAGGATCGGCATGACCAAGAGCATGATGACCATGGCAGCGGCCGAGCCCATGCCCCAGTCATTGGCGCGAAACATCTTGTCGTACATGTAGTTGGCCAGAACCTGCGTTTCCCATTGCCCGTTGGTCATGGCGAACACGATGTCAAAGACCTTGAGCACGGTAATGGTGATCGTGGTCCAGACGACAACGATCGTGCCCATGATCTGCGGCACCTTGATCTTGAAGAAAATCTGAAACGGGTTGGCCCCGTCAATGATCGCGGCCTCGATCGTTTCCTCGGGGATGCCGCGCAGGGCGGCGGACAGGATCACCATTGCGAAACCAGTCTGAATCCAGACCAGGACAACCATCAGGAACAGGTTGTTCCAAAGCGGGATGGTCAGCCACTGCTGCGGCTCTGCCCCGCCCAGTTGCATATAGACCGCGTTCAGGACGCCGATCTGCTGCACATCAATGGGCCGGGCCTCGTAAATCAGCTTGAAGATAACGGCAGCGCCGACGAACGAGATCGCCATCGGCATGAAGATGATGGATTTGGCGATGTTGCCCCACCGGATCCGGTCGGTCAGCTGCGCGGCCAGCAGGCCAAGGGCCGTGGACATGGCCGGCACGATGATCAGCCAGAGCATGTTGTTGCGCAGCGCTTCGCGGAACTTCGGTTCGCCAAACATCTGGCTGTAGTTGTCAAAGCCGACGAACTGTTCGCGGCCTCCCGACAGACGCTCGGTAAAGCTCATCCGAAGCGTTTCGACCACCGGATAGGCAAGGTAGAGGCCCAGAGCGGCCATTGCGGGGAACAGAAAGACCCAAGGGCGGATCATGTTGGCGCGGTTTATGTTGCGCCCGGCATTCGGCCCACTGGCCGGATAGAGAACTTTGTCGAGGAAGACATTGGCGCCGTAGAAGTAGCCAACGCATCCTCCCACGCCGATGATGATCATCAGTAAACCCTGTAGTGCCGGATTCATGGCCCCCTCCCCAGAACAGATCCCGATATGGATGAATGGCCCCGCGCTGGCGGGGCCATTCAGATCTTAGTGGCGGTCAGGCCTTACTTAATCGCGTCCCAGCTGTCCTGGATAGCGGTGGCGACGTCTTCGGCGGATGCACCACCGACGTAGTCGACCATACCGGTCCAGAAGCTGCCGGCACCAATGGCACCCGGCATCAGGTCAGAGCCGTCAAAGCGGAAGGTGGTTGCGTTGAGCAGGATTTCGCCCTGGCCGCGCAGCACGCCGTCTTTGTAGGTGTCGAGGTTCACGCCGGAGTGCGGTGTGAGGAAGCCGGTCTGCGCCATCATGATCTCATGCGCGATCGGTGTCTTGAGGAACTCCATGAACGCGGCAGATGCGTCGTTTGCATCCGTCACGGCCATCAGAGTGCCGCCGCCCAGAACCGGGTTGCCCAGGTCCTTTTCAGAGAAGGACGGGAAGTAGAAGAAGTCCGCATCTTCGCCAACGACAACGTCATCGGGGAAGAAGGCCGATGCGAACGATGCCTGACGGTGCATGTAGCACTGGGGCGGAGATGTGAACATGCCGGTGGGGCTGTCACGGAAGTCGGTCGAAGCGACAGCACCGGCACCACCGGACACCATGGCGTCGTTCTTGGCGAACATGCCAAAGGTATCGATCGCCTCGATGATGCGCGGATCGTTGAACGGGATCTCGTTGGTGACCCAGCCGTCATAGACCTCGGGGGTCTGGGTGCGCAGCATGATGTCTTCGACCCAGTCCGTGGCCGGCCAGCCGGTCGCGGCACCCGAACCCAAACCGATGCACCACGGTGTCTCACCGTCTGCGATGATCTGCTCGGACAGCGCGATGAGGTCTTCCATGGAGGTCGGCACTTCGTAGCCGGCATCTTCAAAGTTCTCGGGGCTGTACCAGACCAGCGACTTGACGTTCACGTTGAAGAAAAAGCCGTACATCTGGTTTTCGCCGTTTTCGTCGGCGTAGGTGCCCAGATCGACCCAGGACGGGCCAGCGGCGTAGTTTTCGGAAACCCAGGCGGCCACGTCGTCACCGATGGGCGACAAAAGGCCTTGTGCGGCCATGGTGGCGGCCAGACCGGGCTGCGGGAACACGGCGATGTTCGGCGGGCTGCCGGCCTCGGCGTCGATCACGATCTGCTGCTCAAAGCTGTCGGAACCGGTGTAGGTGGCTTCAACGCCGGTGGCGGCCTCGAAATAGGCCAGCATGCTGTCAAAGATTTCGGCCTCGGGCGACAGCCAGGGGCCTGCGATGGTCAGGGTCTGACCGGACAGATCCGGTGCGCTGGCGACATAGGCGTCATAGCTGTCCCAGCTGAAATCGCCGTCACCCGGGGCAAAGGCAAGGTGCCCTTCGGCAAATGCAGCGCCTGCGGTCAAGGCAGCAATGGCCGACCCGGCAAGTAGTGTCTTCTTCATGGATTTCCTCCCAGTCACGCGGTCTACCCGCGTTGCTCATGATATCTCAGGCGCTGTGACTTATCAAAGCGCTTTGGATGGCGCAAAAGTCGCTCAGAATTTCAGCGCTGTCAATCTCGCATCCGCAATACCTTCAAAAGTCACAATATTTTGCAGGTGCAGCATTTACGCAGGGTCATCTGCCCTTTGACGGGGCGACCGTCGGTCGCTAGGATAAGCCCGAAATTGAAAGCGCTTTGGTTAGACCAACTTCTATGAACCTCAAGGAATTATCCTCCATTCTTGGCCTAAGCCAAACCACCGTCAGCCGGGCGCTGAACGGCTATCCTGAGGTGTCGGCGGCCACGAGGGAACGGGTGGAATTGGCCGCGCTGAAACACAGCTACACGCCGAATACCCGTGCCAAAAGTCTCGCTACCGGCCAGGCCATGGCCATCGGTCACGTCATTCCGATGGCGACCAAGCACGAGATGGTTAATCCGGTATTCGCTGACTTCATCGCGGGGGCTGCGACGGCCTATACGCGGCATGGATTCGAAATGGTCCTTACCATCGTCGAGGATGGCAACGAATCGAACGTCTACCGCAACCTCAAGGCGCGGGCGGCCGTCGACGGGGTGATCCTGCATGCCCCCTCAATGAACGACAGCCGAATCAGCTTTTTGAACGAGATCGGCCTACCCTTTGCGGTTCATGGCCGGGCCTCGGGCCAAAATGAGCCTTACTGCTGGCTCGACGTGAACAACCGTTCGGCCTTTCGTCGGGCGACGGACTTCCTGCTTGATCTTGGCCACCGACGGATCGCACTGATCAACGGGAACGAGGCCATGGATTTTGCCTATCGCCGCCGACACGGCTTTGCCGAAGCGATGGCAGCCCGCAAAATACCCGTCGTGTCAGAATTCATGCATTCCGAGGAAATGACCGAGGAATACGGCTACCGCGCCGCGTCAAAAATGCTCAAGGCACATGATGCTCCAACCGCCTTTCTGGTGTCCTCCATCATCAGCGCAATCGGGGTTCGCCGCGCAATCGAAGAAGCGGGGCTGATCATGGGGCGGGATGTATCGGTCATCACTCATGACGACGCTCTGTCCTATCTGCCCAACGGGGACGAGATCCCAATTTTTACCGCCACCCGGTCCTCGGTCCGCGAAGCGGGTCGCAGGCTTGCGGAAATGCTGATCGCAAGGATAAATGACCCAAAGGCCGCGCCAGAGCAGGTGTTGCTCGAAGCCGAACTGAGGGTGGGACGATCCACCGGACCCGCCCCCGTCAGGGCATTTGCCGAGGACTAGACCAATGGACTTCAAACGCACCGATTTCCCCGAAGGCTTTGTCTTTGGGGCGGCAACGGCGGCGTATCAGATCGAAGGACACGCCTTTGGCGGGGCTGGGTCTACGCATTGGGACACCTTTTCAGCCACGCCGGGCAATGTCGTGCGGGCCGAAAACGGCGACCGGGCCTGTGACCATTACCACATGTACGAAGGCGACCTCGACATCCTCAAGGAGGCGGGCTTTGACGGCTACCGTTTCTCAACCTCATGGGCGCGGGTCATGCCTAAGGGCCGCGGACAGGTGAACCAAGAGGGGCTCGACTACTACGACCGCCTCGTCGACGGGATGCTGGAACGCGGGCTCAAGCCGTTCCAGACCCTTTACCATTGGGAAATGCCATCGGCGCTTGCGGACCTTGGCGGCTGGACCAACCGCGACGTGGCCCGCTGGATCGCCGACTATACCGAAGTGATCACCCGCCGGATCGGCGACCGCGTCCATTCGGTCGCCACGATCAACGAACCCTGGTGCGTGTCGTTCCTGTCCCACTTCCTTGGTCACCACGCCCCCGGCCAGCGCGATATTCGCGCCACCGCCCGGGCGATGCACCACGTCAACCTCGCCCACGGCGCGATGATGGAGCGGTTGCGCGACATGGGGCAAAAGAACCTTGGGATCGTGCTGAACTTTGACCGGGCCCTGCCCGCCGACGACAGTGCAGGCTCGATTGAGGCGGCACAGGTACAGGACGCCATCTTCAACAGGTGGTTCATCGAAGCGATCACCAAAGGCACCTACCCCGAGGAAGTGCTGAACGGGCTGGGCAAATACATGCCCGAAGGCTGGCAGGACGACATGGCGCTGATCAACAAGCCGCTCGATTGGTTGGGGGTCAACTATTATACCCGCGGCCTTTACGTGCCCGATCCGACAATGCCCTGGCCATCGCTGAAGCCGGTGTCGGGCCCCCTGCCCAAAACCCAGATGGGCTGGGAGATCTTTCCCGACGGTCTGCATCATTTCCTGACACGCATGGCCCGGGACTACGTCGGCGACCTGCCCATTTTTGTCACCGAGAATGGCATGGCCTGGGACGATCACGTCGAAAACGGCGCCGTCTACGACCCAGAGCGGACCGCCTTTGTCAGCGACCACATGAGGGCCACCCTTCGCGCGATCGAGGACGGGGCGAATGTGCAAGGCTTTTTCTACTGGTCGCTGATGGACAATTACGAATGGGCGCTGGGCTATGAGAAGCGGTTCGGGATCGTCCATGTCGACTTTGAAACCTTGAAGCGCACGCCCAAAGCATCCTATCACGCGATCAAAGCAGCGCTGGCCCGATAGCCCGGCGCGAAGGATCCAAGGAACACATGATGGCCCATCCCGCCAACACTCTTTCCCTGGTCGCCGACATCGGCGGCACCAACACCCGTGTCGCATTGGCCGATGGGCGCAAAGTGCTGTCCCAGACCATCCGCCGCTACAGCAACAGCGAATATCCGGGTCTCGAATCTGTTCTGCGCCGCTATATCGCGGACGAAGACAACGTTGATCCCGCCGCGACCTGCGTGGCCGTCGCAGGTCCGGTCCGGGACGGACGGGCGACGATGACCAACCTTGACTGGACCATCGACAAGACGACCCTGATCCGGGCCACAGGGGCCGAACGGGTGGCCCTGCTGAACGATCTTCAGGCGCAGGGCCATGCCCTTGGCCATATCGACGCCGACAAGATCCGCACCGTCATTCCCTTCCCCGAAGCCTCTGAAAACGCGGCAAAACTCGTGATCGGGGTGGGCACAGGTTTTAACGCGGCTCCGGTCTTTGAGACCGGCGCAGGGCGGCTGGTCACCCCCTCTGAGAGTGGCCACGTCAATCTGCCGGTTCAGACCGAACAGGACATGCGCCTGTGCAACTATGTCGCCACGGCCCATGGGTTTCCATCGGTCGAGGACGTTCTGTCCGGGCGCGGCCTTGAACGGGTCTACGCCTGGCTGGGCGAAGAGGCCGACGACCCCCGCGAGGCGAAGGCAAGTGAGATCATGGAAGCCTGTGCTCAGGGGACCGACGCCCGCGCAACCAAGGCCGCCACCGTCTTTACCCGCATGCTTGGCTCGGTGGCCGGAAACCTTGCTCTGATCCAGCTGCCCTTTGGCGGTGTCTACCTTGTGGGTGGCGTGTCGCAGGCCTTTGCCCCTTACCTTGGCGATTACGGGTTTGTTGAGGCTTTCCGCGACAAGGGCCGCTTTGCCGGGTTCATGAGCAACTTTGGCGTCGGCGTGATCGAGGACGACTATGCCGCCCTCACCGGATGCGCCGCACACCTTGTTTCGCTTGCCAATTGAAAGTCGCGCAAGCGGGCTCTTTTCACTGACGCCGAATCCCTTATGCTGATCTTACCCAGGGGGAGAGTGTAATACCGTGACCCGCAGCATCGACTACGGCAACCTGATGCACCGCGCCATGCGCGGCCTGATCCAAGAAGTCCTTGTTGGCGTTGCCAAATCCGGCTTGCCGGGGAAACATCACTTCTTCATCACGTTCGATACCATGCACCCGGACGTCGAGATCGCCGACTGGCTGTCAGACCGCTATCCGGGCGAAATGACCATTGTGCTTCAGCATTGGTTTGACGGCCTTGAGGTGACGGACGAAGGATTCGCCGTGACCCTTAACTTTGGGGACAATCCCGAACCACTTTATATTCCCTACGACGCTATTAAGACCTTTGTGGATCCTTCCGTCGAATTCGGACTGCGTTTCGAGACGCAGGAAGATGAAACCGAAGACGACGACGAGGTCGAAGAGGCGCCGATGGATGAAATGGCCGAACCTGCCCCGACCAAGACAAAGTCGGAAAAGGCGCAGGTTGTCAGCCTCGACAGTTTCCGTAAATAGCCTGCGATCTCTGCCGGTTGCGGCAGGGTCCTGACCCAGTTAAATGGAGTGCAACTCCATGCCGAAGGATCGTCGAAATGACCAAGACCCGCACCGAATCCGACAGCTTTGGACCCATCGAGGTTCCCGCAGATCGCTACTGGGGAGCCCAGACGCAGCGGTCGCTTCTGAATTTCCCGATCGGATGGGAAAAGCAACCTGTCGCCATCGTCCGCGCACTGGGTGTTGTCAAACAGGCCTGCGCCACTGCAAACAAAGCGCGCGGAAAGCTGCCCGAGGATATAGCCGACGCCATCATCAACGCCGCGGCGGAGGTTGTGGCCGGCAAACTTGACGATCATTTCCCCCTCGTTGTCTGGCAGACCGGGTCGGGCACCCAGTCGAACATGAACGCCAATGAGGTCATCTCTAACCGCGCGATCGAGATGCTGGGTGGCGAGATTGGCTCCAAGACGCCGGTTCACCCCAATGACCATGTGAACATGGGCCAAAGCTCGAACGATACGTTCCCCACTGCGATGCACATCGCCATTGCAACCACCGCCCATGACGTCACCCTGCCCGGTCTGGCCAAGCTGCACGCCGCGCTTGAGATGAAGTCCCGCGAATTTGCCGACATCATCAAGATCGGCCGGACACACACAATGGACGCGACCCCGTTGACCCTCGGGCAAGAGTTTTCGGGCTATGTCCATCAGGTTGCCATGGGGATCCGCCGGATCAAGGGCGCCCTGCCCGCAATCTACGAACTGGCCCAGGGCGGTACGGCCGTCGGAACCGGTCTGAACAGCCCCAAGGGCTGGGGTGTCACGGTTGCGGCCCATATGTCCGAGATCACTGGCCTACCCTTTATCACGGCCCCAAACAAGTTTGAGGCGCTTGCCGCCCATGATGCGCTGGTCGAGATGTCAGGCGCGCTCAAGACCGTTGCCGCCAGCCTCTACAAGATCGCCTGCGACATCCGTTTCCTTGGCTCTGGCCCCCGCTGCGGTCTGGGCGAGCTGATGCTGCCCGAGAACGAGCCCGGATCCTCGATCATGCCCGGCAAGGTTAACCCGACCCAGGTCGAGGCGATCACCCAGGTCTGTGCCCATGTCATGGGAAATGACGCCGCAGTCGGCTTTGCCGGATCACAGGGCCACTTTGAACTGAACGTCATGAAGCCAATGATGGCCTATAACGTCTTGCAATCCATGCAACTAATCGGGGACGCCTGCTCGGCCTTTACCGACAATTGCGTCGATGGCATCCAGGCCGATCGTGTCCGTATCGAAAAGCTGATGCGCGAAAGCCTGATGCTGGTGACGGCCCTTGCCCCAACGATCGGCTATGACAATGCCACCACTGTCGCCAAGACGGCCCACAAGAACGGCACGACCCTCAAGGAAGAGGCGATCAAGCTGGGCTTTGTTGATGACGAAACCTTTGAACGGGTTGTCCGTCCCGAAGACATGATCGGCCCGAAATGAACGCTACCCCGATCAACCTGAACAAGGTTCGCAAGGAACGGGACAAAGCCGCTGAAAAGGCCCGCGCCGACGCGAATGCCGTTCGGCACGGGCTTACAAAGGCCCAACGCCTGTTGAATGCCACGAAGATGGAGCAGGTGAAACGTCGGATCGATCAGCTCAAGTTCGACGACGAATGACGGCGGCGGCATCCGGTCGCCCTGTCAAACACTCCCTTACGCTACGGGGGCATCGGACGAGCGTTTCCCTGGAAAGGTCGTTCTGGGAGGCATTCCGCGAGATTGCCGACAGGCGCGAA
The DNA here is from genome assembly GCA_029255105.1 of Flavimaricola sp. Taxonomy (GTDB): domain Bacteria; phylum Pseudomonadota; class Alphaproteobacteria; order Rhodobacterales; family Rhodobacteraceae; genus Flavimaricola. The sequence goes on along the minus strand of JAQWWH010000096.1, from coordinate 15,266 downwards.
GTCACTTTGAACGGGTTGGCGGCAGAGATTGATGCAGCACGGGGCGATGTCGGGCTGGCCTCGGCCATCCGGGTCTTTGTTCTGCGCGACGCGCAAGATCGTGCCACAGGGCAGGACGTTGGGGATTAGTCCTTTTCGTAAAGAGCATTGCGCATCAGGGCCAGTTGATCCTTTTCCGACAGTTCCATTTTGTTCAATGGTTTGCACGGTGGCAGATCGGCAACCCTGATCTTTACGGCGTCAATGCTTGCAACCGTCGCCCGTCGTCTTTTGGAAACCCGCAAACCGCTGTCCGGCTCACGCTTGGAAAAGCGGGACAGTACTGCCGCAAACTGGTCAACGATACGGCTGGTCAAGGTTTCACTGGAAGACGTGGACATGGATCAGGAACTCCTAGTTTAACAACACGGACAAGAACTACCCTATTTCGCCGCCAGCCTGACAAAAATCGGACAGATTTGCCCTGATTTCCTGTTAAGTTTGTATCGTAATTTATTGATTTATTGATATATTCAACTATCGCATGAATTGTGTTCCGATTATGGTTCCGTGCCCAAATTCAAACGGCAATCGAAACAGTGCGACCCCGCTCATCAGATCATCCGCATGGCAGCAACGATGCCCCCAAGCGACACCGAATCAACGGGCCGAGATGTTCAGCCAGATCCCGTCCCTGGCCCGCACCGTCAGATGGGCAACCGGAACCGGTATCCGCCCCTCGACCGGGTCGAACCGGAACCGACGGACCAGCATTGCCAGCAGCAAAACCCCTTCTGCCATGGCAAAGCCGGCGCCGGTGCAGACACGCGGACCGGTCGAGAATGGCATATAGGCGTCCCGCGTCGACGACTTGGCAGCCTCGGTCTGCCATCGTGCGGGGTCAAAGGCGTCGGGCTGATCCCACAACCTCTCGTGCCGATGCAGGTGCCAGGGTGACAGCACAATTTGGGCGCCGGGTCGGACGGCCCGCTCGCGGAAGGTCTCGTCCTGTACCGCCTCGCGCACCATCATCGGAACGGGGGGATACAGTCGCAGCGCCTCGCGGAAGACGTCTCGGGTGACCCGTAGGCGCGACAGGTTTGAAAAGTCCGGCTCCAGCGTCGCGGCCTCGGCGGCGATCTGGTCCTGCCAGTCGCGATGGGTGGCCAAAAGGTACAGCGTCCAGGCCAGGGCAGAGGCGCTGGTTTCATGCCCCGCCAGGAAAAAGATCGCGACCTGATCGACCATCTCGTCCGGGCTAAGGCGCTGGCCGTCCAGCGGATCGGCGGTCGTCATGATCTTGGTCGCCAGATCGTCGGGGGCCGTTCCGGCATCAATCAACTCCGCCCGATCTGACACCAGCCGCCCGATCAGATCCCGGATCAGCCGGGCGGTGCGCCGGGTCTCGGACCGGAAAAACCGGGGCATCCAGCTGGGGCCGGGCAGAAAGGCGGCAAGGTTCAGGATCGGCTGGCTGCGTTGGTGGGTCTTGAATTCGGCAAAGACGCGGGTTGCAAGATCATGTTCAATGGGGATGGAAAACAGCGTTCGAAAGATAACATCGGCCGCAGCGTGGCTTGTCTCTTCCTCGATCTCAACGGGTTTTCCGGTGGCCAGCCCTTCGATCCGCTCCACCGCCGCCTCGCCTGCCGCCCACATGGCAGGAAACGTATCGCGCAGACGGCCCCCTTCGAAGGCCGGGTCAATGATGCGGCGCTGGCGTTTCCAGACCTCTCCATTGGTCAGAAAGACCGAGTTTCCAAGCAGGGGCCGCAGCCCGGATCCGATCCTGTCGGACTTGGGAAAGTCGTCGGGACGGTCCTTCAGCACAAGGTTCAGCAGCTTTGGATCATTGATCATGTAACTGCAAAAGAACGGTGTCCGGAATTCCGCCATCCAGGCACGGTACAGCTTGGCCGGTTGGGCCGACAGGATGTCGGCGCGGAAAAGCCTCAGGTAGCGCCAGAGCGACACCTTGTCGGGCCGTGCCGCGGGCTTTGGAGGAAGCGCCTGTGTCACGCCGCCATCGAAGTGTATTTTGAGGCCGGAACATCGATCCGGCTCTTCGACGGCAACCTGTCCGCATACCGATCGCCCAGTGAATAGGGACCGGCGGTGATCTGAAAGTAGTCATAGTCCCCCGGCCGATCAAAAGCGCAGAGGTATTGGAAATGCAGCCGAAAAAAGCGCCAGCGCAAAAGTTTCCACGTCTCGGGGGTCAGGGTCTGGGTGAAGGCCGCAGAGATGACAAGCGGCCAGCGCTGGTCTGGCGGGGCGACGCCTGACACCGCCACGGGGTCGCACAGGGCAAAGGCGCAGCCGTCCCCCGGCGCTGTGACGTCGATCCAGCTGACCTCGCCCCGGGCCGACAGAAACGCCAGATCGGCCCGCAGACGGTCGGCCTTCGGCAAGAACGATACCATCGGGACCACCTGCCCCAGGCTCAGAAATCCAAGCGCGGGCCCGTCCGCCCGAACCCGCCCGGCCCGGATCAGGTCCGACAGAATGGACACCGCCATATGCGCCCCCGACGAATGGCCAACGACCAGCACCTCGTCCGTGTCCGACTGCAAAGCCTCGGCGATGCGGTCGCCAAACTCTTTCATCCGCTCTTCCAGAGCGGGTGGGTTGGCCCCCTTGAACTGGGCCGAGTAGGCGTAGTCATGCATGAGGTAGTAGGCAAAGAACCTGCCGTCCTGCCACTTGAACCACCGCAGCACGCTGACGGCGACAACCATGAAAAGCGGCCAATAGAGGTAGGCCGCAACCGGCCCGAGCGACCAGCCGACAAGGCCGGCCAGCACCCCTGCCCCTTTTGCCAATAGGTTGCCCGCGACAGCCCCCGCGAAAAGGGACAGAAGGAGTTGGGCGATCAGCATTCCCACCGGGTATAGAGCCGCGATCACCGGTCCCTTGCGCAGCCACATCAGGCGGCGCAGAGTGCCCAAGGCGATGTAAATCCAGGCGGTGCGGATCATTTGCAGATAGGTCGCAGCGATTGTCTGGCTCATGGAGCCGCGCACGATATCGGACCAGACCAGCACCTCGAAATCGGCATCTGTTGACCGTCCGGCAATCCTGGAGGTGACGTGCCACCCATAAGGACCTTCGCCTTTGGCCTTGGGTCGCAGGGTAAGGTTGTATCCGGACACCTCGGCCTGGATGGTGCCTTCTTTGCGATAGAGCTCGCGGTAGCGTCTGGGGTGGAAGGGGTCATAGCCCGGAATATAAAAGACCCGCCGCCGTCTCACGCCCTTCTTTTGAGGATGAGCTGTTTTCATTTAACCTGCCTACACAACACTAGAGTGAAGCATAGCGCAAAACTCCGGCGGAAATAAGCCCTAGCCGAGGGTCGCCAGCGCCGGGAACCGTTCCAGCAACCACCAGCTGAAATCGGTGAATTGACCCGTGACCATCATCAGTCCAACCGTCCAAAGCAACAGGCCCGACGTCCGTTCGATCCGGTCCATGTTCCGCTTCATATAGGCCATCGGCCCCTTCAGGCGCGGAAAGAAGGCCGCAACCAGCAGGAACGGAATCCCAAGCCCAAGGGCATAGACGGCCAGCAAGGTCGTGCCCCGCGCCATATCGCCCTCTGAGGCCGCCAGCGACAGGATCGTTCCCAGGATCGGCCCCAGACATGGCGTCCAACCAAAGGCAAAGGCAAGCCCAAGGACATAGGCCCCAAAGGCCGAACCCCCCTTGTCGCCCGCATCCATCCGGGCCTCGCGGTCCAGAAAGGGGATGCGGAAAATGCCAATGAAGTGCGCCCCAAAGATCATGATGGTCACCCCGGCGATCCAGAGAAACCAGTCCTGATACTGCAGCAAGGCCCGCCCGAGCGCCGAAAAGGCGATGCCCAGCAACAAAAACACCGTCGAAAGCCCCATAACGAAGAACGCCGCCGCCAGCAGGACCCGCCGCCGGGCGGCCTTTGTCTCGGCCAGTTCCGACACCGAAACACCGCCCATATAGGCAAGGTAGGGTGGCACGATCGGCAGCACGCAGGGGCTGAGAAAGGACAACAGCCCGGCCAGAAGTGCGACGGTCATCGCAGGCAGCAACGTGGCGTCAAGGATCATGTCTGGCGATAGCATCGGTGGCCTCCTGAACTTCACATAGGCAATTCTCGCGGCAGCGTCACGCCACCAATGTGTCACGTCCGCGTTTGTCCCTGAAACATTGGGCACATAGCTGTCACCGGGGCCTTGGTACTGCCCTCGCCCCCTAGACAGTCAGCCGTTACGCCCCACATATAAGGCATCAAGGATACCCGCCGTGTCCCCTTTTGGGACGACGGCTTACTGGAGGATCAAAATGTCTGAACGCGCAGTATTGGCCGGTGGCTGTTTCTGGGGAATGCAGGATCTGATCCGCAAGCTGCCCGGTGTGCAGTCGACCCGTGTTGGCTATACCGGGGGCGATGTGAAAAACGCCACCTACCGCAACCATGGCAGCCATGCCGAAGGGATCGAGATCATCTTTGACCCCGAGGTGATCAGCTACCGCACCCTGCTTGAGTTCTTTTTTCAGATCCACGACCCCACCACGCCGAACCGGCAGGGCAATGATCGCGGCCTGTCGTACCGGTCGGGCATCTACTACACCTCGCCCGAGCAAAAGGAAGTGGCCGTCGACACCATCGCCGACGTCAACGCCTCTGGCATCTGGCCGGGCAAAGTGGTGACCGAGCTTGCTCCCGTGGGCGACTTCTGGGAGGCCGAGCCCGAGCATCAGGACTATCTCGAACGTATCCCCCATGGATACACCTGCCACTTCATCCGCCCCAACTGGGTTCTGCCCCGCCGGGCTGCGGCTGAATAGTTTCCCGATTTGTCCCGCCACCATGTGGTGATCGGGGACGGGGCGGTGGCGGCGGCCTTTGCCGCCCTCGCCCCGTTTCGTACCGGCGACAGGCTGACCGTCATCGGACCGGGCTCTGCCCAGCTTGGCCGGGGTCTTGCCTATGCGGATCATCCGCCCGACGCGCCCTGGCGTGATGGGTATCTGCTGAATTCCCCCGCAGGCACCGTTGATCCGGCCTTTCCCGATTGGGTCGCGGAACGCTGGCCCGAGGTGGCCGCCCGCAAGGCCCGTCACCCGCGTGGCACAGCCTTTGACGCAGATGCCGTCGCGGCGGAGGATCATGCCGCCCTGTTCCTGCCCCGCGCGGTCTTTGGCGACTACCTGCGCGACAGGACCGATGCGGCCCTTGCCGCCCATCATGAGCGGGGTGTCCGGGTCACCCTACGCCCGGCCATCGTCACCGATCTGGCACTGGACAGGGGCCGTTTCAGGCTGACCCTGTCCGATGGCCAGCAGATGCAGGCCGACAGCGTCGATGTCGCCACCGGCGGCCCTGCCCCAGCCCGGTTTGGCGCGGATACCGGCCCCGCCGCGTTCGAGCAGCTTTACGGTAATGAGGCCGCAATCGCCGCCTCCCTGCGTCCCGATGCCCTGCGCCCCGATGCCGAGGTCTTGTGCCTTGGCGCCAATGCCGCAATGCTCGACGTGATGCGCCTGATGCAATGCCTGCTGCCCGAGGATCGGATCCGGATGGCGGTCCTGTCCCCTTCAGGCCTGCTGCCAGAGCCGCTGATCTGGACCCGCCCCCGAGGCGCGCCTGTCACACCAGACTTGCACGGTCCCTATCCCGATGCAGCGGCCTTTCTGGCGGCCGTCGACGCCGATCTGGCAGCCCACAGGGCCAAAGGAGCCCGGATGGCAGAGCTTCGCCGCGGCTACCGCGCCTACCTCGACCAGGTTGGGCTGGCTGCCCTGATCCCGGATATTGACGAACGGCGGCGCGTGATCGGACCGCTGGACCGCCGGTTTCGCCGCGGCACCGCCGACAGCCTCGCGGACTTTGACCGGCTGAGCCATGCGGGTCAGATCCGGATCATCCGGGCCAACGTCGACTACGTCGTTGCCGGAGCCGACCGAACCACCCGCGTCCGGGTGACCGGTCCCGAAGGGCCGTCTGACCTGAGTGCGCCCATCGTCATCAATTGCGCCGGCCCCGATCCTCAGGCCTATGAGCTTATGACGGCTGGCCTCATCGCGCGCGGCTGGATCGAAAGGATCGGACAGGGCCTGCGCGTCGGGGCGGGGCTTGAGACCCGGATACCGGGCCTGCGCTACCTGTCCCCCGCCGTGACTGAAATCGGGGATGAGGTGATGGCCCTTCCCCTTTATGATGTTGACCGGCTGACGACATATGTCCGCAGGGCCAGCCGGGCGACTTGACCCACTACGCCCCTGCCTGACCCCATGGTCAAGACTGCCGGTTTGGGCCATCCTGCCACCAACCAGAAGGACCGCCCCCCAAAGGGACCGCCCAAAAGGACCAACCGATGACCGCTGCTGCCAATTCCGCCTTTGCCTTTGACAACACCTACGCCCGCGAGCTGGATGGCTTTTTCGTGCCCTGGCAGGGGGATGCGGCCACGGCGCCAAGGCTCGTCAGGCTGAATGCCGCGCTGGCCGAGGACCTATGTCTGGATGCGGCGGCGCTGAACAGCCCCGAAGGTGCGGCAATCTTTGCTGGCAGTCAGGCCCCCGACGGGGCAAGCCCGCTGGCTATGGCCTATGCCGGGCATCAGTTCGGCGGCTTTTCCCCGCAATTGGGCGATGGGCGGGCGATCCTGCTGGGCGAGGTTATGGACAAAACCGGCGCGCGGCGGGACATCCACCTCAAGGGCTCTGGCCGGACGCCGTTTTCGCGCGGCGGCGACGGCAAGGCCACCATCGGGCCGGTGTTGCGAGAGTATCTGATTGGCGAGGCGATGCATGCGATGGGCGTCCCCTCGACCCGCGCCCTCGCCGCTGTTCTGACCGGTGACATGGTCCTGCGCGAACAAGGGCCTTTGCCCGGCGCGGTGCTGGCCCGCGTCGCCTCCAGCCACCTGCGGGTGGGCACGTTCGAATACTTCGCCGCCCGGCGGGAAACCGCGAAACTGGGTCAGCTGGTCGACTACGCCTTGCGCCGTCACTATCCCGACCTTGCAGGCGCGCCCAACCCTGCCCTTGCGCTGTTTGGCGCGGTCCGGGACCGGCAGGCACAGCTGATCGCCAAATGGATGGGTTTAGGCTTTGTTCACGGGGTGATGAACACCGACAACATGACCATCTCAGGCGAAACGATCGACTATGGCCCTTGCGCCTTTGTCGACGCCTATGATCCGGCGGCTGTCTATTCCTCGATCGACCATCAGGGGCGCTATGCCTATCACAATCAGCCGGTCATCGCCCAATGGAACCTCGCCCGTCTGGCCGAAGCCCTGCTTGCCGTGATCGACCCCGACAGCGACAAGGCCATCGCCCTCGTCGTGCCAGAGCTTGAGGCGTTCATGCCTGACTATACGGCCGCCTTCAACGACGTGATGCGGGCCAAGCTGGGTTTGATCGGGGCACAGGACGCGGACCCTGACCTTGCGCAGGGTCTATTGGACGCGATGGCCGAAGGCGGGGCCGACTTCACCCGGACCTTCCGGCAGCTTGCCGCGGACCTGCGCGATGGCGGGCATCGGACCAAGGCCTTGTTCAGCGAGGAAGCGGCATTCGAGGCATGGGTCCCTCAATGGCACGCCCGCCTTGAGGACCCTGCGGCGGCGTCAGAGGCGATGGACCGGGTCAACCCGATCTACATCCCGCGCAACCATCTGGTGGAAGAGGCGTTGAAGGCGGCGACAACCGACGCGGATTTTGGCCCGTTTGAAGAGCTTTTGTCCGTCCTCAACCAACCCTTTGCCCCCCGCGACGGTGCAGAGCGTTACGCCCTGCCCGCCCCGGCTGGATTTGGCCCCTATACAACCTACTGCGGCACCTGACCTATTCGGCCGCTTGTGGCGTATTGGCCCCAAGGCTGCGCACAAGGAACCGCCGGGAACGGGTGCGCAAGCCGTTGATCACGGTAAAAAGCGATGGGACAAACACGAGGCTCAGCATCGTGGACACCAGAAGACCGCCTATGACAGCGACGGCCATAGGCGACCGGAACTCTCCCCCCGCGCCAAGGGCGAGGGCTGAGGGGATCATGCCAGCCGTCATTGCGATCGTGGTCATGACGATGGGACGAGCCCGTTTGTGGCCCGCGTCCATCATCGCCTCAAACTGGTTCATGCCCTCTTTCATGCCATCAATCGCAAACTCGGTCAGCATGATGGCGTTCTTGGTCACGATCCCCATCAGCATCAAGAACCCGATCACCACCGACAGGCCTATAGCATTGCCCGTCAGGTAAAGGGCAAAGATCGCCCCTCCAATGGCCAAAGGCAGGGACAACAGGATGGTGAATGGCGTCACAAAGCTGCCAAAGAGCAGCACCAGTACGACGTAGACGAGCATTAGCCCCGCCCCCATCGCCAGCCCAAATGAGGTAAAGACCTCGGCCATGACCTCAGCATCGCCCGAGGCCTGGATGGCGGTCCCCTGCGGCATGTTCATCGCTGTCGGCAAGCCATTGATTGCCGCCAGCGCCGGGCCAAGCACCGCACCGGGCGCAAGGTCGGCCGCCAGAACCACCTGGGTCTCGCGGTCATAGCGCGAAATGGTCGAAGGGCCCGTCGACAGCTCAACCGTTGCCACGACGGAAATAGGGACCTGCCGCCCGTCCGCCGTCGCCACCCGCTGGCCTGCCATCAGTTCAAGGTTGCGCAGGGTTTCGTCGGCCATGCGCACGGTGACCGGGATCTGACGCCCGTCGACCGAGAACTTGGCAAGGTTGGCGTCACTGTCCCCGATGGTGGCGATACGGATCGTGGTCGCAAGATCGGATGCGGTGATCCCAAGCTCTGCCGCGATTTCGGGCTTGGGCGTGATCCGCAGTTCCGGCCGGGCCAGCGAGGCCGCATTCGACACATTGCGGATCGTATCGAGGCCGCGCATTTCCTCGGCCAGTTGGGTGGCGGCGGCATTGGCCGCCTCCTGACTTTGACCAAGCACGGCGATGGTGATGTCACGCTGCCCGTTGCTGGCGAGAAAGTTGATGCGGGCATCAGGGATATCGGCCAGCAGCTGACGCAACTGGTCGGTAATCTCGAACACGCCACGCTCGCGACTGTCCTTGGCGCCTAGGGTCACGGTCACATTAGCCCGGGTGATGTCAGAGGTTCCACCTTCGACAAAGACGTTGTGCAATTCAGGGATCGCCTGCGCCCGGGCGGCGATTTCATTGGTCAGCGCGCGGGTATCATCAAGCGTTGAGCCGGGCGGAAGTTCGACCGAAACGATCGCCCGCCCCTCGTCCGCCTCGGGGATGAAGGTGGTGGGCAGAAGGGTCGCCGAATAGATCGAACCAGCAAAGATCAGCACCCCAAGCATCAGGGTGAGCCCGCGATTGTGCAGGGTCCAGCGCAACATGCGCATGTAGCCGCGCATGACAAAGCCATCCTTTTCCTCACGCAGGACTTCGTCCTTGAGGAAATAGGCTGCCATCATCGGCGTCACGAGGCGGGCCGCGTGCAGGGAAAACAGCACAGCGACAGCGACGGTCAGGCCGAACTGGCGGAAATATTGCCCCGCAATCCCAGCCATAAAGCTAACAGGCGCAAAGACCGCGACAATGGTGAAGGAAATCGCGATGACCGTCAGACCGATTTCCGAGGCCGCCTCTTCCGTCGCCTCATAGGCCGGTTTGCCCATGTGGATGTGCCTCACGATATTCTCGATCTCGACGATGGCGTCATCGACAAGAATACCGGTGACCAGCGTGATCCCCAAAAGGCTGACGGTGTTGAGGGAAAAGCCCAGAAACTCCATCACAAAGAACGTCGGGATGATCGACAGGGGCAAGGCCACGGCGGTGATCAGCGTCGCCCGCCAGTTTCGCAGGAACAAAAACACCACGATGATCGCAAGCGCCGCCCCTTCGTAAAGGGTTTCCATCGCGGAGTGGTAGTTGCCTTCGGTGTATTCGGTCGTGTCCTCGATCAGGGTCAGGGTGACGTAAGGATACTGCGCCCGGACCTCGTCCAGCTTTTCCCGCACCCCTTCGGCAACGCTCAGATCGCTGGCGCCGCTTGCGCGAAAGACACCAAAGGCCACCACGGGTTGACCATCCAGAGTGGCAAAGCTGCGCGCCTCGGCCGGGCCGTCGGTGACGGTGCCCAGATCCGCCAGCGTAATGGTCCGCCCTCCCGGCAAGGACAACGGGGTCGCGGTAAGATCCTCAAGCGTATCAGCACCGCCAAGGGTCCTGATCGTGAATTCCTGCCCGCCGATGGCGCCGCGTCCGCCGCCAAGGTCAATCGCGGTTGCCCGCAACTGCCGGCTGACGCTGGCGGCCGTGATCCCAAGGGCCAAAAGGCGGTCGGGGTCCAGTTCGACCCGGATCTCACGATCCGCTCCGCCCAGACGCGAGATTTCACCAAGCCCGGACACGCCTTGCAATTCGCGGCTCAGAACGTCGTCAACGAAATGGGACAGGTCTTCGATGCTTTGGGTGGGGTCGGACACGGCCAGCGTCATGATTGGCATGCCGGTCACGTCAAGGCGCTGCACGATGGGTTCCGAAATGGATTCAGGCAGCGTTCCCCGGACCCGGGCCACAGCATCCTTGACGTTGTTCAGGGCACGGTCGCTGTCTGTCGACAGATCAAATTCGATCACCGTCGAGGACATGGAATCCGACACTGTGGACGAGATATGGTTGACGCCGGTGATCCCGGCGATGGCATCCTCGATCGGTTGGGTGACCTGATCGACCATCTCGGTCGGGGCGGCTCCGGCCTGTGCCACGTTGACCGTGACAATGGGGATGTCGATGTTGGGAAACCGGGTAACGGGCAGCTGGAAAAAGCTGACCATACCCACCACACAAAGAACCAGAAACAGGGCCAGCGGCGGCACCGGATTGCGAATGGCCCAAGTGGACATGTTCATGACTATTGCCCCCCGTTTCCGTCAGCCATGCCGGGTAGCACGGCAATCACCGTATCGCCGTCCCGAAAGAAGCTGCCTGCCCGCTCGATCACCATTGTCGCAGGCTCAAGACCGCTCAGGACCTCTTGCCGGCCATCGATCATCATGCCGAGGGTGACAGGAACCCGCACAACCGTCCCGTCATCAACCGCCAGAACGAACGAGGATCTGTCCCCGCTTTGGATGGCACTTGTCGGCAAGGTCAGGGCGTCGCGCTGCTCGGCCGTGATCGTGGCGCGGGCAAACAGGCCCGTTGGCATCCGGTCGTCACTGTCCAGCGCGATCCGGATCGTTCCAAGGCGGGTCACCGGGTCAACCGTGGGGGCGATCAGGCGGACGTGGCCCTCAAGCGTTGCAGTCCCGGCCACAATCACCATGGCGCGGTCCCCTGCGGACAATTGGGTCAATTCGGTCTCGATCACCTCGGCCTCAACCTCGATCTCGCCGTCGCGGGCAATGGTAAACAAGGCACCTCCCCCCGCGCTCAGAGCCCCAAGCCGGGCATTTCGGGTCAGGATCACACCATCGACAGGGGCCCGGATCTCGGTCCAGGTGACATTAAGCGCCGCAAGGTTAAGGGCGGCCTGCGCCTGCTGCACTTGCGCCTCGGCAGAGGCCAGACCCGCCTTGGCCGCGTTCACGGCAGCCTCGGCGCTATCGGCATTTGCAATTGCCTGATCGAGGACGGATTGGGCCGAGTCGCCTCTGTCCGCAAGTGTTCGGGTCCGCTCTAGTGCCTGCTGGGCCTGCGTGGCGCTGGCTTCGGCGGACACAACCTGACTTTGGGCCTGGGCGATACCGGCCACCGCACTGGCCAGATTGGCTTCCGCCTGCGCCTTCTGGGCGGTCAGGGCAGCGGGGTCCAGACGGGCAAGTACATCGCCTGCTCGCACATCATCCCCGGTTTCCACCAGTATTTCGATGACCTCAGCGCCCGAAACACGGGCATAGACCTCTGCCACCTCGCGGGCGATCAAGGTCCCCGACGCCGTGACAGAGATTGTCATCTGGGTAACCTCTGCCGGCACGACAGAGACATGCGGCGCCTCGACCTCTTGCGCGAACGCTGCCGAGGGGACGAAGGCTCCGACGCCAAGGGCGGCTGACAACATTACTGTCAAAATGGCACGCATCAACAAATCCTCAGGTTGGAAAGCGGTATCAGGTTCGGTCTAAACCTATTCCATAACACCCCACAACGGAAAAAGTGAACCGATTAGTTCATTTTATAAGACAATCCCCCGGTTTTACACGGCAGGCTTGCGGGGGACCCTGTCATTGCCGATAGTCATGTCATGGACAGTGCTTCCGCCCCTTCCAGCAAGATAGCGACCGATCCCCGTCTGGGACCGCTTTTGCAGGCCATTGCAGACCGCCGCGACGACCTGATCGCTTTGACGCAGGACCTGATCCGTATTCCCACCCTGAACCCGCCGGGCGAGAATTACCGCCTGATCTGCGAATACCTCGACACCCGCCTGCGCAAGTCGGGCTTTGACACCGAATTCATCCGCGCCTTCGGCACACCGGGCGATTGTGAGGCCTATCCCCGCTGGAACATCGTCGCCCGTCGCCAAGGGGCGCATCCCGGCCCCTGCGTCCACTTCAACAGCCATACCGATGTGGTCGAGGTGGGCAGCGGCTGGACCCAGGACCCGTTTGGCGGCGCGTTGAAGGACGGCCTGATCTACGGACGCGGGGCCTGCGACATGAAAGGCGGGCTTGCCGCCTCGATCATCGCGGCCGAGGCTTTTGTAGCAACCTTTCCCGATCATGCAGGCGCCGTGGAAATCTCGGGCACAGCGGACGAGGAATCGGGCGGCTACGGCGGCGTCGCCTACCTGGCCGAAAAGGGCTACTTCAGCCCCGACCGGGTGCAGCATGTCATCATTCCTGAACCCCTGCAAAAGGACCGCATCTGCCTTGGCCATCGGGGCGGCTGGTGGGCCGAGATCGAAACCTTTGGCGAGATTGCCCACGGCTCTATGCCGTTTCTGGGGGATTGCGCGGTGCGTCACATGGGGGCGGTGATCGACGCGTTTGAGACGACGCTTTATACCGCGATGGCCGCCCGGCACACCGACATGCCCGTTGTCCCCGAAGGCGCGCGGTCGTCGACGATGAACATCAACTCTATCCACGGCGGACAGGCAGAACGACCGCTGGATTCGACCGCCCTGCCCTCGCATTGCGTGCCCGACAGCTGCCGCATCGTCATCGACCGCCGCTTTCTGATCGAGGAAAGCCTGGACGGGGTGCGGGATGAAGTGACGGGGCTTCTGGACGGGCTGAAGGCCAACCGGCCCAAGTTCGACTATGCCCTGCGCGAGCTGAATCACGTCCTGCCCTCCATGACCGACAGGGATGCACCGGTGGTGCAGACGGTCGCCCGCCAGATCGCCGCTGTCATGGGGCGCGCGCCGGAATACGTCGCCTCGCCCGGCAGCTACGATCAAAAGCACATCGACCGCATTGGCCGGTTGAAAAATTGCATTGCCTACGGCCCCGGTCTGCTGGAGCTTGCGCATAAGCCTGACGAATACGTTGGCGTGGATGACATGATGGACAGCGTCGCGGTCATGGCCCGAAGCCTGGCCGAACTGTTGTTGCCTGCGCCCGACGCTACACCGACACCCGATTGACCTGATCCAGAAGGAGAGATGACATGACCATGTCCAGGACTCTGATAACCGCCAGCGCCATTGCGCTGCTGGCCGGAATGGCAACCGCGCAGGACAGCGTGACTGTCGGCATCCAGTTAGAGCCGCCAAACCTCGACCCCACCGGCGGGGCCGCGCAGGCCATCGACTCGGTCCTGTATTCCAACGTCTTCGAAGGGCTGACCCGCTTTATGGCCGATGGATCGGTCGTGCCCGGCCTTGCCGAAAGCTGGACGATTTCGGACGACGGTCTGGTCTATACCTTTAGCCTGCACGCCGGGGTGACCTTTCACGACGGCACGACGATGGACGCGGAGGATGTGAAATTCTCGCTCGACCGTGCGCGGGCCGAGGACAGCACCAATGCCCAGAAGGGCCTCTTTGCAGGGATCACCGATGTCACCGTCGTTGATCCGCTGACGGTGCAGGTCACGCTCGATGCCCCCAACGGCATGTTCCTGTTCAACATGGCCTGGGGCGACGCGGTGATCGTGGCACCCGAAAGCATTGCCGATATCGCCTCTAATCCCATCGGGACCGGCGCCTTCAGCTTTGCCAACTGGGTGCAGGGCGACCGTATCGAGCTGACCCGCAATGACGCTTATTGGGGCGATGCCCCCGCGCTCGCTTCGGCCACCTTCCGCTTTATCTCGGACCCGACGGCTGCCTTTGCCGCCGTGATGGCCGAGGACGTGGATGTCTTCGTTGGTTTCCCCGCCCCCGAAAACCTGCCCCAGTTCGAGGCCGACCCCCGGTTCCAGGTCCTTGTCGGCAATACCGAGGGCGAGACGATCCTGGCGATGAACAACAAGATGGAGCCGTTTGACAACATTCTGGTCCGTCAGGCTGTCAGCCTTGCCATTGACCGGCAGGCGATCATTGATGGGGCCATGTTCGGGCTGGGCACGCCCATCGGCACCCACTTTGCCCCCCACAACCCCGACTATGTCGACCTGACCGGCAATTCGCCCTACGACCCCGACCGCGCCCGCGCCTTGTTGGCCGAGGCCGGGTACCCGGATGGCTTTACCACCACACTGAAGCTGCCGCCTCCCTCCTACGCCCGCCGCGGCGGCGAGATCATCGCCAGCCAGCTGCGCGCCATCGGGATCGAGGCCGAGATCAGCAACCTCGAATGGGCCCAATGGCTGGAAGAGGCGTTCGGGGCCAAGGACTTTGGCATGACCATCGTCAGCCATACCGAACCAATGGACATCGGCATTTATGCGCGGCCTGAGTATTACTTCCAATACGACAACCCCGCTTTCCAAGCCCTGATGACCGAACTTAATGCGGAAAGCGATCCGGCCAAGCGCAGCGCAATGCTGCAAAAGGCACAGCGCATCATTTCGGACGATTACGTCAACGGCTATCTCTTTGAGCTGGCCTATTCGACCGTTGCCGACGCAAAAGTGCGCGGGCTTTGGGTCAATGCGCCAACTCAGGCCAATGATCTCACCGGTGTCAGCTGGGCTGACTAAATCAAAGCATAAAGATCTAAAATCGATAAAAGGGGGCAAGGCTGCCCCCTTTTTTTTGCCATTTTGCTGGACCTCTGTTTGATCCCTGAGTACGGTTTTACCTATGCTGCGCTATACGCTTAAACGTGCTCTGTCTTTGGCCCTAAGCCTTTGTTTGGCTTCGGTGATCATTTTCGCCGTGGTCGAGGTGGCGCCCGGTGATCCGGCCTCGTTTATGCTGGGGATC
>JAQWWH010000095.1 GCA_029255105.1 Flavimaricola sp. | reverse complement strand
GACTGTGAAGCTTGATCAGCATGTCGCTCTCCCGTCCCGCGCCTCGGTCAGAACCCAGCGTGCCATGAAAAGCGCGGACCGACGAGGGGCTATGTGATCATCCGGGATGGAACACATAGATCCACAGGCTGCATTGGACCGGGCTTGAACCCCCAATCATTCTGCGTGACAGTCTTCCGCAAAAACAGAAAATCAACGTCGCTATTAGTTTCTAGGTCGAGGGAAGAAAAAAGATGTTCGGAGAGCTTTGGATTGATCGCGCCAAAGGCGTAGAAGCGCGACTGGCACAAACCCCCGCCGACGTCCGCCCCTATGTCGAAGAGTTCATCCAAAAAGGCTACGTCATCTTTCGCGGCGCTGTCAGCGATGAAACGGTAGAAGCGATCCTTGCCGACAAAAACGGCATCTATGACGACCCTGAGGACTATGTTCTCAAGAACAGCGGCACCTACCTTGATCCCGTCGAATTGAAAAAGATGGATCGCGCCGATAGACTGATTGACCTTTATGCAGTTTCACCCGCCGCTCGCGATGCCATCGCCGCGCCGCTGGTTTCAAAGTTCCTGCAAGTCATCTTCGAGGATGACCCGATCGCAATGCAGTCCATCTACTTTGAATATGGCTCTCAGCAATCGCAGCATCAGGACACCGCCTATGTGGTCGCTGAAAAGCCGCTTAGCCTTGCCGCCTGCTGGATCGCTCTTGAGGACATCAAGGAAGGATCGGGAGAGTTGGTTTACTATCCCGGCAGCCAACGGTTTGAGCCTTTCCTGTTTTCCGGAGAGTTCAAATCCTGGACCCCGAAACGCGACGGGCAAGAGCAGCACAAAGAGTTCCTCGAACAGCTTCATACTCAGGCGAAAGAGCGCGGGATCGCGTTAGAGCCGTTTCTGGCCCGCAAGGGCGATATCCTGATCTGGCACGCTGACCTGTCACATGGCGGCGCCCGCATCACCACGAACGATCAGACCCGGATGAGCCTTGTTGCCCATTTTTGCCCACGCAGCGTAAAGCCCGCCTATCGCCAGTCCGTGCCCAACACCTACCGCGAAGTAAAACACCCCAACGGGATGTATTTCACCAGCCGCCACTACGACCTTGCCCCGGTTGAAAAGGGGCATGCCAAGGGTGCGTTGATATACGACGGTGGCGTCACGAAGCGGCGACAAGGACCCAGCGTGGCCGACGTCCCCGTAGCCGCTCGCAGCCTTGCGGGACGTGTCATGCGAAAACTGGGCTTGCGCTGAGCCCAGGCCGCGCCGGGTCCTGGCCCCGTGTGCCCCTATCAGACCTCGCCTGTCGTGGTGCGATAGGCCTTAAAGCCCCCAGCGATGTATCGGGCATTCTGGTAGCCCATTGAGCGCAGGGTCGCGGCCGAAAGCGCACCGCGATTGTTGGCGTTGCAGTAGCACAGAATGACGGTGTCAGGGTCACTGATCAGTCCCTCGACGTTCATCTCAAGCTTGCCACGGCTGATGTTAAGCGATCCGTCGATATGTCCGGCGGCGTGTTCTTCGCTGTCCCGGATATCAAGGGCGATGGCCCCTTCGGCAATCATCTCGTCAACCTGATCGGGCGAAACGCTTTGGACTTTTGCCATTGCATCATCGGCAAGCGCCTGGAATTTCTCGGTATAGGCCATGGTCCTGTGTCCTTTGTTGGGTGTCGTGCCCCGATGGGACACGGTGAAATTTTGGTTTGTCTACTTCAGCGCCTGCGCCGCCTCGAACTGCGACAGAAACACCTGCCCCGTCAGTTCCGACAGGAAATGCCCCCGTTCCAGACGGTCCATGACGGGCCCCTTGACCTCGGACAGGTGCAACTTGACGCCCATTTCCTTGAGCCTGACATTGATCGCCTCGAGCGACTCCAACGCGCTGAGGTCGATGTCGTTGATGGCCGAACATTGCAGCACGACATTGCGGACATTCTTGTCGCCCGCGACGCGGTTATGGATCTTGTCCTCAAGAAAGCGGGCATTGGCGAAATAAAGGCTTTCGTCCACCCGAAGCGTCACAGTGCCGGGATCGGTGATCACCTTGTGCCGCAGGACGTTGCGATAATGTTCGGTGCCCGGAACCTGACCCACTTCGGCAATGTGGGGCTTGGACGATCTGTAAAGGTGCAACAGGATGGACAGGCCGACACCGGCGGAAACGCCAACCTCGACGCCCAATCCAAGGGTCATGAGGATGGTTGCAAGGACTGCGGCGAAATCGGCCTTGGAGTAGGTCCAGCTGCGCTTGAGGATCGAAAAATCGACAAGGCTAAGGACGGCGACGATGATCGTCGCGGCCAGCGTGGCCTTGGGCAGGAAATAGATCAGCGGGGTCAGCGCCAAGGCGGCAATCCCAAGGCCCACGGCGGTAAAGGCCCCCGCTGCTGGCGTTTCTGCCCCAGCGTCAAAGTTGACGACCGACCGAGAGAAACCGCCCGTGACCGGAAAACCACCAGTCAGCGAGGCGCCGATGTTGGCGGCTCCAAGGCCGATCAATTCCTGATCCGGGTCGATCCTTTGACGCTTTTTCGCGGCAAGCGTTTGCGCCACTGATATGGATTCAACAAAGCCGATGATCGAGATCAGGAAGGCGGGCAGCAAAAGCTGGCCCAAAAGCTCGGGCGAAAAGGATGGCAACGTCAGGGGCGGAAGGCTTTGCGGCACCTCGCCCACGATTTTCACACCCTTGTCGGCCAGCCCAAGTGCCCAGACAGCCAGCGTTGTGGCCGCGACAATGACGACCGGACCGGTCTTGACCAGCACGCCTGTCAGCCCATCCGACAGGCCAAACTTTTTTAGCAGGGGTTTCAGCCCCTTGCGGACCCAGAACAGGAACCCGGTAGCAAGGATACCAATAGTCGCCGTGATCCAGTTGGTCTCTCCGATATGTTCGGTGAGCGAGATCACGAGTTGCAGCAGATTGTGCCCCTCGGCATTGATGCCAAGGATGTGCTTAAGCTGGCTTGCCGCGATGATGACGCCCGAGGCGGTGATGAAGCCCGCAATCACCGGGTGCGACAGAAAGTTGGCAACAAAGCCCAGGCGAAAGAGGCCCATGGCCAGCAGGATGACGCCAGACAATGCGGCCAGCGACAGGGCCGCGACGGCGTATCCCATGCTGCCCTGTTCGACGATGTTGCTAAGCGCCGCTGCGGTCATCAGCGAAACCACCGCCACCGGCCCCACAGCCAGCGCACGGCTGGTCCCGAAAACCGCGTAAAGCATGATTGGCGCGATGGACGCGTAAAGACCTGCCTCGGGCGGCAGGCCTGCCAACAGCGCATAGGCCAACGACTGGGGGATCAGCATGATCGTCACGATCAATGCCGCCACGAGGTCGTTGGACAGGGCGGTTCGGTTATAGTCGCGGCCCCACGACAGGATCGGCAGGTAGCGGGTCAAGGTAGTGTTCATCTTGTACTCGTGAAATTGGGGCGCCCCCCGTCAGCAACGGGGGGCGCAAATTCGGCCTATTTGGCGACGATTTTTTCGGGCTTGGCCATCCATTCGCGGCCTTTGAGCATGCCTTGCCAATAGATCGGCGGCAGCATCTTTTCCTTGAGGAACCAGGCAGCGCGGCTTGGCTTGGTGCCGTCGATGATCGCTTTGGGAAAGCTGGGCAGCATCGATCCACCATAGCCGAACTCGGCCAGGACGATCTTTCCGCGCTCCACCGTGAGAGGGCACGAGCCATAGCCGTTATACTGCGCCACGGGCGATCCGCCGCGCATATCGGCCAGAAGGTTCTCGGCCACGACGGGGGCCTGCATGCGGGCGGCGGCGGCTGTCTTGGCATTGGGGGCATTCATCACGTCGCCAAGCGACCAGATGTTGTCATAGGTCTTGTGGCGCAGGGTCGCCTGATCCACGTCGATCCAGCCCGCGGCATCAGCCAGCGGGGACACACGGATAAAGTCGGGTGCCGTCTGCGGAGGGCAGACGTGCATCATGTCGAACTCCATCTCCACACGCTCCACCGGGGTGTCGGGCTTGGACACGTCGAACCAGGCCTTTTTGGCATGGCCATCCACCGCGACAAGGTTGTGAAAGAAGTTGAGCGTTGCGTCGTACTTCTTGATGTATTCCATCAGCGCCGGGACATAATCCTTGACGCCAAAAAGGACGCCGCCGGCGTTGTTAAACTGGATGTCGACGTCCTTGAGGACACCGCGCCGGAACCAGGCATCCCCCGACAAATACATCGCCTTTTGCGGCGCGCCTGCGCATTTGATGGGCATCGGCGGCTGGGTAAAGATCGCCCTGCCCGCTTTCATGCCCTGCACCAGTTTCCAGGTATAGGGCGCAAGATCGTAGCGATAGTTCGAGGTGACGCCGTTCTGGCCCAGCGTCTCAACCAGACCTTCGACCCTGTTCCAGTCGAGTTTGAGGCCGGGAGAAACGATCATACGCTTGTACTTCACCACCCGGCAGCCATCGAGGATGACGGCATTGTTCTGCGGCTCGAACGCGGCGACGGCGGACTTAATCCAATGGACGCCCTTGGGGATCAACGACCCCATCGTCCGGGATGTCTGCTCGGGTTCAAAGATGCCACCGCCCACCATGGTCCAGCCGGGCTGGTAGTAGTGGATGTCGGCCGGATCGATGATCGCGATCTCAAGCCCGGGTTTGCGCGCCTTGAGGCTAGCGGCAGCGGCAATGCCACCCGCGCCTGCGCCGACGATCACGACCTCATAGCTGGCATCGCCGGTGTCTGTCGGGGTCTTGCCGCCATTGACGATCCGGCGCACCACGCCACCCATGTCATAGCCCGCCGCCTTGGTTGCCGCGAGGATGTCAGCAACGCTGCGCTGATCGGCCTGGGCCAATGACCAGAGGGTGGCAGACCGGGTGCCGGTCCGGCAGTAGGCCAGCACGGGGCCGGGCAGCTCGGTCAGGGTCTTGGCAAAGGCCGCGGCATCTTCATCGGTCACCTTGCCCGAGACGATCGGCAGATAGGCGGCCTCAAGGCCCGCAGCCTTTGCGGCGGTTGCAATCTCTTCGAATGTTGGTTGGTCTGCCCCCTCACCATCGGGTCGATTGCAGATGATGGCGCGGAACCCTGCGTCCTTGATGGCCTGCACATCCGCCGCGACGATCTGTTCGCTGACGGATAGGCTGGCGGTAAGTGTCTTGATGTCCATGATCTCTCTCTCCCGGATCGGAATATTGCAATTATGGTTTTGGCGGGGGCGTCCCGACCGTTTAAGAAGTGTGGCGGCCTCTTGAGGGGCCTGATGTGGTAAGCTTCGTTTGGGCCGCTTGGGCCTTGATAGAGAGTGCGTCCTTGGGTCGGGGGAAGATCAGGATCGACTGCAATGAGCCTCGAAACATGGCCCTTTGCCAAGATCGTCGCGACAAAAGGTTCCTGTGATTCCGCCGCCCCGGTGAAAAGTTATATGCCACATAGCTCTTTGCTGCGCGCAGTTCGGTGACAATGTCACCAAGTCGAAAATCATTCATTCACTATGCTCGGCCAACTGTCCTAACCGGTCGCGGTCCAACAGACGCACCCTGCCCCGGGATTGTTCGATCCAGCCGCGACGCTGAAATTCTTGCAACTGCCGAGACACAACTTCGCGGGCTGTCCCCAATTCAACCGAGAGCTGTTGATGGGTGGTGGCCACCACGTCATCGGCGTCGGCCAGATGGATCAGCTTATCGGCAAGCCGGACATCCAGTCGTTGGAACGCCACCTCATCGATCATGAGGAACAAGTCGGTGATCCGCTTGGAAAAGGCGGCAAAGACGAAGTTCCGAAAGGATTTGGATTGCGCGACAAGGTCGTCGAAGACATCGCGCGGCACGGCGGCGGCCTGAACGTCGGTTTCGGCGATCCCTTCAGCCGAATAGTCTTCGTAGGCCAGCAAACAGGCCGTCGTCAAAACACAGCTTTGCCCGGCCTGGATGCGATACAGCACGATTTCGTGCCCGGTCTCGGACACTTGCTGCACCTTGACCGTCCCTTCCAGCAGGAAAAGCATGTTCTCGGGCGAGTTTCCGGGGCCAAAGATTGTCGTCCCCTTCGGCACGTCGATCAGCACGCTACGCGCCATCAAGAGCGCCTTGATCGGCGACTCGAGGCGCGACAGCCCGGGGAAACGTTCAATCCAGTCTTCTGTGCCGGTCATCGGGCCGGTGTCTCCTGACTTGGCAGTTCCAATGGGGCAATCCGGTCCATCAACTGGCCGCGATTGGCTGCGATATCGGCAATCGTCAGATCATCGAGCACGGCCATAAAGGCCGCTGTCGCCTCCTGCATCTTTCGCGACAGGATACAGATCCCCATGAGAGGACAGGTGTTCCGTTCGGGGTTGAAGCATTCGACAAGGTCCAATGGACCTTCGGTCAGGCGCACGACATCGCCCACCTTGATCTCCTTTGACGGGCGGGCCAGGCGAAAGCCACCGCCCCGTCCCCGCACAGTCTCAAGATACCCGGCACGGCCAAGCTCGTGCACGATCTTGGTGATGTGCGGGCGAGACAGTTTGTGGATCTGGGCCACGTCATCGACGCGTACCAGATCGGGCGACTTGAGCGCGGCAAGCTGTAAAGAGCGCAGCGCATAGTTGGTATAGCTGGTCAGTTTCATGGTGCATCCTGTTGTCGCAGCGCAAAGTTATATTCAAAGTATTGCTTTTGTAAACCTCCCGCGCTACCTGATCGTCACAAACCAGTATTTCAGATATAGGATATACACCATGACCAAGCTGACCCTCGTTGCGGCCTTCGCCGTTCTCGCCCCGCTTGCCGCCTTAGCCCAAGGGGCTCCGGGCGAACACTTCATCACCAATTGGGATCTGGACGAGGACGGTTCTGTCACCCTGACCGAGGCTGTGGAGCGGCGCGAGATGGTTTTCGACATGTTCGACAATGACCAGAACGGGACGCTCGATGCGGTTGAGTATGGCTATTTCGACGAGACCCGCGCCGCGGACATGGAGAACAACGGTGGCGGCCACGGTCAGGGTGGACAGCGCCTGCAAGAAGGGCTGACCCTGGCGTTCAACGACACCGATGCAGATGGTGTCGTCTCAAAAGAAGAATTCCCGGCCCATACTGGCGACTGGATCGCTATGGTCGACCGGAACGGCGACGGCGTGGTGAACACGGCCGACTTCGGACCGCAGGGTAACTAGTCACATTTGGCGGCGCCCTTGGTCCCGACCCGGGGTGCCCACAAACATTCGAGGCAACACGATGTTCGACAGCCTGACCGCAGAGACACTGGCCCGGATGCAGTTCGCATTCACAGTGTCCTTTCACATTATCTTTCCGGCCTTCTCGATCGGATTGGCAAGTTACCTTGCCGTTCTGAACGGGCTCTGGCTGCGGACGCGGGACCAAACCTACCTGACCCTGTTCAACTATTGGAAAAAGATCTTTGCCGTGGCCTTTGGCATGGGCGTCGTGTCGGGCATCGTGATGTCCTATCAGTTTGGCACCAACTGGTCGGTGTTTGCAGACAAGACCGGCCCGGTTCTTGGCCCGCTTATGGCCTACGAGGTCCTGTCGGCCTTCTTTCTTGAGGCAGGCTTTCTCGGGATCATGCTGTTCGGGCGCGAACGGGTGGGCGACAGGCTGCATATGTTCGCCACCGCGATGGTGGCCTTTGGCACCTTGATGTCCGCCACCTGGATCCTTGCCGTGAACTCCTGGATGCAGACGCCTGCCGGATACGGGGTTAACGACCTTGGCCAGTTCGTCCCTCAGGACTGGTGGCAGATCATTTTCAACCCCTCCTTCCCCTACCGGCTCGTGCACATGGTGTTGGCGGCCTATCTGACGACCGCCCTTGTCGTCGGTGGTGTGGGCGGCCTGCACCTTTTGCGCAACCGCGAGGATGCCCCAGCGCGCCGCATGTTCTCGATGGCGATGTGGATGCTGATCGTGGTCGCGCCTCTGCAGATCCTTGCCGGCGACGCGCATGGGATCAACACGCTCGAGCATCAGCCCGTCAAGATCATGGCAATGGAAGGACACTACGAGAGCCACCCCGACGGCGCCCCGCTGATCCTGTTCGGCATCCCCAATCCGGAAGAAAAGCGGATCGACTACGCGGTCGAGATCCCCAACCTGTCCAGCCTTATCCTGAAACACGAATGGAACGCGCCGCTGGACGGGCTGGACACCGTGCCCGATGAGGACGAACCGCCTGTGGCGATCCTGTTCTGGAGCTTTCGGGTGATGGTCGGCCTTGGCTTTGCCATGCTGGGGCTTGGCGGGTGGAGCATCTGGCGCCGCCTCAAGGGTCAGCTGTATGACGACCGCTGGCTGCAACGTGCGGCCATCGCGATGGGGCCAATGGGCTTTGTCGCCGTGCTGGCTGGATGGATCACGACCGAAGTTGGGCGGCAGCCCTTTACCGTCTACGGCCTGCTGCGCACCGGGGACAGCCTTGCCCCCGTCGCCGCCCCGGCCGTCGCTGCGTCATTGATGGCCTTTGTCGTGGTCTACTTTTTCATCTTTGGCGCAGGGACATTCTACCTCTTGCGCATGATGAACAAGCCGCCTGCAACCCCGCACCTTGGCCTCAAGGACGGGCCGATCCGGACCGCCGGGATCACCCCAATAATGCAGGCCGACCCCACAGCAATCCCTGGCGAATAGGAGCCTCAAGATGTTTGAACTATCCTTTATCTGGGCCGGGATCATCGCCTTTGCCGTCCTGACCTATGTCATCCTTGACGGCTTTGACCTAGGTGTCGGCATCCTGTTCCCCTTTGCCAAAGGCGAACGGGACCGGGCCACGATGATGAATTCGGTCGCGCCCATCTGGGACGGGAACGAAACCTGGCTCGTGCTGGGCGGCGGCGGCCTCTTTGCCGTTTTTCCACTGGCCTACGCCGTCATCATGCCGGCCCTCTACATGCCGATCATATTGATGCTGCTGGCGCTGATCTTTCGGGGCGTCGCCTTTGAATACCGCTGGCGGACCGAACGTTCGAAGCCGGTCTGGGATGTCGCTTTTGCTGGCGGATCACTTGTCGCGGCCTTCATGCAGGGCATCGCCCTTGGCGCACTTGTGCAGGGGATCGAGGTGGCGGACCGGGCCTATGCCGGGGGCTGGTGGGACTGGCTAAGCGTGTTTTCCATCCTCACAGGCTTTGCCGTCGTCATCGGCTACGCCTTGCTGGGGGCGACGTGGATCATCCTCAAGACCGAAGGCAGCCTGCAACGCCAGATGCAGAACTATGCTTGGTGGCTGGGGGCCGGGACTTTGGGCTTTATAGGGATCGTCAGTATCCTGACCCCGTTTCAGGACCCAGAGTATTTTCACCGCTGGTTCAATCTGCCGGGCAGCATCTTCAGCGTGCTGATGCCCGGCGCCGTCGCGGCCGCGGCCTGGACCCTGTTCTCGGGTCTGAACGCGGGCAAGGACGGGCAACCCTTCCTCGCAGCGCTGAGCCTTTTTGTGCTCAGCTTTATCGGCATCGGGGTCAGCTTTTACCCCAATATCGTGCCGCCGAACCTGACCATCGTGGCAGCCGCCGCACCAGACGAAAGCCTGTTGTTCGCCCTTGTCGGCACCGTTGTTCTGGTGCCACTGATCCTGATCTATACGGGCTACGCCTATTGGGTGTTTCGCGGCAAGATCGACCCCGAAGAGGGGTATCACTGATGCAAAACTCACCGCTGCAAAAGATCGGCTGGTTCGCCTTTCTTTGGCTGGCAAGCGTGTTGGCCCTGGGCGTTGTGGCCTATGCGATCCGTCTGGCGATCAACGTCTGACCCCGCTTTGGGCGACTTTCGGGTCGCCCAACCTGCCCCCCGCCTGACGGGCGCGGATTCTCGGGCACGACCTAGTCCAGCACGCGGTCCAGACCCATGATGAACGTCAAAGGCGCCCGATCATCCGTGAGGATGCGAGGCGCCTTTTCCTGCACAATGGCATCGACAAAGCCTGGATCCAGCACCTGAAAGCGGGTCATCTCCGGCGCGCGGGCCTCAATCACCGAGACCGGGCTATCCTCTGCGCTGGCCAAAAGCACGAACACTCGACGCTCGCCAGGTCGGGGGCGGCTGGCGGAAGTCCAGACCTCGACGCTGGGAAAGACTTGGTTGAGCGTCAAGACAACGGCGGCAAGCGCATCAAGCCTGTCGACATTGTCGAGCAGGTTCATCGCAAAGACCCCGCCATCGTCAAGCCGGCTCGACACCAGTTCAAAGAACTCGAGCGTCACCATATGCTCAGGCACGGCGATATCGGTAAAGGCGTCCCCAACAATGACGTCAAACCGTTCGGTGCTGTTGCGCAGGGCCAACCGGGCATCGGCGTGCAGAATAGTGGCCGAGGCGGGCTCAAACCAGAACCGTTCGGCAGCCACAGCCGTAACCTGCGGATCAATCTCCGAGATCGTGATCCCCTCGATGCCCCAATCCGCCCAGACACGCGGCACCGAATAGGACCCCCCGCCGATGTGGTAGGAGGTGAAATCCGTCCGCCCCATCCGCATTCGGGGCAAGGCATCCAGCATGGCAGAGTGTTCCGTAAACATAAGACGGGGTTCATCCCGGCCGCTAATGCCATGGGCCAGATGATCAACCACCATCAGGTTCACGGGCGCAAGGGGGTCATCCGAAACGGACACGGTGCGGATGCAATAGTAGCTGCTTTCCCGGTCACACACCGGTGGCAGGCCAAAGGTGACAATGCTGACAAGCCCGACAACGGCAATACCCGACGCAGAAAGCACCGCGTCGTTCCGCGATGCACGACCAAGCCAAAAGCACAGGGCCGCCGCGACCACGTAGCTTGCCGCAATGACCAGAAGGGTCGCCATCGACCCCAGCCAGGGCACCAGAAGGAACCCGGCCAGCAAGGTTCCGGCAATCGCCCCGACCGCACCTGCTGCGAACATTGCGCCAAGCGCCCTTTCGGACGCGGTGCTGGACCGCATCGCGGCCACCGTCAGGACTGGCGCAGGCACCCCGGCAAAAAGCGACGGCAGGAAGAAGGCCAGTGTGCTGAGGGTGGTGATGGCAGCGATGGGATTGACGACGTTGGCAAGCACCGGCCCCGCGACCGCCCGCAACAAAAGCGTGGCCCCCGCAGTCGTGCAAGCGGCGGCGATCATCGTCCAGCCGGTGATACGCAAGGCACGCCCGGTCTCAAACGCGGCGATCCGCCCGCCCCACCAATGTCCAAATGAAAACCCGGCAAGAACGACCGCGATGATCGACGTCCAGGTATAAAGGCTCATCCCCACATAGGGGGCGATCATCCGCCCGGCGACAATCTCGACAACAAGGCTCGAGGCCGAAATGCTGACCTGCAACAAGATCAACAGCCAAAGCGGGATAATTCGGGGGCCAAGCAACTTTTCCATGAAACCGCCAATAGCGCATTGCCAGAACCCGTCAAGCGGCACGTACCGGACCAGAGTACCGGCCCAGCCTTGGGTCATACAAAGGCGACAGGCGGGCTGTTACGACCGCCCTTGCCTGCCGCCTGCTTTGATCGCTCCTACGGGAACGACACCGCCGAAACGGCGCAGACATTGACGTTGTTGCGGATCAGGGAAGAGCCATCCTGGAATTCGGCCTTCATGTCGTAATTGCAGGCAGACCGGCCATCAGCAAAGTTGATGTTCACCGACGATCCGGAAGGCAGGACGCTGGACCCAAGGATGTCTTCTTCCCAGCTGTTCACGTTTACCGGGGATCCGTAGAACCGCCAGATCGTGCGTCCCGTGTTGTTGATGATCAGCACATTTTTGTTAGCCGTCAGGCCAGAGCTGGTCGTCGTCATGGTCGGTTCGCAGGCCGCCAGTGTGGTGGCAGCTAGAGCGGCCAGAGCGATGGTCTTGAAATGAAATGCTGGCTCTCTGAAGTAAGAATGTGGGCGGCTTTCCAATCACGACACCGCCAATTCTTCAAACCTGCCAATGATTTGCGATTGGATCAAGGATTATTACCAACGTGCCCCACTCGCTCCTTTGCAATCCACTTGGCGCCCCCCCACAGATTGCGACGTCCCGGTGTCCGTTATGCTTGAGCCGCGACCAATTCACCGGCACAATCAGAATAGTGTCCTGGTGCGGGGCTTAAGTCCTGGCCCCAAGCTGTGTTTCATAATGTCCAACAGGAGATGTTGATGTTAAAAGGCGTTCTTGGTTGTCTGCTACTCGTTATGACATCTGCGGCCCATGCCGACACGGTCGCGTCGGTCCGATATTTTGAAAGTGATGGCGAGATCGAAGTCTCGACCACCGGGGCTGCAACCGCGCAAACCCCCTTCGCTATCGCATCGGTTGGCAAGACGATGACAGCCGTGGCTGTGCTGCGCCTTGTGGCGACGGGCCAATTGTCCCTCGATGATTTGGCCGCGCACCGGGTCAGCCCAGAGATCGCGGCCGGGTTGGGCGGCCTCAGCGGGGTCACCCTCCGGCATCTTCTGACCATGACAAGCGGCCTTCCCGACTACCTGACCGATGACTACCTTGACGACGCGCTTGATGACCCGAACGACATCCAGAACCCCCAAACGGCCCTGACCTATGCTTATGGCGAAGAGGCCCTCTTTTTGCCTGCCAAGGGGTTTGACTATTCCAACACGAACTACGTTCTGTTGGGCATCATCCTTGAGACGGCAACAGGGCAAAGCTACGCCGACCTGATGCAAAGCCTTGTCCTTGGACCCGCCGGGATGACCCGCTCTTTCGTGTTCGGATCCCGTCGCCTGCCGGCAGACTTTCCCAGCGGACACGAGGATGGCGATCACATCCGCAAGTATTACGAGGCCGAAGGATTTGGCGACGGCGGCGTGATATCGACGGCACCTGATCTGGCGCTCTTTTACAAGGCGTTGCTTGTCGACCGCAGCCTCTTGCCCGCAAACCTGATGCGAGAGTTCGGGACCGACCCGCTTGGCGCGGACTACGGCATGGGGATCGAGATGGAGGACGAGATATGGGGCCATTCCGGGGGCGATCTGGGCTTCGCAAGCGATGTGCGGATGGATATCCTGTCCGGCGACCTTACAATCCTTCTTGTGGCAGACGCAGACGCTGACACCGACTGGACCTATGACAGACTTTTGGACTGATAGATTGGCCAATTGTTCGGCCAAGCCTGCGGCAAACTGATCAGGATCAATATGGAACGTCGCGCCGGCGCTATTATGTCATCGTCCAAGACAGCGACATGACTGGAGGTGCGCGATGACAGAGGCTGCCAAACTAACCTGCCTGACCTGCGGCCAGACAAACCGTGTGCCCTTATCCCGGCTGAACTCTGGACCAAAATGCGCCACATGCGGTGAGCCGCTGGTGAGCGGTCGTGTCGCAGAATTGGACGTGGGGATGCACAACAAGGCAACCAGCCGCGATGAACTGCCGATC
The DNA here is from genome assembly GCA_029255105.1 of Flavimaricola sp. Taxonomy (GTDB): domain Bacteria; phylum Pseudomonadota; class Alphaproteobacteria; order Rhodobacterales; family Rhodobacteraceae; genus Flavimaricola. The sequence continues at coordinate 30,415 of JAQWWH010000095.1, read as the reverse complement.
ATCATCGACTACTGGGCTCCCTGGTGCGGCCCCTGCCGCACGATGGCGCCCGAGTTTGCAAAGGCCGCAGAAAAGCTCAAGACGAAGGTCCGTTTCGCCAAGATCGACACGCAGGATTATCCAGACATCTCGCAGAAACTTGGTATCCGCGGCATCCCATTGTTGATCCTGTATGCAGGCGGACGCGAAGTCGCCAGACTCACCGGCGCGCGGCCCGCCGCAGATATCGAGGCTTTCGTCGGGCAGAACGTTTCGGCTGGGTAAGGGACCTCTGATCACTAAAGAACCATGCCTGACCAGCACCGAACATTGATTGCTTGAAGCAAAAGCCAGCCGCTGCCGTAAAACCGGTCGCGATGGCGCATGCGTTCTCTAAACGGCGTCAGAAATAGGCGGATCTACGCGTTCCATCCCAAATGATCGCGTAGACCCTCGTCGCCACTCGATGACAGAATATCAAGGCACAGAGCAACGGACCTTTCGGGCCACGCTCAGAATGCTGCAGGTCAACTACACCGCAGATGATCGCAGCGGGTCCATGCAATTCGACTGGATCCTGAACGGTCGGATGGGACGGACGATCTTTCACGAAGGGTATGTTTTCAGCCCCCTTGTGGGCTTTGTCGACTACGACAACAGGCTTTGACACAACATACCGGGCGAACCGTCGGACAAGGCCTCTGGCTTGCCCCCACGGCAAATCACCACACTCCTTTTGCGGCTCGCTGCAGAAATAGTTCCCCAACCACCCCAAAAATTGGCATTGATATGGTGACCTAGCCCTGCTACGCAAACGTTTGCAGGGAGCATTATCTCAAACTGCCTCGGCAGTCACGGGTTGGAGGACCCGCGTCGGGGTGGTCAACTGTCAAAAGGGGAGAAGATCATGGAAATCAACCGACGTAATATGATGGGCATCGTTGTTGGTGCCAGTTTCGTCCCGTACGTAGGCGCAAAGTCAGCATCCGCCCAGACCACAATCCGGCTCACGATGGCGTCGAGCCACCCGACCGTCCTGCCCTGGACAAAGCCGCTGGAAACCGTGGTCCAAAGATCGAACGCCTTGTTGGAAGAGCGCGGATCGGAGTACCGGGTAGACTGGACCGAGGCCTATGGAGGTCAGCTTTACGGCCCGCCCGATACCCTCGAGGCGATCACCCAGAACATCGCGGACATCGGCTGGATCGGCGCCCTGTTTGAGCCCTCTGGCCTGCCTTTGCAGAACATCATGTATTCGACGCCGTTTGCGACCAGCACGGTCGAGCAAGCGCTCGCTACCATGAACGGTCTGAACGAAAACGAACCGGCGATGATCAAGGAATGGTCGGAGCACGATATCGTCTTCTTCGGTTCCTCCGTATCGGACGGCTACAGCCTGTTCATGAACGAACCACTCGACAACATCGCCGATATTGCCGGGCGCAAGATCCTTGGGGCGGCATCCACCGCCTCTTATGTCGCCTCGCTTGGGGCATCGTTCATCGCGGGTGGCCTGCCCGAGTATTATTCCCAGTTGCAGACAGGTGTTGGCGACGGCGTGCTGATCGTCGGAACCGGCGCTTACGGCCTGAAACTGCACGAGGTGGCGAAACACGCCATTCGTGTGGACACCGGTCCTTTGACCTTCGGCGGGCTTGGCATGAACAAGACGGTCTTTGAAGGGCTGCCCGAAGAAGTGCAGCAGGTCATGATCGAGATGGGCGCCGTCTATTCGGGCCAAAACGCCGAGATCATAAACCAGCGCGCCAACGCGGTCTGGGACCTCATGGCCGAGGAAGGTGCGATCATCCGGGACATGCCGCTTGAGGAAAAGATCCAGTGGGTCAACGCCCTGCCCGATCTGGGTGCATCTTGGGTCGAAACGAACGAGGCAAACGGCGTTCCGGCCCGCGAGATCATGGTTAAGTTCATGGCCGCGCTGCGGGCTGCCGGTGCCGAACCTCTCAGGGATTGGTCGGCCAATATCTAGTTGTGACTAATCGCCAAACACCATCCCGGGCGCCGCGATCATACGGAGCAGAGACATGAGCTCAGTTTCTGAACTTGAGGCGTCCGGGACCACCGACCACGGTCTGATCGACAGGATGCTGGGCCGCATTTCGTCCGTGAATGCGGCCTTCGCAGCCCTCATAATCATATCGATGATGTTGCTGGTCTGCGCCGACATCGCGTCGCGCAACCTGTTTTCGGCGTCGATCAGCGGCGTGACCGACTACCTGTCCTATGCCATCGTCGCCTGCGTCTATCTTCAGCTGGGCCTGACAATCCGCAAGGACCGCCTTGTCCGGGCAACGTTCCTGGCCGATCTCTTGATCAAGTGGCGGCCCGGAACGATGCTTTTGCTGCAAACTGTGTTCTCACTCGCTGCGATGGCCGTCATGGCGCTGGCAGTGCGATACCTTTGGACCGACTTTCTGGGCGCCTGGACAGAGGGCGAATTCCTTGGGGCCAACAACCTTTACCAGATTCCCACCTGGCCCTTCAAAGGCGTGGTCGCCGTGGCCAGCACCCTTGCCCTGATCGAGATCGCAGCAGACCTCTTTCGCAGGTACCGCGATCAGGCGGATGCGGGCACCTTGCAGACCGGAGCCACCTTTGTGATTGCAGCCGCACTTTGCCTCGCGGCCTATTTCATGTTTCACGCCATGGCGGCGGCCGGACTGGACCGTATGCAGATCGGGATCGGCGCGCTTGTGGCGCTTTTGGTTCTGATCTCTCTGGGTATGCCGATCGTCTTTGCCCTGCTGATCACGTCCTTCGTCGGCATCTGGCTGGTGCGCGACAACATGGCGGTTTCGATCAATTCTGTCGGGCTGTCTGCGGGGGGTGCGGTACGCTCGCACGGCTTTGGCGTGATCCCTCTTTTTGTCATGATGGGGCTCATGCTCGACAAGGCCGGCGTCGGGCGCGATGCCTTTCAGATCATGGCGATGCTGGTCCGCAAGATGACCGGAGGCCTTGGTGTTGCGACCGTGGGGGCGAACGCCATCTTTGCCTCGATCACCGGGTCCTCCATCGCGTCGGCGACGGTGTTTTCGCGCATCGCTGTCCCGCCAATGATGGAGGCGGGGTATAGCAAAAAGTTCTCGCTTGGGATCGTCGCAGGCAGTTCCGTCCTGGGGATGCTCATCCCTCCCAGCCTTTTGATGATTGTCTATGGCCTTCTGGCCGAAGCCTCGATCGGGGACCTGTTCATCGCCGGCATCATTCCGGGGCTGTTGCTGGCGGTCTCGTTTGCCATCCTGATCATGGGCCTTGCCCGGTTCATGCCTTCCTTTGCCGGAACCACGCGCAGCGACTTTTCCGAGGCCGATATGTCGCTTGGCAGTATTGGCCGGGGCCTCGCCCCCGTCCTGTTCATCGTGGCCGTTGTCATGGGCGGGATTTACGGCGGCTTCTTTTCCCCGACCGAGGCTGGCGCCGCAGGTGCCCTCGGGGCGCTGGTCGTGTCCCTCGCCCGGCGCTCGCTGACTTGGGAGGATCTGCGCGAGCTTGCGCTGGAGACCGGGGCCATCACGGCGGGTCTCCTATTCCTGATGATCGCAGCAAATGTCTATGGGCGGATGTTGTCGATGAGCACAATCCCCATGCAGATGGCCGGGCTGATCGGAGAGATGGACCTGAACCTGATCGGCTTTGTCCTGCTTTACGTGCTGATCGTGGTCGTGTTGGGGATGATCCTCGATTCCGTATCGATCATGCTGATCGTGCTGCCCATCGCCCTGCCCGTCATAACCGCGCTTGGCGGCGACCCGATCTGGTTCGGCATCATCACCGTCATCGCGATCGAGATCGGGCTTTTGACCCCGCCCTTTGGGCTAAGCGTCTATGTGGTCAAGGCGTCCTTGCCCGAAGGCTTTGCCAACCTGGGCGAGATTTTCCTGGCTGCCGCACCCTTCGTCGTCGTGATGGCCCTCGTCACACTTACCCTCATCCTCGTCCCATGGCTGACAACGGCATTGCTGTAACGCCGCACCAGCCCTCTCAGACGCCAAAACCCGGAGGTTTCCATGTCCAAGACCATGATCAAGAATGGTATTTTGCTGACCCTGCAGGGGGACGACGCCCCGCGTGTCGGGCAGGATATCCTGATCGAGGATAGCCGGATCGCGGCCATTGGGCCCAACCTTGAGGCCGGGGATGTGAACCAGACCATCGATGCTTACGGCATGTATATCATGCCCGGATTGGTCAACGCGCATATCCACACCTGGCAAACCGGCTTGCGCGGGCTGGCGACAGATTGGACCGGCACCAACTACTTCCGGGCCATGCATGCCGGTCTGGCCAACTTCTTTACCCCCGACGACATTCGCATCGCCAACCAGCTTGGCGCGATCAACCAGATCAACAATGGCGTGACAACCATGGTGGACTGGCATCACAACAACCCGACACCGGATCATTCCGACGCGGCAATCGACGGACTGGAAGCGGCCGGTATTCGGGCAGTGTTCCTGCATGGCTCGGCCAAGCCGGACCCCAAGCCGGGGCAAAAGCATTTCTCGGAAGTCCCCATGTCCCGTTCAGAGGTAGAGCGTCTGCGCAAAGGTCGGCTGTCGAACGACAGTGCCCTTGTCACAATGGGTCTGGCTATACTTGGGCCCCAGATGTCGGTCGAAGAGGTCACCTTGCAGGACCTTCGTCTGGCCAAGGATCACGACCTCATCGTGTCCTTGCACCATTCCATGGCCAAGATGGCGGCCCCCAATGCCTATGTAAAAGCCGCCCAAGCCGGTCTGATCGACCGCCGCCTCAATGTGGTGCATGGGAACGAATTGACCGACGCGGACCTTGATGTACTGGCTGATCACGGGGCGACCTTCACCGTCACGGCCGAGATCGAAATGCAGATTTGCTATGGCGACCTGCTAAGCGGGCGACTTCTGGAACGCGGTATACCCTTCTCAATCGGGACCGATATCGAAAGCGCTTATGCCCCCGACATGCTCGCCTGCACGAGGTTCACCCTGCAGGCCGAGCGGCATCTGACTAGTATGCGGCTGAAGGCAGCCTCTGGGGAACGGCCCCATCCGATCCCCATAAAGGTGCGCGAGGCGCTGCATTGGGCAACCGCAGAAGGCGCCCGCGCGATGGGGCTAGAGCCGCAGATCGGATCGCTTGAGGTTGGCAAGCAAGCCGACATTATCATGATCCGGGCCAACGACCTCAACCTGTCCGGAGCGTTCGATCCCTACAATGCGATCGTCGGATTTGCCCATCCCGGCAACGTCGACACGGTGATCATCGGTGGCCAGATCCGCAAGCAGGGCGGTCAGATGAAGCGGGACGACATCGCGCAGCTTCAGGCGGACCTCTCTGCCTCTGGTGCGCGCATCTTCCGGGACTTCAAGGAAAAGGCCGCCACGTCCGAGTTTGCCTGAGAGGGTCAGCGGCCCGCAGCACGACAACGACAAGCGACAACACGCGAGGTTTTCGCCCCTACAAAGCCCCAGGTCAGCGCCCTGCCCGGTCGATTCCGTCGAGCGTGGAGGGGATCGCAGGGCGGGCCGCAAGGCAGGGAAGGCAAGTTCGCCTACCGCCCAAATTTTGACCAAACCGAACAACTTTTAGCCATTAGAAGAATTTTCGCGATCCGATCAAAAGACAGGCAGAAATCCCGAAAATGCGCCTATTGAATGAGCGTTTCAGATAGCGTTCAAGCCCCCAAGATATTTGAAAATGAGGGCGATATGAACGCTGCAGACACCGCTTGGATCATTGTTGCGACGGCACTGGTCCTGTTTATGACCTTGCCGGGATTGGCACTTTTTTACGGGGGACTGGTCCGGGCCCGCAACGTGCTTAGCGTTTTCATGCAATGCTATGCCATTGCCTGCCTGATGAGCCTGCTTTGGCTGTTTGCCGGATACTCCATCGCTTTTGGCGGCGGACCTTCCGGCTACTGGGGCGGCCTCGACAAGGTCATGCTGAGCGGGGTCGACACAGAGACGCTATCCGGCACCCTGCCCGAGATCCTCTTTTTCGCCTTCCAGATGACCTTTGCGATCATCACGCCCGCCTTGATCGTGGGGGCCTATGTGGAACGGATCGGCTTTGGCTTTGTCCTGCTGTTCTCGGGACTGTGGATGTTGCTGTGCTACGCCCCGGTGGTGCATTGGATCTGGGGCGGTGGTTTTCTGGCCGATGGCGGTCTGTTTGGCGAGGTTGGCGTGCGCGACTTTGCGGGCGGTATCGTTGTCCATGAGACCGCCGGTATCGCCGCACTCGTGATCGCTGTGATGCTGGGTGCGCGCAAGAACAAGACCACCCCGCCCCACAGCCCCGGCCTTGTCATGATCGGCGCGGCGATGCTTTGGGTGGGCTGGTTCGGCTTTAACGGCGGGTCGCAATTGGCCGCTGACGGTGGTGCCGCCATGGCGATCACCGTGACGCATATTTCGGCAGCGGCTGCATCGCTAAGCTGGGCGCTTTGGGAGCGGATAAAGTTCGGTACCCCCTCCCTTATCGGTCTGGTCACTGGTACCATCGCAGGCCTTGCGACCGTGACCCCCGCCAGTGGCTTTATCGGACCGGGCGAGGCGCTTATCCTTGGTGCTGTTGCAGGGATCCTGTGCCAAGAGGCCGTCAACCTTGTCCGCAACACCTTTCAAATTGACGATACGCTTGATGTCTTTGCCGTCCACGGTGTCGGCGGGATCTTTGGGACCATCATGATCGCGGTGTTCGGGCATGGCACTTGGGCGGCCCAACTCGGCGGTCTGGCCATCGTCGGCGGGTTTACCCTCGTGGTCACGGTGGTTCTGGTAAAAGTCGTGGGACTGTTCGTCCGCTTTCGTGTGGATGACGAGGCCGAGGCGACCGGTCTCGACCTCGCCGTTCATGGTGAACGGGCCTACGACATCATGTCCTGATCGCACGGGGCGGGGGATTTGCCCCCGCCCCCGATGCCTTGGGCGTAAAAGGACGGCGGTGCACCACGTGGCCTCGCAAAGCGCCAGCATCGCCCTAAACAAATAGGCCAGATCACACAGGCCATCCACAAGCGCAGAGACGAAAAGGCCGGCATGCTCCTGACTTGACGGCGGCTTTTTGGCCTGGCCAAATAAACCTATGCCCCTTGCCTGCGCGCGGCCAACACTGTTCACCCCAGGCAGCCGGCGTTTGAGTGTGCCAAACGCTCGGTCACCAAGTCACCCTTTGGCCTGCCTCACACTGGTCGGGGTCGCCCCCGTCCAGGACTTGAAGGCGCGATGGAAGGCGTTTGTGTCCTGGTAGGCCAACAGATTGGCAATCTGCTTGATCGGCAGGTCGCTGTTGTGAAGGTAGCGCAGGGCCATGGTCCGCCGGGTTTCGGTCAGGATGCCCTGAAAGGTGACATCCGCCGCCTGCAATTCCCGCATCAGGCCGCTCCGACTTTTGGACAGTCTTTCACAGACATAGGCAATCGATGGATCGCCGTCGCCAATGGCTTCGATCAGGCTGGCACGGACGCGGTCCTTGATCGGGGTAGATTTGCCCGATCTCGCGGCCAGGATAGACAGGTCCGCCTCAAACGCCTCCCACAACGGGGCGTTCTCAGAAACCAACCTGCGCCGGGCATCCTTTGCCGCATAGACCAGCGAAGGTTCCCCCTCCAAAGGCAACACCCCAAACACGTCCGCCAACTCGGCCCGGGCCGCATCGGACGGGGGCATATGTACGGCATCGGGGATCAGACGGGATGCCGTGCAGGACAGCGCCTTTTCGTGAAGAAACGTCAGTATGGGGGCCGTAATGCTTGCCGGCAGATCCCCATCCGGGCGCAGCGGCACCAGACGGATGGTCATCCCGCGGGCATCGGTACGGACCGACATCCCCAAGGGACCAAAGACATGCTTGAACCGGGCGAACCGTTCAAACCCGGTCTGTAAATCGGGCGCACATGAGAATGCAAAGAACACCGGCGACGCCGCCCCGTTCGCAAGACCGCGCCCGACAAAGGTGGCAAAGTCGGGCCGTGGGGACAGGCGCACAATCGTATCCCAAAGGGCAAAGAATTCTTCCTCGGTGATCAGGACGCCATGGCCACTCGCGATGCGGGCGGGCAAGCCCGCTTCGGCGACAACCTCAATCGGGTCAAGATCCAGCAATCTGCAAATAGCACCAAATAGAACTGCCGTCGAAAACGTGGCGTGGGGGCCGTTGCTCAAAGCCGTAGCTCCGATCGTGGTTGTCCAGGTAGGGCCACCTTGACCTGCGACTAGCCGCGTCGCAAGCACCCTGAGACGATCTGCAAGAACATGGGCTCATCTGCATGTTGCCTTGGGCCGCTCAGGCCCCACATTCTGCCGGCAACAACAGGAGCAGATCATGGACATCACAGTCAACGGAACCTTGCATAGCCTCGACTTGCCCGACGACACTCCACTGCTTTGGGCGTTGCGGGACGGACTTGGGATTACGGGGGTCAAATACGGCTGCGGTATTGCGCAATGCGGCGCCTGCACGGTCCATATCGACGGCCAGGCGGTGCGGTCCTGTCAGGTTGCCCTGGGCGATACCTGGGGCGACGTGACCACGATCGAGGGACTTTCTGCCCCCGACGCCCTGCACCCGGTGCAACAGGCATGGATTGCACATCAGGTCGCGCAATGCGGCTACTGCCAGTCCGGCCAGATCATGCAGGCCGTCGATCTGTTGTCCCTAAACCCCACACCGACGGACGAGGACATCGACCAGGTGATGAGTGGAAACCTTTGCCGTTGCGCCACCTACCCCCGGATCCGTGCGGCCATCCACACCGCCGCCTCCATGATGCGCGAGGCGTAGTCATGAGCAGGCTTGGCACATATACCCGGCGCGGGTTTCTGATCGGCTCGGTCGCGGTGGCGGGCGGGGTTGTCTTTGGTGTCCGCAGCTATCGCGCAAACCTGGAAAACCCGCTGACCGCCGCGCTTGGTCCGGGTGAGGCGGCTTTGACGCCCTACGTCAAGATCACCGCCGATGGCATCACCATCATCACGCCGCGCGCCGAGATGGGCCAAGGCATCCACACCACCCTCGCCTCCCTTGTGGCAGAAGAGCTTGACGTGGATCTTGCCGATATCGCGGTGGAGCATGGCCCCCCCTCTTCGGCCTACTTCAATGGTGGCGTGGTGGAAGAGGGCTATCCCTTCCCCGCGACCGATCAATCTGCGCTGGCTGAATTCGCCCGCGCACAACGGGACATCCCGGCGGTGTTCCTTGCCTATCAGATCACCGGCGGATCGACCTCTACCCATGACGCTTACGAAAAGATGCGCCGCGCCGGGGCCATCGCGCGCGAAACGCTCAAGGCCGTGGCCGCAACCCGCACGGGCCTGCCCGTCGCAGACCTCAAAACGCAGTCGGGCGCCGTGGTTCTGCCCGATGCGACACGACTACCCTATACCGAACTGGCCGCCGATGCCGCTGATGTGGAGCTTGCGGATGCCCCTGCCCTGCGCCCCAAAAGCGAATGGCGCATCCTTGGAAAATCGCAGGACCGCCTGGATGTGGTTGCCAAATCGACCGGTCGGGCGATCTATGCCAGCGATATCCGCCTGCCCGGGATGCGCTTTGGCGTGATCCGACGCAGTCCCTATCCCATCGGCACCATCCGCAGTTTCGACGCGACGGAGGCACTTGCCCTGCCGGGTGTTGAGGCCGTGTTGGACATCGGAACCGCCGTTGTGGCCGTCGCGACAACAACCTGGGCGGCCATGCAGGCGCTTGACGCGGTGACCTATGACTGGACGCCACCCACCTATCCTGCCGATACCGAGGGCCATTTTGCCGCCATTGCCGCGGCCTTTGCGACCAACCGGCCAAACAGCCGCCAGCGCGATGACCGCGACGTCGAGGCCGCCCTGAACGGGGCCGCCACAAGCGGGGCTGAGGTCATCGAGGCCGAGTACCGCGTCCCATACCTCGCCCACACCACGATGGAGCCGATGAGCGCGGCTGCCCTGTACCAGAATGGCGGACTGCAGATCTGGGCTGGCACACAAGGCCCCACAGTCGCGCGGCGCGAGGCGGCAAAGGCTGCGGGGATCGAGGAAGACGCGGTCACCATCACCACCACCCTTCTGGGCGGCGGGTTTGGGCGGCGCGGCGAAATGGACTTTGTCCAGAACGCCGTAAAGGTGGCAATCCAGATGGAAGGCACGCCCGTCCTGCTGACCTATAGCCGGGAGGATGACACCTCGCGCGGGCCATACCGCCCGGCTGCCATCGGCCGTTTCAAGGCGACGGTACACAACGGCCTGCCGGTCGCAGTAGATGTGTCGACCGCAAGTCCGTCGATCCTGAAGGGCATCAACGATCGCGGTGGATCGCCTGCCTCGATCCCGGACATTGTCCCGGATTTCACGATCAGTCAGGCGCTTTGGGATCAACCCTACGGGATCGAGAACTACCGCGTGACGGCCTACCGGTCGGACCCTCTTTTGCCGGTCGGTTTCTGGCGGTCGGTGGGTGCGTCGCAAAACAGTTTCTTCCATGAATGCATGATGGACGAGATTGCGGTTGCCGCCGGGCGCGACCCGGTCGAAATGCGGCTTGATTTGATCACCGACGATCCCAGCCGCCGGGTGCTTGAGGCTGTGGCCGAAATGGCCGACTGGGGGACTCCGCTGCCGGAAGGACGTGCCCGGGGCGTGGCCTTTGCTCTGGTCTTCGGCGCACCGACGGCCCAGATCGTCGAGGTCGAACAAACCCCGCGCGGCATCAGACTTACCCATGCATGGGTCGCCGCCGACGTGGGCGTGGCCCTTGATCCGCGCAATCTGGACGCGCAGCTGATCTCTGGCGTGAGCTATGGTCTAAGCGCGGCCATCGGCGAGAAAATCACCCTGTCCGACGGCATGGTCGAGCAGTCGAATTTTCACGACTACCCGCCCATGCGGATGTATCAGGCCCCGCCGGTCACGACCCGCATCCTTGAGAACGCGCCGCATATTCGGGGGGCTGGTGAACCCGGGACGCCCTGTGCGGCCCCGGCCCTCGCCAATGCCGTCTTTGCCCTGACCGGCGAACGTATCCGGTCGCTGCCACTGGGAGATCACATTGCCTTTGTCTGAAACACCATCGCATCCGGGTGCATGGCGATGCTGAACGGCCCATCGGTGCCAACGATTCCATAGTGCCCATGCAGGGAACCCGGCCTCCGCGGTTTCCAACACTGACCCGCCAACGGGTTTGACACCAAAGGCCCCGGCTTAGGTCGGAGCATTCTCTAGACCTGCCCAATCTCCAACCAAAGGATGAACTGACCATGGCCAGCCTCCGATTATCAGCCCAGACACACGTCAACGCAGGTTTGCCCCGCGCGGGCAACCCGGAGGCATCCCAATGACATCCGACACCTATCGCAAGACGGTGAACGCCATTGCGATCATCGCCTCCGCAGCCTTTGCAGGGGGTGGGCTGCTGATCCTGCTGTCATATGGTATCCGCTGGCTTGGGACAGACCCGCTGGTCTGGCGGGCAGACTTCTGGGCCGAATTCCTGAATTTTGCGATCACGATCATTCCGGTCAACATGATCACCCTTGTCGGGTTGGTCCTGTCGGCACGTCTGGATTGGCAGGACCGCCCGCTGCGCAAACTCTGGATGCGGGCGATCTGGCTTTACCTGGCGAACACGGTTTTCACGCTCGCCTACTTTATCCCGCAGAACATCCTCCTGATCTACGACAGCTATACAGCCGCCGAAGCGTCGAGCGTGCGGGCGACCTGGCTTGGCCTTCATGTTGTGCGGGTGGTGATCGCCTTCGGTGTGCCGGTCTTTGCCCTGCTGGCAACGCTTAAAGGTCTGGACCGGCTGAAGAAAACTCAGAGTTGACCACCTGTGTGGCAGGTCACGCGAGGACGCATAGACCGCCGCACAAGATCCCCGCACCCGCAACTCAAAGAGAGGCCCGGTATGTACAAAACGCTCTTCCCACTTGTCCTGATCGGCACGGCCTTTGCCGCAACCGCCGAGACGGGCCAGCCGCTTGATATATCCGCCTTGCCCGAACCGGGGTCGATAGACGCGTCGGATGCGCTGGCCGCCTGGGACCGTATCCACGACGTCGCAAGCCATCCGCGTTGCCTCAACTGTCATGTGGGCGAGGACGGGATTCCGCTGTGGGGCACGGTGGCGCAACCGGACCGTCCTCACGGCATGGCCATCGTCGCTGGCGACAGTCGGATCGGGGCCGCTGGCTGGTCATGTCGCACCTGCCACCAGACATCGACGCGGCCCAACCGGGTCGAACACGCCGCCCCACACACCGGAATGGACTGGCAACTTGCCCCGGTCGACTTTCAATGGGTGGGCCGGACGAGTGCTGAGATCTGCCAGCAAATGCGCGACCCCGACCGCAACGGCGGGCGCGACGCGGCTGGCCTTGTTGAACACATACTGCACGACGCAGAACTGATCGGGTTCATCACCTGGAGCTTTGATCCCGGCGCCGGGCGCGCGCCTGCACCGGGCAGCCTTCAATCCCATCTCGAAGACATGGCCATCTGGACCGCCGCAGGAATGCCCTGCCCCCAGTGACGGCCATACGCATTCAGCATCAAGGCCCAGGGCCAACAGTAGCGCCGCCATGACAAACGATGACACCACCACCCAAGAAACGATCGCAGTCTTCGGAAGCACCGGATCAACCGGGCGCCACGTCGTGCGGCATGCGCTGGCCAAAGGTTACAAGGTCCGCGCCCTGGCCCGATCGCCAGGCAAGGTGCCGGTTGAAGACGGCAACCTTACGGTCATCAAGGGTGACTTCAAAGATTTGGCCGCCCTCAAGGAAACCGTGCAAGGCGCGGATTATGTGATCTGCTGCGCCGGGGGCGCCTCGGGCAAGGCCTATGAGGCCGGAATGATGATCGCCTTCATCCGGCGCCTCTGGCCTTTGCTGGTGGCCGAGCCTGCGTTGAAGGTGTTTCTGTTCCAGTCCGTCATCTTTGCCCCAAAGCCCGATGGGTCGCTGCCGCTGCTCTTGAAACTGCTGGGACCAGTCGCGGCCTTTCTCAATGGCAACACCCCGATGTTAAAGGACAATACAGAGGTCACCAAATTCATCGCGGCCAACAAGTCGGACCGCTTTGACTATATCGTCACGCGCCCGGACGCGATTGCCGAGAAAGACGGCGGCCGGGCGCTGACAACGGATCAGCACAATGGAAGCCTCGCGACGATTACCTTCGCGAATTTGGGCGGCTTTACCGTCGACGCCCTCAAGGATCCGTCGCTCTATGGTACATGTCCTTTTGTTGTCGCTGCAAAGTAGGACGCAGGACCTGACTGACATCGCCCCCGGCTGGTCCAAAGCCGGCGCTGCGGTGTCGGCGCTCTCGTTGGCCTCGCTGCCCCCTCCTATAGCCCTTGTCCGGTGTGGGGAGTGTATGTGGCAAAGGATTGGCTGACCGACTTGGAGAGGGCGATTGCTTGATTTGGCAGCCAAGAACCGGCCTGCCTTAGGTGCGCTTGCTCTTACAAAACCCCAAAGAGCATGCATTGACGAACCGACAGCCTCCGCAACATAGTCGCGCCAGTGCTCTTGCTTGATGCAAGATTGAACGGAATGCTTACTCAAGAACAGGACAGGCCCTTGCCATGACAACACCTTTGACAGGGATCGCACCGATTGCGCCCACACCGTTTCACCAAGACGGTACAGTCGACTACGAGGGCATGACCCGGGTTCTGGACTGCATGATCGACCAGGGTGTCGATGCGATCTGCGTGCTGGCGAACTATTCGGAACAGTTTCTTCTGTCCGACGAGGAACGTGCCAGATTGACCCAGCTGTGTCTTGAACACGTCGCGGGCCGCAAGCCGGTCATCGTCACGACAAGTCATTTCTCGACCGACATTGCGACCGCGCGGGCGGTCGAGGCTCAGAGCCTTGGGGCGGCCATGGTTATGATGATGCCGCCCTACCACGGCGTCGGAATTGCGCCCTCTCCCAAGGGAGTGTTTGAGCATTTTGCCGCAGTGAACGACGCAATTTCCATCCCCATCATGGTTCAGGACGCGCCGCTAAGTGGTGTCACGATGAGTGTCGATCTGCTGTCACGCATGGCGCAGGAATTGGAAAACCTGACATATTTCAAGATCGAATGCCCATTTGCCGCAGAGAAACTGGCCGCCTTGATCGAGGCCGCCGGGGACCACATTCTAGGCCCCTTCGACGGGGAAGAAGCTGTGACGCTTCTTGCCGACCTTGATGCAGGTGCGACCGGGACCATGACCTCTGCGATGTTTCCTGAAAAGATCCGGCCCATTGTCAAAGAATATCGCGCAGGCAATGTAGAGCGGGCATTGGAGCATTGGCAGACATGCTTGCCCCTCATCAACCACGAAAACCGCCAATGCGGCCTCCGGGCCTGTAAGACGGTGATGATGGAAGGCGGCGTCATCAAGAGTGACCGCGTGCGTCATCCGCTTGTGCCACTTTCAGCGCGGACCAAGGATCGCCTTCTGAGCCTTGCCCGCGATCTGGACGTCATCGCCCTGCGTTGGGGCAAGTGACCCGTTTGAGGTGATCCGGTCCGATCATGCGCGGTGGGCGCGCCCCCGATAGGGGTGCGCCGCTCCAAGTCCATCATGCTATCTGTGCCCGTTTGCAACGCATGGGGCCGAAGGCACTGATGCTGATTGCAGCGCCAAGACTACGGTCTCTGGCGAAGGCTCAACTGCATCTTTCTGAATATCGGACTTACTGATATACAAACCGAATCATTGCGACTCGGAGACCTGGCCAGATGACGAACCAATTGCTCGTGGTGGATCCATCCACCCGACTCGACATCATAAAGGGACTGGCCAGCGAGGTCCGGATATCGATCCTCAGGCTGCTCGGAACAGAGGGTCCGCGAAACGTCAACCAGATTGCCGACGAACTCGGGTTGCCCCAGTCGACCGTCTCTTCAAACCTTCAGGTGCTTGAGGATGTAGGCCTTGTCATCACCAAGTCCCAAAAGGCCAAGAAGGGTAGCCAAAAGATTTGCGAATCCGTCTTTTCAGAAATCCTTGTGGCCTTCGAAAGCCGGCGCCCGACAGCGGACAACGAGATCGAGGTGGCGATGCCGCTGGGACTTTATACCCAATGCGAGGTGACCGGACCATGCGGATTGTGCGGGCGCGACGGGGTGATCGGCCTTCTGGATGTGCCCGACACTTTCCTTGATCCCGAACGGATGAAGGCTGGTTTACTGTGGTTTACCCGCGGCTTTGTCGAATATCAGTTCCCGAACAATGCCAAGCTGACCAACACCCACCCCACCGCCCTTGAGTTCTCGATGGAGTTGAGTTCAGAGGTGCCGGGCACGAGCGCCGACTGGCCATCCGACATTTTCCTAGAGGTGAATGGCGTCGACGTGGCCACCTGGACGTCGCCCGGCGATTTCGGCGACAAGCGCGGGGTTTTCACCCCTGATTGGTGGAAACTCACCGGCTCGCAGTATGGCAAACTCAAGACCTGGCGGATCAACGGATCGGGGTCTTATGTCGACGGCGTCAAGGTGTCGGACGTCACTCTTGATGCGCTAACCATCAATGAACATCGCTCGATCCGTATCCGAATTGGTGTGCGCGAGGATGCCGAGCATCCGGGCGGGATGAACATTTTTGGCCGCGGCTTTGGCAACTATGACCAGGACATCATAATGCGTCTTCGGGTATAAACCCGCTTGACGGATTTCCTATTTCCCATAGCATACCAGTGATCCCGGTACTAACCGGGGAATCGACTTGGTTTGGGAGGACGGTCGATGGAAGCCAAAGTCACCGCGCATGGGCGGTTCACGATCGCCGATATCGACAAACGCTTGTACGGCTCTTTTCTAGAGCATCTTGGACGGGCGGTTTACACCGGAATTCACGAACCTGGACACCTGACGGCAGATGCCAACGGAATGCGCCGGGACGTCATTGACCTCGTAAGAGAGCTTGATACCCCGATCTGCCGGTATCCGGGCGGCAACTTCGTGTCCGCCTACAACTGGGAAGACGGGATCGGGCCGCAGGATCAGCGCCCGACCCGCCTTGACCTTGCCTGGCGGACGTCCGAATCGAACCAGGTCGGCATTCACGAATACGCCGCATGGGCCGAGGCCGCGAATACCGAAATGATGCTTGCCATCAACCTTGGCTCGCGCGGCCTTGATGAGGCGCGCGCCTTTGTCGAATACGTCAATCATCCGGGCGGCACCTACTGGTCGGATCTGCGTCGCCAGAACGGTCAGGCCGATCCCTGGGGCGTCAAAGTCTGGTGCCTTGGCAACGAGATGGACGGACCCTGGCAGGTCGGCCACAAATCGGCCGAGGAATATGGGCATCTGGCCAATGAGACCGCTAAGGCTTTGCGGGCCTTTGACAAATCCCTCGAGCTGATCGTTTGCGGATCGTCACATTCGAACATGCCGACCTATCCTCAGTGGGAGGCCAGCGTGCTTGAAGCGACCTATGATCAGGTCGATTACATCTCGCTTCACATGTATTTCGAGAACCACGAAAAGAATACGGCCGAGTTTCTGGCGCTGCCCGAAAAGCTTGATCGCTACATCGGCACGGTCTCGGGCGTCATCGACTATGTAAAGGCCAAGAAGCGGTCCAAGCGGGACGTCAAAATCTCGTTCGACGAATGGAACGTCTGGTATCACGAGCGTGAGGAAGACGCCCGCCGCATGGCCGAATGGGACTGGCCACATGCCCCAAGGCTACTGGAGGATATCTACAACTTCGAGGATGTGCTGCAGGTCGGCTCTATCCTGAACACCTTTATCCGCCGTTCGGACGTGGTCAGCATTGCCTGCATCGCCCAGCTTGTGAACGTGATCGCACCGATCATGACAGAGCCCGGCGGCATCTCGTGGCGGCAGACGATCTACTACCCGTTCAAGTTCGCCTCGGCCCACGGTCGCGGCACGGCCCTGCGACTGGATGTGGACTGCCCGACCTATGACGCCGATGTCGCGTCCGGGGTAAAGTACCTTGATATCGCAGGCGTCCATGACGGTGACGCAGGCGCCCTGACCTTCTTTGCCATCAACCGGAACGGGGCTGAAACCATGGACGTGACCCTGGGCCTCGAAGGGTTTGGGGCGGCCAAGTCGGTCGAACATACCTTGATCAAACACGAAGATCTCGAAGCAAGAAATACGCTGAGTGCACCCATGACAGTCGTGCCCGAGGCCGGCAATGGGGCGAAGATCGAAGGAAACGGACTTCGCCTGACGCTGCCGCCCTACAGTTATTCGATGGTGCGCGTCACGTTGTGACGATGGAGCTACGGGGTTGTGAGGAGCCCGCAGGTTCAAAGACCATATCCGCAAAACGGATATAAATTCACCGGCCGCAAGAGGAGGCGGCCATCAACGGGAGGACAACAAATGACCAATTACAAAGTAACGGGTAGCGTTATGCTGCTCGCCGGTTTCATGTCCACGGCGGCACAGGCCGAAGTGGTTGTGGAGTGGTGGGATTTCCTGGGCGGCGGCGACGGCGTGCGGATGAAGCAGCTGATCGACGAATTCAACGCCGAACATGCTGGCGACATCACGATTCAGGCCACGACGCTGGAATGGGGTGTTCCCTTCTACACAAAGGTCCAGACCTCGGTTGCAGTCGGCGAAGCGCCCGACATCATGACCTATCATGCCAGCCGCATCCCGCTTGCCGTGTCTCAAAACGTACTGAGCGAGATCACCGCCGATGACTGGGCCACCATGGGCCTTGGCGAAGGCGATTTCGCCTCGGCCACCTGGGACGCGGTTACGATTGACGGCGCGCAATATGCGGTGCCTTTGGATACCCACCCGATCGTCCTGTACTACAACAAGGAACTGTTGAGTGCGGCGGGCGTCCTGACCGATGATGGCGTCCCGATGGGCATGGATAGCCTTGAGGGTTTCACCGAAACCATGCGTGCGCTTCAAGCCAACGGGGTGAAGTTCCCGCTGGGCTCGGTGACTGCGGACGGTAACTTCATGTTCCGCACCATCTACTCGCTGGTCGGCCAACAGGGCGGCGAGTTGATCTCCGACGGGGAATTCCTGACCGGTGACAACGCCGAAAAGCTGACCAACGCGTTGGCCGTGCTTCAGGACTGGACCAACGAAGGGCTTCAGTCGACCTACACTGATTATCCCGCAACCGTTGCGCTGTTCACCAGTGGCGAAGCGGCGATGATGATCAACGGTGTCTGGGAAGTCCCGACCATGACCGACCTGAATGCGGCGGGAAATCTGTTCGAATGGGGTGCCGTGGAACTGCCGATGATCTTTGATCAACGGGCCACCTATGCAGACAGCCACAGCTTTGCCATCCCGGCAGGCGATATGGACCCCGAGACGCGGGCCGCGACCCTTGAGGTCATGTCCTGGATGCTCAAGAACTCCTTGTTCTGGGCAACTGCGGGTCACATCCCGGCCTATGGCCCGGTGACCTCGTCGGCTGAATATGCCGCGATGGAACCCAACGCGACCTACTCTCCGTTGACCGCCAACATGATCTTCGATCCCAAATCACCGCTTGCCGGTGTGGCGGGTCCGATCTTTGACGTCATGTCCACCTATTTCGTCCCGACCCTGAACGGCGAAATGGACCCGGCCGAGGCCGTCGAAGAGATCATTATCGAACTCAACGACATGTAATCCGGAAAAATCGGGGCGGCCTTCGGGCCGCCCTTCCCCCCTTAACCGGAGGCAGGCACCGTGTTACGAAACACAAGACGCGAAACCCTAGTCGCCCTTGTCCTCATTTCGCCATTCCTTGCGATCTACGGGCTGACCTTCGTCTATCCGACTGTCGCGATGGTGAACCTGTCGTTTACGGATGCACCCTTGATCGGTCCCGGGCAATGGGTGGGTCTTGACAACTATACAAGGCTGGCAGGCGAACGCAGGTTCGACACAGCCTTTTGGAACACCGCCTACTTCGTAGCACTTTCTGTCATTCCCGGCACATTCGTGGCCATGGTGATCGCCCTCGGCGTAAGCCGGTTGACGGGTCGGATGCAGGCGCTGGTTCTGGCGCTGTTCTTCCTGCCATATATCCTGCCCGTGTCGGTCGTGTACCGCCTTTGGGACTGGACCCTGAATTTTCAATTTGGCATCGCGATGTATGTCTTTGACATCTGGGGCATCGAGCGCGTGCCGATCTTCAAGACGACGACGTGGTTCATGCCTGCCGTGGCTTTCGTGACAATCTGGTGGACCTGCGGATTTTCGATCCTGCTGTTTCTTGCCGGTCTGCGCGCAATCCCGGCCGAGATTTACGAAGCCGCCTCATTGGACAACACAGGACGTTGGACGATGTTCCGGCGCATCACTTGGCCCCTGCTATGGCCAGTGACGGCGCTGGTGACGACGATCCAATTGATCCTGCAACTGAAGATCTTTGATCAGGTCTACCTCTTTTCGACCGGAGGGCGGCCAAACGACAACCTCGTGCTGGTCTACTACATTTTCCAACGGGCCTTCGTGAACAACCAGGGCGGACGGGCGGCAGCCATTGCGGTGGTGCTATTCCTGATCGTGGTGATCGTTTCGGTCCTGAACTTTCAACTCATGCGACTGGCGGAGCGACGTAAATGACCGCCTCAAGTGCACGCCAGATCAACCTTGTCGGCGGGATCATTACCCTGCTGACATTGATCATCGCCATTCTTTGGGCCTTTCCGATCTATTGGGGCATCGTCAGCTCTCTCAAGCCCGAGAACGAAGTGGTCCGCCCTTATATCGAGCTGTGGCCCGAGACGCTGACCTTTGAACATTACATATTTGCGCTGACCGAGACGCAGATCGGGCGCTGGTACATCAACTCTATCGCCACGGCGGTGGGGGCGACGATCCTCACCATCTCGACCTCGATGCTGGTCGGCTATGCCTTGTCACAACTGCGCTTTCCGCTGCGGCGCCCGCTGTACTGGCTGATCCTAGCCAGCTTCATGGTTCCCACGCAGACCTTGATCATCAATCACTTTGTGCTGGTGGCCAATATGGGCCTGCTCAACACATGGGCCGGGATCATCCTGCCGCAACTGATCAATCCGGTGGTGATCATTGTCTACAAACAGTTCTTTGATCAGGTGCCGCGGGATTTCCGCGAGGCCGCCGTTATGGACAACGCAGGCGAATTCCGCATCCTGTTCAAGGTCTACATGCCGATGAACTGGGGCGTCACAACGGCGCTGGCGATCGTGACCTTTATCTGGTCTTGGAATTCATTTCTGTGGCCGTTCCTGGCAGTCACCAAGACTGAGATGATGACAATCACGGTGGGCATCACCCAGGTGAGCGATGCCTTTGGTGTCTACTACGCAAGTCAGCTTGCAGCGGCGGTCCTCGCGGGCCTGCCTGTCGCACTTGCGTATCTATTGTTCCAGCGGCGGGTGACGCAGGCCATCACGCTAAGTGCTGGCATCAAAGGTTAGGGGAAAAACGTGGCAGAGATAATTCTCGACAAGGTATCGAAAAGCTTTGGTTCCGTCCGGGTGATCAACGAAGTGTCCCTGACGATCCAATCGGGCGAGTTTGTCGTGTTCCTTGGGCCGTCGGGGTCGGGCAAGTCCACCTTGCTGCGGATGATCGCGGGTCTTGAAACCATCGACGACGGCCGCCTTTTGATCGGCGGCAAGGAAAGCCAGACTTTGCCTCCGGGGCAGCGCAACGTGGCAATGGTTTTCCAGAACTACGCGCTCTATCCCCATATGACGGTGCGCGACAACATGGCCTTCGGCCTGCGCAACATTAAGATGGCCGCCCCCGAGGTGGAGCGTCGGGTGCAGGACGCTGCCCGCATGCTCGAAATGGACGCCCTTCTGGATCGGCGACCGTCCGAGCTGTCAGGCGGTCAGCGCCAGCGCGTTGCCATCGGGCGGGCCATCGTCAAGGAACCGGCGGCCTTTCTGTTTGACGAGCCGCTGTCCAACCTGGATGCAGCCCTGCGTGTCCGCACGCGGGTCGAACTGGCGGAACTGCATCAGCGCATGAACTCGACCATGATCTACGTCACGCATGACCAGACCGAGGCGATGACCATGTCGGACCGGATCGTCATCCTGAACGATTGCCGGATCGAGCAGATCGGAACACCGATGGAGGTCTATACCCGCCCCGCCTCGCGCTTTGTCGCCGGCTTCATCGGTAGCCCTTCGATGAACTTCCTCAAGGGCAGCTACAAGGACGGGGCGATGACGCTTCTCGATGGGTCGCGAATTGCCGCCCGCGTCGCAGTGCCCGAAGCCGACACATATGAGCTTGGCATTCGGCCCGAGGCGGTGAAGGTCTGCGAAGGCGAAGGCGAAGGCGACACCAAGGGACAGGTCAAGGTCGTCGAACATCTGGGCGAACGGACGCTGGTCCACGTCCATCTGTCGGATGGATCGGCCATTGTGGCGCAGGATGGCGGACGGTCGCCGGTTCAGCCGGGGGATGAAGTCGCCCTGCGTTTCGATATCAGCGAACTGCATCTGTTCGACGCATCCGGCAAGGCCTGGCATGCGGAATGACGATGTCGCTGTCCCCTGTTCCGTTCAGCAAGGTGGCCATAACAGGGGCGTTCTGGTCGGAACGGCTGGCCACGATCATCGAAAGGACGATCCCCAGTCAGTATGAGCGGCTGACGGAATACGGCATTCTGGACAGTCTCAAGCTGCCGCAACCTGTGCCGCCTTTGCAAATCCCCGAGAACCGGCATGGATTTTCCACCCAGATCTTCTGGGACAGCGATGTGGGGAAATGGATCGAGGCGGCCTCTTATGCCCTGTCGTTTCGCCGGGATGCACAGATCGAGGCGCAGATAGAGGCCATCATTGATGACCTTGAACAGGCGCAAACCCATGATGGCTACCTCAATTGCTGGTATCTGGGGCGGGATCCCGACAATCGCTGGACCAACCTGCGCGACAATCACGAACTTTATTGCGCGGGCCACCTGCTGGAAGGGGCGATTGCCTACTGGCAGGTCACAGGCCGCGACCGCCTGCTGTCGGTCCTGCGCCGTTACGTGGAGCATATCGCCAAGGTCTTTGGACCGGGCGATGGACAGCGCAAAGGGTATCCGGGGCATCAAGAGCTTGAACTGGCGCTAATCAAGTTATGGCAGGCCACCGGTGACAACGCCGCATTGGATCTGGCGCGCTATTTCATCGACCAACGCGGAGCGCAGCCCCACTACTTTGACGAAGAGGCCAAGGCGAGGGGCGAAGACCCGTCCGACTTCTGGGCCAAGTCCTATGAATACAATCAGTCACATCTGGCGGTCCGCGATCAAACCAAGGTCGTGGGCCACGCTGTCCGCGCCATGTATATGTACGCAGCCATGGCCGATCTGGCCGCCATTGATGACGATGCCGGCCTCAAGACCGCCTGCGAGGCCCTCTGGGCGGACCTGACCGAGCGGCGGATGTATGTTACGGGGGGCTTTGGCCCCTCTGCCTCGAACGAGGGGTTCACCTCTGACTGGGACCTGCCGAACGAGACCGCTTATGCGGAAACCTGCGCCTCCTGCGCGATGGTGTTCTGGGCGGCCCGGATGCTGAACCTTGATCTGGACGGACGCTACGGCGACATCCTTGAACTGGCACTCTACAACAATGTCCTGTCGGGCCTGTCCCGGGACGGCACCCAGTATTTCTACGACAACACGCTGGCAAGCGACGGCTCACACCGGCGCTGGGACTGGCACCCCTGCCCTTGCTGCACGATGAACGTCTCGCGGCTCGTCGCCTCTGTCGGTGGGTACTACTACGGCACCAATGCGGACGGGATCGCGATCCACATGTATGGCGGGGCCCGGGTTTCGCTTGAGGTCGGGGGCGCAGGGGTCACGCTTGACGAAACCTCAGCCTATCCTTGGGACAGTGCCATCCGTATCGCAGTCTCACCGGATCAGCCGGTGGAGTTTTGTCTTTCCCTGCGTATTCCCGCCTGGTCCGGGCAAAGCACCGTGCGCGTCAACGGCGTCCCCCAGGACGTCGCCATCGACCGGGGGTATGCGCGCCTGTCGCGGCTCTGGTCCCCCGGCGATGTTGTCGAAGTTCAGTTACAGATGCGCCCGAAGCGCCTTTGGGCCCATCCCTTGGTGGCTGCTGACCGGGGCTGCGTTGCCCTGCGGCGGGGTCCGCTGGTCTATTGCGCCGAGGCGGTCGACAATGACGTCGCACCTGACCTCGTAAGGCTTCCCGACAGCGGGGCCCTGACGGCGGAAGCCTCCGACATTCTTGGCGGCATCGTCATGCTGACTGCCGATGCAGCGGCAATGCAAACCAGTGACTGGGGCGCCGACCTGTATCGGACCAGTCCGCCGACGACCCAACCGACCACCCTTCGACTGATCCCCTATTACCTCAGGGCGAACCGATCCCCCTCTGCCATGCGGGTTTGGATCGAAACCTAAAAGCTGTCTCGGACGACCTGAATCTGGCCGGACATGACCAAGCCATCGCAACCCGCCACACCAGCGCCCGAGCCATTGCCGATTTTGCCGATAGAGCGTTCCTTTATATGGAACACTGTCCCGTTGGCCGGAACTTCACTCCCAGTCATGATTTTCGCATTGGAAGAAGGGGGAAAGCTCATGCTGATCATCAACAACGAGATGGTGTTTCGACTGCTGAAGATGGAGGACTGTATCGCCGCCCAGGAACACGCCTTCCGTCAGATCCCGACAGGCGGCGCGATCCATCGACCTCGGATCGACATGTATGTGCCCAGCAAGCGTGACGACGGCTACTATCGTTGGGGCACTATGGAAGGCGCCAATGACGGGTTCTTCGCGATCCGTATGAAATCAGACGTAATCCACTGGCCAGAAGACGAAAACGGCAACTGGACCGAGGAAAAATACTGTGTCGAGCCCGGAACCTACTGCGGTCTCATCATGCTTTTGTCGACCGAAACCGGAGAGCCGCTGGCCTTTATCAACGACGGCGCCTTGCAGCATATGCGTGTCGGCGGAGGGGCCGCACTCGGGGCAAAGTACCTAGCCCGAGAAGGAAGTGAGACCGTCGGCATGATCGGGTCCGGCGGGATGGCGCGGACATTCCTCGAGGGCTTTTGCTGCGTTCGCAACATCAAGCGCTGCAAGATCTATTCGCCCACCAAGACGAACCGCGATGCCTATGCCGCCGAGATGGAAGCAAAGCTAGGGATCGAAGTCATCCCTGTCGACAGCGCGGAAGAGGCGGTCAAGGGCTGTGATATCCTCAGCACCTGCACCGACAGCATGAAACCGGTCTACGACGCCGAATGGATCCAGCCCGGCATGCACGTCACCAATTTGGGACGCCGTGAGATGCCAGAGGCGGCGATCGGCAAATTTGACGTTGTCATCCGGCAGGGAACGGCCGGGTTGCAGATGAGGCAGACCGAACGGTTTCAGGCAGAGCGGGGCCATTCCCCCGCCGCCTTCATTGCCGGAACCGAGGAAGAGATGAAGCGCATTCCGAAGCGCAACCCACAACCCGGCTTCGGCGGCGATGATCCGCAGTTTACCGACCGGGGCAAGGGTGCCGACAAACCCGACTTTGCCGCCCTCGTCAGTGGGGCGGTGCCGGGCCGCACCAGCGACGAACAGACGACATTTTACCGCAACGTGGGCAATCAGGGGCTGCAATTCTCTTCCGTTGGGCAGGTCGTCTATAAACTGGCACTTGCCGATGGCGGCGCCCGCTCCTTCCCGACTGAATGGCTGTTGCAGGACATCCGGGACTGACCCTGCCCCATCCAGCCCCCTACCCCAACCCAAAGAGACTACGCCCCCGCGTTTCACTTTCTGTCTCCGTGGCCCCGGACATCCGCCCCTCAGAACCGCGGCGCGAGTTGGTAGTAGTTGCGCAGCGCGTCGATCCAGGAGCGGTTGATCTCGTCGAAATGCTCCAGCGGTGGGGCGTCTTCTAGCAAGGCTTGGGTCACATTCACATTGGCTGTCTGCCCCTTCTCGCCAAGCCCCCTCAGCAAATCATAGGGCACTACCACTTGGCGTGCGGCCAGCAGCCCACCGGTGTCGATCACCAGATGCGACAGGCGGCGGGTATCGGCCTCGAACACGAAATCGATCAACGTTCCGACCTCTCCATCCTGTCCGATGACCGGCAAGCCGACCCAATCGTTAAGCCGTTCGAAGCCGTCCACCTTGAGGTTGCCTTCCGTCTCGGCCACATCTCCCGCCTCTGGATCCTCATGCGGTGCGGCGCCTGCGAAATGCCCGCCGAATGGGCCGATCATGATGTGCGGCATGGCTGGCATCGACATCCGCTGGATGACGTTGGGGTCTGTCCATTCCGGCGCCTCCTTGATGGCCTCGGGGCTGATTTCGGCGGGCCAGGTGCGATTTGCATTGTCGGGCTCACCCATCAGGCCCTCGGTCACGATCACCTCGCGCCGGTCAAACCATCCGCCGATATCAAGGGCGACGTAGCGCAGGACACCCTCATCCGGGTCAAAAAACAACTCGGTCACAGGGAAACTGGCATCCTTAGCTTTTGCAGAATAACTCAAAATATGGGTCATGGCAAAGAACGTTGCCTCCCCGGTTTCGGGTCGGGTTTCATTTGCGGTCTCGGTCTTTGGTTTGGCATTTGATACGGTCATTATTCGACCTCCTCTTTGACTTGGGCCCAGGCCAGCAGGGTGAAGACAAGCGTGCCACCCACGATGTTTCCGGCCAGGACGGGTAGGAAGAAATTGGTAAGGCCGTCAAAGAACGACAGCCCGCCAACAAGGATCATGATCGCGCACTCTACCGTTCCGGCAACGATATGAAGAAAATCACCGGCAGCGATGAGCCAGGTAAACGTCACGATCACCGCGAATTTTGAGGCATCTGCGCTTGGCAACATCCAGACGATGGCGGCGATCAGAACGCCTGCGGGGATGGCCTTTAGAAACCCTTCGGTTGCGCCAAAGCTTGTCGCATGCTGGGCGATGGACAGCATGGCCTGTGCCACGGCATCGTCCAGAACGCCGCTTTGGGTCAGGAAGGCCGCCGCACTCGCGGCACCGATGACGTTCGCCGTCAGAACCGCCAGCCAGAGCCGGGCCACCTTGGCAAACATCGCAGGTGCAGGATCAGCGGCCAGCGGCAGGATCGTCGTGATCGTATTCTCCGTAAACAACTGCAATCGGGCAATAATCACGAGCAGGAACCCAAGCGAATAGCCAAAGTTCTCGACCAGAAAGCTGACCGGGCTGGCAGGAAGATTGGCTGCAAGAATGGCTTCGCCAAAGACCGATGCGCTTATCAGCAGACCTGCGGCCAGCCCCGAAAAGACCAGCGCCATCATCGGCCGCTCTAGTTCTTCTTCGCCGTCCAGACGAATGATCTCGTAGATCAAACGAGACGGCAGTTTTGCCATCTGCTCGACCTGGTGTTCTTCGTGCGAATTTGTCGTGGCGTTGGATTTTCTTGATCTATTCAAAAAAGAGCCTCTTGGCTTGGCTTTAGTAAGAACGATTGGCGGACCGGGCCTCTGCCCAGTTCGCCAAGCTTTGATCATGCTGCCAGTCGATCAGGCTGCCGGACGCTCTTCCATTTGGCTCAGCATGTAGTGGGGTTCGCCCATCTTCTTGAGCAATCCGATCTGCCGGCTTAGCCAATCGGCGTGGCCCTCTTCGTCCATGACGATATCCTCAAACAGACGCCGGGTGCCGATGTCGTTGTCATTGGCCGCAGCTTCGACCGCTTGGGTATAAAAGCGTACCGCACTGCGTTCCTCGACAAGGTCTGAGGTCAGCATCTCTTCGAGCGTCTTGGCCTGCACGGGCGCTTTGGCCGGGACGACCTTTGGAACGCCGTCCAGATAGAGGATTCGTTCGATAAAGCGGTCCGCATGGCCGAGTTCATCGTTGATCTCTTCGCGCATCTTGTCGGCAAGGCGGTCAAGACCCCAGTCCTCCAGCACATTGGCGTGCAGCAGATACTGGTTGACTGCCGTCAGCTCCATCGACAGGGCGGTTTGCAGATTTTCGACGCTCTTGCTCATATTGCTGTTGGTCATGAGATTCATGCTCCTTTGTTATTGTTGGCTTGAACGGTGGCGCTGGTGATTATCCGAAACGCTTGGCCGCTTTGCTGACCGCGTTTCCAAGATCACGCCAGGCAGTGGTGACCCCGTCCATAATGTCAGAGGACGCACGTTCCTGCGCATTGCGCATCTCGTTCAGTTTCAGTTCCGCTTCCGCGTAACTCACCTTGAGGTTCTTCACTTCGCGCATGTAGGACAGCTTGGCCTCATCGCTTGCCTCAACGGCCTTGGCCTCAAGCTTGTCGATTTCAGCCTTCCATTCGTCCAGTTGGCTGTTCAGTTTTTCGATGTTGATATCTGTTTTTGTCATCTGCGTGTTCATCATGATTCTCCTGAATTGGCGGAAGGGTCGCCGATCCTCGCGACGACACCAGAATCTTTGGGACATGTTCCAAATTCGTTGGAAAAGAGGATTGCCTGGGCAGACCGCGCCAATCTGCGTGGCAGGTTGGTGTGCGTCCATGCAAAGCGGATGGGATGACTTTAGGCACCTTCAAACGCATAGTGTGGTTGCGCATCACAAAGCCCGTGGCGCGTTCGGTGTTGGCTTTCTTGATCAGGTCATGAGCATAAAATGAGGGTCACAAGCCCAATTTTCCACCCCCAAGCCATTGTTTTATTTACGGTTGACAAGATTTTCGCAAGAATTCAGCACTTTGGAGCGGAAGTTTTTTTGTGCAACCGGCTGCACTTTTCTGGAACTCTCAGGGTAATTGAAGGCAGGATCGTGATATCTTGGGTTCAAGAAATTGATACCCAATTTCCAAGCAATGAGTCTTCATCAAACTAGAAGATTCCGCAAAGGTTCCTTTTACCATAGCAACAAATGGGGAAATGTCGGCTGAGCGGCCAGTTTCGAACCTCATGTGAATATTGGTGGCAAATAGTGATCTTTGTGGAGTTCGTGTTGGTATGCGCAGTGTGAGAAAATTGGTACTCAAGTTTGTAGTCTTTGCCTTGGTCATTTCTGTATCCGGTTGCGACGAGACCGTCACATCATCGCAGACAAGCGGTGCGGGCAGAACCGACGTACAACAAGAATGCGTCACGTCGAATGACGCCGAGTTTACGCGACTTGTCGCAGATCTGGAAAATCAGATTACCAGGTATGACAGAGCGAGCTCTGCGACCTTTAGCAAGTGTGGATGGGTTGAGTTCACTCGAAGCAGTGGAACGACCTACCGCGTGAACTTTGCTGATTTGACTGGCGACATAAACTTTTTTTATGGCGCTCCAGTTTATCTCAAGGCATGGCGATATTCATACAGTTCTGCCGGTCAACGCAATTTCAGGTTGGAACCGTCATCAACAACCGTCGCATATAACTCCACGACAAACCTCGCGGCCTCTCAGCGCGCGGTGGATCGCCTTAACGCCACGCTGGCCCGCCTTGCCCGCGTCGCCACCGGAGAAACGGTCAACATGTTTTCTGGCGCCGAACAGGCATCCAACGTTGTAAGGACCCAATCCCAACTCAGGACCGTTGGGGCCACAATCGGGCAGATCGCGGCAAACGCGCCCCGGCAGTGCAATGCATCGACGCAGTGTTATGCCAGTTGCGAGGGGCTGAGCCCGGATGACTATGAAAATATCCTGTCTTTGTCCTCGTCGTATAGCAGGTGCCAAATGAGATGCTCTGGCATCAGCTGCTGAATTGCCCATTGGGGTCCTGAACGCAAACACCGCAAGGTAGGGCCGCTGAGTGGGCGGCCCGGCCCCATGAAATCTCCGCATTCAGAAGTCGGGAAGCAGATCCGTGCCCCGAACCCTTTGAAGCAGAGGCATCCCCAATAGGGTGTCTCTACCTCTTGTCGATCGACGAACTCACCTTGCTTTTAGTCGGGCAGCGACGCCCCCGCAGAACCGGGCCCGAAGTCCCTGAAAGACCAGCGCGATGTAAGTTCAGGATCAGGAAAGCGCGCACGAAAACGCCCTGTTTGCGGCCATAATGCTCAAGAAGTCATATTAGGTATAGGTATTGGGTCTGTGTGGCGGAGGGAATGACTCGAGCTTCAATTCGGCTGTTTTGACAGTTCGGATCGAGTCTAGACGCCACGAAAATCCCTGAAATCTTGAGAAAAGTGTCCGACCCCATGCCGATGGGGGCCGCTCGGGCGGCTCGCAAGCCCCGAGGGTGCGTTGGCACCCAGAATGGTCAAATGCCCACCGGGAAACCGCTTGTGCAGGATCTTGTTGTTGCCGTCCCGCGAACGGGGATCTGCGATCTTGCCCTGCAGGCACGGCGTATCCCGTGCCATCGGCGAGAAACGGTCCTTTGACCAGGTTTCCGCATCCCGTTCGGTCGGCATCACCACCATGATCGGCGCCGGATCGTGGTCGATGTGATAGCCGACCATATTAAGGATCGACTCCGACTTGCCGATTTGACTGCTCGACATGATCACAACGGTTTCGGCTGCCGGATCAGAGATCGCATCCATAATCCCGCGCTGGTATTCCGCGCGGCTCGTGCGCCATTGGCCTGGCTCGGCGCTGGCCTCAGAGCTGAGCCGTCGGTTCTGATCAGCCCAATCGCTGATCGTCAGGTCGGGCGGAGGCTTCAGAACTGCCAGTGCCTTCGCCACCGTCCGCTTCAGGATCGGTGACCCCTGCAGAGTGAGCGCACTCCGCGAGATCAATGTCGGCTTCAAGTTCAATGTCTGGCTGCGCGAGATCATCGAGCACCTCGCGGATGGCGGCGCGGATCAGGTTCCGGGTGTCTCCGACGGTGGGTTGTTCAAAGGCTTGTGGTGCGAGCCGGTCAGGCAGGGCCAGCAGGCGGGTTCTGAGAAGCGCCAACACTGCGATCCATGCAGCCTCAATCTGTTCGGCGACGATCAGCGAGCGGCGCTTTTCTTCAGCTTCCATCTCGGCGAGGTCTGCCCGCGCCCGGATGAACCGTGCACGTTCAGCGGCATAGTCTGGCGCACCCGCCTGCGCCTTCAGCGCCTGATCGCGCAGATATCGGACATAGCCACGCACAGACCCGATCAGATCATACTGGCCGCGTTCGGCCTTCGGGATTACGCCCTCGCGGCTCAGTTGCTGGACCCGCCGCTCCGAGAGGTCGAGCAGGCGCGCGATCACGCCGATAGGTTGGGTGGCGGATGACATTCGCAGACCTCGAGAGTGCGATTAACCGTATGAAATTATGCCGAATTCACTGGATAAGCCTCGCCACTAGAGCGAACCTAAAGACAGCACCTAACGCAATTCAGGACGCATCGAGATGAGCCACCGACCAACAGCCCAAGACGCGTTTATCGTCAAGAAAACCGCAATCGACACGATGCTCGCGCGGCTTCAGGGCCTGAGCGCAGATCACTTCAACACCCACCCCGACGAGGTCCATTGGGAGCATGTCGGCAACCTCGACTATTACGCCGAGCTCCTGAAGCGCATCACAGACAGCGCCTTCAAGGAAGGCGA
>JAQWWH010000094.1 GCA_029255105.1 Flavimaricola sp. | reverse complement strand
CCGTTCGCGGGCGCGGCGGATCTGGCCCTCGTCGCGGCCGGTCAGATGGGCAAGGCGGGCGTCGGTAAAGCCCATCATCTTGAGCTTGCGGATGCCGTCAGCGACGACGGGAAGGCCTTCACGGCGTACCGTGGCCTCTGCATCGATGATTTCGCGGATGCGTGCCAGGAACCAGGGGTCAAAGCGGGTGACGGCGTTGATCTCATCGTCACTTAGCCCGTGGCGCATGGCCTGAGCGATGGTGCGCATGCGATCGGGGGTGGCCACCGACAGGGCCTTGATGATGGCCGCCTTGTCGGGCGCGCCCGGAATGTCGATCTCGTCAAAACCCGTCAGGCCGGTCTCCATCGACGCCAGCGCCTTTTGCAGCGATTCGTGGATGGTGCGGCCAATGGCCATCGCCTCACCCACCGACTTCATCGCTGTTGTCAGTTCTGGCTTTGCGCCGGGGAACTTTTCAAAGGCAAAGCGGGGGATCTTGGTGACGACGTAGTCAATGGTCGGCTCGAACGAGGCGGGCGTCACCTTGGTGATGTCGTTGTCCAATTCGTCCAGCGTATAGCCGACGGCCAGCTTTGCTGCGATCTTGGCAATCGGGAAACCGGTCGCCTTGGAGGCCAGGGCCGACGACCGCGAAACCCTTGGGTTCATCTCGATGACCACCATGCGGCCGTCAGCTGGATTGATGGCCCATTGAACGTTCGACCCACCGGTCTCAACCCCGATCTCGCGCAGCACGGCGATAGAGCCGTTGCGCATGATCTGGTATTCCTTGTCGGTCAGGGTGAGGGCAGGGGCCACGGTGATGGAATCACCTGTGTGCACGCCCATCGGATCCACGTTCTCGATAGCGCAGACGATGATGGCGTTGTCGGCCTTGTCGCGGACCACCTCCATCTCGAACTCTTTCCATCCCAGAAGGCTTTCGTCTACCAGGATCTGACCCACCGGAGAGGCATCCATGCCCGACCGGCAATAGTGTTCGTACTCGGCCCGATTATAGGCCACGCCGCCACCTGTGCCACCAAGGGTAAAGGCGGGGCGGATGATGGCGGGCAGGCCGACATAGTCGATGGCCTCGATCGCCAGTTGGACACCAGCCTTGATGTCAAACTTGCCGTTTTCCAATTTGGGCGCAGTGATGATCGTCGCCTTCGGGTTCTCGATGCCCAGCCGGTCCATTGCTTCGCGGAACAATTTGCGGTCCTCGGCCATCTCGATGGCTTCGCGCTTGGCCCCGATCATCTCGACGTTGTACTTTTCCAACACGCCCATGTCGGCCAACGCCAGAGACGTGTTGAGGCCGGTCTGTCCGCCCATCGTTGGCAAAAGGGCATCGGGACGCTCGATCTCGATGATCTTGGCGACGACTGCCGGGGTGATCGGTTCGATGTAGGTGGCGTCCGCAAGACCGGGGTCGGTCATGATCGTGGCCGGGTTCGAGTTCACAAGGATGACCCTATAGCCCTCTTCGCGGAGGGCCTTGCAGGCCTGTGCGCCAGAATAGTCAAACTCGCAGGCCTGTCCGATGACGATAGGGCCCGCTCCGATTATCATGATAGAATGGATATCGTCGCGTTTTGGCATGTCATCCCCCAGGGCTGGTGGTGCGTCTGTGGCGCCGGGCCTCTTAGCCCAGGGCAAATTTCTGTGCGTTATAGTTGGGCGACCCGGCGGCGCAAGCCCCCATTCGGCGTGGCGATTTCGCAGGGGAGTTCCGGGACGCCAACTCCCAGGTTGTGGACCTGATCAACTGCGGGTTCGGGCACTTGGATAAGGCATCCCCCAAGGCGTCTACGGGCCGCGCAAAGGAAAGTGTCAAGTGGCCCGAAGCCTCTGCCCAAAGGGCGCCGTAATGGGCCTATTCGGCAGCCCGCGCCGATTGGGCATCCGCCGTTGCAGGGTACAGATAATCCCGGGTCAGGGGCACCGCATGCTGGCCGCGCGACAGTTGGAAATGGAACACGGCCTGAGACTGATCCTCAAAGGCCATCTCGCAGGCGACAAGGTAAAAGCGCCACATCCGTATGAACCGCTCGTCATACATCTTGCGCACTTCGGGCAGGGCGGTCTCGAACCGTTCCGCCCAGTGATGAAGGGTCGGCCCATATTGGCCACGCCATACCTCGATATCGGCGGTCCAAAGCCCCGACTTTTCGATGGACGGGGTCAGGTCGGACAGGGTCGGAATATAGCCGCCGGGAAAGATATACTTCTCGATCCATGGATTTGTCGGGGAGGGGGGGGCGACGCGACCGATGGTGTGGATCAGGGCGATCCCATCCTCGGCCAAAAGGTCGTGGGTTTTTGAGAAATAGGTGTCGAATTGCGGCAGTCCAACATGTTCCAGCATACCGACTGATACGATCCGGTCGAATGTCTCGTTCAACGTGCGATAGTCGCACAGGCGGAAGTCGATCAGATGGTCCAGACCGGCCTCGGTCGCGCGGGCCTTGGCTGTAGCAAGCTGGTTCTTGGACAGGGTCACGCCGGTGACGTGCACGCCGTAGTCCCGGGCGAGGGTCAAGGCCATGCCGCCCCAACCGCAGCCGATGTCCAGAACCCGAAGACCTGGTTTTAGCCGCAGCTTGGCCGCGATATGGGCCTTCTTTGCCTCTTGGGCCTCTTCCAAGGTCATATCTGGGCGCGGAAAGTAGGCGCAGGAATACTGCATGTCGGTATCAAGAAAGAGCCGATAAAAATCGTCCGAGATATCGTAGTGGTGGGCTACGTTCCTTATGGACTTCAACGGATTGTTGCGCTGGACAAAGCCCCGCATCATCCGTCGTGAGGTCATCCAGGCCCCGAACCAGAAGGGCATGCCTCCCCGGCGCTGATTGCGGACCAAAAGGGTCAGCAATTCAAAAAGCTTGTCGCCCTCAACCTCGATCTCACCGTTCATGTAGCCTTCGCCGACCGCCAGAATCGGCTTTCGACACAGGGCGCTGACAATCTGAGGGGTCTTGAGCGTGGCCTCTGCCACGATGCCGCCACCCGGGCCATACACGACACGGGACCCATCGGGGTAATTGACCGTCAACTGGCCCCAGGTCATCACACGTTCAATCGTGCGGTGCAGGATCTTTTGCCACATTGATCGACCTCCAATTTAGTCAGGCGTTCGCCTTCTGACCGTTACCAGTTCGTGATTTTTACCGCAAACCCACAGGGGCCTGTTAAATATTCATAATGAACTCAACGCTTCATCCTCTACGCGGTCCGACGCCCGGACGGAAGGGCTGTGGGGAAAGTCGTGCCGCGCGTCAGTCATCCGGTGCCGTCATGTAGTCTCGGGTGCGCGGCACAGCGAGTTGCCGGCGCGCCAGCTGAAAATGAAAGATAACGTTCTCGAGGTGGGTAAAGCCGATCTCTGACGCGATCAGGTAGTACCGCCACATCCGGATAAAGCGGGCATCATACATCGCCTCGATTTCGGCCCGGTTCTGCTCGAACCGGTCCTGCCAGGCGCGCAGGGTGTCGACGTAGTGGGTGCGCCAGACCTCGATATCAGTCACGATCAGCTTGTTACGCTCGATCTCGGTCAGGACTTAGGACATCGCGGGGACATAGGCCCCGGGAAAGATGTATTTGTTGATGAAGGGCGCGGCCAGTCCGGGGGGCGTCGCCCTGCCAATGGTGTGGACAAGCGCCACGCCGTCGGGCGACAGGTTTCGATGCATCCTGTCAAAGAAGGTAGCGTATTGCGGCTGGCCCACATGCTCCATCATGCCGACCACCACGATCCGGTCGAACTCTTCGCGGACGTGACGATAATCCACGAGCCGCCATTCAATCAGGTCCGAAACGCCCATCGCTTCGGCCCGTTTGGCGGCGTGTTCCAGCTGGACCTTGGACAGGGAGACCCCGACGACGCGGGCACCATAGTCGCGGGCAAGCGTGATCGACAGGCCACCCCAGCCGCAGCCGATGTCCATCACCTTCATGCCCGGTTCGATCAGAAGCTTTTTGGCGATATGGGCCTTTTTGGCCACCTGCGCCTCTTCGATGGTCATGTCGGGGTGGGGGAAGTAGCCGCAGGTATATTGCAGGTCCTCGTCCAGGAACAGTTCGTACAACCGAACGGACAGGTCGTAGTGGACCTCAACATTGTGGCGCGAGGCGGCAAGCGTGTTGTTCTGGGTCAGACGGCGCAGCGCCTTTCGGGCGGCTGGCAATGCCGCGTTGAACCGGCCCCGACCGGCCGCCCGGGCGTTGCCCGCCAGAATCGCGAGCATGGTGCGGATGTCATCGCCCTCAATCTCCAACGCGCCATTCATGTAGCCTTCGCCCAGCGCAAGTTCGGGGTCCAGCACCAAGCGATGCAGGATCGCATTGCCGTGAAGTGTGATGGCGCAGCCCGGCCCGGTCCCGTCTCCGTATGTACGTGTCTGGCCGTTCGGCCATGTGATTTTCAAGTCGCCTATTCGGATCAGCCGCTTAGCCGTACTCTCCAACAATCCTGCCCACATACCGTCGCTCGCCTTCCCAAATCACCGAGCGACCATAGCGGCGCGCGCAATCGAGGCAAGATGACGTTTACCGATCGGACCATTTCCTGCTTTATATGGGTTGGCGATGCGCCTGCTCGTGGCTCAACGGCACCGCCATACCTTGACATCCTTGCCCCGGCGCGATGTATCGGCCCGGACCCTGGACCGAAGGAAGTTTGCCATGCACGCCTACCGCACCCATACCTGCGCAGCCTTGACCAAGGCGAATGTGGGCGAGACTGTGCGCCTGTCGGGCTGGGTTCACCGGGTGCGGGACCATGGTGGCATCCTGTTCATCGACCTGCGCGACCATTACGGCATCACCCAGGTGCTGTGTGATCCGGATTCGGCCGCTTTTGCCGATGTCGAAAAGGTCCGGTCAGAATGGTGCATTCGCATCGACGGCGAGGTGAAGGCCCGCGACGCGGCCCTTGTGAACCCCAAGCTGCCGACCGGCGAGGTCGAGGTCTTTGTGCGTGCCGTCGAGGTGTTGGGCGAGGCCAAGGAACTGCCCCTTCAGGTCTTCGGCGATCAGGAATACCCCGAGGAAACCCGCCTGCGCTATCGCTACCTCGACCTGCGTCGTGACGCCATGCAGGACAACATGAAGCTGCGGTCCGACGTCGTTAGGTCCATCCGTCAGCGGATGTGGGACCAGGGCTTCCGCGAATTTCAGACGCCGATCATCACAGCCTCGTCGCCCGAAGGGGCCCGCGACTTTCTGGTGCCATCGCGCCTGCATCCGGGCAAGTTCTACGCCCTGCCGCAGGCGCCCCAGCAGTTCAAGCAGCTGATCATGGTGTCGGGCTACGATCGCTATTTCCAGATCGCGCCGTGCTTTCGCGACGAGGATCCCCGCGCCGACCGGTCGCCCACCGATTTCTACCAGCTTGACCTTGAGATGTCGTTTGTCGAACAGCAGGACGTGTTCGACACCATCCAGCCTGTCATAACCGGCATTTTCGAAGAGTTTGGCGGGGGCAAGCCTGTCGCCCAAGACTGGCCGCAGATTTCCTTTGCCGACAGTGCCCTTTGGTATGGCACGGACAAGCCCGACCTTCGCAACCCGATCAAGATGCAAGTCGTGTCCGAGCATTTTGCAGGCTCTGGCTTTGCGATCTTTGCCAAGCTGCTCGAACAAGAAGGGACAGAGGTCCGCGCCATTCCTGCCCCCAAGGGCGGCAGCCGCAAGTTCTGCGACCGGATGAACGCCTTTGCCCAGAAAGAGGGCCTGCCGGGGATGGGCTACATCTTCTGGCGCGATCAGGGTGAGGGCATGGAAGCCGCAGGCCCGCTGGCCAAGAACATCGGACCCGAGCGGACCGAGGCCATTCGTCAGCAGCTGGGCCTTGGCGTCGGCGACGCGGCCTTCTTTCTTGGCGGCAAGCCCGAGAAGTTTGAGCGGATTGCCGCGAAGGCCCGTGTTGTCATCGGCGAAGAGCTTGGCCTGTCCGATCTTGAAAGCTTCAAGTTCGCCTGGATCGTCGATTTCCCGATGTACGAGGCCGACGAGGAAAGCGGCAAGGTCGACTTTAGCCACAACCCCTTCTCCATGCCGCAGGGCGGGCTGGAGGCGCTGAATGGCGACCCGCTGAAGGTGCTGGGCTATCAATACGACCTGGCCTGTAACGGCTACGAGCTGATTTCGGGCGCGATCCGGAACCACAAGCTGGACGTGATGATCAAGGCCTTTGAACTGGCAGGCTATGGCGCAGACGAAGTGCACAAGCGCTTTGGCGGCATGGTCAACGCCTTTCAATACGGCGCCCCACCCCACGGAGGCTGTGCAGCCGGAATCGACCGGATCGTGATGCTGTTGGCGGACGAGGCCAACATCCGCGAGGTCATCATGTTCCCGATGAACCAGCGCGCCGAAGACCTGATGATGAACGCGCCTTCGGATCCGACAAACGAACAACTGCGCGAGCTTAGCCTGCGGGTCATCCAGCCGGATTGATCTGCCTGTTTTTGGGGCACTGGTCCGATCCGGCTTTGTCGGGTCGGATTGGATGTCGTGCAGGCACCCGTTCCTGATCGCATAGCCGCATTCTTATGGCGCCGTCTTTGTCCTGGGGGGCAAGCATTTTGGCTGCGTGCCCTCCCGCGTGTCGACCGAAACTCAGCAATTTGTCGTGAGACCCAACTTCGATGCGGGGGAACCACCTATGTTCCTGTAGGGTGGGGTATGACACATCCTGACGAGGTGACGATTGTCTTTTGATCCGTACCTTGCCGAAATACGTTTCGGGACCGGCCTGTCGCCAAACGCTGCCCCGCCGGCGTCGTCGGACGCTATTCTGGCGGCACTGCGAGGGCCCGATCTTGCGGCCGAGGCCTTTCCCATCCCGCTTTTTTCAGAGGCAGAGCCAAGGCTGAAGCTGCTGCGTCGACAGGCTGCAATGCGCCGCGAAAGTGACGCGGCCATGGAGCGTTTCGCCGCCTCTCGCAATCAGGCGAGCGCCGTTCACCAAAACAACTTTAGGAGGATCCTTACCCGCGGCGTCCGAACGCACGATGGATTTCGGGAAAGACTGACCGCGTTTTGGGCGAACCATTTTCCCCTGCGTGCCAAGATCGGCCCGATGACCCACCTCGTGACGCCCTTTGTCGAAGAGGCGATCCGCCCCAACATTACCGGCCGGTTCGCCGACCTGTTGAAGGCCGTGGCAACGCATCCGATGATGGTCATCTACCTGGATCAGGGACAGTCCGTCGGCCCCGGCAGCCCGTTCGGGACAAGGACAGGCCGGGGCCTGAACGAAAACCTGGCCCGCGAGTTGCTGGAACTGCATACCTTGGGCGTTGGAAACAGCTACGACCAGTCCGATATCCGCCAATTGGCCGAGCTTTTGACAGGCCTGTCCTGGGACGACACGGAAGGACGGGTTTTCCAGACAAATTGGGCAGAGCCTGGGTCAGAGACAGTTCTGGGCCGGACTTACAGCGATGATGGGTCGCTTGAAACGATTTTCGCGGCCTTGGAGGACATCGCCGCCCATCCATCGACGGCGCATCACATCGCAACAAAGATCGCCCGGCATTTTGTCTCGGACACGCCTTCGACCAGCCTGA
This sequence comes from Flavimaricola sp., assembly GCA_029255105.1. Lineage (GTDB taxonomy): Bacteria > Pseudomonadota > Alphaproteobacteria > Rhodobacterales > Rhodobacteraceae > Flavimaricola. Next base: position 31,511 of record JAQWWH010000094.1, on the reverse strand, counting down.
TCGAGGCGATGGCGGCGGCCTATTCGGCAAATGGCACGGACCTGATGTCCGTCTATAGTGCCCTGCTCGATCATCCGGATGCCTGGCTGCGCTATGGCATAGACGCTCCGGTCCGGAACAAGGCGCGGACGCATCAGGACTGGGTGCAGGCGGCACTTCGGGCACTTGATATCGCATTGGTCGATGTGGCCCCGGATGTGGCGCGAACCTATGTGCTTCAACGACTTCGCCTTATGGGACAACCCTGGGAACAGCCTCCCGGGCCAGACGGCTGGCCAGAAGAGGCCGAGGCCTGGGTGACGCCGCCTGCCATGGCCGCCCGGGTTACCTGGGCCATGCAGGCGCCCAGCTTTCTGATGGCCGACTTGCCCGATCCGAGGGACTTTGTCGCCATCGCTTTGGGCCCTTTTGCCCCGCCAGAGGTGAAGTTCGCGGCAGGGGCTGCGGAAAACAGGGCGGCGGGCATTGGCATGGTCCTATGCTCTTCCGCTTTTCAAAGGAGATGACGATGCAGCGTCGCGCCTTCTTGACGGGGCTGGGTGCCATTGGGTGCTCTGCCGCGGCGAGCCCCCTTCTCACCCCGATGGCCTTTGCAAGCGGGCCTTGGGACAACCGGTTGGTGGTTCTGATCCTGCGAGGGGCTATGGATGGACTGGACGTTGTCGCCCCCCTGGAAGATCAGACTTTCCTGGATTTGCGGCCTGGGCTGAGCACCCAAAGCCACCTTGCCGCAACATCCCAATTCGGTTTGCATCCCTCACTGTCGGCTCTGCTGCCCCTTTGGCAGGCGGGCGAATTCGGGGCGGTCCATGCCGTATCTACGCCATACCGCGACAAGCGAAGTCATTTTGACGGCCAGGACATCCTTGAGGCAGGTTTGCCGGATTTGTACGGCGATCTGGTCGGTCAACGCGGACGGGATGGATGGCTGAACCGGATGATCCAGACACTTCCTGGACTGACATCCGAGATCGCCTATTCCATTGGCGCGGACCAAATGGAAGTGCTGAACGGATCGGCCCCCTTTGCCCGCTGGGCACCCGAAGCGCGGCTTCAGCTTAGCCCTGCTACCGAGCAGCTTCTGGCGGTCGTCCAGCATCAGGACCCGTTGTTTCGTGAGGCAACGGCAGAGGCGCTTGAGATTGCGGCGGCAACCTCATCGGACGGGGCGGCGGCACAAGTGCCCGCGCATATCAGGGCTGCTGCCTTTGCCGCCCAACGGCTGAGTGCCCAGTCGCGGATCGCCAGTTTTTCGCTGGGCGGCTGGGATACCCATTTCCGACAAAAGCAGACGATCAACCGGGCGCTGGAAAGGTTGGCCGAAACGATCCTGACACTTAAGGACGGACTGGGGCCGGTCTGGCAGCAAACGGCGGTCTTGTGTCTGACCGAATTCGGCAGGACAGCGCGGGAGAACGGGACTGGCGGGACGGATCACGGGACCGGTGGGGCCATGCTTTACGCCGGAGGAGCATTGCGCGGGGGCCAGGTTGCGGGCGATTGGCCGGGATTGCACGATCTTTATGCCGACCGCGACCTGATGCCGACGCGCGATATACGCGCCCATGCCGGGTGGGTCATGCGGGGATTGTTCGGGCTGGATGCCTCAGTCATCGAACAGGCCGTTTTCCCGGGACTAGAGTTGGGAGCAGCCAGCAGAATCCTGCTTTAGGCAGGTTTCAGGCGGCGTCCAACTGGGACATTCCGCGAAGAAGATCGCCTATGGGACAGAAGTGGGGAGGGCTGTCCCCGCCACCGTTGTCCAGCCATGCCTTGCATTGAACCGTCTGGGTGCAACCGTTGCAGCCGGCCATCGTCGCCCTCATGGCGGCTTGCTGACCTTTGCTAACGCGACGGGGCAGGGGAATCCCAAGACGCTCGGTCATGCGATGACGCAGCTCGGTGCGGTTGGTGTACTCGGAAACCCAGTCTTTCAAAAAGGTCGGTTGTTTCATCTGTACTAGCCTGATTGTTCCCAATTGATATGGGCTGCGCTCAGGCCATATGTAAGGGGCGGTATAAAATGATTTCGAAGTTGAGATGTATCAATAGCAAGAGGCCCGCGATTGCGGGTCTCCTTATCGATGTATATTTCAGGACTATGACACCAACGTGGCGCCTAACCTGATCGATTAGCCATTAGCGCCGCTCGCTGCCGAGACGTCGGTTTGTCAGCTGTCCATCTTGAGCGCCGAGATGAACGCCTCTTGCGGGATGTCCACCTTGCCGAACTGCCGCATCTTCTTCTTGCCGGCCTTTTGCTTGTCCAGAAGCTTACGCTTCCGGGTGGCGTCGCCGCCGTAGCACTTGGCCGTGACGTCCTTGCGCATGGCCGACAGTGTCTCGCGGGCGATGACCTTGCCGCCGATGGCAGCCTGGATCGGGATCTTAAACATGTGTCGCGGGATGAGATCCTTAAGCTTTTCGACCATTGCCCGGCCCCGGGTCTCGGCCCGGTCGCGATGAACCATCATCGACAAGGCATCGACAGGCTCATCATTCACGAGGATCGACATCTTGACGAGGTTGTCCTCGCGATAGCCGGTCAACTGATAGTCAAAGCTGGCGTAGCCCTTGGACACCGATTTCAGACGGTCGTAAAAGTCAAAGACAACCTCATTCAGCGGCAGGTCATAGACCGCCATCGCCCGCGAACCGGCGTATGTGAGGTCCATTTGGATACCTCTGCGATCCTGACACAACTTAAGGATGTCCCCGAGATATTCGTCGGGCACGAGGATCGTTGCCTTAATTCGCGGCTCTTCCACCCGGTCAACGTAGGTCAGATCGGGCATATCGGCCGGGTTGTGCAGTTCCGTCATCGTCCCATCCTTCATATGAAGATGGTATACAACGGACGGTGCGGTAGTGATCAGCTCGATATCGTATTCGCGTTCGATCCGGTCACGAATGACCTCAAGATGCAGCAACCCGAGAAAGCCGCAGCGGAAGCCAAAGCCAAGGGCGGCCGAGGTCTCCATCTCGAACGAAAATGAGGCGTCGTTGAGGGCCAGCTTCTCGATCGCGTCGCGCAGATCCTCAAACTCGGAACTGTCGACGGGGAAGAGGCCACAGAACACCACCGGGATGGACGGCTTAAAACCGGGCAGGGCCTTGGTCGCCCCCTTCTTCTCGGTGGTGATGGTGTCACCAACACGGGTGTCCCGAACCTGCTTGATCGACGCGGTGATGAACCCGATCTCGCCGGGCCCAAGCTCTTCCACATTGACCATTGCCGGACGGAAGACGCCGATCCGGTCGATCTGGTGAACGGTCCCATTCTGCATGAACATGACCCGGTCGTTCTTCTTCATCGTACCGTCGATGATGCGGACAAGGACCACGACGCCAAGGTAACTGTCGTACCAGCTGTCAACCAGCATCGCCTTAAGCGGTGCGTCGCGATCCCCTTTGGGCGCAGGCAATCTGTGCACGATGGCCTCGAGGGTCTCGACGATGCCGACCCCGGTCTTGGCCGACACGCGGATCGCCTGCGAGGCGTCAATCCCGATCACATCTTCGATCTGCTCGGCCACGGCGTCACATTCGCTGGCGGGCAGGTCGATCTTGTTCAGCACCGGGACGATCTCATGGTCGGCATCAATGGCCTGATACACATTGGCCAGTGTCTGCGCCTCTACGCCCTGGGTGCTGTCCACAACCAGAAGGGAGCCTTCGACGGCGCGCATGGAGCGTGACACTTCATAAGCAAAGTCGACGTGGCCGGGGGTGTCGATCAGGTTCAGCACATAGTGCTCACCGTTCAGGGCGGTGTAGTCCAGCCGAACGGTGTTGGCCTTAATGGTGATGCCCCTCTCGCGCTCGATGTCCATGGCATCCAGAAGCTGCGCCTTCATATCCCTTAAGGCGACTGTATTCGTCTCCTGGATAAGGCGGTCAGCCAACGTGGATTTGCCGTGGTCGATGTGGGCCACGATTGAAAAATTGCGGATGTGATCAAGGTCGGTCATGACAGAGGATATGCGGTGGATTCGGGGGCCGGTCAATGGCCCCTCGTAGCCGGACACCTCAGGGCCACTTTGGCCTTAATGTCGCGCTTTTTGCGCGGATATTCGCCCAAAATGGGCACTGCCGTCAGTCTGACCGCCAAATTTGCCCAGATACGGTCGCAATATCGCCCCTTTCTAATGTGATCACTCTACTCAAGGTAGTGTTTGGTTCGAGTGTTGTCTTTTTGTCTTTATATGCACAAAGGAGTTACGCGGTCATGCGCATCCTAGCAGTAGACGACGATCCGATGGTCCTGGACTTGCTTGAGGCATGTCTGACCAAGACAGGCCATTGCACAGTTGTAAGAGCCGAAAGCGCGGAAGAGGCGATCGCACAGGTCACCGCTGCCACCGTCCCGTTCGAGTGCTTCCTCCTTGATATCATGATGCCAGATCGCGACGGGATCGCCCTTTGCGCAGACATTCGTGCCAATCCCGAATACCGGGCAACGCCAATCATCATGATCACAGCGAGCCGCGCGACCAAGATCATGGAGCGCGCCTTCGCAGCCGGTGCGACCGATTTCCTGAGCAAGCCTCTCGACGGTCTCGAGATTGCAGCGCGCGTGAACATGGCTGGCATGCTGAATGACCTTCTGCATCGCGAAGAAGAAAGCCGGCATACGCTGGAAGAACTCTCTGCCCTGACATCGATCCGGTTCGAAGAACCTTTCGAGATCCGGGACGTTCCCTCCACCCTGCCGCTTCTCGCCCTTGAGAACCATTTGCTTCGGTTGCCGCAGCGCTGCTATCAGATGAGCCTTTTTGCGGTTGAAATCGCCGAGGCGCGGTCGATCTATCGGGCGGTTTCTCCGACCCAGTTCCGCTATCAGGTCGAGGCGACGGCCGCAGCAATCGCTGGGTCAATCGTTCCGACCAAGGCCCGCTTTGCCTATGCTGGCAAGGGCGTCTTCCTTGGTATCCTCTCGGGACGGGGCAAACTGAACGTCAAGGCGCTGCGCACCGTGGCCGCTGCCGCTCTCGATTCGGATTGGTCGCCTGAGGCTGGCGGAATGAAGCAGCCGCCCGAGTTGCGCACGCGCATGATTTCGGCGCGCCGGCTTTGGTCCGGGCCGACTGCATGCGACGCCCTCATGTCCCACACCGGTCGCCCTTTGCCTGACAAGCCGACCGAGGAGGAACAGCGCCAGCTGTTTGCCGCCCTCGACAAGCGGATGACGCAAAAGCAGGACGACACAAAAGAGATGGACGCGGCGGACTGACGCCGCGTTCCAGCTGTCAGGTTTCTGCCGGGGGGTGGTCGCGGACCACCTCGACCCGGACTTTGGTCACAAAGGCCGCAAGCGCGCCGATCACGGCAAGCAAAGGTGCGGCGATGACAACCGCCCCGCCGGCGATCGCGCCGATCGTGAGAGGCATGTCGAGGACCAGATCGCCGTCAGGTTCGGTGATTCTTATCCGACGTACCTGACCTTCGGCTGCGAGGCGCTTGACCGAACCGACCAATTGATCGCCTGCAACCTCAAACTCTTGGGTCCAGGTGCGTTTGGGTTTTGGGCCTGGGGACTCGGGGTTTGTGTCGGTCATTGGATGTCTCCTTTGGCTATCAGGATAGCCAGAGGGTAGCCCAAGCAAGGCAGCTGGAGATTGACCTAAGTCAGTCTCGGTGGAACAGCCCCGGCTTTCTCAGGCGCCGGGGCCGTTCCGAAGTCTTTAGCGAACGAACTTCTTGAACTTGACCCGCTTGGGCTCAAGGGCATCCGTGCCAAGGCGACGCTTCTTGTCTTCTTCGTAGTCTTCGAAGTTGCCTTCGAACCATTCCACGTGGGCATCCCCTTCAAAGGCGAGGATATGGGTGCAGATCCGGTCGAGGAAGAAACGGTCGTGCGAGATAACGACGGCGCAACCGGCAAAATCCACAAGGGCATCTTCAAGCGCACGCAGGGTCTCGACGTCCAGATCGTTGGTCGGTTCGTCAAGCAGAAGGACATTGCCGCCTGATTTCAAAAGCTTGGCCATGTGGACCCGGTTGCGTTCACCACCCGACAGGAGGCCGACCTTCTTTTGCTGGTCACCGCCCTTGAAGTTGAACGCCCCGCAATAGGCGCGGCTGTTGATCTCAGCATCGCCGAGCTTGATCAGTTCCGCCCCGCCCGAGATTTCCTCCCAGACCGTCGCATCGGCCCTCAGGGAGTCCCGCGACTGGTCCACGAACGCCAGTTTGACAGTGTCACCAAAGCTGATCTCGCCGCCGTCAGGTTGGTTCTGGCCAGTGAACATGGAAAACAGCGTGGATTTGCCAGCGCCGTTTGGCCCGATCACGCCGACGATGGCGCCGGGCGGAATGGAAAAGCTCAGATCCTCGATCAACAGCTTGTCACCCATCGCCTTTGAGAGATTCTCGACCTCGATCACCTTGCCGCCAAGGCGGGGGCCGTGCGGGATGATGATCTGGGCACGGCCAACCTTTTCACGTTCGGACTGGTTGGCCATTTCTTCGTAGGCGCTGATCCGGGCCTTGGATTTGGCCTGGCGGGCCTTGGCGCCTTGGCGCATCCACTCCAATTCGCGCTCAAGCGTCTTTTGCTTGGCCTTGTCGTCGCGGCTTTCCTGCTCAAGGCGTTTGGCCTTTTGTTCCAGCCAGCTGGAATAGTTGCCCTCGTAAGGCACGCCCCGACCCCGGTCGAGTTCGAGGATCCAGCCTGTGATGTCGTCCAGAAAGTAGCGGTCGTGTGTGACAACCAGAATGGTGCCGTTGTAGGCGATCAGGTGGTTTTGCAGCCAGGCGATGGTCTCGGCGTCCAGATGGTTGGTCGGTTCGTCCAGCAGCAGCATATCCGGCGCCTCAAGCAAAAGCTTGCAAAGCGCGACGCGACGACGCTCACCACCCGAAAGAGTTGAGACATCGGCGTCATCGGGCGGGCAGCGTAGAGCCTCCATCGACACATCGACCTGTGCATCGAGGTCCCAGAGGTTCTGGGCGTCGATCTCGTCCTGCAACTGCGCCATTTCGTCGGCAGTCTCGTCCGAGTAGTTCATCGCCAGTTCGTTGTAGCGCTCCAGAATCGCCCGTTTCGGGGCAACGCCGTCCATCACGTTCTCGCGGACTGTCTTGGTCTCGTCGAGGACGGGTTCCTGAGGAAGGTAGCCCACGCGCGCGCCTTCGGCGGCCCATGCCTCGCCCTGAAAATCCTTGTCCATCCCGGCCATGATCTTGAGAAGGGTCGACTTACCCGCGCCGTTCACGCCCACAACGCCGATCTTGACGCCGGGCAGGAAGTTCAGGCGAATGTTCTCGAACACCTTCTTGCCGCCGGGATAGGCCTTGGACACGCCATCCATGAAATACACATATTGATAGGCGGCCATTGGCTGTCTCCTTTGTTTGCGGGTCGATGCTCTCCTTAACCGGGGGCGGGCGCGGGGGCAATCGGGTCGGGGGCTGTTTCGCCCGACTCCCCGTTTGACAAGGTGCCCGGGTGATGGGAAGCATGACGAAATCGATTTAGGGAGACCCGCCAATGTATTTAGCCGCTGAAGACCGCTATGAACGCATGGTGTATCGCCGGTGTGGCAAGTCCGGCCTGCAACTGCCCGCAGTAAGCCTTGGTCTGTGGCACAACTTTGGCCATGACCTGCCGCATCAGACCAAGCGGGACATCTGCCTTACGGCCTTTGACCATGGCATTACGCACTTTGACCTTGCCAATAACTATGGCCCACCGCCGGGTAGTGCTGAACATGCCTTTGGGTCGATCCTGGCCGAAGACCTGGCCCCCTATCGGGACGAGCTGATCATTTCGTCCAAAGCGGGCTACCTGATGTGGCCCGGCCCTTATGGCGAATGGGGGAGCCGCAAGTACCTTGTCGCCTCCTGTGACCAGAGCCTCAAGCGGATGGGCCTCGACTATGTCGATATCTTCTATTCGCACCGCTACGACCCGGACACGCCGCTGGAAGAGACGATGGGCGCGCTGGACTATATCGTGCGGTCAGGCCGTGCTCTTTATGCCGGCATCTCAAGCTACAATGCCGAGCGGACCCGCGAAGCGGTTGCGATCCTGAAGGATCTGGGCACGCCCTGCGTGATCCATCAGCCGTCCTACAACATGCTCAACCGCTGGGTCGAGCGGGATGGGCTGAAGGAGACGCTGCAGGAGCTTGGTGTGGGCTCGATCGCCTTTACGCCGCTGGCGCAGGGCATGCTGACCAAGAAATATCTGGGCGGCATCCCCGAGGACAGCCGGGCGGCGCAGGACAAGAGCCTCAAGCCTGCCATGCTGTCGGAGCGCGCCATTGAGAACATCCGCAAGCTCAACGACATCGCCGAAGGACGCGGCCAGACGCTGGCACAGATGGCGATTGCCTGGGTCCTGCGCGAGGGCGGCATCACGACGGCTTTGATCGGGGCATCACGTCCCTCTCAGGTGATCGATTGCGTGGGCGCTATCGACAACCTGGAGTTCACCGCGGACGAATTGGCGTTGATAGATCAATATGCCGTTGAGGAGCAGATCAACCTCAGGGCGCGCTCTGCGGAGATCGACTAGGGGGGCTGTCTGCCCCCCTGCGGGCCTTCGGCCCTTCCCCCCGAGGATATTTTTGGCGAGATGAGGACAGGACCATGATCCGTAACCCAGTGCTGCCCGGGTTCAATGCGGACCCTTCGTTTCTAAGGGTGGGCGAGGACTATTACCTTGCCACCTCGACCTTCGAATGGTTCCCCGGGGTGCAAATCCACCATTCGCGCGATCTGGTGAACTGGCGTCTGGTGGCCCGGCCCCTGAACCGGCCAGCCCTTTTGGACATGCGGGGCAATCCCGATAGTTGCGGGATCTGGGCCCCCTGTCTGAGCCACGACGGTGACCGCTTCTGGCTGGTCTATACGGATGTGAAGCGGCTGGACGGGGCGTTCAAGGATGCCCCCAACTACATCACATGTTGCGACACGGTGGAGGGGGAATGGTCTGATCCCTGGTATGTGAATTCGTCCGGCTTTGACCCGTCCCTGTTTCACGACGAGGACGGCCGGAAATGGTTTGTGAACATGCAGTGGAACCATCGGGGTCGGGGAACGGGGGGCAATCCGGCCCATGCGTCCTTTGATGGCATCCTGTTGCAGGAGTGGTCGCCCGAGGCCGGCCTGACAGGCCCTGTCACCCAGATCTATGATGGCACGGAGCGCGGCCTGACCGAGGCGCCGCATCTGTTCAAGCGCGATGGCTGGTACTATCTGACCGTGGCCGAAGGCGGCACCGGGTATGACCATGCGGTGACCATGGCGCGGTCCCGCGACATTGCAGGGCCATATGAGACCCATCCTGCCCTGCATGTGATCAGCGCCAAGGGCTCGGACGGGCCGGTGCAGCGGGCGGGTCATGGCCAATACGTCGAGACCCATTGGGGCCGTCACTACCATTCCTTCTTAATGGGCCGCCCGATTCCCGGGCCCGACGGAACCGGCCGCTTCTGCCCCCTGGGCCGCGAGGCAGGGCTGGAAGAGGTCGTCTGGCGCGACGGATGGCTGTGGCTGGCGGAGGGCGGCATGGTCCCTCGGGCCGAGGTTCCGTCGCCAACCCCGATTGAGCCTGCGCCACCTCGCGCGATCTACCGCGATCTGGGCGGTGCCTTGCCGGAGGAGTTTCAATGGCTGCGCACCCCTGAGCCTGACCGCATCTTCCGCATGGACCCTGACGCCCTTGTCCTGATCGGCCGGGAGAGCATCGGAAGCTGGTTCGAACAGGCATTGGTCGCCCGCAGGCAGGAGCACCTAAGCTATACGGCGGAAACGCAAGTCGACATCGCCCCCTCCACTTATCAGCAGGCGGCGGGTCTCACGACTTACTACAATCGCCACAAGTTTCACGCAGCCCTTGTTAGCCATGAGCCGGGAATTGGCCGGGCTTTGGTCCTGATGTCCTGCCCCGGCGACTGGCCTGATTGCGCGCTGAGCTGGCCTTGTTCGCCGGTCCCACTGGCCGATGGCCCGGTGGCCTTGCGGGTTGTTGTCACCGGCGCCACGCAGCAGTTCTGGTGGCGTCAGGCTGGGGACTGGCAGCCATTGGGCCCTGTTCTTGATGCCAGCGTCATCTCGGACGAGGGCGGCCGGGGCGAACATGCGTCGTTCACAGGGGCCTTTGTCGGTATGGTCGCCTTTGACCTGACGGGGCAGGGGAACGAGGCCCGGTTTGACCGGTTTTCCTATGTGCCGGATGGTGCGGCGTGATCAGTGAACTGTGCATCTGGGACATGGCGACCAGAGCGGCCCGTGTCCTGATGTCCCATGAGGGGCATATCGAGGCCCCGAACTGGCACCAGGATGGGTATCTGATCGTCAATGGCGACGGGCTGATCTACCGCGTCCCACTGGCCGACCCGAGGCTGGAGCGCATCGACACCGGCTTTGCCATTGGCTGCAACAACGATCATGGTATTTCACCGGACGGCACGCTGCTGGCCATTTCCGACAGCATCGAGACCGGCCAATCCTGCATCTATGTCCTGCCGATCGGGGGCGGGACCCCGCGAAGAGTGACCGAGCATACCCCCTCCTGGTGGCATGCCTGGACGCCGGATGGGCAAAGGATGGTCTATCCGGGGGCAAGGGGGGACCGGGTTCTTCGCCTTTACAGTTGCGCTGTGGATGGCAGTGACGAGCAGCTGATTGTCGAGGGTTTCGATCATGTGGACGGGCCGGACCTGACGCCCGATGGCGCCTGGATCTGGTTCAACGGGGAGCGAGACGGCACGGTCGAGCTGTGGCGGGTTCGCCCCGACGGATCGGGGCTGAAGCAGATGACCGATGATGAGGCTATCAACTGGTTTCCACATCCCTCTCCGGACGGCCGCCATGTCCTGTACCTGGCTTATCCCACGGGCACTCAGGGCCATCCCGGCAACCTGGAGGTCAGTCTACGCCTGATGCCCCAGGACGGTGGACCGACCACTTGGTTGTGCGATCTGTTCGGTGGGCAGGGTACGATGAACGTACCGTGCTGGTCCCCGGATGGGAACGCGTTTGCTTTCATGCGCTACCGGGCCTGATCGGATGGGTCTTGCCGGGTTGCCCCCCTCGACTCCCGTGCTGCCTTGGTGCAGGCAGCGGTAATGCGTTGGGATATTCCACATGCGGCTGCTGGCCAGGTGATCGGCCTTTTGGGCGGGTCTTTTGACCCGCCACATCGCGGGCACGTCCATATCACCCGGGCTGCCATGACCCGGTTCGCCCTGGATCGGGTCTGGTGGCTGGTCAGCCCGGGCAACCCCCTCAAAGAGCGGGGGCCTGCAGCCCTGCCCACCCGGCTAGCGGCGGCGAGGGCCCTGGTTGACCATCCTGGGATCGAGGTGACCGATATCGAGGCCCGCTTTGGCACGCGCTATACGGCGCAAACCATCGCTGCGCTGACGGCCACCTATCCGAAGGTCCGGTTCGTCTGGCTGATGGGCGCCGACAACCTGGCGCAATTCCATCGTTGGCAGGACTGGCGTGGCATCATGGAAACGGTCCCGGTCGGCGTCCTTGCCCGACCGGGTGAGCGCACGTCGGCACGGGTATCGAAAGCGGCCCGGCTGTATCGGTCTGACCGATTGCAGGGACGGGCCTCTCATCTGCTGGGTCTGTCGGAGGCGCCAAAATGGTGCTTTCTAAATGTCCCTATGCGGCCCGACAGTTCTAGTGCGATCAGGGCGCGGGGCGAATGGTCACTTGAGACTGTCAAGTTGTGACCGGGAGGTTGTTGATGCCCGGACAATCGGTGGTCTAGGGTCCGACCATGACAAAGGTCTTGACCAGACGGGCCCTTCTTGTGGGTGGACTTGCGGCGCTGGGAGCAGCCGCCCTGGCGGATGCGCCACGTGCAAGCCTGCGACCGCTTGCCCGGCCCGGTCAGCAAACGTTGGGTCTGCTGGAACGGCCCGGCAAGAGGCCGGTTGCCCGACCTTCGGTCGAAGACATCGTGCGGGAGGCAGGGCTTGGCGGGACCGTCGCATTTGTCCTGGCGGATACAGCCTCAGGCACAGTGATCGAAAGCCGGCTCGCGGATGCCGCCTTGCCACCGGCCAGCGTGGCCAAGGCCGTCACTGCCCACTTTGCCTATGAACAACTTGGCCCAGCCCACAGATTTATAACCCGGCTTCTGGCGACAGGGCCGGTCGTGGACGGGGTGCTGCAAGGTGACCTGATCCTTGCAGGGGGGGGCGATCCGGTGTTGGGAACCGATGACCTGGCCGCGATGGCGGCCACTCTGTCCGAGGCTGGGGTCCGGTCCGTGTCGGGCCGGTTCACCGTATGGGGTGGCGCCTTGCCGGAGTTGTCGGAGATCGACCCGGACCAACAGTCCCATTTTGGCTACAACCCCGCCATTTCCGGGCTGAACCTGAACTTTAACAGGGTACATTTTGGCTGGACCCGGCAGGGCCAGGACTATGTCGTCACGATGGATGCCCGGACGGATCAGCACCGGCCCGAGGTTGGCATGGCCCGCATGCGCGTGGTGGACCGTACGCTGCCGGTATACACCTATGCCGCGGGCGAAGGACTCGATGACTGGACGGTCGCGAGCGCCGCCCTCGGGACGGAAGGGGCCCGCTGGTTGCCAGTTCGCAATCCGGCCCTTTACGCAGGGGATGTCTTTCGTAGCATGGCGCGGTCGCACGGCATCGACCTGGCGCCCGCCGTCAAGCTCCAAGACCTGCCAGAGGGTGCCAGCGAGGTCGTCAGTCACCAAAGCCCGCCGCTGGACGCGTTGATCGAGGGCATGTTGCGGTATTCGACCAATCTGACTGCAGAGGTTCTGGGGCTGACTTCAACCAAGTCGCTGGGCGTGCAGCCAGAAACGCTGGCCAACTCTGCCGCGGTGATGAACGGTTGGGTGGCCGCCCGCTATGGAGCGAGGGCGGTCCTCGTTGATCACTCTGGCCTGGGCGACCGGTCACGGATCAGCGCAAGGGACTTGACGTGCATTCTGTCGGGTGCGGGGGCCAATGACCCGGTCCGCGCGCTGCTGAAGGACGTGGTCCTTGTCGATGGCGACGGTGACGCCCTCGTCGATCCGGCTCTCGAGGTTGAGGCAAAAACTGGCACGCTGAACTTTGTCAGTGCCCTTGCGGGCCATTTGCGTACCGAGACAGGCAAGGAAATGGTCTTTGCGATCTTTACGGCCCAGATGGATGCCCGCGAGGCGGCAAAGGACGATGTCGAGGAAGTGCCGGACGGCGCGCGAGCGTGGAATGGTCGATCCAGGCGATTGCAACAACGTCTGCTACAGCGGTGGGGCGTGGTCTTTGGGACGTAGCCGCCAGGAACCAAAATTTTGTGCCATAATTTTTGAAGGTGGGGTGGGTCATGACCCACCTTACGGCAGTGATCAGAGTGTCATGTGCCGGGCCCGAGCCCCCCGCTCGATCGCGGCGGCGTGCAGGCGGTCGATGTTCAGCTCGTACCGGATCTCTTCCAGCATCCGACCTTCGGATGAGGTGATGTGTCCGTCTGCCGCACTTACATCGCAAGCCATCGCATAGGCTGTTTCATATAGCCGCTCAGGCAGTGCCTGTCGGATCAGGCCGAAAAGGGCATCAAGTCCCTCTTCCTGTTCCAGAAGGTCAAAGACCGTCCGGCTGATCCGGGGGAGTTGATCGGCGTCATAGTCGGCGAAGACAGGCAGGTTGTTCACAATGTTCGAAATCTGGACAAGTTCGGCGGTCCGGATGTCTTCGTCGGCGGCAGAGACTGCAATCATCAGGGCGGCCAGCGCATCCTGAGCGGTCATCGAGGCTGTGTCGGTCATGGCATACATCCTTTGGGTTAACGCCGGTTTTATTGACGCCCCGCCGCAGCCGCAATAGGGATGCCGCGAACGAAGGCTCCCGCGTCGCTGGGACGCGGGCCCAAGGGGTAAGACATGACCGATCTGCGCGACGTGGCGATGACAAGCAAGGCCTGGCCATTCGAAGAGGCCCGCGCCCTTCTCAAACGCTATGCCAAGGCACCGCCTGCCAAGGGGCATGTCCTGTTTGAAACCGGCTACGGCCCCTCCGGTCTGCCCCATATCGGCACCTTCGGAGAGGTTCTGCGCACCACCATGATCCGCCGGGCTTTCGAGTTGATTTCGGACATCCCGACGCGCCTGATCTGCTTTTCCGACGATCTGGATGGCATGCGCAAGATCCCCGACAACGTGCCGAACCGCGACATGCTTATGCAGCATGTGCAAAAGCCGCTGACCAGCGTGCCGGACCCGTTTGGCGAGTACCCCTCGTTTGGCGATCACAACAATGCCATGCTGCGCAGGTTCCTTGATACCTTTGGATTTGACTACGAATTCTATTCAGCCACCGAATTCTATGGCTCTGGCCGATTCGATCCGACCCTGCGACTGGCGGCCGAGCGGTACGACGACATCATGGCCATCATGCTGGCCTCTTTGCGAGAAGAGCGGCAGCAGACCTATTCATGTTTCCTGCCGATCCATCCCGAAACCGGGCGCGTCCTTTATGTTCCGATGAAGGAGGTCAATGCCAAGGACGGCACTATCACCTTCGATGACGAAACCGGGCGCGAATGGACCCTTCCGGTCACGGGCGGCAACGTAAAGCTGCAATGGAAGCCCGATTTTGGCGCCCGCTGGGCGGCGCTGGGCGTCGACTTTGAGATGTACGGCAAGGACCATTCGACCAATACCCCGATCTATGACGGCATCTGCGAAGTGCTGGGCGGCAAGAAGCCCAACCACTTTTCCTACGAGTTGTTCCTCGACGAGAACGGTCAGAAGATATCGAAGTCCAAGGGCAACGGCCTGACCATCGACGAGTGGCTGAGCTATGCCGCGACCGAATCGCTGAGCTACTTCATGTTCCTCAAGCCCAAGACCGCCAAGCGGATGCATTTCGATGTCATCCCCAAGATGGTTGATGAGTACCAGCAGCAGTTGCGCGCCTATGCCGGGCAGGACGCCACCCAGAGGCTGGCCAATCCGGTGTTTCACATCCACGGGCACAATGTGCCCACCTCGGACATGGTGGTCCCCTTCGCGATGCTTCTGAACCTGGCATCGGTTTCGGGCGCCGAGGACAAGGCAACACTTTGGGGCTTTATCCAGCGCTACGCCCCTGAGGCCGCACCGGAAAGCCATCCTGGCCTTGATGCCGCGGCAGGCTTTGCCGTGCGCTATTACCAGGACTTTGTGAAGCCGGGCAAAACCTACCGCGCCCCCAGCGACAAGGAACGCGCGGCGATGGCGGACCTTCTGGGCCGTCTGAAGGCGTGGGATGGCGGGGTCGATGCTGATGCGCTGCAATCCATGGTGTTTGCGGTTGGAAAGGCCCATGAATTCGACCCGCTGCGAGATTGGTTCAAAGCCCTTTACGAAGTGCTTCTGGGCGCCTCGGAAGGGCCGCGCTTTGGTGGGTTCATCGCGCTTTACGGTGTCGATGAAAGCATCAAACTGATCGAGAGCGGTCTGGCCGGAGAACTGGCGTCCTGATCCTTCGCGGGTCTCACCGCGAATTCATTTGAAACTATTGTTCTGCGCTGCACGTATCTTCCCACAGGGAAAGCAAACGGAGGTGTGACAGATGCGACGGTTTCTTGCGGCATGTGCGATGCTGCTGGCCTTGGCCGGGATGGTTCGGGCGCAGGACAGTGGTGCGATCGAGGATGTGATCGGCGGGCAGTTGGAGGCGTTCAACCAGCGCGACGTCGAAATGGCCTGGACCTATGCCAGTCCGATGATCCAGGGAATGTTCGGCAATTCGGCCAACTTTGGCATGATGGTTCAGCGCGGCTATCCAATGGTTTGGACCAATTCGGATGTCCGCTACCTTGAACTGCGCGAGATCGGCGGGCGGCTTTGGCAAAAGGTGATGGTCCGCGACGAGAACGGCGGTTTGCATATTCTCGACTATCAGATGATCGAGACCGAAAACGGTTGGCAGATCAACGGTGTGTCGATCCTGCCTGCCCCTGATGTTGGCGTCTGAGCCCAGCCTGTTGACCTGGTGACTTTCGGGGTCTGTCGGAGCCTCCGGCGGGGATATTTTTGATCCGAAGAAGCGGGGGACGGTGAACCGCCCGAAACCCTGCGCCTGAAACCCTGCGCCCGAAATCTGGCGCCCGAAATCTGGCGCCCGAAGCCCTGCATCTGTTGCGACGGGCCCGGGGGGACCGGGCGGTCCCGTCAGACTGTCTACATACCCTTTCTCTAGGTCCTTCTCAGGTGATCGGGAGGTGGATGTGCCTGCCCTGGTCGGAGCGAGAATGGCCAGGGCGGCGACTTTCGGGGCAGGGGTGGCAACACCTGGTGGCCCTGCGCTGTCCATCTGGCCCAGAGAGGGACTGTGATGAACAAAGCAATTACCGATGGCCTGGTGCTGATGCCGCCGCCCTTTGCCGATGGTCTTGATGTCTGGTCGGCGGGTGACGGGACCCCGGGGTCCGACACTTACGCGGGGTCCGGTGGCGGTATCTTCATCTCGGCCGATCAGGACTTTTCCGGATGCCTTGAAATCCTCAAGACCGAAGGCACCACGCGGCTGCGCTACATGGGGGAAACGCCGATCCTGCCGGGCTGCTACCTGCGGGTGACGGCCCGGGTAAAGGCCGTTGCCGGCTCTTTGCCGGGCGTGCGTATCGCAGGCTGGCCGGGGCAGGCCAACAACACTGTTCTGAGCGGCGTCTTTGTCAGTAGCGCGGCGGTCCAGCTGACCACCTACGGTGAGGTGGTCGAGGTCAGCGCCATCATCGGGACCGGCAACCGCACCGGTGTCGACATGGTCTGGTCCGGGGCCGTCTATGCCCACCTCGGTCTCGATCTGACGGGCGCCAATAGTGGAGTGGTCCGCATCGACGATATCGTCGTCGAAGACATCACATCGGTCTTTCTGCGCGATATGATGGGGATGGTGGACGTCCGCGACTACGGTGCCGTGGGCGACGGGGTCACCAATGACGCCGCGGCCTTTGAGGCTGCCGACAGTGCGGCGGACGGGCGTGAGGTGCTTGTCTCTGCCGGCACCTATTTTCTGGATGGCAATGTCACCTTTCAGAACCAGGTCCGCTTTGAGGGCACCGTGACGATGCCTGCCGACCGCCGCTTTATCTTGCAGCGCAACTTTGACTATCAGACCTATCTGGACGCTTTTGGCGACGAGGAAGAGGCTTTCCGCAAGGCGTTTCAGGCCCTGTTGAACTTTTCCGATCACGAGTCGCTGGATCTTGGCGGTCGCCGGATCGGCCTGACAGCGCCTGTAGACATGCAGGCTGCCAATCCGGGGGCGACCACTTTTGCGACGCGCCGTGTCATTCGCAATGGTCAGTTCCAGCCGGTTGACGGACCGGCCTGGGACACAGAGGTGGTGACAAGCCAGGCCAGCTATGCGGCCAGCGCGCCGCTGACCCTGTCGGGCGTGGTCAATGTGGCCAATATCCCGGTTGGCGCCCTGGTCACCGGAAACGGGGTCGGGCGGGAAGTCTATGTGCGCGAGGTCAATGTCGCGCAACAGCGCCTGACCCTGAGCGCAGAACTCTATGATGCCGAAGGTACCCAGACCTTCACCTTTCAGCGGTTCAAGTATCTGCTGGATTTCTCGGGCTTTGCCGATCTCAGCCAGTTCGTCATCTCGGACGTGGATTTCCAATGCAACGGCAGGGCCAGCGGGATCATGCTGGCCCCTCAAGGGCTGATCTTTCATCTGCGTGACTGCTTTATCAACAAGCCCAAGGATCGGGGGATCACCTCGCCCGGCTCGGGCTGTCAGGGGATGCTGATCGACCGCTGCCAGTTCCAGTCGAACGAGCAGTCCCTGCTGGTCGAGAACCGCACCACCATTGGCCTGAACACCAATGCCAACGACGTCAAGCTGCGCGACAACAGGGCGGTGATGTTCAAGCATTGGGCCGTTGTTGGTGGGTCCGGCACGACGATCACGGGCAACCACTGGTTTCACGGCGATACGGCGACCAATGGCGTACGCCTTGGCGGGCTGGTCCTGACCTCGCCCAACCCCAAGTCGATCCTGACGGGCAACTATATCGACAACAACTTTGTCGAATGGACCAACGAACATGATGCCAGCCCGGCACTGGGCAATCAGTTCTCCTTTGGCGGGCTGACCATCACGGGCAACATGTTCACCGCCAATGATGTTGCCCCCTGGTTCAACTGGATCGTCATCAAACCCTATGGCCCCAACCATTTCATCCACGGCTTCAGTGTGATCAGCAACGTGTTCCGAACCCTGAACGGCGCTATCGACCGGGTCGAGGCGATCGACACGACCTTTGCCGACCTCGACTTCAACCGGATGCGCAATGTCCAGTTCTGGGGCAATGTCTTTCACGGCGTAAACGAGGAAGCCCGCAACCCATTGACGATGACCCACAGCCAGCCAACCGCCGATCAAACCTGGATCTGCGATACGGAAGGCAGGCTGCCATTTCGGGGCCGGGCCCGTACGGTCGAGTCGGTGGTGCCGGTGGATCGGCTTACCGTAACCGGCAGCACCCTGGGCTATGAAAGTCCCTGGGTCGATCCGGAATACGGGGCGGACCGGCGCCAATTCCGGGTGATCTACGGCACCGCCGTCAGCGGAACGATCCGGGCCAGTGTGCGGATGGACAACCCGCTTTGACCTATCGCGATATCGGGTTGGGACGGGGGGCTTTGGCCCCCCTTTTCTTTTGGCTGTGCCTAGGATTTGGGCAGTTCTCAGCCAAAACGACCGCAAGCGGGCGTCTGTCCTTGTCTTGCTGTGGTCAAGACCGATCCGAGATGGGAAGGATCAGCGAGGGCCGGTATCGCGGCCCTGCGAGGAGGACCTGCCCTGACCGTCGTTGCCGCCCCATCTCATCAGGTTTCTGCCCGCCCCGCTGCACCGCGTGCCGTGGGCCTTTTGCGCGTTCGGGCCAAGTCTGATGGAGCAGGAGGCAGCCGGATCGAGGCGCTGCGACAGGACGGATCGCTCAAGGCATTGTTCCCCCGGGCTGTAACACATGGACCGCTTGAGGCGGTGTTTCTCAATACTGCCGGTGGCCTGACAGGGGGCGACCGGATGCAGATCCGGGCCGAGGTTGGACCCGGAGCGCATCTGATCGTGTCGAGCCAGGCGGCAGAGCGGGCCTATCGCGCCCAGCCGGGCCCGTCGGCGCGGGTTGACCTGACATTGACGGTTGAAGACGGGGGCCGGTTGGACTGGCTGCCGCAAGAGACCATCGTATTCGAAGGGGCCTCCTTGTCGCGCCACCTTTCCCTCGACCTCGCCGCCGGGGGGCGGGCCCTGATTGTAGAGCCGCTGATCCTTGGCCGCATGGCCATGGGCGAGACGGTGCATGACGCCCAGATCCGGGACCGCTGGGAAATCTGGCGCGAGGGTCGCCTTGTTTTTGCCGACGCGTTGACCCTTTCGGGCGATCTGTCGGCGGTGATGAGCCTGACGGGCACCGGCGGCGGAGCGCGGGCCATGGCGGCCATGGTCTATGCCGGGCCCGATGCCGCCAGCCTGCTGGAGCCGTTGCGTGCCCTGCTTCCGCCGACGGCGGGGGCCAGTCTGGTGCGTGAGGGCATTGTTTTTGCCCGCTTTCTCGCTGAGGATGGGTTTTATCTGCGCCGGGACCTGATCCCGGCGATCGAACGTCTCACGGGGTGCCCCGTGCCGAAAGTCTGGAGGCTCTGACAACCGATGCAACTGACCCCGCGTGAAAAGGACAAGCTCCTGATCTCAATGGCCGCCGAAGTGGCCCGCAAGCGCCTTGCGAGGGGCGTGAAGCTGAATCATCCCGAGGCGATCGCACTGATCACCGATGCAGTGGTCGAAGGCGCCCGCGACGGTCGCTCGGTCGCGGATATGATGGAGGCCGGAGCCCATGTCATCACGGCGGATCAATGCATGGAGGGGGTCGCGGAAATGATCCACGAGGTGCAGGTGGAAGCGACATTTCCCGATGGCACAAAGCTGGTCACTGTCCACCAGCCGATCCGGTGACGACGGATCGCTTGATTTTTGAGTATTTGGGACGAAGCGAAGGGATGACGGCTGATGATACCCGGTGAAGTGATGACAGCGGATGGCTTTCTTGAATTGAATGCGGGTCGCCAGGCGGTGACCCTGATGGTGGCCAATACCGGCGACCGCCCGGTGCAGGTGGGATCGCATTACCATTTCTACGAGACGAACCCGGCGCTCGATTTCGATCGTGAGGCGGCGCGGGGCCGCAGGCTTGATATCGCGGCGGGTACTGCCGTGCGGTTCGAGCCGGGTCAGCGCCGCGAGGTGAACCTGATCGAGATTGCCGGGGCCAGGGAAATTTTTGGTTTCAATGGCAAGGTGATGGGCCCGCTTTGATCCCGAGCGGATCGAGACCGGACTTTGTGATAGACGACTGACACGAGGAGTTGCGCCAATGGCCACCCGAATTTCCCGCCGCGATTATGCCGCCATGTTCGGCCCCACTGTGGGCGACCGGGTCCGGCTGGCTGATACCGAGCTTGTCATCGAGGTCGAGCGCGATCTGACCGCCGACGCTGTCGGCGCGGCCCTGAGCGGGGGCACCGGACCGAATGCCGCGATCTACGGCGAAGAGGTCAAGTTTGGCGGCGGCAAGGTCATCCGCGACGGCATGGGCCAGAGCCAGGTGACCCGCGCCGGCGGTGCCGTCGACACGGTCATCACCAACGCCCTGATCGTCGACTATACCGGGGTGATCAAGGCCGATGTCGGTCTGAAGGACGGCCGCATCGTCGCTATCGGCAAGGCCGGCAATCCTGATACCCAGCCCGGGGTGAACATCATCGTGGGCCCGGGAACCGAGGCCATTGCCGGCGAAGGTCGCATCCTGACGGCAGGCGGTATCGACAGCCATATCCACTTTATCTGCCCCCAGCAGATCGAGGATGCCCTGCACTCGGGCCTGACCACCATGATTGGCGGCGGCACTGGCCCGGCCCATGGCACACTGGCGACCACCTGCACCCCCGGCCCCTGGCATTTGGGCCGCATGATGCAGGCCGCCGACGCCTTTCCCATGAACCTGATGTTTGCCGGCAAAGGCAATGCATCGCGCCCCGAGGCTCTGGTTGAACAGGTCCTGGGCGGTGCCGCCTGTCTGAAGCTGCACGAGGATTGGGGCACGACCCCGGCCGCCATCGACTGCTGCCTGTCCGTGGCCGACGACATGGACGTTCAGGTCATGATCCATACTGACACCCTGAACGAGAGTGGCTTTGTCGAGAACACCGTCGGCGCCATGAAGGGCCGCACCATCCATGCCTTTCATACCGAAGGGGCAGGCGGGGGCCATGCTCCGGACATCATCAAGATCTGTGGTGAGGCGCATGTTCTGCCGTCTTCGACCAACCCCACCCGTCCCTTCACGGTCAATACGGTGGACGAGCATCTGGATATGCTGATGGTCTGCCACCACCTTGACAAGTCGATCCCCGAGGATGTGGCCTTTGCCGAAAGCCGCATTCGCCGCGAGACCATCGCCGCCGAGGATATCCTGCACGACATGGGTGCCTTTTCGATCATCGCTTCGGACAGCCAGGCCATGGGCCGTGTTGGCGAGGTGATCATCCGCACCTGGCAGACCGCCCACAAGATGCGCGTCCAGCGCGGCCGCCTCGCGGAAGAGGTGGGGTCGAACGACAATTACCGCGTCCGCCGTTACATCGCCAAATACACCATCAACCCCGCTATCGCCCATGGCATCAGCCATGAGGTGGGGTCGATCGAGGTTGGCAAGCGCGCCGATCTGGTTCTTTGGAACCCAGCCTTTTTCGGGGTGAAGCCCGAGATGGTTCTGATGGGGGGCACCATCGTCTGCGCCCAGATGGGCGATCCCAATGCCTCGATCCCGACGCCGCAGCCGGTCTACACCCGGCCGATGTTCGGGGCCTACGGCCGGTCGGTCGAGAATTCATCGGTCATCTTTGTCAGTGCCGCTGCCGCGGATGCCCGGATCGGTGACAGCCTTGGCCTGGCCAAACAGACCCTGGCGGTGGTGAACACCCGGGGCATTGGCAAGAAGGATCTGAAGCTGAACGACGCCATGCCCCATGTTGAGGTCAACCCCGAGACCTATGAGGTGCGCGCGGATGGTGAACTGTTGACCTGCGAACCGGCTGAGAGCCTGCCAATGGCGCAACGATACTTCCTGTTCTGACGCTGGCCTGAACGGGCCTGAACGTGACAGAACGAAGGAGCGTCAGCTGCCAGGAGGCCGTGGTGCGCGTGGTTGGCGCAGGACGCTGGATCCGATCCGGCGTCGTAGCGGGTGTTCTGGCAGCATGCGCCACGTCGGGCACGGCGCAATGCGTGACGGTTGCCGATCTTTGACGACGCACACCGATCAAAAATCTGAACCTGGCTTTGACATCAAGATCCAGCGGACCAACGACATTTCCTGCGATTTGCGCACCATTTGCATCACCGCCTTGCGGCCGACAGGGTGAACGAGGCATGTGGCCTTTGTCGCAGGGTCGCGACTTTGCATGTATCCGAGTGCTACTCGTCGCTCGCGGCCTGCCGGTTTTCCCGCGCAAAAGGGTTTTCGGGGCCGTCGTCCTTGGCTAGGTTTGGGGAAAACAGACCGCCACAGTATCGGATTGTGACCCTTAGTGTTCAGCTGACGGGTGACATGCCGGAACGTCCTGCCACTCCAGAGGGTACCCCATGATCCGCTCAAGTCTTGCCGCCTGTCTAATCGTCGTTCCAATGATAGGGGCTGCCCAAAACGCCTGTCCCGGCCCAGCCGATCGCAACAAGCCGATCCGGATTGTCTTTGAGGATGACACGGTCGAGGTTTATCGTCGGCAGGCCGGTCCTGTGACCCTGATCGAGGGGTTTGACGGGGGGACACTGACCTACACGATCGAAGTTGTCCACGGCACCCACATGTTATCCTACGAGGCTATTGTCGACGGAGTGCCGGACCGCTCCAGCCGGATCGACTACGACTACGGGCTTGGCCCGTCGGGCATGCCGGTTCCGTCGCCGGGGGGGCGTTGGCAGGTGGATGCGGTGTTCACGGATATTGACGGGTCCCACCCCGAGGCTCAGTCACAGGCCTATGGACCGTTGCAGACGATCCAGATCGGTGCCTGCACCTACGACGCCTTTGATGTCTACATCGCCTACGATAGCCCGGATGGCTACATGGAGACCCTTGTCTACTTGCCTGCTCTTGAGTTGGGTTATCTTTACAGCACCCAGACAGACAATGATCCTGCCTTCCCGGTCGCGGCGGTTGGGATCGAGCTTGGCAAGTGAGTGAAGATGCGTTGCGTTTTCTGCACAGCGGCCATGCGGCATTGTACGTTGTTATTCGGCCCGCAAAGGGCACATTAAAGCACAGGGGAGGAAGCGACGAGTGAACCAACACGGAGTTTCCGATGACACATACATATTTCGGCCAGGTTTTCACTGGGGGCACAGAGTCCCTGACGAACCTGTTGCTTGCACCATTTCGCGCCCTTGGTCGGGGCCTTGTTCACATGGCGGAAAACGATCGCCGGATGATCGCAGTCGAAAAGCTGCAAAACATGACCGATGCAGAACTGACCGCTATGGGCACCAATCGTGCCGATCGCGTTCGCCAGATCTTCGCCGCCAGCGGCGCAATCTGATCCAGACCGGGGTGGGCGCATGACGTCCACCCGGCCTGCCACGGCGCATTCCGTGCGCCGCCTGACGGCCGGGGACACGATCCTCGACCGCGTTGTGCTAAGTTACGAAGACCGCTTGATCCGCCGCAAAAGGCTGCTGACCGTGACCGGTACTGCAGTTTTGGCCGATCTTGCCCAGACGGTCAGCATGGATGAAGGTGACGCCCTTGTTCTGACCGATGGCAGCCTGATCGCAATCGAGGCCGCCGCCGAAGAGCTGCTAGAGGTCACCGGACCACTGGTCCAACTGGCCTGGCATATCGGCAATCGACACACCCCTTGCCAGATCGAACCCGACCGGATTGTCATCCGGCAGGACAAGGTCATGCGCGACATGCTGGCAGGCCTTGGGGCGACGTTGCGCCCCTTTACCGGGCCGTTCACGCCCGGCGGTGGAGCCTATGGCCATGGCCGGACAATGGGCCACGATCATGGTCATAGCCATCATGGCGGCCAGGCGGATGACGCCCATGGCCACGATCATTCCCACGATCACCCTCATCCTCACGATCATTCTCATGGCCATACCCATGAACACTGAACACCTGCTGACGCTGACCCAATGGCTGTCGCCTGCCTATCCGGTCGGCGGCTTTGCCTGGTCGCATGGTCTTGAGACCGCGATAGCCAACGGGCAGGTCAGTGACAGTGACACCCTGCAAGCCTGGCTCACGGCTGTGCTCACCCACGGGGCAGGGCGGGCGGACGCCATCCTGTTGGGCGCTGCCCACGCCGCGACCCCGGACACTTTGCCCGAGGTTGCCGCCTTGGTGGATGCCCTTGCCCCCTCGCAAGAGCGTCGGGCCGAAACCCTGTCACAGGGTGCCGCCTTTGCCGCCACCACCCGAGAGGTTTGGGGGCTGGACCTGCCAGACATGGCCTATCCGGTCGTCATCGGACGGGCGGCTGCGTTGATGGGCCTCCCCGCCGTGCCGCCTGCCCAGATGATGTTGCAGGCGATGATGTCCAATCAGGTGCAGGCAGCGCAGCGCCTTATGCGGTTGGGCCAGACCAAGGCCCAGGGCGTTCTGGCCCGGCTGACCCCCCTTTGTGCCCGGATCGCGGAAGAGGCGGTGCCCGCAGGGCTGGATGCCCTTGGCAGTGCAGCCTTCGCCATCGACATCGCCGCCATGCGCCACGAAGAGCTTAGCCCCAGGCTGTTCCGGTCATGACGGCAGGCGTTGGCCTTTTCCTGCTGCTTGATCTTGTTCTTCTGTCGCTGGCCGCCATCCATCTTCTGTGGGCGCTGGGCTGGTGGTTTCCGATCCGGGACGAGGCGCGGCTGGTCAAGGCCGTGGTTGGCATGAAGGGCGCGACCCGCATGCCCGGCCCCATCCCTTGCGCGCTGATCGCCGCAGCGCTTGTCATCGCGGCCGGTCTGCCTTGGATTACACCCGGCCCAATCCGCCAGACGGGGCTGGTGATCGCAACCGGCACCTTTGCGATTCGGGGCATTCTGGCCTATCGCCCGTCGTGGCGGGCGCTCACCTCCGAAGAGCCGTTTGCCACCCTTGACCGACGGTTCTATGGTCCGCTTTGCCTGTTCCTCGCGGTGGCTTTTGCTGCCCTCGTTCTAAAAGGGTTCTGACGTGCCTCTTTCCCCTCATGGTCCCCTCAAGGTCGGCATCGGCGGCCCGGTTGGCGCTGGTAAGACAACGCTGACCGCAGCCCTGGCCCGCGCCCTCAAGGACCGGCTCAGCCTCGCTGTCATCACCAATGACATTTACACCCAAGAGGATGCCGAGGCCTTGATGCGTATGCAAATCCTGTCGGGCGACAGGGTGATGGGGGTAGAAACCGGGGGCTGTCCGCATACCGCGATCCGCGAGGATGCCTCGATCAACCTCGCCGCGGTGGCAGAGCTGCGCGACCGCCACGCGGATCTTGAGCTGATCCTGATCGAAAGCGGGGGCGACAACCTGTCGGCCACCTTCTCGCCCGAGCTGGCCGATGTGACGATCTATGTCATCGACGTGGCAGCAGGCGAAGAGATCCCGCGCAAGGGTGGCCCGGCCATCACCCGTTCGGACATTCTGGTGATCAACAAGACCGACCTTGCGCCCTATGTCGGGGCCTCGCTTGAGGTGATGGAGCGCGACGCCCGCCGGATGCGCGGTGAAAGGCCCTTTGTCTTTGCCAGCCTGCGTAATGGTGAGGGCGTGGCTGAGGTCGTCGCCCTTCTGGAAGACCTCGGCGGTCTTTGAGGCGGCATCTGACAGGGCCTCAAGCCCCCGTTGCCATCGCGCCGTAGGCCTGTCTGCCGCCTACAAGGGTCAGGCGTGGAACCGGTGTGCCGCCTTCCGGCCAGTCCAGCAGTACCAGATCAGCCCGAAGCCCCGCGGCCAGCTGGCCCCGGTCCGTCAGCCCGGACGCCCGCGCCGGTCCGCCCGCGACGAGGTCCCAAAGCTTGGGCAAAGGGGCCACCTTGTCGGCATGCAGTCGGGCGACGGCCCCCAGCATGGCGGGGTAGAAGTAATCGGACGCCAGAATATCGCACAGACCCGCCGCGATCATGTCGGCCGCGCCGGGACTGCCCAGATGGCTGCCGCCGCGCATTCCGTTGGGCGCGCCAAAGGCGATCATGTCGCCTGCTGCCCTAGCGGCCTCCGCCACCTTGAGGGACATCGGAAACTCCGAAATCCGGGCCCCTAGCGCACGGTAATAATCCCGCGTCTCGATCTGGCTGTCATCGTGGGACAGCATCGGAGCGCTCTTGCCCCGGCCCATCGCCGCCACCCTCTCCATCGCGGCGGGCACCTGCGGCCGCCGGTCCCAAACCTCGTTCAACAGGGTCACAAAGGCCTCTGCCGTCATGCCGGACCGTTCCCCCCGCGCCTTCATCTTGGACGCAAAGCGGGGCGTAGTCGTATCCGCCACGGGGAAGTCGGGCGAATGGTCAAAGGGCCGATCCTGCAGCGGCGTATCGGGATGCAGAAGAGCCATCGAGGTATGGTCGTTGAAGGCGATAGAGGGGGCCAGCGGACCGGCAAGGGCCGCTTCGATCAGGTCGATGGCCTCAAAGCAGAAGGTCTCCCAACGCAGTTGGACGCGGTTCTCTACTGTCAGTCTGGGGGCCAGTCGGGTCAGCGCCTCGACCAGCTTTGTGCCCTGATCAACGGACCTCAGTCCCGGCTCCCAACTCAGCGTCAGGGCGTGATAGGCGGTCGCAATCCCGTTTGCGGCAAGCTGCCGGTCCGTTTCAAGCAAAGCGGTGTCGATGGGGATGAACACGCCGGGGCGTGGCATGATCTGGCGTTCAAAGGCGTCGCCGTGAATGTCGATCATGGCCGGGGCGAGGATCATGCCACGCGCGTCGATCCGTCGGGCCCCATCGGCGGGCACGTCGATCCCGGTGATCTGGCCATTCTCGATCCGCAGGCTGGCAGGCACCAGCCTGTCCTCCATGAGCAGGGTGGCGCCTTCGAAGATAGCGGCTTCTGTCGGGGGCAGGCTGTGAAACATGGGGGGATCCGGCGGTTGGGTTCGGGCGCACCCTGACCGACCGGTGGTCAGGCGTCAAATGACGGTTTTTTGGCAGTCGCGTCGCGTCGTCTGGGCAAGGCGAGGCCCTAGGCCTCTGCCTCTGCCTCTGCTGTCCGCATCCAGTCATCAAGGGCTGCAACCTCATCCGCCTTCAACCTCAGCCCCAGCTTGTTGCGCCGCCAGACCACATCCTCAGCTGTGCGGGCGAATTCATGGGTTATCAGCCAGCGCACCTCTCGCTCGGTCAGGGTCGCGCCGAAATCTCGGCCCAGATCCGCAGGACCGGTCGCCCCTTGCAGAAGGGTTGCGGCCTCTGTCCCGTAGGCCTTGATCAGGCGCGTCGCCCAACGGTCGGTCAGAAACGGGTACGCCACTTTCAACGCGGCGATCAGGCGGTCCACATCGCCCACTGGAAAGTCCCCACCGGGCAAGGGCACACCAGCCGTCCAGCCTGCGGCCTTGCCACCAACGATCGGGACGATCTTGTCCAGCGCATGTTCGGCCAACCTGCGATAGGTGGTGATCTTGCCGCCAAAGACGTTCAGCACCGGCGCCCCGGCGGATGTATCGACCTTCAGCGTATAGTCCCGCGTCGCCGCTGTCGCCGACGTTGCCCCATCGTTGTAAAGGGGTCGAACCCCGGAATAGGACCAGACGACATCATCGGCAGTGACGGGCGTTTCAAAGTATTCAGAGGCAAAGGCGCAAAGATAGTCGCGCTCTTCCGGGGTGCAGACCGGTTTGACGTTGGGGTCCGCCTGCTCGGCATCCGTGGTGCCGATCAGGGTAAAGTCCGTCTCGTAGGGGATGGCAAAGATGATCCGGCCATCTGTTCCCTGGAAAAAGTAGCATTTGTCGTGGTCATAAAGCCGCCTCGTCACGATGTGACTGCCCCGGACCAACCTGACCCCTTCGGTGGAGTTCAGGCGAACCTTGCCGTGGATGATGTCGCCCACCCAAGGTCCAGCGGCATTGACGATCATCTTTGCCCGGATTTCGCGGACACCCCCGGCGTCTTCGACCGTCACAATCCACTGACCACCCTCTTGCCGCGCGGCGAGAACCTTGGTTCGGACGCGTACATCTGCCCCCCGCTCAGCCGCGTCGCGGGCATTCAGCGCCACAAGACGCGAATCCTCGATCCAGCAGTCAGAGTATTCATAGGCCTGGCGATACTTGTCCTTCAGGGGCCGCCCTTCTGGCGCAGAGGTCAGATCGAGCCGCGAGGTGCCAGGCAGGATTTGCCGTCCACCCAGCGTGTCATACAGGAAAAGACCCAGCCGGATCAGCCAGTTGGGCCGCCGCCCCTTCATCCATGGCATGACGATGGACAACAGCCGCGAGGTGGGCGTCGTCGACTCGAAACGCATGTCAGGATGGGTCGGCAGCACAAAGCGCATCGGCCATGAGATATGGGGCATGGCGCGCAACAGTGTTTCACGCTCGATCAGGGCCTCGCGGACAAGGCGAAATTCGAAATACTCAAGATAGCGCAGGCCGCCATGAAACAGTTTGGTCGAGGCCGAAGAGGTGGCCGAGGCCAGATCGTTCATTTCAGCCAGAACAACGCTCAGCCCGCGCCCCGTCGCGTCGCGGGCGATCCCGCAACCGTTGATGCCGCCGCCGATCACAAAGAGGTCGTATGTCCGATCCTCTGTCGTCATGGCCGAATCCCCTGCTTTCATCTTCGCTTCTGCGCGTTGGATGGCACTCTGAAGGGCCAAAGCAAAGGAAAATGTTCGTTTATGCGCGGAAAAGCGCGAAAATGTGTGAATGCCTCTGGCGGTACGGGGCGCAAAGGGTCAGATTGCGGCCACTCCAACCGACCATGGCCCACAATGAACCAGAACTTCCGCCACCCCGAGATCCTCGAATTGGCCGCCCGGACCGGCAAAGTCACTGTTGAGGGGCTGGCCCAGCATTTTGGTGTCACCCTCCAGACAATCCGGCGCGATCTGACCGACCTCGCCGAGGCTGGCCAGCTAGAGCGGGTTCACGGCGGGGCCATCTTGCCGTCGGGCACCGTCAATATCGGCTACGCCGACCGGCAGATTCTGTTCGAGGCCGAGAAACGTGCAATGGCCCGCGCCTGTACAGAGCTGATCCCTGACGGGGCCTCTCTTTTCCTCAACATCGGCACCACGACCGAGGCGGTGGCCCACGCCCTGATGCAGCATCGCAACCTGATGGTGGTGACGAATAACATGAACGTTGCCCGCATCCTGACCGGGCATCCTGACTGTCAGGTGATCCTTGCCGGGGGCATCCTGCGCCGGGCGGACGGGGGGCTGACGGGCGACCTGACCGTGCAGACGATCCGCCGGTTCAAGTTCGACTACGCCGTCATCGGCTGTTCTGCCCTTGACGGCGACGGGGACCTTTTGGACTTTGATATTTCAGAGGTTGGGGTAAGCCAGGCGATCCTGGATCAAGCCCGGAAGGCGATCCTCGTGGCGGACCATTCCAAGTTCCAGCGCGCCGCCCCGGCGCGCATCGCCTCGTTGAGCCGGATCAATACTTTCGTAACCGATCGGGCCTTGCCCAAGGATCTGGCCGACCGATGCAAAGACTGGGACACGCAAGTAATCGTGGCAGGCGTCTAGCCGGCCAAAAGGGTGCCCATCCGGCGCATGGCAAGGCCGTAGCCCTCAACCCCAAAGCCCGCAATCACGCCTTCGGCGCGGGCCGAGACATAGGAATGATGGCGAAAGCTTTCGCGCTTGTGGATGTTGGATATGTGAACCTCAAGCACCGGCCCGTCAAAGGCGTTCAACGCATCCAGAACCGCGACAGAGGTATGGCTAAGGGCGCCGGGGTTGATGATGATCCCTGCCGATTTTTCCCGGGCCGCATGGATCCAGTCGACGATCTGGCCTTCCCAGTTGGACTGCAAAAGCTCGCAGGTCAGGCCGAACTCGGAGGCCAATTTGGCACAGGTCGCCCCTACATCCGCAAGGGTGTCGTAGCCGTAAATCTCAGGCTGGCGCTGGCCCAGAAGGTTAAGGTTGGGGCCGTTCAGAATGGTGATGTGCTTGGTCATGGCCGGTCTGTCCTGGGAACTGGGTTAGTGGGCGAATACGCTGAGCGGCGACCGAAATCAATGTTGATGGGTCGTGGGGGCAGGGCAGGACGCGCCGGCAGTCGTAAAGTTGCCGCGCGACCGTGGGCAGTGAGCCTGTTGCACAGCTTGCCGGTCGATCACGTCCGCACAGACGCTGACCGTGACGCGCAAAGGCTGATGATCGGCATGCCCTTCCCGGCGGTGTCGGCATGAATGTGGATGTTGTCAAAACCACCCCGTCGAAGGTGGTCCAGAAGGGCCTCTTTCTCGACCCAGAACGTAATGTCCTGCAACCCGCCTTCCCAGTAGGCAGGGATGCTCGTCTGATAGTTGCGGATCATGTAGCTGCGGGCGAACATCTTGTAGCTGTGATCGCCACCGTCAAAATCCTGATCCAACTTTGGGACAAAGTGCTGTGCGACTGTTGGATGGGCGCTGATGACATCGGCGTCATAGTAGTGCGTCCACAGGTAGATGTGATCCGACTTTGCCATCGCCGCCGACAGGAACTCAAAGGGTGTTTGCAGATGGTAAAGAACGCCCGAGGCAAAGATCAGGTCAAAATGCTGTGGTGTTTCGCGCAAAAACCCAAGGCCATCGCCAAACTCGAAAGTTGCATCGAACTTGCAGATCTCTTTCAGGCATAGGCATTTGAGAAAGTTAAAGGAATTGGCCTCGATCGAGGTGATCGATGCGACCCCCTGCTGCGACAGGCCAAGCGTCTGATACCCTTCGAATGGGCCAATCTCGCAGACCGATTTGCCCGTCAGGCCCCCTGGAAGCGTCTTGGCCAGCCAATCGACCCGGCGATCACCAAACATCTCGACAGTGCCCGAGGTTTCAACATTGGGCAGTCGTGACTTCCAGGTGTCTTCGAAGATATCCGCGATGGTCTGGGCCGAAGGTGTTCGCGTCTCGTACCGGGCGCGCAGGATTCCTTCGCCCGAGGCGGGCAGGCCAGAGCCCTTTGTGCCCATGATCAGGCGGGACAGCCGCCCCAGTATCTTTCGCATCATGTGCCTTGCCGCCAGGCTGGGCCTGCGATGGTGCCTGTCAGGGACATGAACGCTCCAATTTCGTTTCTCAAGGACGTGCGAACCGAAAACTGCGGGTCGGACGGTCGGATACGATGGTTTGGGGGCGAGTTCAACGATGATGGCCGCCAATCTGCTAGGGTGACTGGCCCGTGGCCGGGAAAGGCTTGCGCCGGATGTGTCTTGCCGGTGGTACCCGCGGCGGGACTCGAACCCGCACGGCCTTGCGGCCAAGGGATTTTAAGTCCCTGATGTCTACCATTCCACCACGCGGGCCTCGTTGTCGTTCGGCGGCTAAAGTCCATCC
>JAQWWH010000093.1 GCA_029255105.1 Flavimaricola sp. | reverse complement strand
CAATACTGAAGAGCAATGGTTTGACATCGCGCTGGATGAACATGCCAGATATTGCCATTTGCATGGCTTCACCGAGACAGAGCAACACTTGGTGGCCGCGCTTGAGATCTGGGTCAAAGAGCAAGAGGCGAAACCTAAAGCAGGCAAAGTGGTCCCTTTCAACTGATCAACGTCGCGACATCTTAGCGATTTCACAAACGGACGATGGGGTCTGCGTACCTGTCCTTAAGACGCCCCGTCGTGTGGCCGATGGCGCATTAGGGGCGGCCCCTTGATCGAGGGTCACCAGGCCGCCGTCAGGGCCTGAAAAGAGGCACGAAAAGTGACGGAGCGCCTTCGTCAGGGCGACAACCCAACCCCCCCCTTCAAAATCTGTTGCAAGAAATCCTGCCCGGCCCTAATGGCGCGATCTGGACCATCAGGGGGGATGACATGACAGGTTATGCGGCACTGCTCGACCGGCTCAGGCGCGGCGAGCGTATTCTGATCGACGGCGGCACCGGGTCCGAGGCGGAAAAGCGCGGGATTCCCACGCTTGAGAATGCCTGGTCCGGGGCTGGGGTGCTGACCCATCCCGACATCGTGCGGGGCATCCACGAGGATTACATCCGCAACGGGGCCAAGATCATCATCTCCAACACCTTTTCGACAGCGCGCAACACCCTTGCCGACGCAGGCGCCGAAGAGCTGTTCGAAGAGGCCAACCGGCGCGGGGTCGAGATTGCCATTGAGGCCCGAGAGGCCATGCAAAGCCCCGATGTTCTGGTGGCGGGCGGCATCTCTTACTGGTCCTTTACCAAGACCCATCCCCCCCTTGACGTGCTCGAACAGGGCATCGCCGAACAGGCCGCGATCATGGCGCGCGCCGGGGCCGATCTTCTGATGTTGGAAATGATGATCGACATCGACCGGATGCTGGTGACCCTCAGGGCGGCGCAGACAAGCGGCCTGCCGGTCTGGGTGGGTTTCAGCTGCCGGCCCGATGCCGCCGGAACGATGTGCCTGCACAACGGCGATACCCTTGCCGACGCCCTTGATGCCTTGTCGGACAAGGGTGTTGATGTCGTCAACATCATGCATACCGACGTGCTCTACATCGACGAATGTCTTGAGATTGCCGAACGGCATTGGTCCGGTATTCTGGGCGTCTATGCCCATTCCGGCCATTTCGTCGATCCGAACTGGATTTTCGAAAACACCATCTCGCCTGAGGATTACGTCACAAGCTGCGCACGCTGGATGACCAAGAAGGCGACGGTCATTGGCGGCTGCTGCGGCATTCGTCCCGACCATATCGCGGCGCTTCACGGGGTCGTCTAGCCGAAGGGCGCTCTTGGCCGTTTAAGGGTCAGGGGCGCAACCCCCGCAGCACCTTCCGCGCGGCGGTTTCCAGCGGTGCCTCGGTGGCGCGCAGGATCTCGATCCGGTCAAAGGCGGTCGGATGGGCGGCCAGGGTCTGCCGCAGGGCAGCGCCAAAGGTCTGGCGCAGTTCGGTGCCGATGTTGAACTTGCAGATCGCCGTTTCGCGGGCAAGGGCGGTGCGGTCCGCCTGCGGCACGCCGGAGCCGCCATGAATGACAAGGGGCAGGGGGCTAGTCGCCGCCTCGATCGCAGCGATCTTCGCCCGGTCCAGACCGGCCCCCGGGCCGGTTTGCAGATGCACGTTCCCGACCGATACCGCCAGCGCATCGACACCGGTTTCAACGGCGAACCGTCGGGCATCCTGCGGGTCCGTCCCATGCGAGGCTGCCCCGCCGTCGTAACCGACAACGCCAACTTCACCCTCGCAGGACACGCCGGCGGCGTGGGCCATCTCAACGATCCGGGCCATGTCCGCGATGTTGCGGTCCAGCGGATCGAGAGAGCCGTCGTACATGACGGAACTGAAGCCCTCGCCAATGGCAACGCGGCAGTCTTCAAGGCTTTTGCCGTGGTCCAGATGTACGACGACAGGGACCGTTGCGGCCTCTGCGAGGTGGCGTAGCATCCGGGCCCAGACCGGGATCGGCATATGCGCCCGCGCACCCGGCCCGGCCTGAAGGATTATCGGCAGTCCTTCGGCCTCGGCCGCGGCGGCATAGGCGCGGGCGTCCTCCCACCCCAGACAGACGACCCCGGCCACGGCGTAGCCCTCGCGCAGGGCGGGGGTCAGGACTTCGCTCAGGGTGGCCAGGGTCATGGGCGGAGGGTCAATTTGAGGGGGTCATGGGCGGAGGGTCATTTGAACTTGGCGATCATGTCCTTGATGCCCGGGATCGTCTCGATCTGATAGGCATGACTGGGTTGGAAGTACTGGACCAGACTACGCTGGGTCAGGCCGCCAAGGATGGTAAAGTAATACATCTCGTACCCCGGCAGAACTGCGCAGGGGTGATAGCCCTTGTCGATGCAGATCGTGGACCCATCCACGATATGGTAGGCGTCGCCGGGTTTGCCATCCTCGCGCTGCAGCATCTGAAGCCCCGACCCGTGGTTCGGGCGAAAGCGGAAGTTATACGTCTCATCATGGCGGGTTTCGTCGGGCAGCCGGTTGGTATCATGCTTGTGGCTGGGAAAGCCGGACCAACCGCCGGCGCCCACCGTAAACAGTTCGCTCACCAAAAGCCGGCCCACCTTGTCGGCCTGTTTCTGGCCAAGAATATGCTTGATCTTGCGATGGGTCTTGGTGTCGTCCGACCCGTATTGCACCAGATCAAGCTCGGCGCTGCGCACCGCGAAGGGATCAAGGACCTTGTCATATTTGGCCCCGGCGACAAAGACCTCGGCCGTGTCGGACAGGCAGATCATCCGGGCCTTGGCGCCAGAGGGGACATAGACGCCCTCGGGCTCTCCGTCCCAGACATCGACGCCGCGATTGCCAAGGGCGGCAAAGTTCACGCCTTCCACCTCAACGTCTACCGTTCCTGTGGCGGGGGCGATGCAGGTCTCATAGCCCGGCACCTGATAGTCAAAGGCCTGACCTTTGGTCAGCTTGACGATGTTGAAATAGTTAAGCGGGACCAGGCTGTCGTCCACGTCCACGATGGGCTTGTTGGCATTGTCGAAGGGGGCGATATGCATGGCGGGTCCTTTCAGCAGCCGTCAATTCAGATGACGTGGTCACAAGATGTGGTCAAAATACGGGGGCGGTGTTGGCGGCACAGAATGTATCAAGCTCGGCAGCGGTCGGCATGGCCGGGGCGCAACCGACGCGGCCCACCACAAAAGCGGCGGCGGCAGAGCCGCGCAGGACCGCGTCCCGAAGGCTTTTGCCAGTGCTCAGCGAGGCGAGGAAACTGCCCAGAAACGCATCCCCCGCACCGGTCGGCTTGAGCGGTTTGGCCGGGTAGATCCCGGTGTGCATCCGGGTTCCGCCCTGAAAGGTGATCGCGCCCTTTTCGCCCATCTTGTAGACGACGATGCGGTCGTTGACGGCGGCCAGACGTTCTGCCGCGGCCAGCCCCTTGTCGTAGTTGCCGGCCAGAAAACCAAACTCAACATCGTTGCCCACAATGATATCGGCCATTTCAGCGGCAAGGGAATAGGTCAGCTCAGCTTCGTTGGCCGAAGCCCAGCTGTAGGGGCGGTAATCAATATCGAACACGATAGGCAGGCCTGATTGCCGCGCAAGGTCAAATGCACGGAAGGCCGCCCCGCGCGAGGGGCCCGATGCCAGCACCGTTCCGGTGGTGACGAGGGCGTCAAAGCTGGAATAGTCGGCCCATTCGACATCGGCCTCTGTCATCTCAAAGTCTGCGGCACCGTTGCGGTAGATCACTGCAGTGGTATCCGGGCCCATGGTGTCGACAATGGCCAGCGAATTGCGCGCCTCGCCCCCGACCACGCTCACCAGGCTGCGGTCGATCCCGTAAAGATCCAGCTGCGCCAAGGCAAAACGGCCAACGGCATCATCTGACACACGGGTCAAAAGGGCGGCCTTGGCCCCCTGGCGCACCAGCGCCACGGCGATATTTGCCGAGGACCCACCAAGGGCTGAAGTGAACTGGGTGGCAGCCTCGATCGGGGTGCCCGGCGGATCGGCGTAAAGGTCCATCCCGGCCCGGCCAATCACCAGAAACGATGTCCCCTTGATAGCGGTCATTTCATGGGTCCCCAATAATGCCTACTTGCGCCGATTTCCGCTTGAGGATACGAATTTTGCAACCGGTTGCAAACGGAATCGCACATGACGGATATCGGGATTGGCATCGTGGGTGGCGGCTATATGGGCAAGGCCCATGCCGTCGCAATGGCAGCGGTAGGCGCGGTGTTTGAAACCCGTCTGCGACCCCGCCTTGAGATGGTTGCCGCCAACAGCGCCCAAAGCGCCGAACGTTACCGCGCCGCCTTTGGATTTGCCCGCGCCACGGATGACTGGCGGGTCCTTGTGGCCGACCCCAAGGTAGAGGCCATCGTCATCGCCTCGCCCCAGTCCACCCACCGGGCCATTGCCGAAGCGGCGTTTGCCGCAGGCAAGCCGGTCTTTTGTGAAAAGCCCCTTGGCGCCTCGCTCGCCGACAGTCTGGCAATGGTGGCCGCCGCCGAGGCCAGCGGTCTGCCGAACATGGTCGGCTTTAACTACATCCGCACGCCTGCCAGCCAATATGCCCGCCAGCTGATCAAGGACGGGGTGATCGGCCGTATCACCTGGTTTCGGGGCGAACATACCGAGGATTTTCTGGCCGATCCCGCCGATCCCGCGACTTGGCGGACCCAAGGGCAGGCCAACGGCACGATGGGCGATCTTGCCCCGCATATGATCAACGCGGCCCTTGCCCTGATGGGCCCGATCCGTTCGGTCATGGCCGAGATTGAGACGGTCCACGCCACCCGCCCCGGTCCCGATGGCCCGGTCGCCGTGACCAATGACGATCAGGCCCAGATGATGTGCCGGTTCGACAGCGGCACCCTTGGCCAGATGCACTTCAGCCGGATCGCGACGGGCCGCAAGATGGGCTATGCCTACGAGGTTCAGGGCACCCGGGGTGCGATCCGGTTCGATCAGGAAGATCAGAACGCCATCTGGCTTTACAAGATGGACGATAGCCCGGCCGAGCGGGGCTTTCGCAAGATATTGACGGGACCGGCCCATCCCGATTACCGGTTCTTTTGCCAGGGACCGGGCCATGGTACCGGTTACCAGGACCAGATCATCATCGAGGCAAAGGATTTCTTGACCGCCATCGACACCGGTGCCGCCGTCTGGCCGACCTTCCGTGACGGGATGGAGGTCAACCGCGTTATCGCCGCCGCTTTTGCGTCGCAGGCCCAGGGTGGCTGGTGCGACGTCGCTTCTGTCTGAGGAGACATCATGACAATCCGCATCGGCAATGCGCCCTGTTCCTGGGGCGTTGAATTCGCAGGCGACCCGCGCAATCCGCCCTGGAAAAAGGTCCTGAAGGACTGCGCCGAGGCGGGCTATACCGGGATCGAGCTTGGTCCCGTCGGCTTTATGCCCGAAGACCCCGATGTGTTGGGACCGGCCCTTGCCGACGAAGGCCTGACCCTGATCGGGGGCGTGGTCTTTCGCCCGTTCCACGATCCGGCCGAATGGGACGACGTGATGGATGGGGCGGTCCGCACCGCCAAGGCGCTTGTCGCGCATGGTGCCAGCCACTTTGTCCTGATCGATTCCATTTCTGCCCGCCGCGCCCCGACAGCCGGCCGCGCCGCTGAGGCCGAGCAGATGGACGCCGCCGAATGGGCCGCCTTTCGCGACCGCATCGCCACCGTGGCCCGGATGGGGGCCGAGGAATACGGCCTGATCCCGTCCATTCACGCCCATGCCGCCGGTTTCATGGATTTTGAGCCCGAGTTAGAGCGTCTGCTGGACGAGGTCGACCCGGCCATCCTCAAGATCTGCTTTGACACCGGCCACCACGTCTATGCCGGGTTTGACCCGGTCGCCTTCATGCAGCGGCATATGGACCGGATCAGCTATATGCACTTCAAGGACATCAATCCGGCGGTTCGCGCCGATGTGGTGGCCAAACGGACCGGGTTCTATGATGCCTGCGGGCAGGGCATCTTCTGCAACCTCGGGCAGGGGGCTGTTGATTTGCCCGCTGTTCGAGCGCTGCTGGAACAGGCCGGTTTTGACGGTTGGTGCACGGTCGAGCAGGATTGCGACCCGACCCTTGACGTCGACCCAAAGGGCGATGCAATCGCCAACCGCACATACCTTTCCTCAATCGGGTTCTGACAGGAGCGCACAATGGCAAAGCTGAACTGGGGCATGATTGGTGGCGGCGAAGGCAGCCAGATTGGTCCCGCCCACCGTCTTGGCGCGGGCCTTGATGGCGATTTCGTCTTTGTGGCCGGGGCGCTGGATCATCGGGCCGCCGAAGGCCGGGCCTATGGCCAGCGCCTTGGTCTGGCCGCTGACCGGGCCTACGGCGACTGGCAGGAGATGCTGGCGTGTGAAACCGCCCGCGACGACGGGGTGGATCTGGTCACGGTCGCCACGCCCAACGCCACCCACTTTGCCATCACCAAGGCCTTTCTCGAGGCCGGTTTCCACGTGCTGTGTGAAAAACCGATGACGATGACCGTCGAAGAGGCCGAAGAGATCGTGGGCCTGTCGCGCGAGACGGGCAAGATCTGCGCGGTCAATTACGGCTACACCGGCTATGCCCTTGTGCGGCACATGCGGGCGATGGTGGCGCGCGGCGACCTTGGCGCGATCCGGCTGGTCAAGGCCGAGTTTGCCCACGGCCATCACGCCGACGCCGCCGACGCCGACAACCCCCGCGTCCGCTGGCGGTACGATCCCGCGCAGGCCGGGGTGTCGGCCCAGTTCGCGGACTGCGGCATCCATGCCCTGCACATGGCCAGCTTCGTGACCGGGCAAGAGGTCGACAAACTGTCCGCCGACTGTGTGTCCTGCATCCCAAGCCGGGTGCTCGAGGATGACGCCATGGTCAACTTCCGCATGAATGGCGGGACGGTCGGGCGGCTTTGGACCTCGTCGATCGCGATCGGGCGGCAGCATGGCCTGACGCTTCAGGTCTTTGGCGAAAAGGGCGGTTTGCGCTGGTCGCAAGAGCAGCCCAACCAGTTGTATTACATGCCGCTGGGCAAGCGGCTTGAGGTGATCGAGCGGGGCGAAGGCAACCTGTCGCCCGAGGGGGATCGCGCCAGCCGCGTCACCGTGGGCCAT
The DNA here is from genome assembly GCA_029255105.1 of Flavimaricola sp. Taxonomy (GTDB): domain Bacteria; phylum Pseudomonadota; class Alphaproteobacteria; order Rhodobacterales; family Rhodobacteraceae; genus Flavimaricola. The sequence goes on along the minus strand of JAQWWH010000093.1, from coordinate 8,735 downwards.
GCCGAAGGGATGCCGCTGGCCTTTGCCAATATCTACGCCGATCTGGCCGAGGCGATCCGCGCCAGGAAAGAGGGCCGCCCCTGCGATCCGGCGGCGGATCTATACCCAAGGGCCGAAGACGGGCTGCGGTCGATGGCGGCGGTCTTTGCCGTGGCCCAGTCGGGCAAGGCAGACGGCCTTTGGGTCGACGCCCGCCCGCCGATGTTCCGCTAGGGCGGGGGCCAAGTCAGGGAACCAACGCTGGAATTCTAGGGCAGGGGGCGCAGCGTTCCCCGCTCGATGATCTCGCAGGGGAAAAGCTGGACGGTCGGGGGGCTTTCCGGATCGTCCAGCAGGGCGGCCATCTGGTCGATGGCAGCCCCCACGATGGTCTGGATCGGCTGGCGGATCGTGGTCAGGCCGATGTTCTGCCAACCGGCCATCTCCATGTCGTTCAAGCCGATCAGGCCAACATCGCCCGGCACGTCGATCCCCGCCTCTTGCAGTGCTGACATCGCCCCGATGGACAGAACGTCATCGCCGCAGAAATAGGCCTCTTGCAGGGGCTGGCCTATGAGGTCGGTCGTTTTGCGCCGTCCCGCGTCAAAGCTGTAGGTATCGGCATAATCCACCGTCAAGGTGACACCGCCGCTGACCGCGCATTCCGCCTGGAACCCGGCAAGCCGGTCTTGCGTGGTCGACGCCCCGGCAGGTCCGCCCAGAAACCCGATCCGCCTGTAGCCCCGAGCGATAAGGGTCCGGGCGGCCAGCCGTCCACAGGCCACATTGTCGATCCCTGCGATGGGCAGCGATGTGGTGGTCGAGGGGCGGCCAAAGGCATGCACGACCGGCACCCCCGCCGCATGAAAGGCCAGCGAAAACGCAGGCGGCAGGGTAGACGAGGCGACGATGGCCCCGTCCACCGAATACTGCCGCAACAGGCGAACCGAATCCGCCGGGTCGGTCTGGTCGCTGAGGTTGACGAGAAGGGGGCGCAGGCCGCGATCCTGCAAGCCACGGGTAAACAGGTCAAAGATCTCTAGGAAGATCGGGTTGCGAAAGTTGTTCGCCACCAACCCGATCAACCGGGTCTGTCGGGTGGTCAGGCTGCGGGCCAGGACGTTGGGGCTGTACCCCAGTTCTCGCGCTGCCAATTCGACCTTTTCGCGGGTCCGGGCCGAGACCGAGGCCCCTTTGGTAAAGGTGCGCGACACGGCGGATCGGGACACGCCCGCACGCTCTGCCACGTCCTTCAAAGTCACCGCCATTTTCGCATCCCAGTTGTTGTGATGAGACTGCGCCGACAGGCCGCGCTCTGCAACCCGCAGCAGTTCATCCGGACCATCTCGGTCGGGCGGTGTTCCTACGGCTCGCTCTGGTTTGTGGCCATTCATTGGGACGGATTTCAAACAGTGATCCTCGGCGTGGAAATCCGTCATTTCCCATCATGGGCGGACCTCACTGGTGACGAAATCCTGTCATATCGCGGTGGGTGCGCGGCGCCCGCATTGGGATCAGGATGCCAAAAAAGACCGACTTCTGCGGATGGCTCATGGCGTGATGGAATTTCATCATTTGCCTGACGCGAATTCTATCATTGCTGCGAGGAAATGAAGGGGGGCGGATTGACCCCGGGGCAAAACTGATTGCAGTCTGACGCGGCGATTGCAGGGACTTTCCCTGTGCCGGGCAAAGGCCCGGATGTCGCAATGGAGGAAGTCAATGTCACGCCTTGGGCAGGATCACAGGACCGCACGCGGTCCACGCTATGTTGGTGTCTTGCGTCATGTGGTGGTCATCCGATGACCACCTTGCCCCACAGCCAGACGGCGGCCCTCATCATCGGGGGAACGCAGGGTCTTGGCCTAGCCATTGCAGAGCGTCTGATGATGGAAGGTTGCGGCCAGATCGTTCTTGCAGGCCGGGACGCGACCAAGGGCGAGGCGGCGGCAGCGGGGATCGGGGCGACCTTCGTGCAGACCGATCTGGCTGATCCGGCCTCTGTCATCGCCGCCGTGGATACCGCCGCCGCCCGCATGGGTCGGGTGACGGCGCTGGTGAACGCGGGGGCCATGACCGACCGGGGATCTGTCCTTGAGACGACCCCGGACCTGTGGGACCAGATGATGAACACCAATGCGCGGGGCCCGTTCTTTGCCATCCAGCGCATGGCCCAGCGGGCCATCGAGGCGGGGCATGAGGCGACGGCGGTAAACATCTTGTCGATGGTGGTGCATTGTGGTCAATCCTTCCTCGCCCCCTATTCCGCCTCCAAGGCGGCGCTGGCGAACGTGACCCGCAATGCCGCACAGGCGCTCAAGACGCACCGCATCCGGGTCAACGGCATCAACTGTGGCTGGATGGATACGCCCGGTGAAGACGCCGTGCAGCGGAAATATCACGGGGCGGGGGATGACTGGCTGGCCCAGGCTGAGGCCGGACTGCCCTTTGGAATGTTGGTCAAACCTGCCCATGTGGCCGGTCTGGCCTCGTATATGCTTGGCCCCGGGTCGGGGGTCATGACGGGCGCGCTCGTCGATTTTGACCAGAACATCGCCGGGGCTTATCCCGAATAAGAAGAGAACGGACATGACAGTAAGATTTGGAGTTTTGGGGGCCGGCCGCATCGGTCAGGTCCATGCGCGGGCGGTGGCATCGGTGCCGGGGGCAACCCTTGTGGCCGTGGCCGATCCGGTCGCCGCCGCCGCAGAGGCGCTGCAGCAGTCCTACGGCTGCGACATCCGCACCATAGACGAGATTGAGGCCGCAGCCGACATCGACGCGGTGATCATCTGCACCCCTACCGACACCCACTCTGACCTGATCGAGCGGTTCGCCCGCGCCGGCAAGGCGGTGTTTTGCGAAAAGCCGATCGATCTGAGCGTGGCCCGCGTCATCGACTGCCTCAAGGTGGTCAAGGCGACGGATGCGACCTTAATGGTGGGTTTCAACCGCCGGTTCGATCCCGATTTTCAGGCCCTCAAGGCCGCAGTGGATGCCGGCCGCATTGGCAAGGTCGAGATGGTCACGATCACCAGCCGCGACCCCGGCCCGCCGCCCTATGCCTATATCGAACGCTCTGGCGGGATCTTCCGCGACATGACGATCCACGACTTTGACGTGGCCCGCTGGCTCTTGGGTGAAGAGGTTGAGACGGTGCAGGCCGCGGCCTCGGTCCTTGTCGATCCCAAGATCGGGGAGTTGGGCGATTTTGACAGCGTCAACGTCATCCTGACAACGGCCTCGGGCCGTCAGGCCACCATCACCAACACCCGCCGCGCCACCTATGGCTATGACCAGCGGATCGAGGTTCTGGGCTCGGGCGGGACGGTGGCTGCCGAAAACCATCGTCAGGCCAATATCGAGATCGCCAATGGCGAGGGTTTCCATCGTCCGCCGCTTCTTGATTTCTTCATGACCCGCTACACCGCCGCCTATGCCGCCGAAATCGTGGCCTTCATTGAGGCCCTTTCGACCAAGACCGCCCCGCCGACAACCGGCCATGACGGGTTGATGGCGCTGGCCCTTGCCGATGCGGCGCTGAAGTCGGTGGCCGAAGGCCGCCGCGTCAATGTGAGCGAGATACTGGATGCCTGACCTGACCAAGCCGCTTGATGTCATCACCATTGGCCGGTCCTCTGTCGACCTTTACGGCAGCCAGATCGGCGGCCGGCTTGAGGACATGGGATCGTTCCAGAAATACATCGGTGGCTCGCCTACCAATATGGCGGCGGGCACCGCCCGTCTGGGGCTGAAGTCGGCCCTGCTGACCCGGGTGGGCGACGAACACATGGGCCGGTTCATCCGTGAAGAGCTGGCCCGCGAGGGCGTTGATGTGCGCGGCGTCAAGACCGACCCAGAGCGGTTGACCGCCCTTGTCCTGCTGGGCATTCGCGACAGTGAGCGGTTTCCCCTGATCTTCTACCGGTCCGATTGCGCCGACATGGCGCTTTGCGAGGATGACATCGATCCCGATTTCATCGCGCAGGCCCGCGCTGTTGTGGCGACCGGCACCCACCTGAGCCATGCCAATACCGAGGCTGCGGTCCTCAAGGCGCTGCGTCTGGCCCGCGAAAACGGGATGCAGACCGCGCTCGACATTGATTATCGCCCCAACCTTTGGGGGCTGGCAGGGCACGGTGCGGGGGAAGAACGGTTCATCGAATCCGCCGCCGTCACGGCCAAACTGCAGGGCCACCTGCACCTCTTTGACCTGATCGTTGGCACTGAGGAAGAGTTTCATATTGCAGGCGGCACCACCGACACCATCGCCGCCCTGCGTGCCGTCCGGGCGGTGAGCGGCGCGACACTGGTCTGCAAGCGCGGCCCGATGGGGGCTGCGGCCTTTGTGGGCGCTATCCCCGACACGCTGGACGAAGGCGAAAGCGGGCCGGGCTTCCCGATCGAGGTGTTCAATGTGCTGGGGGCAGGGGACGGCTTTATGTCCGGCCTTCTGAGCGGATGGCTCAAGGGGCAGGACTGGCCGACGTCGCTGACATGGGCCAATGCCTGCGGGGCGCTTGCCGTCAGCCGCCATGGCTGTGCACCGGCCTACCCAAGCTGGGAAGAGTTGCAGTTTTTCCTAGAGCGTGGCGTTCAGATACCGGCCTTGCGCAAGGATCAGCCATTGGAACAGATCCATTGGTCGACCAACCGCAAGGGCGACTGGTCGACGATGCGGGTCTTTGCCTTTGATCACCGCAGCCAGCTGGAATCCGTGGCCGGGGCCACGCCGGACGGCATCGGTACATTCAAGGAACTGTGCCTTGAGGCCGCCGTACAGGTGGCGGGCGGACGCCCCGGGCATGGCATCCTGTGCGACGGACGCCTGGGCCGCGAGGCGCTGTACAAGGCGGCGGAACAGGGGCTTTGGATCGGCCGGCCGGTGGAATGGCCCGGCTCTCGCCCCCTGACGCTTGAGCCTGAGATCGGGCCGGACTACGGCGGGCTGAACGAATGGCCGCTTGACCATGTGGTCAAAGCCCTGTGCTTTTGCCATCCCGACGACACGCCCGAGATGCAAGCCGCTCAAGAGGCGACGATCACCCGGCTTTACCACGCCTCACGCCGCAACCGGCTTGAGTTTCTGCTTGAGGTGATCCCCTCAAAGGTTGGGCCTGTTGCGGATGACACAACGGCCCGCCTGATCCAGCGCTTCTACGATATCGGCATCTATCCCGACTGGTGGAAGCTGGAGCCGATGATCAGCCACGCCGCCTGGCAGCAGACCTGCGAGGCGATTGAACGCAACGATGCCCACACGCGTGGCATCGTCGTTCTGGGCCTTGGATCGACGGAAGAGGCGCTGGCCGAAAGCTTTGGCATCGCCGCCCGCTACCCCCTTGTCAAAGGCTTTGCCGTTGGGCGGACCATCTTTGCCGAAGCGGCCGGGAAATACCTTGGCGGCACAATCGGGGCAGAAGAGGCCACCGCCATGATGGCCCAAAGTTACGCCCGCCTTTGCGATGCCTGGGATCAGGCCCGCCACCAACAACAGGAGTTGAGTGCATGACAACCGTCCGACTGACCGCAGCGCAGGCACTGGTGCGTTATCTGGCCGCCCAAAAGACCGAAGACGGCGACACCTTCATCGCGGGTGTCTGGGCGATCTTTGGACACGGCAACGTGGCGGGCATGGGCGAGGCGCTGTATGGCGTGCGTGATGTGCTGCCCACCTACCGGGGCCAGAACGAACAAAGCATGGCCCATGCGGCCATCGCCTATGGCAAGCAACTGGGCCGCAAACGAGCGATGGCCGTCACGTCGTCCATCGGGCCGGGGGCCACCAACATGGTGACCGCCGCCGCCCTTGCCCATGTGAACCGTTTGCCGGTCCTGTTCCTGCCCGGCGACGTCTTTGCCACCCGCGCGCCCGATCCGGTGCTGCAACAGGTCGAGGATTTCGGGGACGGCACGGTCAGTGCCAATGACTGCTTCCGCCCGGTCAGCCGCTACTTTGACCGGATCACCCGGCCCGAACAGCTGCTCACCGCCTTGCCCCGCGCCATGGCCACGATGACCGATCCGGCTGAATGCGGTCCGGTGACCCTTGCCCTGTGCCAGGACGTGCAGGCAGAGGCCTATGATTGGCCCGAAAGCTTTTTTGAAACCAAGGTCTGGCGCCAGCGCCGGGTCCGGCCCGATGTGGCCGAGCTGTCGGATGTTGCAGCCCTTCTCAAGGGCGCCTCTTCGCCCGTCATCGTGGCGGGCGGCGGCGTCCACTATTCCGGCGCGACCAAGGCCCTGCGCGCCTTTGCAGAGGCCCATCAGATCCCGGTGGTCGAAACCCAGGCCGGCAAGTCCGCCTTGCCCTGGGATCATCCGCTGAACTTCGGTCCCATCGGAGTGACGGGTGCGCAAAGCGCCAATGCCCTTTGCGGTGCGGCGGATGTGGTGCTGGGGGTCGGGACGCGGTTCCAGGACTTTACCACCGGTTCCTGGTCGCTGTTCAAACATCCCGACCGAAAGCTGATCAGCCTCAACGTCGCGGCCTATGATGCGGCCAAACGCGGGGCTGTGCCACTGCTGTCTGACGCCCGAACCGGGTTGGCAGAGCTTTCGGCCGCCCTTGGCACTCACAAGGCGCCCGTCCCGGATGCTAGCCTCAAGGCCGACTGGTTTGCCGCCGTCGACCCGCTGACCGATGCGCCCGCGGACGGTAATGCCCTGCCCACCGACATGCAGGTTGTGGGTGCAGTGCAGCGGGCCGCCGGTCCTGACACGGTCGTCATGTGCGCCGCAGGCACCATGCCGGGTGAGCTGCACAAGCTGTGGAAGGCGACCCGTCCCATGTCCTACCACATGGAATACGGGTTCAGCTGCATGGGCTATGAGATTGCGGGTGCGATGGGCATCAAGATGGCCGAACCCGACCGCGATGTCGTTTGCATGATCGGGGATGGCAGCTACATGATGATGAACTCTGAAATGGCGACCGCCGCCATGATGGGCATCAGCTTTACCGTGGTGCTGACCGACAACCGGGGCTTTGGCTGCATCAACCGCCTGCAGATGGCCACCGGCGGGGCAGAGTTCAACAACCTCCTCGATCATGCGGTCCACACCAACCCGAGCAAGATCGACTTTGCCGCCCATGCCGCCAGCATGGGGGCGACCTCGGTCAAGGTGTCGACGATTGAAGAGCTTGAGGCGGCACTGGCCGGGGCGAGGGACGTGCAAGGCCCCTATGTGGTTGTCATCGACACCGACCCTTACCCTTCGACCCCGCATGGCGGGTCCTGGTGGGAAGTCGGTGTGCCAGAGGTGTCGGTCCGTCCAAGCGTAAATGAAGCCCGGGCCGTCTATGAGGCCAAGTCGAAGGAACGGACATGATCCGCTTTGGCACCAACCCGATCGCCTGGTCCAACGATGACGACCAGACCCTTGGAGCGCATATCCCGCTAGAACAATGCCTGCGCGAGGCGGGCGAGATCGGCTTTGACGGGATCGAGAATGGGCACAAGTTTCCCAGCGATCCCAAAGAACTGAAGGCCGCACTTGACCCGAATGGTCTTGCCTTTGTGTCTGCCTGGTATTCGCTCAACCTGCTGGATCGGTCGGTCGAGGCTGAAAAGATTGCTATGCAGCCACACCTTGATCGCCTCAAGGCGATGGGCTGCACGGTGTGCATCGCCTGCGAGACGTCCAACGCCATCCACGGTCGCGATGACCTGCCCTTGTCGGCCAGCCCGGTACTGGCGGACGGCGACTGGGCAGACTTTGGGGCCAAGGTTGAAGAGATCGCCGCATGGACGCAGGCCCAGGGGCTGACGCTGGTCTATCACCACCACATGGGAACCATCGTTGAAACCCCGGACGAGATCGACCGCTTTATGGCTGTCACCGGCCCCGCGACCCGGTTGTTGTTCGACACCGGCCATTGCGCCTTTGGCGGCGGTGATCCTGCAACCGTGCTGGCCCGCCACATCGGCCGTCTGTCGCATTTCCACGCCAAGAACGTGCGTCCCGACATCATGGCGCAGGTCCGGGGCGAGGGTCTGTCGTTTCTGGAAGGCGTCCGGCGGGGGGTCTTTACCGTCCCCGGCGACGCGGAGGGGATGGTCGACTTTCCCGCCTGCCTGAGCCAGCTGGCCGGGGCTGGCTATGACGGATGGCTGGTCATCGAGGCCGAGCAGGACGCAATGGTCCGCGATCCGGTGACCTACCAGACCATGGGGCTGATGGCGCTGCGCGAGATGGCAGCGGCGGCGGGTCTTGGGGCCAACACCAAGGCCAAGGCTGAGGCGAACACAAAGGCCAATGCCGATGTTTGATTTCGACATCCCCTTCTTTCTGCCGCTTTGGCGGCGGATCGCTGTTGTGGTTGTCACCCTTGGCTGGACGATGGTCGAGATTTCGACAGGGGCGATCGTCTGGGCGATGATCTTTGGGGCCGCCGGGATCTACTGCGTCTATGCGCTGCTGTTCCATTTTGACGAGGAAAAGGCCCGCTCCCGCATCGAGAAGGACAAGCGATGACAAATCTGCTGCGCAAACCCACCGGGACGACCGGCAAGGTCCATGATATCACGCCCGAAGGGGCGGTCTGGGGCTACGTCGGTTTCGGCCTCTACCGGCTGGCCGAGGGCGAGGCTGTGGCCGAACCGACCGGCAACACAGAAGTCATTCTGGTGATCGTTGAGGGCAAGGCCCGGATCGGTGCCGGTGAGACCGACTTTGGTGAGTTGGGCGCGCGTATGGATGTCTTTGAAAAGACGCCGCCGCATTGCGTCTATATACCTGCCGGGTCCGACTGG
>JAQWWH010000092.1 GCA_029255105.1 Flavimaricola sp. | reverse complement strand
ATGGCTTGTTCCAACTGGCGCGCCCGCGCGAGGCCAAAGTCCTCGGGCGACATCTCACCGCCCTCGCCCCACCAATAGGGCTGGTCGATGTGGTGAATGTCGGGAATGGGCAGTCCGCCCTGTGCGTGCATTGGGCTCATACCACCGAGGCTAGCGCCTCCCATGGTAGAGCCGTGGTAAGCGTTCTTGCGGCTGATGATGATCGACTTGCCGGGTTTGCCCTTTGCCGCCCAATAGTGGCGGACCATGCGAATGTTGGTGTCATTCGCCTCTGACCCCGAGCTTGCGTAGAAAACGTGGTTCAGGTCCCCTGGCGCCAGTTCGGCAAGTTTGGCCGACAGGGCGATGACAGGGACGTGCGTCGTTTGGAAAAAGGTGTTGTAGAATGGCAGTTCCATCATCTGGCGGGCTGCCACGTCGGCCATTTCTTTGCGGCCGTAGCCGATGTTGACACACCAAAGGCCTGACATTGCGTCAAGGATTTCAATGCCTTCGGAATCGGTCAACCGGACCCCTTCTGCCCGCGTTATGACCCGGGCACCCTTGGCCGCAAGGGCCGATGCATCGGTGAAGGGATGCATATGGTGGGCTGCGTCAAGCGCCTGAAGGGCGGCGGTTGGCATGTGGTTTGATACCTGGGGCATGGCGTGGTCCTTGGGTCAGGCGGTCAGCTGCGCAGTCGCAGTCTGTCCGGGGGAAATGAGATGGTGAAATGGACCGAACAGGCCGAACCCAACGTGGCCGGGCGCTTTGAGCTGGTCGCGTGTTGATGGGATTTGCCGGCGTTCAACATCGGCTCGAGCCGGACAAGGCGCGGGACTAGGATCATGCAATCACCGGGTTTCAGACTTCTTCCATATGGAACGGACTGTTCCGATGGACCGGGCCTTTCACCCTAGACAATATGATCAAATTTTTCTCTGTCAACGGTCTTGCCCGCGATCAGGCTTCTGACAAGGACCGCCTGATCTGGCTGTGACCCTGTCGGATATCGGCGGCGATGGCGCTTGCTGCGGCATCAGCATCGCGTTTGCGCAGGGCCGCGATCGTCTCTTCGTGCATGTCCGGCAGATTTAGGGTGCCGTAGCGACCACAGACCACCCTTAGCGAAGGGCCCGCCCTTAACCAAAGCGCATCGGCCATCGACAATGCGATCTCACTGTCTGAATGGGCATAGAGTGTCCGGTGGAAAGCATAGTTAAGCCTAAGATAAGACTGCACATCCCCAGCCTCGATGGCATCGTCCAGGCCTTTGTCGATAGCCTCGAGCCCGTCGATGGCCTCTGGGCTGATGCGTTCTGCCGCAAGCCCGGCAAGGTGCGGCTCGATCGCGAGGCGCAGATGCGAAAGTTCGTCCAGCTGTCTGACATGCAGCATTGGAACAAGGACACGACGAGTGTCCGTGGACTGCAAAGCCCCTTCTGCCGTGAGGCGGCGAATGGCCTCGCGGACAGGGGTCATGCCCAGGCCCAAAGACGAAACAAGGCCGTGAATCGTGATCGGCTGACCGGGTGCAAGGTCGCCATAAAGAATCATGTCCCGGATCTTTTCGTAGGCCAATTGGTGAAGCGGAGGGTTCGAAGATGCCGCAGCCAGAGGCATGGGTGAACTATAGAGCACTGACATGTGCCTTCTCCTTGGGCATGACGTAAAGTGCGGCCCGAGCACTGTTCATAAACCTGTTGCTTTGTCGAAAAATATGATCACCTTCCCCGGCAGATCGCGCAACCCTGCAATCGTCTAAGGGAGACACTCATGGGATTAAACACACTGCAAATCGGCTCAGCGATCGCTGTCGCCGTCTTGGCTGGCATGGCTAACGCGGACGAAGTCCGTGTTTACAACTGGTCAGACTACATTGACGAAGCGCTGCTTGAGAAATTCGAGCAGGAGACAGGCATTGACCTGATCTATGACGTCTTCGATTCGAACGAGATCCTCGAGACCAAGATGTTGGCCGGCGGTTCGGGTTATGATGTGGTTGTGCCGACTGGGACATTCTTGCAGCGTCAGATCACGGCCGGGGCTTTCCAGCCGCTTGATATGTCGCTGTTGCCGAATGCCGTGAACATCTGGGACGTCATCTCGTCGCGCACCGCACAGTACGATCCCGGCAACGCCTATTCCATCAACTATATGTGGGGCACCACGGGGATTGGTGTGAACGTTGGCAAGGTGCAGGAAGTTCTGGGCCCCGATGCACCGATCAATTCGCTGGCCCTGATCTTTGATCCGGCAAACATGGAAAAGCTGGCCGAATGCGGTGTCCACGTTCTGGACGCCCCGACCGAGATGATCCCCGCCGCGCTGAAGTACATCGGTGAAGATCCTGACAGCCAGGATCCGGACGTGATCGCTTTGGCCGAGCCGGTTCTGGCAGCGGTCCAGCCCTATATTCTGAAGTTCCACAGCTCTGAATACATCAACGCCTTGGCAAACGGTGACATCTGCGTGGCCTTTGGCTGGTCGGGCGATATCCTGCAGGCGCAGGCTCGCGCCATCGAGGCCGAGAACGGGGTTGAGATTGTCTACAACGCTCCGGTTGAAGGAGCGCTGATGTGGTTCGACCAGATGGCCATTCCGGTGGACGCGCCGAACCCCGAGGCGGCGCATGCCTTCCTGAACTTTATCCTTGATGCCCAGAACATGGCCGATGCGTCGAACTACGTGTTCTACGCAAATGGCAACCTGGCTTCGCAAGAGCTGTTGCTGGACGAGGTGATCAACGATCCTGCCATCTATCCGGATGCAGCGACGCTGGCGAACCTCTATACCACCACGCCCTACGATGCCCGCGTTCAGCGTGTCGTCACTCGGCTGTGGACACGGATCAAGTCCGGGACCTAAGCTGTTAGAACTGTCCTGCGCCCCCCACTGGGGCGCAGGATCTTCGTGCAAGGGGTGGGTCGATCTTGGCACAACAACAAAAGAAAACAGTCTTTGAACCGTGGGAAGACCCGTCTGAAAAGCCGATCATCCGGTTCAAGAACGTCACCAAACGTTTTGGCGATTTCACGGCCATCGACAACTTGACGCTGGACATCTACCGCCGGGAATTCTTCGCCCTCCTGGGGCCCTCCGGATGCGGCAAGACGACCCTGATGCGCATGCTTGCCGGGTTCGAGACGCCAACCTCGGGGAGTATCCTCCTGGATGACAAGGACATCGCAGCGGTTCCCCCGAACAAGCGCGAAGTGAACATGATGTTCCAGTCCTACGCCCTGTTTCCGCACCTTACCGTCTACGACAACATCGCCTTTGGCCTGCGCCGGTCATCAATGCCCAAGGCTGATATCCCCGGCCGGGTCGAACAGATGCTGCGCCTGACCCAATTGACCCAGTTCGCCAAGCGCAAACCGCACCAGATTTCCGGCGGGCAACGCCAGCGCGTTGCCTTGGCCAGATCGCTTGCCAAGGCTCCGAAACTGCTATTGCTGGATGAACCACTGGGGGCGCTGGACAAGAAACTGCGAAACGAAACCCAGTTCGAGTTGATGGACATTCAGGAAAAGACGGGCACCACCTTTGTCATCGTGACCCACGATCAGGAAGAGGCGATGACAGTCGCGTCCCGCGTGGCGGTCATGGATCAGGGCCGCATCGTCCAGGTCGCTACTCCGGATCGCATCTATGAGACTCCGAACTCGGTTTACGTCGCGGACTTCATCGGGGATGTGAACCTGATCACGGGCAAGGCCTATCCCGGCACCGGCGAGCAGGTGGAAATTCACTGGGGTGAAGCACAGGCCCCGATCCGCGCCAACACCAGCAAGTCGCTGGCCGCCGGGGCGGAGGTCAAGTTTGCCATTCGCCCCGAAAAGATCGGCATTGCCTCCGAACCACCGCAGGACGCGGCCAACGTGGTTCAGGGCAAGGTTCTGGACATCGCCTACCTTGGCAACATTTCGACCTACCATGTTGAGCTTCCGTCCGGTGACGTGCTCAAGGCGCAGGCCACGAACTCGCGCCGCATATCGCGTCGCAACATCACCTGGGACGATACGGTCTGGCTGTTCTGGACAGACACCGCTGGCATTGTCCTGACCGAGTAGGGAGCAATCATGGACCTGCGCCGCACATTCCTGATCTTTGTGCCTTTCGCCTGGCTGTTGCTCCTGTTCCTCATTCCGTTCGGGATCGTTCTCAAGATCTCGTTGTCGGACATTGCCCTGTCGATCCCGCCTTATACGCCCCAACTTGACCTTTCAGCGGGTTGGTCTGGAATTGTTGAATATTTCCAAGCTCTTGACCTGGAAAACTACGTCTTCCTGACGCAGGACAACCTTTATTTCCTGGCCTATATGTCCAGCGTGCAGATTGCCTTCATCTCGATGGTGATCACGCTGATCGTCGGCTATCCCATCGCATATGGCATGGCCAAGGCCCCGGACCATTGGCGCCCGACGCTGATGATGCTGGTGATCCTGCCGTTCTGGACCAGCTTTCTGATCCGGGTCTACGCGTGGATGGGCATCCTGAGCCAGGAAGGGTTCCTGAACCAGTTTCTGCTTTGGATCGGCATCATCGACACGCCGCTCACGATCCTGAATACGAACTGGGCCGTCTACATCGGGATCGTCTATACTTATCTGCCATTCATGATCCTGCCGATCTATGCGGCGCTGGAAAAGATGGACGGATCATTGATGGAGGCGGCTGAGGATCTTGGCTGCTCTCAAACCTCGGCCTTTTGGCTTGTGACATTCCCCCTGTCCCGCCCGGGTGTGATCGCAGGGTGTTTCCTTGTCTTTATTCCCGCACTGGGCGAGGTCGTGATCCCCTCGCTGCTGGGTGGGTCGCAGACGCTGATGATCGGCAAGGTGCTGTGGGAAGAGTTCTTTTCGAACCGCGACTGGCCGGTGGCCTCAGCGGTCGCTGTCATCCTGCTGTTGATCCTTGTCATTCCCATCGTGCTGTTCCAGCGCAATGAGCAAAAGCAAAGGGAGGCCGGGCGATGAACGGCGGTCGCTTCAGCTGGTTCAATGCCACGTCGCTGACGCTGGGCTTTGCCTTTCTGTACCTGCCGATGCTGATCCTCGTGATCTACAGCTTTAACGAGTCGCGGTTGGTGACGGTCTGGGCCGGGTTCTCGACCAAATGGTACGGAGAGCTTTTGCAGAACGACGCCTTCCTCGACGCCGCCTGGGTGACGCTGAAGGTTGGGTTCTGGTCCTCAACCCTTGCGACCGTACTTGGCACCATGGCCGCCTATGTGGTGGTCCGGTCGGGGCGCTTTACCGGCCGCAGCCTGTTTTCGGGCATGGTCTATGCACCTCTTGTAATGCCAGAGGTGATCACCGGACTTGCCCTTTTGCTGTTCTTTATCGCAATCGGACTGGACCGGGGCGTCCTGACCATCGTGCTGGCGCATACGACCTTTGCCATGTGCTATGTGTCGGTCGTGGTGTCCTCGCGCCTCGTCACCTTTGACCGGTCTTTGGAAGAGGCCGCCCTCGACCTTGGCAGCACACCCTTTGACGCCTTTCGCAGCGTGACCCTGCCGATCATCGCCCCGGCGGTGATTTCCGGCTGGCTTTTGGCGTTCACCTTGTCGTTGGACGATCTTGTCATCGCGTCCTTCACCTCGGGTCCCTCGTCCACGACGCTGCCGATCAAAATCTTCAGCTCTGTACGCCTTGGCGTCAGCCCCGAGATCAACGCCCTGTCGACCATCATGATCGGCATTGTAACCGTTGGCGTCATCACCGCCTCAATCGTGTCGCGGCGCCGGTTGGTGCGCCAAAGGGATGACGAACAGCGCGCCTTGCATCAGGAATAGGCAAGACCCCCGGTCGGCTGGCCCTTTCGGCATCTGATTAGGTTGGCGCGAACCAGAGGTGCGTGATTGGTTGCTTTACTGGCGTTGGCAATCTGGCAGGTTCACCGCGACAGCAATCCGATGCGTGACCCATCGGCCCCAGCAGAGGGACGCCATAATGGCAGCAGAGACCATACACACCGTCGTCGTTGGCGGTGGCCAGGCTGGATTGGCCATGAGCGAGCATCTGGGCAAAATGGGCCTGTCCCACGCCGTGCTTGAGAGGCACAGGATCGCAGAGCGGTGGCGCACCGAACGGTGGGATTCTCTTGTCGCCAACGGCCCTGCATGGCACGACCGGTTCCCCACGATGGAATTTGAGGGCATCGATCCCGATGCCTTCCCCTCCAAGGACAGGGTGGCCGCATATTTTGAGGCCTTTGCCGACAAGATCAGCGCCCCGATCCGCTGCGGGGTCGAGGTCACGCGCGTCTACAAGGTCGCCGGGCAGCGCCGGTTCCGCGTTGAAACCTCCAAGGGCGCGATTGACGCCCTCAACGTCATCGCCGCGACCGGCCCGTTTCAACGTCCCGTCATTCCCGCGCTTGTTCCTGACACGCCGGGGCTGACCCAGATGCACTCCGCCACCTACCGCAATCCCGAACAGCTCGCCCCCGGCGCTGTGCTGGTGGTTGGTGCCGGGTCTTCGGGCGGGCAGATCGCGGATGAGCTTTTGCGGGCAGGGCGCCGGGTCTACCTTTCGGTCGGCCCGCACGGTCGGCCACCACGCAGTTACCGGGGCAGGGATTTCGTCTGGTGGCTTGGCGTTCTGGGCAAATGGGATGCCGCCGCGCCAAGTCCGGGGACAGAGCATGTCACGATCTCGGTCAGTGGCGCGCATGGGGGCAAGACGGTTGATTTCCGGCGCTATGCGGCCCGCGGCATGACACTTGTCGGCCGGGCCGAGGGCTGGACGGACGGGGTGATCCGCTTTGCGCCCGATCTTGTCCGGAACATCCGCGCTGGGGACGATAACTACCTCTCGCTTCTGGATGAGGCCGACGCCTATGTCGCCCGCCAGGGGCTAGACCTGCCGGAAGAGCCCGAGGCGCGGATCATCGACCCTGATCCCGATTGCATGACCGCGCCGCTGGCAGAACTGGATCTGGCACAGGCGGGCGTCACCACGATCATCTGGGCGACCGGCTTTGAGGTCGACTACAGCTGGCTTGAGGCCGACGTATTCGACGAAAGGGGCCGGCCGATCCACCAACGCGGGGTGTCGGCGGAACAGGGGCTCTATTTCCTTGGCCAGTCCTGGCAATCGCGGCGGGGCTCGGCCTTTATCTGGGGTGTCTGGCATGATGCCAAATACCTTGCCGATCAGATCGCGATTCAGGAAAGCTATCGCCACTACCATCCCTCGGCCCAGGCCGACCATCACCCCTAACGCATTGGACATGCCGCAAATGGCCCATACCCGCATTCGCAAGTTCAACACCTCTGACACCTATCCCGAACAGAACCTCGACAACGACTTGTGTCAGGCGGTTGTCACCCAAGGGGGCAAGACGGTCTACCTGCGCGGGCAATGCCCCCAGAACCTCGATGATGCCAAAAACATCGACAGCCACGACCCGGTCGAACAGACCCACAAGGTCATGCAGAACATCCGTCAGCTGATCCAGGAGGCCGGCGGCGAGATGGAGCATCTGGTCAAGGTCGTCGTCTACATCACCGATATCCGCCACCGCGAGGCTGTCTACCGGACGATGGGCGAATACATCAAAGGGGTCTATCCCGTCTCAACCGGTCTGGTTGTTCAGGCGCTTGCCCGGCCAGAATGGCTGGTCGAGATTGATGGGACGGCGGTGATCCCCGAATGACCTTTTCCCTTGTTGCCCGCTGCGCCGAAACGGGGATGTTCGGGGTCGCGATCGCCTCGTCGTCGCCTGCCGTGGCGGCCCGGTGTGCCTATACAAGGGCAGGGGTCGGGGCGGTGGCCAGCCAGAACATCACCGATCCGATCCTTGGACCCTTTGCCCTTGATCTGATGCAGGGGGGCATGACCGCGCCGCAGGCCGTGGCCGGCGTGCGCGATCAGGGGCGGTTCATCGAGTATCGCCAGGTTCTGGCAATCGACAGGCACGGCAATACGGCTATCCACTCTGGCCCGAACTCACTGGGGATATGGACCGATGCGGCGGGCAAGGATGTCCTTTCGGCCGGAAACCTCCTGGCCAATAACGGGGTGCCGCAGGCCATCGTCGACGGGTTTGTGTCTGTGTCGGGCCACCTGGGGGATCGGCTGATTGCGGCCATGCGCGCAGGGCTTGCCGCTGGCGGCGAGGCGGGGCCAATCCATTCGGCAGGCCTGCAGCTGTGCCGCGAGGTTCCATGGCCGGTGGCCGACTTGCGCTGCGACTGGACAGAAGACTGCCCGATTGAGGCCATCGCCACGGCCTGGACCGTCTACAAACCGCAACTTGACGCCTACGTCCAGCGTGCCATCGATCCGCGCGTGGCGCCCTCTTACGGGGTGCCGGGGGACGAATAGGGAAATGCGGGTGCGGGGCGCTTTGCCCCTGCGCGACAGCGTCCTCTATGTTGCAGGTGCCGCTATAGTCGACCGGCATCATAGGTCACTTGCCCGTCGCAAACCGTCAGCGCGATGGGCAGGGTAGACATCGCGCCGGGGTCCCAGCTTTCGATATCCCCATCCAGTACGACAACGTCGGCGGCAAGACCCGGTGTCAGGCTGCCATGCAGGCCCTCGCGAAAGCCCATCCAGGCATTCATCGCGGTGTAGGAGTGCAGGGTGTCCATCAGACCTTGCCGCTGATCCAGCCAGCCGGGGCCAAGGTCGCGCGGCGCCATTGCGGACTGCATATTGGCCATGGCATCTACCGGCACCACCGGCCAGTCCGTCGAAAACGCAAGAGGGATGGCCTTGTCGCGAATGGTCTGCCAGGCATAGGCCCGTTCGCATTCGTCGTCGAAGAAGACTGTGTTCGGCACTGGCGGGTCAAAGAACCCGCCAAAGGCTGCATGGCGGGGCTGCATTGAGGCCACGACATCAAGTCGCTTCATCCGGTCGATGTCGGCGGCAGTTATCAATTCGATGTGTTCGATCCGATGCCGGGCATCGCGTTTACCGTTCGCCGCCTGCGCGGCCTCGTACCCATCCAGCACCCGCTGGACGGCAAGGTCGCCAATGGCATGCACGCTGATCTGAAGGCCCATCCCGTCCGCGATCCGGCAGGCTTCGTTGAAATGGCTGGGGGCGAAAACAGCCTCGCCATGGTTTTGCGGGTCGTCGGGATAGGCGTTGATCTTGAGGCCGGTCCGGCTTTCAAAAACCCCGTCGATGAACATCTTGACCCGGCCGGACCACACCTTGTCACCCCGGTAGCGGCGGTGCATTTCGGCTGCTTCTTCCAGCCGCTCCAACGGGTCAAAGTTCTTTAGGTGAAAGGGCACCTGCACCCGGGCCTTCAACCGGCCTTCTTCCTCAAGCTCGCTCAGAAGCTCCAGCTGGTAGAAATTGCCATCCATATTGTGCAGACCGGTGATCCCATGGGCAGCCACGTGGTCCAGCCCCTTGAGCAGCAGGTCCTTGTCGGCCCGTCGCTGGGCGGGGGTTGCCGCAGGATCCGGGTCCGCGCCAGTGACATAGCCCAGCATGTCGCGCCCGCCTGTGCGGGACAGGGCCAGAACCGGCCCAAAGGCCCCCGTCTCAATCAGGGTTCCGTCGGCCAGTCCATCCGCGCCCATGACAACGGTGCTGCCTTCGGGCATCGGCGCCCCATGCAAAACCCCCGCCTTTTCAAGGGCCTTGGTGTTGCCCCATGCGGTGTGAAGGTCTGCACCCAGAACGGCAAAGGGGCGGCCGCCAAGGATGGCATCAAGTGCCGTGCGGGGCGATGTGGGCAGCCCCTCGAACAACTCGTAGAAGGCGCCGACGGCCAGCACGAGGGGCTCATCCGGTCGCGCATCGGCATAGGCCAGAACCTTGCGCCCGACCTCTGCGAGGTCAGTCATCCCGCCCACGGCGAGGAAATCAAGCTCGGCCGAGCCCTGAAACAGGTGGACGTGGCTGTCGATAAAGCCGGGCAGGACGGTCCGTCCACCGGCATCAATCACCCGTGTCTTGGCGGTCACAAGGCCACGCATGTCGGCGGTGGTGCTCAAGGCGACCACTTTGTTGCCCGCGATTGCCAAAGCCTCGGCCCGCGGCATCTTTTGTGTCATGGTCAGGACGCGGGCGTTAAGGATGATGATATCGGCCATTCGAGGGACCCTTGCCTGGTGAAGCGGTTGTCGACGCCGATCCCAAAGCGGTCCTGCCCGGTCAGCGCACACGAGCACAGGATGATCGAATTGGCAGAATGCAGGAAGGACAAAGTGAGCAGGACCAAGTGCGATGTGCGCGCTGCGATCTCTCTCGGGGGCCTGCCATGATGGCCACCCGCTTTCATCTGCAAGGGCAACTTGCGTCGCCGGGTTTTGCCGATTGGGTCTGTGACCGGGCAGCGCGGCTGGACCTGACGGGCTGGGTCAGGTCCGACGGACCCTCGGCCATGACCATCGTCGTGGCAGGCCCGCCCGTGCTGGTCGACGCAATGGAAATGGCCTGCAGCCTTGGCCCGATGGATGTTCTGGTCGAACGAATCGAGAGTTCGGCGCACCCTTTGGACGACAGTCCAGGCAGCTTTGAGAAGCTGTAGCTACCTCGGTGCAAAGTCCAATTATTGGGCTAGTGATCGGGCATCGGGCACTTCATCCTTTCTAAATGGTCAATTTCCGGGCTTTGGCCTTCCGCGTAACCTCAAAAACGGCAGCATGAGGGACAGCAGCAATTTCGAGCAAACCTGACATCATGCCATCCATGCCCGTTGGACTGTCACGCGACCTGCCGCCCAAAAGGGTGATGCGGGCATCCGTGGGTGGTCAGGACATCGTGGTCTGGCGGGCGTCCAATGGCGATATCGCGGCCTGGGACAATCGCTGCCCGCACCGGGGGATGGCGCTTAGCCATGGGTTCGTCCGTGGCAATGCGCTGGCCTGCCTCTACCACGGCTGGCATTATGAACAATCGGGCCGCTGCAGCTATATCCCGGCCCATCCGGACCTTGATCCGCCTGCCACGATCCACACCACCCGCTTTGGCGTGACCGAAAGGGACGGTGTTATCTGGGTCGATACAACCGACACGGCAAAGCCGGGGATGCTGACCGAACCGCTTGATCCGCTACGCAGTCTGATTGCCGAGGTTTCAGAAGCAGCGGTCGAGGCCGCCTGCCACAGCACCCCGTTCGAGGGGGAAATGCCGCAGCCTTCAGGCAGCGGGCTGTACGCGTTGGGCACGATCCGGCTTGCCCTTCTTACGAACCCGCTCGGGCCAAACAGGACACAAGTTACTGTCCTGACAAGCCCCGGGTTGTCGCTCCAGACTCGCCTTGCCCTATCGCGATGGTGCGAAACCTTGCGCCGCAATGCCGAAGCCACGGGCACGGGGGGCGCATGAGCCTGCATTATGCCTCTAACGACTGGTACCCGGTGGCGGACGCGGCTTGCCTTGCCCGTGGCCCGCGAAAGACCCGATTGCTTGGAACCGACCTTGAGGTCTTGGGCCCCTTCGACCATCCGGTCGTGACCGACATGGGCGGGCGGTGCTTTCCTGTTCAGGTCCGCTACAATCATCTCTGGACGACCATCGGTGATGACCCCCGTCCGCTTTTCGATATCCCGGAGGCTGACGAACCGGGCCGTCGCCATGTGCCCTGCGGCGTCGTGCGGGTCAAATGCTCGCCTTTGCGGGCGGTCGAGAACTTCCTCGACATTGCGCATTTTCCCTTTGTCCATACCGGCATCCTGGGGGCCGAACCGCATACCGAAGTTGCCGCCTACAAGGCCGAGATCCGCGAAGATGTGGATGAGGTCTGGGCCACCAACATCAGCTTCTACCAGCCACAGGCCGCCAAAAGTGCCGCCGGTGGGATCACTACGCGCTATGAATACCGTGTCCCTGCGCCCACTGCGGCGGTGCTTTACAAGACCTGCCCACCCCGACCTGAGGCGATGGATGTCATCGCGATCTTCGTGCAGCCACGCAGTGAGACCGATTGCGACGTCTGGCCCTGGATGGCGCTTTATGACGACACCACCAATTTTGCCGATCTGGCGCAGTTCCAGCAGGAGATCTTTCTGCAGGACCGGTCGATCCTTGAAAACCAAAGGCCGGTCAAATTGCCCCTCGACCCCAAGTTGGAAATCCCCACCCGGGCCGATATGACCTCGATTGCCTACCGCCGTTGGCTCAAAAGACGTGGTGCCTACTATGGGGCTTTGACGGACCAAACATGAGTCATTTCACCCTTTACACCTATGTCCTGTCGGCAAGCTGCTACAAGGTCCGCCTGATGGCCGCCTTGCTGGGCGTCCCCTACGACAGCGTGGCCGTCAACTTTTACCCCGGCTTTGAACATCGGTCAGAGGCGATGTTGGCGCTTAACCCCTGGGGAACCTTGCCGATCCTCAGGGCAGGCGATCTTGTGCTGACGGAAACGCAGGCCATGCTGGGATGGCTTGCCACCAATCATGATCCGACGGGGCGATGGTATCCGGCGGCCGATCCCGCCCTGGGGCCGCAGGTCCTGCAATGGCTTGGCTTGGCCGCGCGGCTGACGGGCAGCGCCGGACTTGCCCGCTTGCACGCCATTCTGGACTGGCCCGTCGACGGCGAAGCTGTTCGGAAGGCCGCGCTGAAAGACCTGCAAGAGCTTGAGTTATTGTTGACGGACCGGGTGCTGGCCGGACAAACGTGGCTGGTAGGCGATCACCCAACCATTGCCGACATCGCCTGTTTTCCCCACGCCGCCCTCAGCCCCGATGCGGGTCTGGAGCACGATGGTTTCCCGGCGATCCGCAACTGGCTATACGCCGTACGCAGCCTGCCGGGTTTCGTCACCATGCCGGGGATTCATGAGTTGCACGAGCTGCGCGAGCGCGAACCGGCGGACCCCCAATAGGAGGCCCGACCGCCCAACGACTGTCATTGGCTCTCGCTGACGTCGCGCAGTTGACCCGCATGTAACGCATATTCGGCCAGACCGGGTTGCCTGACGGATCCGCCCAACATCGGAACGGCAAGAATGTCCCCTCGCCATAACAACGGCAACTGGACCTTAGGACGGGGCACTGCGGATGTGGTCGATTGCGGACCCTGCAAGAGATATTCGCAGGTTTCTTCGGTGGTGCCAGAGTCCGCTTGAGCCTCTGGCCGCACGCCGGCCTGCACAGTCGATCCCAAAACCTCCGGCGTTGCCCGGTGGTTGCCAAAGTCGGCATCGCAGACAGCAATACTGACGCCACGGCTTTCCCGGATTGATAAGACCCTTGTGACCAATGCGGTGGTCGGGGCGGTGATCCAGTCGCCAGTCTCAAGTAGGCGCGACGCTTTGGACAGGCGCGGATTCTTCTTTATGCCAAGGAGGACCTCAGCCATCAGGTCCCTGACGACGCCAATATCCACGGCCGCCTCTCCCGCATTGAAAGACGTGCCAAAGCCCGAGCCGAAAACCAGTTTGTCAGGGACAATGTCGGCCAGCCTTGAGGCGTCATCAAAGATGCGGGCTAGGTTCGCCAGATTCTCGGCAATTGCGGGCGGGGACAGGGACGTGGCTTCGGCACTAGAATGAAACCCGACCAGGCGCAACCATCTGGCCTTTTTGATGCAGGCCAGCGCCCTTGGGATTGCCGCCTCATCGACGCCGAACAGGCTCGGACGCCCTTCCAGGTGCGGGCCAAAGCCGTCTGGGGCATGGTCGGGACCGATGCTCAACAAGACCGGCTGAGGCAGGATGAGGTCCTTGGCAATCTCGGCGAGACAGTCGATTTCGTCTTCTGTGCCGACAACGATGATGACGCCGCGCCCGGCCAATGCGCGCAGTTCGCTGTCGCGTTTTCCGGGCCCTGACCAGGTGATGCGATCAGGCGTGATGCCAATCGACAGCGCTCTTTGTACATCCAGTGCAGACGTCGCGTCGATAAAGGGAACAAGCCCTGCGATATGCCCCAGAACCTTGCTGTTTGCATTGGGCACGGCCGGATGGCAGGCCGCGAACATGCCCAGGAAAGTATGTGTCAGCCGATCAATCCGCCGGGTGA
This sequence comes from Flavimaricola sp., assembly GCA_029255105.1. GTDB lineage: Bacteria > Pseudomonadota > Alphaproteobacteria > Rhodobacterales > Rhodobacteraceae > Flavimaricola. The sequence continues at coordinate 6,375 of JAQWWH010000092.1, read as the reverse complement.
TCGCGTCAAAGTCATAGATACAGGCCGGTGTCGGAAGGACGCGCAGAACCTCGTCTTCCAGGGTGTCAAGGCAAATGGCCTCGCTGGCGATATCCATGATTTTGGGTCTCAATGACGTGTCGGAAAATATGTCTTTAAGCCTAGGCCGACTTGGCAAAACGACCAAGACAATAAGTCTCCTGCCCAGTTGACTACGCCTCGACGCCAAAGTCCGTTCTTAGGCCGAAGGCCAAGGCGCAATGCTTTGGCACCGCCGGGACTGGGGCAGTAACCGGTTGACACCGGTTCGGAATGAAAGCTCCAATCAGGCTTGAGTTTCAGCAGGATGATCCAACATGCGCGACCCCCGCCACGACATCCTGTTTGAACCTGTCCAGATCGGACCGGTGACCGCGAAGAACCGGTTTTATCAGGTGCCACATTGCACCGGCATGGGCTGGCGCCGCCCTAATGCCTTGGCTGCGATGCGCGGGATCAAGGCCGAGGGGGGCTGGGGCGTGGTGAATACCGAATACTGTTCAGTCCACCCGACGTCAGACAATGAACCGTTCCCGAACGCGGCCCTTTGGGACGCCGACGATGTCCGCTCTAACGCGGCGATGGTGGACGCCGTCCATGCCCATGGCGCGCTTGCGGGGGTAGAGCTGTGGCTGGCCGGCGGCATGGTGACCAACCTGTCGACCCGGCTGCCGGCCATGGGGCTGCGAAACCGGCCCCAGACCGACTACGGCGAGGTGACGCAAGGCCAGACCCGCAAGATAGACCTGGCCGACATCCGCGATCTGCGCCGCTGGCATCGCGATGCCGCCCTTCGCGCTGTCGAGGCGGGCTTTGACATCGTCTATGTCTATGCCACCCACGGCTACCTGCTGTCAGAGTTTCTGAACCCAGAGGTCAACACAAGGTCCGATCACTATGGCGGCTGCCTTGAAAACCGGGTCCGACTGATCCGCGAGCTGATCGAGGAAACCCGCGAGGCCGTCGCCGGACGGGCCGCTGTGGCGACGCGGTTCACCGTCGATCTGAAAGACCCCGAAACCTATGATGCCTTCGGGCTGTTGGCCGACCTGCCCGATCTGTGGGACCTCACCGTCCACGACTACGGGGTCGAGATGGGGCATTCGCGGTTCGTGAAAGAGGGGGCGCTGATCCCCGATGTTGCCCGGGCGAAGGAGATGACAAGCAGGCCGGTGGTGGCTGTCGGGCGCTATACCTCGCCCGATACGATGGCACAGGTCATCCGGTCCGGGTCGCAGGACATGATCGGGGCGGCCCGACCGTCGATCGCTGACCCCTTCCTGCCTGCCAAGATCGACGCAGGCCGCAGCGAGGACATCCGTGAATGCATCGGTTGCAACATTTGCTACGCCCACGACAGCCTGCATGTCCCGATCCGCTGTACCCAGAACCCGACGATGGGCGAGGAATGGCGGCTGGGCTGGCATCCCGAACGCGTGGCCCCGGCGGCAAAGCCGTCATCCGTGCTGGTGGTCGGGGCCGGTCCTGCCGGACTGGAGGCGGCAAGGGTGCTGGGCGAGCGGGACCACAAGGTCCTGCTGGCCGAGGCGAGCCGTGTTCTGGGCGGCCGTGTCACCCGTGAAGCGCAACTACCAGGCCTCTCCGAATGGGCCCGCGTGCGCGACTGGCGGGTGGGCCAGATCGCCAAGCTCAGCACGATCGAGGTCTTTCCCGAAAGCCGGATGACCGCAACCGATGTGCTGGACCTTGGCGTTGACCATGTTCTCGTCGCGACCGGGTCGCTCTGGACCACGGACGGGATCGGCCGTTACAGCGAGACCGGTTTCGACGATGCCGACCCGGCCATGCTGGTCAGCGCGGAGGCTATCCTGAACGGTGCCACCGCGCCCGACGGACATATCGTCCTGTTTGATGACGACCACTACTACCTTGGCCCGGTTCTGGCGCTGGAGCTGGTGCGACGCGGACGCCCGGTCACCCTTGTTACGCCGCAAGGAAGGCCCTGTGCCTTTGGGGGCTATACTCAGGAACAGGCGGGCACCATCAAGCAGTTGATGGAGGCCGGTGTGACCATCGTCACCAATCAAAGCGTTGAGACAGCAAGCGCGGGTGAAGTCCGCCTTGGCTGTGTCTTTACCGGCAGGCAAACCCGCCTGCGCTGCGATGCCCTTTTGCCCCTGACCCGCCGGTTGCCGATCACGGAGCTGTATGACGCCCTTTGCGCCCTTCCGAATTTGGGTTCCATCCAATCCGTCGCCCGCATCGGCGACGCCGAGGCCCCGTCAATCATTGCAGCGGCTGTCCATGCAGGTTACCGGGCAGGTATGGATCTGGGTGAAACGGTTGATCTGGCCGCGCGTTATGGCCGGCGAGAGCATCCAAAGCTGGGATGAGGCGGCCCGCCCCTGATCCGGGAACAGCTTGACCCTGCGTTGCGAAACAGGGCACTCAGTGTCGCGATGACCCATCACACCAAACCGCCGTTGGAGGCAAGAAATGACAACGCTTTGCTACGCAAAGGTGACCTGTGCCATTGGCATTCACGTCATCCTGGAAGAAATCGGTAAGCCTTACGACCTTAAGATCGTGGACTTTTCCAAGGCCGAACAGAAGACACCCGAGTACAAGGCGCTGAACCCCAAGGGCAAAGTGCCCGCCCTTGTCCGGGATGATGGATCGGTTCTGACGGAATTTGCAGCCATCGCGACCTGGTTGTCGATGACGAACCCCGACAAGCACCTGATGCCGACGGACCCCGAAGGGATCGCCCGCACGCTTGAGGCGCTGGATTTTGCCGTTGGCACATTGCACATGCTGTCCTGGCGTCTGTATCGCCGCCCTGATGCCTATTCCGCCAACCCGGATGAGCATGACCAGCTCAAGACCCGTGGCAAAGAGGCGGTTCTGGCCGGACTGGCCGTGGTGGACGAGCAATTGGCAGGCAAGGACTACCTTGTCGGCGACTTCTCAATCGCCGATGCGGCGCTGTATTATGTTGAGTATTGGGCCGTCGATATCGCTGGCTGGACCCTGCCGCCGAATGTTCAGGCCCACTATGACCTGATGAAGACCCGGCCCTCTGTTCAGGCCTCGCGCCGTCAGGAAGGCGTGGCCTAACCGCCCCTAAACCGCTTCGATCTGCCCTGTCGCCAGGGCAGATCGCCGTTCTTTGACGGACCATGCGATCAGCGCGATGACGCAGAACGCCCCGACCATGTTGACGATGGGCATAAACGGCCAGACGCAGGCCACCCCCGCTGCCAACGACAGTGCGCGCATCACGATGCCAAAGGGATGCTCCATGCAGCCCTGCAAGGCGGCGGCAATGGCATAAACCCCAAACACCCCAAAGCCAAAGACCCAGACCATCTCGCCCCAGTTGCCGGACAGCAGAGGCGTGTAGGCGAATAGCAGGGGCACGATATACAGCCCCTTTGCCAGCTTCCAACTTGCAATGCCGGTGGCCATCGCCGGGGCCTTGGCAATCGCGGCAGCGGTGAAGGCGGCGAGGGCGACGGGGGGCGTCACGTTGCTGTCCTGGCTTAGCCAGAAGATGATCATATGGGCCGACAGGACAGCGGCCAGGGCTACCTCGGACGGCACAACAAGGTCGCGCAGAGGTGCTGCCACTTCCAGCGGCAAGGAGTGGATCAGTGTGGCGGCCTGACCGTGGGACAAAGGACCAGCCAACAGGGCGGCCTGTTCCGGCGCGCCAAACAGGATCAGGGTCATACCGGTGTCGGACAGTTGACCCGTTGCCAGAAGGTCTATGACAAACCGGTCCGAAATCATGCCTGCAAGGGCAGGGGCCGACAGGGTAGCAAGAACGATGTAGGCCGCCGTCACCGGCAGGCCCATCCCCAGGACAAGGCTGGCCAGCGCGATCAGAACCAGCGCGATCAGAATGTTGCCCCCGGCCCAGCCTGCAATCATCAGGCTAAAGGTGTTGCCGATCCCGGCCGTTGCGATGACGTTGACCACAAGGCCGACCGAACAAAGCAATACCGCCGTCAGAACCATCCCCTTTGAGCCCATCACCAAAGCCTCGACTACGGCACGCGGACCCATCGGGTTCTGGGTCAGCCAGCTTGACGCGATGACCGCAACGATCCCGAAGACAGCAGCATAAGTCGGGGTAAAGCCTGCGACCAACAACCCGATCAGGGTAAAGATCGGTATGACGAAACTCGCCCCGCCCTGTTTGAAGGCGGTGCCAAGGGTCTGGCCGTCTGCGGGCAGGGGGGCAAGGTTCAGGCGACGCGCCTCGATCCGGACAAAGAAGATCACGGACAAGAAATACAGCAACGCCGGAAGTGCTGCGATGGCCACGATGGTTTCGTAGGGGATCTGGGTGAAACTGGCCATGACAAAGGCACCGGCCCCCATGATCGGCGGCATTAGCTGGCCACCCGTACTGGCCGCCGCTTCGACCCCGCCCGCGAATTTGGGGGCAAAGCCCGCACGTTTCATCAGCGGGATCGTAATGACCCCGGTCGAGGCGGTATTGGCAACCGCCGAACCCGAGATGGTGCCAGTCAGCCCGCTTGCGATAACGGCCACGATCCCGGGCCCGCCGACCAGCCTTCCGGCAACGGCGCGGGACAGATTGATGACGAACTCACCAGCACCTGACCGCAGCAGGAAGGCCCCGAATATGATGAACAAAAAGACATAGGTCGATGAGATCCGGGCAATCGTCCCGAACATCGCCTCATCGCCGTAGATGGCGCGAAAGGCGACCGTCTCAAGGCTGAGGCCGGGAAAGGAAAACACGCCCGTGACGAACTTTCCCCAGAACACGATATAGGTCTGCGCCAGGATGATCAGCATCGGGATGACCCAGCCGGTCAGCCGCCGCGTCAGCTCGATCGCGCCAAGGATACAGATGGCAATCGCGATCCAGTCGCGGGTTATCAGCTTTACGCCCCGGTCGTAGATCGGTGTTTCGGCATAGGCCAGGTAGACCGCAGACACGGCGACGGCGAGGCCAAAGAGACCGTCCAGCCATCGGACCGTCGTTGATCCGCGAAGGCCCGGAATAATGGGATACAGCAGGGCCGCCAGAAGGGCAAAGCCCGCAAAGTGAAAGGCGTTCCGCTCAAGCTCTGACAGGATCGGGTCAAAGGCCACGTAGATATGGCCGACCGCAATCACAAAGCAGATGGTCGAGATCGCCGTTGCGGACCAGCCCGTGAACACGCGGTTGCGGCTGTCGGATGTGTCTTCGACATCTTGTGACATATCAGGTCCGCCAGTGATTTGAGGGCATGTTCGGCCCGCTTGCCCAGACTTTGGGGCAGCGGGCCGGTCGTTTCAGTCGAGATGTCGACTTAGTTGGGGATCAGACGCTCGGGCACGTCGATGCCGACTTCCTGATAATAGCGCACGGCACCGGGGTGCAGCGGCAGTGGCAGGCCGGCGATGGCGCTTTCGATCATCATCGCCTTGGTTGCCGGGTGGATGGCCTGAAGGAACGGAAGGTTCTCGTAGATCGCCTTGGTGATCTCGTAGACGTTTTCCTCGGGCAGATCGGCATGTGTGGCCAGGAAGTTGGGCTGCGCAATCGTCATCACGTCAGCCTCCTGACCCGGGTAGGTTCCGGCGGGAATGTTGTAGGGGGTCCACAGGTTGCGACCACCGTCCGCCATCGCCATCTCTTCCTCGGTAAAGCTGAGGAGGGTGACGCTGTCACCTGCAGAGGCCATCAACTGGCTGATTGCACCGACCGGGACACCAGCAGGCGCGCTCATCCCAGCAGCCTGGCCGTTTTGCAGGGCTTCTGCCGAGGGGCCGTAACCGCCATAGACCAGTTCAAAGTCTTCGTAGATGTTCATGCCAAAGCCGGACAGGATCGTGTCGTTCGATCCGATGGTGCCGGAATTCTGCGCGCCAAGGGCAACAGTCTGGCCCGCAAGGGCGACAAAGTCAAACATTGTCCCTGTCGTTGCCGCGTCACTGTCGATCACGAAATGCTCGACGTTTTGCCAAAGCATGGACACCGACCGCAGATCTTCCTGCGGGCCAACCTCTGCCAACGGGCCGGTGCCAGAAGCGGCGTAATAGCCGAACAGGCCCTGCAGAATGCCGAATTGCGCTTCGCCGTCCCGCAGCAGGCGGACGTTCTCGCCCGACCCGGCCGAGCTGATGGCCGACATGCCAATGCCCATCGAAGGCTCAAGCTTGACCTTCACCAGTGTCGAAAGGGCGACGCCGACGGGATAGTAGGTTCCGCCCGTGGATGCCGTGGCAAGGATGTAGCTTGCCGGTTCCGCATGGATGGCAGGGGCAGCCAGAATGCCGGTTACCGCAACAGAGGCCGCGAGCGCGGCCGTCTTGAAGTTCTTCATGAGTCTCTCCCTTTGTCCGGTCCTTTTGTGAACCTTGGCCAAAAAAGTA
>JAQWWH010000091.1 GCA_029255105.1 Flavimaricola sp. | reverse complement strand
CGCATGACGGTTGCAGCCTTTACCTTTTACGCCTTTGCGGTGACGACGCTGATGGGCGGCCTGATGACCGTGGTCAGCCGGAACCCGGTCCACTCGGTCCTGTGGCTGATCCTGGCGTTTCTGTCGTCTGCCGGTCTCTTTGTCCTTCTGGGGGCCGAGTTTGTGGCGATGCTTTTGATCATCGTCTACGTCGGTGCGGTGGCGGTTCTGTTCCTCTTCGTTGTCATGATGCTTGATATCGACTTTGCTGAATTGAAGGCCGAGATGGCGAAATACATGCCGCTGGCCTTGCTGATCGGGGTCGTCATCCTGATGCAACTGGCGCTGGCTTTTGGCGTCTGGGGCTACTCGGATGGGGCAGAGACGCGGATTGCCGCGCCCGCAGGCGATATCCAGAACACCAAGGCGCTCGGTCTGTTGATCTACGACCGCTACATCATGCTGTTCCAGCTGGCCGGGCTGATCCTCCTGGTTGCCATGATCGGGGCGATTGTTCTGACCCTGCGGCATCGGGTGGATATCAAGCGGCAGGACGTGCTGGCGCAGATGTACCGCGATCCGGCCAAGGCCATGGAACTCAAGGACGTAAAGCCGGGGCAGGGGCTGTGATCAGGACACTATACAAGGTTGGCTGCGGCGCACCACGCGCCCCGCGGCTGGCACGGACCATTCGCAAGATTTCTGCACCGAACAAGGCTGGGGCAAAACGATGATCGGAATTGAACATTACCTGACAGTGGCGGCGGCCCTGTTCGTCATCGGGGTCTTTGGCCTGTTTCTGAACCGCAAGAACGTGATCATCATGCTGATGAGCATCGAATTGATGCTGCTGGCGGTGAATATCAACATGGTCGCCTTCTCGTCCTTCCTTGGTGATTTGGTGGGGCAGGTTTTCACCCTGTTCGTCCTGACCGTCGCTGCCGCCGAGGCCGCCATCGGCCTTGCCATTCTTGTGTGTTTCTTCCGCGTCCGCGGGACCATCGACGTTGAAGACGTCAACGTGATGAAGGGCTGAGATCATGGAAACCATCATCCTATTCGCGCCGTTGATCGGCAGCCTGATCTGTGGGTTCGGTTGGAAGATTATTGGCGAGACAGCCGCCCAATGGACCGCGACGGGCCTGTTGTTCCTGTCGGCCTTCCTGTCCTGGATCGTGTTCCTGTCCCATGACGGCGTCACCGAAAGCATCACGATCCTGCGCTGGATCGAAAGTGGCACCCTGTCGACCGACTGGGCGATCCGCCTGGACCGCCTGACCGCGATCATGCTGATCGTGATCACCACGGTATCGGCCCTCGTGCACCTTTATTCCTTTGGCTACATGGCCCATGACGACAACTTCCGCGAGGGCGAGAGCTACCGCCCCCGGTTCTTTGCCTACCTGTCGTTCTTTACCTTCTCGATGCTGATGCTGGTGACCTCGGACAACCTGATCCAGATGTTCTTTGGCTGGGAAGGCGTCGGCGTCGCCTCGTACCTGCTGATCGGGTTCTACTACCGCAAGCCAAGCGCCAATGCGGCGGCGATCAAGGCCTTTGTGGTCAACCGGGTCGGCGACTTTGGCTTTGCCCTTGGTATCTTTGCGATCTACTTTCTCGTGGACTCGGTCCGGTTTGACGACATCTTTGCTGCGGCCCCGACGCTGGCCGAAACCGAGCTGTCCTTCCTTTGGAAAGACTGGAACGCGGCGAACCTGATCGGGTTCCTGCTGTTCATCGGGGCGATGGGCAAATCGGCCCAGTTGTTCCTGCACACCTGGCTGCCCGACGCGATGGAAGGCCCGACACCTGTTTCGGCCCTGATCCACGCCGCCACCATGGTGACTGCGGGCGTGTTTCTTGTCTGCCGGATGTCGCCGATCTTTGAATACGCCCCGGAGGCCAAGACATTCATCGTCTATATCGGGGCCTGCACCGCCTTTTTCGCAGCGACCGTCGGTCTGGTTCAGACCGATATCAAACGGGTCATTGCCTATTCGACCTGTTCGCAGCTGGGCTACATGTTCGTGGCCGCTGGGGTTGGTGTTTATTCGGTGGCCATGTTCCACCTGCTGACCCACGCCTTCTTCAAGGCGATGCTGTTCCTTGGGGCGGGCTCTGTCATCCACGGGATGCATCACGAGCAGGACATGCGGAACTATGGCGGCCTGCGTCACAAGATGCCGCGCACCTTCTGGGCGATGATGATCGGCACGCTTGCCATCACCGGCGTCGGTATTCCGCTTCTCTACGTCGGCTTTCCGGTCGGCTTTGCGGGCTTTGTGTCCAAGGATGCGATCATCGAAAGCGCCTTTGCCGCCGACGCGGGCTTTGCCTTCTGGGTGTTGGTTGTCGCGGCCTTCATGACCAGCTTCTATAGCTGGCGCCTGATGTTCCTGACGTTCTACGGCACCCCGCGCGGCGATCATCATACCCATGAGCATGCCCACGAAAGCCCGAATGTCATGACCATTCCGCTGGCCGTTCTGGCCGTTGGGGCGATCTTTTCGGGCATGGTGTTCTACAAGCCGTTCTTCAGCAGCGACGAGAACGTGGGCAAGTTCTTTGGTGTCCTTGAGGCGTCCGAGCATGCCGGGGCCGAGGATCACGCCGCAGGCTTTACCCTGATCGCCCCGGCCTATGCCGCTGGCGAAGAGACAGAAGGGCATGAGGGCGAGGGCGAGCATGCTGCCGTTGAATGGCCCGCCGTGCCCGGCACCGGTGCGATCTTCAAGCATCCCGACAACCACGTCCTGCACGAGGCCCATAGCGTGCCCGTCTGGGTCAAGCTGTCGCCGTTCTTTGCCATGCTCTTTGGCTTTGGTCTGGCCTTTCAGATGTACATCCGTCGTCCCGACTGGCCGGCCAAACTGGCCGAGAACCAGCGCCCGCTGTATGAGTTCCTGCTGAACAAGTGGTACTTTGACGAGATCTACAACTTCCTCTTTGTCCGCCCGGCCATGGGCCTCGGACGGATCCTGTGGAAGCAGGGCGACGGGACGGTGATCGACGGTGGCATCAACGGTGTTGCGATGGGGATCATCCCCTTCTTCACCCGCCTCGCCGGTCGGGCCCAGTCGGGATACATGTTCACTTACGTTTTCTGGATGGTCCTTGGCATCGCTGCCCTGCTGACCTGGATGACGCTGTCGGGAGGGGCAGAATGATGCTGGCAGCCCTTCCAATCGAATTCTACCTGATGACCGGTGCCTGCATCGTCCTGATGGGGTTCAGCGCCTTCTACCTTGGATCGGAGGATGCCCGTGCCCGCGCATTTGCGCGGTTGGGTGTCACCGTCGGCGGCGCGGCGCTTTTTGTCGGCACGATGGCCTACCTCAGCGTCTTCGTGGCGGTTCTGATCGTCATCTTGCCGGTGCTTCTGATCATCGCCTTCTTTACTGATCTATTCGGCGGGATTTTCTGATGGGCAACCTACTTTCTCTGACGACATTCATCCCGCTTTTGGGGGCAGCTATCCTGGCCCTGTTCCTGCGTGGCGATGATGAGGCCGCACAGCGCAATGCCAAATGGGTGGCCTTTGCCACCACGGTATTCTGCTTTGTGGTGTCGCTGTTCATCCTGTTCGAGTTCGATCCCTCCAACACCGACTTCCAGTTCGTTGAAGATGGGGAATGGCTGTTGGGCCTGCGCTACCGGATGGGTGTCGACGGGATCTCGATCCTGTTTGTCATGCTGACGACCTTCCTGATGCCGCTGGTCATTGCGTCGTGCTGGGACGTGACGACCCGGGTCAAGGAATACATGATCGCCTTTCTGGTGCTTGAGACCCTGATGCTTGGGGTGTTCATGGCCCTCGACATGGTGCTGTTCTACCTGTTCTTCGAGGCAGGCCTGATCCCGATGTTCCTGATCATCGGCATCTGGGGCGGCAAGAACCGGATTTACGCATCCTTCAAGTTCTTCCTTTACACCTTCCTTGGCTCCGTCCTGATGCTGGTGGCCATGGTCGCCATGTTCGCACAGGCCGGCACCACCTGTATCGGTGGCTGTGGGGACGGGGTGTCCCTGTTGACCTACAACTTCTCGTCCGAGGCCTTCCCACTGTTGGGCATGCAGGTCATGGGCGGGATGCAGACGATGCTGTTCCTCGCCTTCTTTGCCTCTTTCGCAGTGAAGATGCCGATGTGGCCGGTCCATACCTGGCTGCCCGATGCCCACGTTCAGGCGCCCACGGCCGGTTCGGTGGTGCTGGCGGCGATCCTGTTGAAGATGGGCGGCTATGGTTTCCTGCGCTTCAGCCTGCCGATGTTCCCGGTGGCGACCGATATCTGGGCACCGCTGGTCCTGTGGATGTCGGCGATCGCTATTGTCTACACCTCGCTCGTGGCGCTGGTGCAGTCGGACATGAAAAAGCTGATCGCCTATTCGTCTGTCGCCCATATGGGCTATGTGACGATGGGCATCTTTGCGGTGAACCAGCAGGGGCTTGATGGGGCGATCTTTCAAATGATCAGCCACGGATTTGTCTCGGGTGCGCTGTTCCTGTGCGTGGGGGTGATTTACGACCGGATGCACACCCGCGAGATTGACGCCTACGGTGGCCTCGTCAACCGGATGCCAGCATACGCGATGATCTTCATGCTGTTCACCATGGCCAATGTCGGCCTGCCGGGCACCTCGGGCTTTATCGGGGAATTCCTGACGCTGATGGGCGTGTTCCAGGTCAACACCTGGGTGGCGATGGTCGCCACGACCGGGGTCATCCTGTCGGCGGCCTATGCCCTTTGGCTGTATCGCCGGGTCGTCATGGGCGACCTCATCAAAGAGGCGCTGCGGTCGATCACCGACATGACCCGGCGCGAGCGGGCGATTTTTGCCCCTCTGGTCTTTATGACCCTGCTTCTGGGCGTCTACCCGGCGCTTGTGACCGATATCATTGGCCCCAGCGTTAGCGCGCTGGTTGACCACGTTGACGTGGCCGTGGCGGACTATGACGCCGCCAGCCAGTTTGCCGAAAATTAAGGACCCAAGGTATGCTTTCCGCCGATATCCAAGTCGTCCTGCCCGAGATCGTTCTGGCCGTTTATGCCATGATCGCCCTGCTTGGCGCGGTCTACACCAGCAAGGACGGGATGGCCTCGATCCTTGTCTGGGCGACCAGTGCGGTCATGGTTCTGCTGGCCCTTTGGGTTGGAACCGACAGCGGCACGCAGGTGGCCTTTGGGGGCATGTTCGTCGACGACGGCTTTGCCCGCTTTGCCAAGGTCATGATCCTGTTGTCGGCCGCAGCGGTCCTGTTGATGTCCGAAGGCTACATGCTGCGCCACGGCCTTTTGCGGTTCGAGTATCCGTTGCTGGTGGCCCTTGCGACCGTTGGCATGATGGTCATGGTCTCGGCCGGTGATTTGATGGCCCTTTACATGGGGCTCGAGCTTCAGTCGCTGGCCCTCTACGTTGTCGCCTCGTTGCGCCGGGACAGCCAGAAATCGACCGAAGCGGGCCTGAAGTACTTTGTTCTGGGTGCGCTGTCCTCGGGCCTCCTGCTTTATGGCGCCTCTCTGACCTATGGTTTTGCCGGAACAACGCTGTTCTCGGGCATCGTCGAGGCGACGAGTGACAAGCCGTCGTTGGGCCTCTTGTTCGGCCTTGTGTTCCTGTTGGCGGGTTTCGCCTTCAAGGTGTCCGCCGCGCCGTTCCACATGTGGACGCCGGATGTCTACGAAGGCTCGCCCACGCCGGTCACGGCCTTCTTTGCAACTGCGCCCAAGGTCGCTGCAATGGCGCTGTTTGCTCGGGTCGTCTTTGACGCCTTTGGCGGGATCGTCGGGGACTGGCAGCAGATCGTGGCGTTCCTGTCCGTCATCTCCATGTTCCTTGGGGCCGTGGCCGCCATCGGGCAGACCAACATCAAGCGTCTGATGGCCTATTCGTCCATCGCACATATGGGCTTTGCCCTGATGGGGCTTGCCTCTGGCACCGCCTTTGGTGTGCAGGCGATGCTCATCTACATGGCGATCTACGTCACCATGAACATCGGCACCTTTGCTTTCATCATGAGCATGGAAAAGGATGGCCGCGTCGTGACAGACATTGCCAGCCTGAACATGTACTCCAAACGCGAGCCGTTGAAGGCCGGCGCCATGCTGTTCCTGTTGTTCAGCCTTGCAGGTGTGCCGCCGTTCCTTGGGTTCTTTGGCAAGCTTTACGTGCTGCGCGCCGCCTACGAAGGTGGGCTGGCCTGGCTGGCCATCGCCGGTGTGGTCGCCAGCGTTATCGGTGCCTTCTACTATCTGCGCATCGTCTACTTCATGTATTTCGGAGAAGAGCGCGAGGCGCTGGATCCGGGCATGTCGCCGGTTCTCTGGGGCTTTCTCATGGCCTCGGCCGCAATCATGCTTGGGGGTGTGGTGAATATGTTTGGCATCGAGCCTATGGCGGCCTTTGCCGCCGCTGCCCTTGTCAACTGAGGGATCAGGACGGGCACTGCCCTGGCCGGATGCCTATCACCGGCTGATCCTTGACGAGGTCGACAGCACCATGGCCGAAGCGGCCCGCAGGGTGCGGGAGCTGGATAAACCCACCTGGATCATGGCGCGCCGGCAGACCGCCGCCAAGGGGAGGCAGGGCAAGACTTGGGTCCAACCGGCGGGCAACCTTGCCGCCACCCTGATCTTTCGCCCCGACTGCACGCCCGCCGAAGCGGCCAAGCGGTCCTTCCTTGCCGCCAATGCCCTGTTCGAGGCGCTGGCCATTCACGTCGACCGGTCCAAGCTGGCGTTGAAATGGCCCAACGATGTTCTGCTGAATGGGGGCAAGGTTGCGGGCATACTTCTTGAATCCACCTCGCGCGGGCCATTCGTTGATTGGTTGTCGATCGGGATCGGCGTCAACCTGGCCAATGCGCCCGAAGACCTTGGTGGGGCCTTTCCCCCCGTCAGCCTGCGCGGGGCAGGGGGCGAGGACGTCCTGCCCGAGACCTTTCTTACCGTACTGGCCGACGCCTATGCCACCCAGGAAGGCAAGCTTGCGGCCTTTGGCTTTCCCCGCATCCGCGAAGACTGGCTGCGCAATGCCGCCCGTCTGGGCGAAGAGATCACAGCCCGCACCGGCAAAGAGACGGTGCGCGGCCTTTTTGATACCATCGACCAGGACGGCAACCTCGTTCTGATCACGTCCCGTGGCCCCCGCAGTATCGCGGCAGCGGATGTGTACTTTTGAAGGGATCAGGAACCATGCTCCTGGCGATTGATTGCGGCAATACCAACACCGTTTTCTCTATCTGGGATGGGGAAACCTTTCTGGCCACATGGCGGACCTCGACTGATTGGCAAAGGACAGCGGACCAGTATTTTGTCTGGCTGTCGACCCTGATGGGCGCGCGCAAGATGGATGTGCAGATCACAGAGGTGATCATATCCTCCACAGTGCCAAGGGTTGTGTTCAACCTTCGGGTCCTTGCGGACCGCTACTTTAACTGTCGCCCCCTTGTTGTGGGCAAACCCGAATGCCATTTGCCGGTCCCCCCAAGGGTGGATCCGGGCACGGCGGTCGGGCCGGACCGTCTGGTCAATACCGTCGGCGCCTTTGATCGGCATGGCGGCAACCTGATCGTGGTGGATTTCGGGACTGCCACCACCGCAGATGTGGTGGATGATGACGGGGCCTATGTGGGCGGGGTTATCGCGCCTGGCGTCAATGTCAGCCTTGAGGCCTTTCACATGGCTGCCGCGGCCTTGCCGCACGTCGATGTCAGCCGACCTGACAAGGTGATTGGCACCAACACTGTGGCCTGCATGCAATCCGGAGCGTTCTGGGGTTACATCGGGCTTGTGAAGGAGATAACCGCTCGGATCAAAGCGGAACGCGGGCGCGCGATGAAGGTCATCGGCACCGGCGGTCTGGCATCGTTGTTCGCGCAAGGCGACACGCTATTTGATGCGATAGAAGATGATCTGACGATGCATGGCCTGACGGTCATCCACGAGTACAACAAGGATAACGAATGAAAAGTGGGACTGATCGGCTGATCTACCTTCCCCTCGGCGGGGCAGGCGAGATCGGGATGAACGCCTATGTGTATGGCTACGGGGCGCCGGGCAAGGAACGGCTGATCGTTGTTGATCTGGGTGTGACCTTTCCCGACATGGACGGCACGCCGGGCGTGGACCTGATCCTGCCCGATGTCACCTGGCTTGAGGAGCGGCGCGACCGGATCGAGGCGATCTTTATCACCCATGCCCACGAAGACCACGTCGGCGCGGTGGGACTGTTGTGGGACCGGCTGAAGGCGCCGATCTATGCCCGCAAATTCACCGGTGCCCTGGCCCGGATGAAGCTTGACGATCACGGCGCACCCGAAAGCGCGCTGCGCATCGTAGGTGCCTGGCCAGAAACCGTGAAGGCCGGACCGTTCACGGTTGGCTTTGTTCCGATCAGCCACTCCATCCCCGAAAGCGCAGGCCTTGCCATCGACAGCCCTGCGGGCCGGGTGGTTCATTCGGGCGACTTCAAAATCGACACCGCCCCCGTCGTGGGCGAGGCCTTTGACCGCGCCCTTTGGGCCGAAGTGGCCAAGCCGGGCGTCAAGGCGTTGATCTGCGATTCCACCAATGTGTTTTCACCATTGCCGGGCCGGTCGGAATCAACCCTGTCCCCGGCGATTGAGCAGTTCATGAAAGACGCCGCCGGCATGGTGGTCGCGACGACCTTTGCCTCGAACGTTGCCCGTTTGAAAACGATCGCAACCGCGGCAGAGCGGGCGGGCCGCTCGGTTTGCCTGTTGGGCCGGGCCATGCGCAAGATGGTCGACACATCAAAGTCGACCGGCCTTCTGAATGACTTCCCCAACGTGGTCTCCCCCGAGGATGCCGCCCAGATGCCGCGCAATACGGTCCTCTTGCTGGTCACCGGCAGCCAGGGCGAGCGTCGTGCAGCCTCGGCGCAGCTGGCGCAGGGTTCATACCTTGGGCTGTCGTTGAAAGAGGGGGATACGTTCCTGTTTTCCTCCAAGACCATTCCGGGCAATGAGCGCGGCGTGATCCGTATCATGAACGCCTTTAGCGAGATGGGTGTCGATGTTGTCGATGACGACGGTGGAAAGTATCACGTGTCGGGCCACGCCAACCGGCCTGACCTGTCCGAAATGCATGACATCATCGATCCGCAGGTCATCATTCCCATGCACGGCGAACACCGCCACCTGCGAGAGCATGTGAAGCTGGCCGCCGAAAAGGGCCGGACCGGGATCGTTGCGGTCAACGGCATGATGCTAGACCTGAGCGGCAATGCCCCAAAGGTGGCCGAATATGTCGAAACGGGTCGGACCTATCTTGACGGGTCTGTTCAGATCGGCGCGATGGATGGCGTCGTGCGGGATCGTATCCGCATGGCCCTGAACGGCCACGTCACCGTCACGCTGATCATTGACGAGAACGACGAGCCCCTCGGGGATCCGTGGGTGGAGCTTATGGGCCTGCCCGAGACGGGCCGGTCAAACGCGGCTCTTGTCGAAGTGCTGGAAGAGGACCTGAGCCAGTACATCAACCGCGCCGCGGCCAAGACCCTGCGCGACGAGGACAAGCTTGAAAAAGAACTCAAGCGGATCACACGCCAGACCTCGCAGAACGAGATCGGCAAGAAACCGGAAGTGACGATTGTGGTCAGCAGACTAAGCTAAGCAAGAACGATCTGGACCAAACGAAAAAGGCGGGCCTTGGCCCGCCTTTTGCATGTCTCGTATATGCTCCGTTTTCCCCGGTTTGCCGGGAAACGCCTGATCGGGTCCTAACCGGCCCGACGCTCGTCAAAGCTTTTGAGGATAAAGGCCGGGGCGTCGTCGCCCATGCCCACAATCTTTTCGTCGCGTGGCTCTCGGCGGCCCCGGCCACGTTGGCGCGGTTCCTGATCACGCTTGGGGCGCGTTTCGACGGCCTGTTGCGCAGGTTCGGCCTTGGGCTCTGGTGTAATCTGGGGGGCAGGCTCTGCCACGGCAGGTTCGGCCACGGCTGTCGGCGCCTCGACCGCTGCAACGGTTTCTGCCGGCTTTGCCTCATCCCGTGGGGGCCGGCTGCGGCTGCGGCTTCTGCTGCGACTGCGCGACGGCTTATCCTCGGTCCGTCCGTCATCCTCGACCTCGCCAGTGGGCTGGGGACGATTGGTGAGGGGGTTATCAAGCCGGGGAATGGTGGTCTGCACCAGACGCTCGATCGCATCGAGGTTCTTTTCGTCGCGCGGCACACAGATCATCATCGCCGCACCCTTGCGACCGGCCCGGCCGGTCCGGCCGATGCGGTGGACATAATCCTCGGCATGGCTGGGCACATCAAAGTTGAACACATGGCTCACGGCTGGGACATCAAGGCCGCGGGCGGCTACGTCCGACGCGCACAGGAACCGGATTGATCCGTCGCGGAAACCGTCAAGCGTCCGCATCCGCTGCGACTGTTCCAGATCGCCGTGGATCGGCTCGGCGTTGTAGCCGTATTTTTTCAGGGACTTGGCAACGATATCCACATCCGTTTTGCGGTTGCAGAAGATGATCGCGTTGGTGCAAGCCTCACCCTCGGCATCGATCATCGCGCGCAACAGGTCGCGCTTTTCCTTAGCCTCGGCATCCTTGCGGCTGCCTTTGAACATGACCACGCCCTGGGTGATATTCTCGCCTGTCGTGGCGGCGCGGGCCACCTCGATCTTGGCGGGGGCGGAGAGGAAGGTATTTGTGATCCGCTCAATCTCGGGCGCCATGGTGGCCGAGAAGAACAGGGTCTGACGGGTAAAGGGTGTCAGGCCGAAGATCCGCTCAATATCGGGAATGAACCCCATGTCGAGCATGCGGTCAGCCTCGTCTACGACCATGATCTGGACGCCGGTCAAGAGCAGCTTACCACGCTCAAAATGGTCAAGCAGGCGGCCCGGTGTGGCGATTAGGACGTCAACGCCCCGGTCGATCAGAAGGTCCTGTTCCTTAAAGCTGACGCCGCCGATCAGAAGGGCCTTCGTCAGCTTGGTATGCTTGGCATAGGTGTCGAAATTCTCGGCCACCTGTGCTGCAAGCTCGCGCGTGGGGCAAAGCACCAGGCTGCGCGGCATGCGCGCGCGGGCACGGCCACGGCCAAGAAGGGTGATCATCGGCAGGACAAAGCTCGCCGTCTTGCCGGTTCCGGTCTGGGCGATGCCCAGAACGTCACGGCCCGCTAGCGCTGGGGGGATCGCGCCGGCCTGAATGGGGGTTGGGGTGGTGTAGCCGGTGTCGGCGACAGCGCGCAGGACCTTTGCATCCAGGTTGAGGTCAGCGAACTGGACCTGAACGGGTGCATCTGCGGCAAGGATGGTCTGGTCGGGGGTATCAGTGGTGGTATCAGTCAAAGGGGGCCCTTTCGCGTATGTTGCGGCCTGTTCCGGCCGCAAACACGCGCGGCCCGCCCGACCGGATTGCCGGGGCGTTCGTCTTGGCGTTGCCATAGGCTTAAATGGCGGAAAGGTCAAGGAAACTTAGCTTTAGGGGCCGAAGCGCCCTAAACCATCATTTCCTTGGTCGCTGTCAGTCGAACATCCGGGTAATCCCGCCCGATCCGGTCGATGTCCCATTGCAGGCGCGTCAGAAAGACGAGGTCGTCGTCATTGTCTGTGGCCATATGCTGCTTGTTCACATTGACCAGCGCATCGACCGCCGCCTTTGGTCCCGCGACCCAGCGGGCGGAGGTGAATTGCGACGGGGAAAAGTTGACGGGCAGGCCGTACTCAAGCTCGATCCGGCTGGCCAGCACCTCGAACTGAAGCGCGCCCACGACACCGACGATAAAGCCCGAACCGATCATTGGCTTGAATACCTTGGCGGCACCCTCTTCGGCAAATTGCATCAGCGCCTTTTCAAGGTGCTTGGCCTTCATCGGATCACCGGCCCGGACCGATTGCAGCAATTCGGGTGCGAACGACGGGATCCCCGTGACACGCAGCATCTCGCCTTCGGTGAGCGTGTCGCCGATGCGCAATTGTCCGTGGTTCGGAATGCCGATGATGTCGCCGGCCCAGGCCTCTTCCGCCAACTCGCGGTCAGCGGCCAGAAAGAGGACCGGGTTGGTAATGCTCATAGGCTTTTTCGACCGGACATGGGTCAACTTCATGCCCCGTTCAAAGTGGCCCGAGGCAAGGCGCAGAAATGCAACCCGGTCGCGGTGTTTGGGGTCCATATTGGCCTGAACCTTGAACACGAAACCGGTGACTTTGGGTTCTTCGGGGGCGATCTTGCGCGGTTCTGCCGACTGGATTTGCGGTTCAGGCCCGAAAGAGCCGATACCGTCCATCAGTTCGCGCACGCCAAAGGAGTTGATGGCCGATCCGAACCAGATCGGGGTCATATGCCCTTCCAGAACGGACTGGGGATCAAGGGCGGGCAAAAGCTCGCGGGCCATCTCGATCTCTTCGCGCAGCTTTGCCAGAACGTCCGGGGGCACGTGTTCTGCCATGCGAGGATCGTCCAGCCCGTTGATCTGGATTGAGTCGGCCACCCGGTTCCGATCGGCCCTGTCTATCAGCTCCAGCCGGTCATTCAAAAGATCGTAGCAGCCCAGAAAATCGCGGCCCATGCCGATGGGCCAGGATGCCGGGGTCACGTCGATGGCCAGGTTTTCCTGAATCTCGTCAATGATCTCAAAGGTGTCGCGGCTTTCGCGGTCCATCTTGTTGCAAAAGGTCAGGATCGGCAGGTCGCGCAGGCGACAGACTTCGAACAGTTTTTGGGTCTGGCTTTCCACGCCCTTGGCGCCGTCGATGACCATGACGGCGGCGTCCACTGCCGTGAGGGTGCGATAGGTGTCCTCGGAAAAGTCAGAGTGGCCGGGCGTGTCCACAAGGTTGAAGCGGAAGGTCTTGTAATCAAACGACATCGCAGAGGCCGAGACGGAAATGCCCCGGTCCTTTTCCATCTGCATAAAGTCCGAGCGGGTCCGCCGCGCTTCGCCCTTGGCGCGCACCTGACCGGCCATCTGGATAGCCCCACCGAACAGCAGGAACTTTTCGGTCAGCGTCGTCTTGCCGGCGTCCGGGTGCGAAATGATCGCAAAGGTACGGCGGCGGGCGATCTCGGTGGGAAGGCTGGGGCGATTTGTCATGGCTGCCCATTATCGGATGCATGCGGCGCAAGCAATCAACTCGGTGAGGTCAGATTGCTGCCATAGTCAGTTTGTAGGGTCGCCGGGAACTTAACCTGCCATGCCGCAACGCGGTTTTGGAAAAACGCAATACGTTTCACATAAGCCTCTTGTGAACCAACGACCCTAGACGCTTTTAAAAAGGACTTCAGATGATCAGACCGGCCCTCATCGTTCTTCCCTTGCTTCCGTTACTTGCCGGTTGCGGCGTGGTGGAAAACATCCGCAATTCACTTGCTCTTGCCCAAGAGGCCCAGCAATTCAACGATGCCTATGATCGTCTGGACGGTCTGACAGAGACGCCTGAAATCGGGCTGCCGACAGGGCAAGTCGCGTACACTGGTCAATCGGCTGTCGTTATTGGTTCTGGCAATGCCGAGCAGATCCTGATCGGTGATGCCACGTTCAACGCTGATTTCGATGGTGACACGATCACAGGAAGTCTGGGGACCTTCCGGCAGCATCAAGGCGGCATCAATACGACTGCCTATTCAGGTGCGCTGACCTTGAACAACGGGGTTCTGGGTCAGACCGTGACCAACGATATCGACGGACAGTTCACGGGTACCCTGCGGGGCGACGGTGACGTCATCGGCGTCGACGTTGCCGTCAATGGCGCGTTTGGGGGTGACACGGGCGACAGCCTTGTCGTCTTTGGCGAGACTGACACAGGCGGTTTCACCCTGAACGGAAACAACATCTCAGGCAGCGTGCAAGCCTATGGTGAGCAGCAATAACGAAAATTGATAATGCCGCCGGTTTGACGCCGGCGGCATTATCTTTTGGCCCGAATGGGCTGAATTGAATTGGTTCAGGCCGCGCCCGATGCTTTGCGAAGCAGGGCGACTGTGTCGAGGCCCGACAATAGCCGTTCCCCAACCTCATAGCCCTGATAGGCGCGGTAGGCATGCCAGCCGCGACCCGCATTGCCGGCAGTGACACCAGCCGGAAGGGCGGGGTGGGTCCGGGCGTTGATGATCAGCGATTCGGCGGCGATGCCTTCGGCAAAGATGATCTGGTGATCGTCGAACAGCAGCTGGAAATAATCCACGAAACCGCCTTCGGCCAAGACGACTGTGTCATCGTTGACCAGGTGCCGCACCTTGACCAGAACCTCGGACCGTCCGGCACCCAGCTTGTCTTCACGCTGGTAGACAAAGATGCGGTGTTCGGGGCTTAACAGAAGATCGTTTTGGTTGTGCAAGGCGCCCTTGCGAATGACGACCGGCGCCATCTCGCCCGAGGCCCGGACAGTGGTCTGCCCGATCCAGCGCAACTCTTGTGGGCCATCGTCGCGGGTCAGGATGCGATCGCCCACGCGCAACTCTTCGATCCGGCGCTGTTCGCCCGACGCCATGGTGATATGGGTGCCGCGCGAAAAGGATACGCAGGCCACCTCGGCCAGACGGGCTGCCGGATTGACTCTGTCAATTCCGACAAGCCGGTAGTCTGTGTCGGGGATCAGGTTGACCAGCGGCAGCATGTAGATTTCCGCAACCTCCGCCTCTTCGATCTCAACGAAAATCAAAAGCTCGCAGGTGGACCCGTCGGGGACCATCAAGGTGATGCAACTATCGAGGAATACCCGTCGACCGGCCTCGCCCAGCGGGCTGCCCTCATCAACGGTGAAGGTGCGGGGCCGACGTCCCATGACAAGCGACAGACGCGCGCGCTTGGCCTCGGCTTTCATCTGGTAGGTGTCGTCCATGACCAGTTCGTCGGCAAAGGACATGCTGTCACCTTCTGCGACCCCCTCGACCACGACAAAATCCGCCGCCCGGTACACGAGCAGCGATTGAGAGGTCACGAGTGAGGTTTCAGCGTACATTCCGCCCCCGCGGTACAACAAAAATACAGGTCTTGGGATCGCGCAGAAATATGGCTTTTCAACGACAGCAAGTCGGCAGGCGATAGGCATTGTTGCCCAGCAAGGGTGCGAGTGCTAGGTCGTGCGCTCAAAGAAGAGGAGTTGCACGATGGACTTGGGGATTAAGGGCAAGCGCGCATTGGTTTGCGCAGCATCAAAGGGTCTTGGGCGCGGATGTGCCGAAGCTTTGGCCGAGGCCGGCGTTGATCTGGTGTTGAACGCACGGGGCGCCGAGGCGCTTGAAGCGACCGCAGAGGCCTTGCGCACTGCTTACGGTGTCAATGTGGTGACGGTGGCCGCCGACATCACCGCCGAAGAGGGGCGGGCGGCCGTGTTGGCCGAGGCTGCCGGTGTCGACATTCTGGTGACCAATGCCGGTGGCCCACCCCCGGGTCTGTGGTCGGACTGGGACCGCGACGACTTTATCAAGGCGCTGGACGGCAACATGCTGACCCCGATCGCGCTGATCAAGGCGCTCATGCCCGCCATGATCGACAAGGGCTGGGGCCGGGTGGTCAATATCACCTCCGGTTCGGTCAAGGCGCCGATCCCGCAACTGGGTCTGTCGAACGCGGCTCGCGCCGGTCTGACCGGCTACGTCGCCGGAACCGCCCGTCAGGTCGCCTCCAAGGGCGTTACGATCAACAACATGCTGCCGGGTATTCATGCAACCGATCGTGCAGACCAGTTGGATGGCGGTGTTGCCAAGGCCCAGAACATCACCCTGGCCGAAGCAACCGCACAGCGTCAGGCCACCATCCCGGCCCGCCGCTACGGTACGGCTGCCGAATTCGGCGCAATGTGCGCCTTTTTGTGCAGCGAAAAGGCTGGCTTTATCGTGGGTCAGAACATCCTTCTGGATGGTGGCGCGATCAACGCGACCCTTTGACCCTTTGGGCCGCCCTTGTCGGCGGCCCATCGCGCTGCTATTGGCACTAAAGTCGATGGAAACGCTAAGGTAATGCCGCGTGCCGCCAATCCCACGCCTTGAGACACGGAACCTGACTCGCAGCTTTGACGGGCGACGGGTTGTGGACGACGTGTCGCTGACGCTGTACCCCGGGCAGGTCACCTGCCTTTTGGGCCCGTCGGGCTGTGGCAAGTCCACGACCCTCAGGATCATCGCGGGCGTGGAAAATCAGGACGCAGGAACGATCCTTTCGGACGGGAACCTGATTTGCGGCGACGGGATCTATGTGGCCCCGGAGGCGCGGGGCATCGGGCTGATGTTTCAGGATTTCGCCCTGTTCCCCCATCTCTCCGTCGCGGGCAATGTGGCCTTTGGCCTGATGGGTAACAAAGCCGCTGCCCGGGGCCGGGTGGAAGAGCTTTTGGCCCGTGTCGGTATGTCCCGCCACATCGACCGCTTTCCCCATGAGTTATCGGGAGGAGAGCAGCAACGCGTGGCCCTGGCCCGCGCCCTTGCGCCGCGCCCCCGGATCATGTTGATGGATGAACCCTTCTCGGGGCTTGATGACCGGTTGCGCGACGACATCCGGGACGAAACTCTTGCCGTCCTAAAGGCCGAGGGGACAGCGGTCCTTCTGGTGACCCACGAACCGGGTGAGGCGATGCGGATGGCCGATGAGATCGCGCTTATGCGGGATGGCCGGATCGTTCAACGCGGCGCGCCCTATCACGTCTATAACTCACCCGTCGACCGTGCCGCTGCGGCCTTTTTCAGCGATGTCAACGTGATCAAGGGCAAGGTGAGCGGGGCGCTGACGGAAACGGCATTTGGCCATTTCCTTGCCCCCGGTGTCCCCGATGGGACCGATGTGGACATCGTCATCCGGCCACAGCACCTCAAGATCGACTTTGACCGTCATGGTCGCGGTCCCAACCCAACCGCTCTGGATGGCACGCCAGCGCGCGGCGTGGTGGAGCGGGCCCGGTTCATGGGGTCCGAAAGCCTTGTCGAGTTTAGGATGGACTTTGACGGGTCTGTCCTCAAGGCGCTGGTGCCTTCCGTCTTTCTGCCCAAGCCGGGCACGCCGCTATGGCTGATGATCCGGCGGGACCGCTGCTTTGTCTTTCCCGCTGCGGCCTGAGGGCTAGTCCGTCCCCATATCGGACTGGTTGAGGTAATCAGCCAGGGATTTGCCCGCCTCATCCACAAAAAGCTGAGGCAGCACAGACAGCTTTTCGATGCGGTCCACACGGAACACCCGAAAGGCCGCCCGCAATTCGCACCACAGTGTGACAGTCCAGACCCGTCCCCAATAGTCCAGCTGCAAGGGCCTGATCGTCCGGTCCGTTATGCCGCCATCGGCCGCCCGGTAGCTGATCCGCACCTTTTGGCGGGCCCGAATGGCGGCGCGCAGGGCTGGCATATGTTCAAAGCCGCGCGTCGCATCCTTGAACGGGTAGACAGCGATGCCCCAGCCGGTGGGCGGTGTGGACCGGTCCTCGGGCAGGACGGCGTCGATCTTGGCCGACAGGCTGCGGGCGGCCTCCTGCAATTCGGGATCGGCGGCCTCGCCCACGACGGCCATGCCAAGGTGCAGGGCCTCAAGCTCGATCACGCTCAGGTTCAGGGGGGGCAGGGTGATCGCGGCCGTCGCCATGTAGCCCAGGCCCCGCTCCCCCTCGATCGGGACGCCCGAAGCCATCAGGGTGTCCATGTCCCGGTAGACCGTACGCACCGAAACCCCCAGCCGGTCCGCCAGATCCTGCGCCCGGTGCAACCGCCCGTCGCGCAGGATCTGGATCAGGTCAAAAAGGCGGTCGGTGCGGCGCATGGGTGAGGGCCTTGGGGGGGCAAGAGGGGTTGTTTGTGACACGATCCTGTCAGTTGACAGGTTTTTGACACGAAAAGCAACATCACGAGGCATTCGTGCTTTGTTTGGCTCTTTTCCCGCTCCGGCCTTGGCCCTATCACCGTTGTCTGAAATGTAACGCCGCGCCGCTGCGAGGGCGCCTGCGAAGGAGAAACTGAAATGCTGAACAACATTGGTCTTCCCGGCCTGCTGCTGATCGCTGTCGTTGTGCTGGTCCTTTTTGGACGCGGCAAGATCTCGTCCCTGATGGGCGAGGTCGGCAAAGGCATCACCGCCTTCAAAAAGGGTGTGGA
The DNA here is from genome assembly GCA_029255105.1 of Flavimaricola sp. Classification (GTDB taxonomy): domain Bacteria; phylum Pseudomonadota; class Alphaproteobacteria; order Rhodobacterales; family Rhodobacteraceae; genus Flavimaricola. The sequence continues at coordinate 14,513 of JAQWWH010000091.1, read as the reverse complement.
CGACGGCAAGGCCGAGCTTGAAGAGCAGACCGCCGAGGCTGCCCGCGACGTGACCCCCGAGACTGAAAAAGACAAGGTCTGATCAGGGCGGCACGCAACGCGGTAACGAAGGGAACGCCGGATGTTTGGCATGGGCTGGAGCGAAATGGTGCTGATCGGCATCGTGGCGCTGATTGTTGTCGGGCCCAAGGACCTGCCCGGGATGTTTCGCACCCTTGGCCAGTTCACCGGCAAGGCGCGCGGCATGGCGCGCGAATTCTCCAAGGCGATGGAGGCCGCGGCTGACGAAAGTGGCGTCAAGGACATCTCCAAAACGATCAAGGCCGCGTCCAACCCGACTGCCTTTGGCACCGACAAACTGCGCGAGGCCGCCGGGCTGAAGTCTTCCTTCAAGCCGGGCGGCGCGACCGAGGCCCTTTCGGCAGAGCGTGAGGCCAACCGGGCCAAGATCGCGGAAGCGACAGCCGCCGCGGCAACCGCTCGCAAGGCCCGCGAAGCGGCCGCCGCCGCTGGTATCGAGGTTCCTGCGGAAACCCCGCCCGCGGCCAAACCTGCCCCTGCCGCCAAGAGTGCTGCAGCGAAGAAGGCGGCACCCAAAGCTGACGCTGCGAAAGCAACGCCCAAAACGCCTGCAAAGCCAGCGGCAGGGAAAGCTTCGGCCAAAGCTGCGTCTGCAAAGGCGACGCCCAAGCCACGCGCGCCGCGCAAGCCCAAAGCGTCCTCATCAACGGATAGTTCAGAATGACCGACACTGACGACCTGTCCGACAGCACCGCCCCGCTGATCGAACATCTGGCCGAGCTGCGCAGCCGGCTGATCTGGTCGCTTCTGGCCTTCGTGGTCTGCATGGTGCTGTGTTTCACGGTCTGGAACCCGATCTTCGACTTTCTGACAGCACCCCTGTGCCGGGAGTTGGCGGACCGCGGACAGGAATGCCAGACCTACCTGCTGAACCTGCAGGAAGGCTTTTTCCTTGCCATCTCGATCTCGCTGTTCGGAGGGTTGGTGCTGTCCTTTCCAGTGATCAGCTACCAGATGTGGCGCTTTGTGGCGCCGGGGCTTTACAAGAACGAAAAAGGGGCCTTCCTGCCGTTCCTTCTGGCCTCGCCCATCATGTTCACGCTGGGTGGCCTGTTCGCCTTCTACATCATTACACCGCTGGCCTTCGACTTCTTCCTCGGGTTTCAGCAGGCCGGGACCTTGCTTGATGGGCCCGACAGCGCAACCGGGGTTGCGGGCATCGCCTTCCAGGGCTCTGCCCAGTCTTATGTCCTTTTGACGATCAAGTTCATCGTGGCCTTTGGGCTGTGCTTCCAGCTTCCTGTGCTTCTGACCCTTATGGGCAAGGCGGGGCTGGTCAGCGCGACGGGCCTTGCCGGGACGCGCAAGTACGCCATGGTCGGTATTCTGGTGGTCGCTGCCATCGCCACGCCGCCGGATGTGGTCAGCCAGGTTATCCTCTTTACAGTGGTCTATGGTCTTTATGAGGTGTCGATCATCTTGGTGCGCCGGGTCGAGCGGCAGCGCGAGGCCAGGCTGCGGGCTGAAGGTCTGTGGTTCGAGGATGATGAAGAAACCGACGATGTGGCCGAGGCTGATAATAATGGAACTTCAGGACCGCCCAAGACATGAGTGAAGACGCATTGGAACGGATCGCCGCGGCGCTGGACCGGATGAGCCCGGCGCCGCAACCGGCCCCTGACTTTGCAACGGCCACTGCCTTCGTCTGGCATCCCGATCCGGACCGGCTGGTCCCGGTGGCCGATGTCAACCGGGTTGATGTGAACCTGCTGATCGGCATCGACCGGTCGCGCGATACCCTGATGGCCAATACCGAACAGTTCGCCAAAGGCCTGCCTGCCAACAACGCGCTTCTCTGGGGCGCGCGGGGGATGGGCAAGTCGAGCCTGGTCAAGGCGGTGCACGGGGCGCTGTGCAAAGAGTATCCGGGGCTCAAGATCGTCGAGATCCAGCGCGAGGACCTCGCGTCGATCGGGCGGTGTCTTGCGCTGTTGCGCCGCGCAGAGGGGCGGTTTGTGCTCTATTGCGATGACCTGTCATTCAGCCATGACGATGCTCATTACAAATCGCTCAAGGCGGTACTGGATGGCGGGATCGAAGGGCGGCCGGATAACGTGGTCCTCTACGCCACATCGAACCGGAGGCACCTGATGCCCCGTGACATGATCGAGAACGAACGCTCCAGCGCGATTTCACCGTCCGAGGCGGTTGAGGAAAAGGTATCGCTGTCGGACCGGTTCGGCCTCTGGCTTGGTTTTCATCCCTGCGATCAGGATCAGTACCTGTCGATGATCCGGGGCTATTGCGATGCCTTCGGGGTCGAGATCAGCGACGAGGCGCTTTGGGCCGAGGCCATTGAATGGCAGGCCACACGCGGCAGCCGATCGGGACGGGTCGCCTGGCAGTATTTCACCGATCTGGCCGGACGGCGCGGGGTCACCCTGAGGTAAGGTGGGTCCGGACCCACCTTACCCCATGACGTCATCACCTGTTACGGGACAAAGTAAGGTGGGTTGAAACCCACCTTACGGTAGAAATTCGCCCGGGTCGGCGCTTTCGGTTCCGCGACGGACCTCGAAGTGCAGGTAACTCGGTTCGCCCGCCTGAACCCTGCCGATAGTCTGGCCTCGGCTAACCCGGTCGTCCCGGCTGACGGTAAGGTTGTCGAGATGGGTATAGACGGTCAGCAGATTGCCGTCGTGTCGAATGACAACGATCTGGATCCCGGCGGTGTCAGTGGTGATGGCAGCAACGGTCCCGGCCGCCGCCGCCTTGACGTCGGTTCCCGCCGGGGCACCGATATCGATCCCTTCGTTTCGGCCCCTCGAGTATTCCCGGATGATGCTGCCCTGAACCGGGTAGACCATTGCCGCGTCCGAGCTTGGCGTCGCTTGCTGGCTCCCCAGGTTGGGGGCCGGGCTAGCCACAGGTGCCGCTGCCGCGACGGCCGGTGCAGGGACTTCGGCCGGCAAGGGCTGGGCCGCACTGGGCGGTTCTGGGGCCACGCTTCCCGCTCCGGGGGGCGTTGTGGAGAGCGTTGCGGGGGGCTGCGATCCATCGCCGACAGGGATCAGCAGGAATTGGCCCTGCCGCACAGCCAGATCGGGACCAAGGCCGTTCCACGCGGCAATCGCTTCAACGCTGGCAGAGTAGGTTCGTGCGATCGAATAGACTGTTTCACCGGGCTGCACCTGGTGTCGGATTGGCTCTGCGCCCGATTGGGACGGCGGCGTCATGGTCATGGTCGGGCCGCCTTGCGTCGCGCCGTCCACCCGGTCTATCGCGGTCGAGGCGAGGGTGGTCACGTCAATCGTCTCACCGGCGGGCAGGATCGGACCTGATCCGATGGCACCGGTCGCGGCCGAAGGCTCGGACACGCGCGAGGGCAGTGCGATGATCTCGTCCCGCCGCAAGCGCACATCGGGATCAATCCCGTTGTAGACGGCAAGCCCGTCCGCGTTGAAGCCCAGTCGCCCGGCGATGGTCCGCACGGTGTCGTCCCGCTGGGCCACGACAACCTGGTAGTTGGGATAGGAGATTACCCCCCGATTGTCCGGACTGGGCCGGTCGGGCACCTGCTGCACAGCGGCCGTGGTGTCAAAGCCATTGCCCAGATCGCGCAGATCAAGGTCAAAGGGCGTTTGGCAGGCTGTAAGCAGGGCAAGAGTGGCCACACCCAGCCAAAGCCGGGGGGCGCGAGAGCTTGTCAAGCTGGTCATGCGCGTATCGCGCCGGGGCGTTGGGGTGGTCTGCTGCATCATATCCTCGATCGCTGGTGGCCCTTTATGGTCAGGGTCTTTGGCGTGTCGTTGTCTTACGTAACCCGGCCTGCGCCGGCCTCAGTCCTGTCCGATGCCCTCGACAAGAGGCACAAAGCGCACAGGCCGCAATTCGTCATACTCAAATCCGGATTCCGTCCGGTTGACCCGGATCAGGCTTTGGACCGTGTCGGACTGGCCAACCGGCAAAACCATGATACCCCCGATCCGTAGCTGGGCCAAGAGGGGGCCGGGCGGGTCCTCGGCAGCGGCTGTTACGATGATCTTGTCAAAGGGCGCCTGATCGGGAAGGCCAAAGCTGCCATCCGCTGTAAAGGCGGTGATATTGGTCAGTTTCAGCGCGTCAAACACCCCCCGCGCTTCGGCCACCAACCGCTTGTAACGGTCGACCGTATAGACCCTGCGGGCCAGCAGACTGAGGATCGCGGCCTGATAGCCCGATCCTGTCCCGACCTCTAGCACCTTGTCCCTTGGGCTGATCGCCAGCGCCTGCGTCATCAATCCCACGACGGAGGGTTGCGAGATTGTTTGCCCGCAGGCGATGGGCAGCGGCGTGTCCTCGTAGGCGCGGTCGGCAAAGATGCCCCGCACGAACAGCGCCCGGTCGATCCGCTCCATCGCCGAAAGGGTCCGCGCCTCAGTCACGCCCTTGGATCGCAGGGCGTAAAGGAATTGCATCTGGCGTTGGGCGTCTTCGGTCACTCCAGCTGGTCCTTTACAGTGGCAAGGACATCATGGGCGGTCAGGTCGGCCCGCATCGGCGTGATCGAGATATAGCCATCCAGGTTGGCCGCCACATCCGTCCCGTCCTTGGTCCGTTCGTCCTGTTTGCCCCCCTTGATCCAGAGGAACCTTCGGCCTGATGGGGACATATGCGGATCGACGCTAAAGGTCGTCTCGGGCCGGAAGCCTTGGGCCGTGACGCGGGTGCCTTTAACCTCGGCCGCCGGAAGGGGGGGGAAATTCACGTTGTAAAACAGCCGGTAATCGCCGCCCTCCCAAAGCCCCTTGTCCAGCAAAAGCCGGACCACGCCAACGCCATGAACCACCGCGGCCTCGAACGGATCGTCCAGGGCGTTGTTGGCCGGGCCATAGAACTGCGACAGGGCAATGGCGCGTACGCCTTGCAACGCCGCCTCCATCGCACCGCCGATCGTGCCGGAGTAGAGGACGTTCTCGCCCGCGTTGTTGCCCCGGTTGACGCCGGACAGGATCAGATCCGGGCGGGCGTCCTTCATCACGTCATGCAGGCCCGCCAGCACGCAATCGGCAGGAGAGCCTTCGGCGGCAAAGCGGCGGGGGCCAAGCTCTGCGATCATGGTGGGATGGGTGTAGCTGATGCAATGACCGACGCCGGACTGCTCAAACGCCGGGGCGACGGTCCAAACCTCGCCCTCTGGTCCTGCGATCTCATTGGCAATGGCCGTCAGGACGCGCAGGCCCGGGGCGTTGATGCCGTCGTCGTTGGTTATCAGTATCCGCATAGTGCCCCCAGACCGCGTGTTGTCTTCCTAAGCGAGGCGGTCAGGACCGGCAAGGCTTTGCCGTCCGCTTGGGTGCCACAGGCCCGGCGTATGTGACCTATGCGACGATTGCAGGCAGAAGGCTGGCGGCGGCGGTCTGGACATCGGTCAGGGCGGACCGGTCCTCACCGGGGTAGAACCGGGCGCGGGTGGCTGTGGGCATGGGCGGCGGGGTGAGGATACGGACATGCGGGCCGGTCCTGACGGTTTCGGCCGCCCAGGACCGCGCCAGCGCGATCTGCGCGGCCTTGGTCGTCCCGTAGTGGCCAAAGAACTTTTCACCGCCCCGCGGGTCGTCGAAGAAGACGGCAGTGCCGGTCTTGCCCAGCAGGGGGGCGATGTAGCCGATCAGCCGGGTGGGTGCGCGCAGGTTGATCGCGACGCTCTTGTCAAAGTCCTTGTCCGCAAGGTGGGCGGCAGGGGCGAGGGGGCCTGCGTGAACCGCCGTATGAACCCAAAGGTCCAGTCCGCCCCAACGGTCATGAATGCCCCGGCACAGCTGTTGCATCGCCTCTGGCACTGTGATGTCCATCGGGGCGAGCGTGGCCTGACCGCCTGCCGCCTGTATCGCGTCATCCAGCTCTTCCAGCGCGCCGATCGTCCGGCCGACGGCGATGACATGGTGCGTCGGGGCAAGGGCGAGGGCCAGAGCATGACCGAGGCCGCGGGAGGCACCGGTGATCAGGGCGGTCTTGGGGCTTTGGGTCACGGTTTGCTTTCTGCTTTGGGGGCTGTTGCATTGTGCGAAATGGCCAGTTCGGCCCGGGCGGCGGACAGATCGCCTTCGGCTCCGATCCAGCCCACGAACTGTTCGAAGTCGTCGGGCATGGTCTCAAGCGTCATGTCCATCACGTGGCTTTTGTCGCGCAGGAAATGGGTGATGTTGGCGTTGACCGTTTCAACATAGTCGCGGCAAAAGTCGATCAGCGGAGTGCGCCGCGCCTTGATACGGGACCGGGCCAGGATCTCGTTGCGGTAGGCCTTGAGGATGCCCTGGCTGGCCCGCTGGGCAAAGCTTTGGGCGACGGCTTCGGGGTCGCGGGTCAGGTGGACATAGGCGGCCCGGTCCCCCCAGGCGGCGTCCAGCCGACCGGTGAACCAGGCCAACCGATTGTCGATCTCGATATGATTGTCCGGAAAGGCAAATCGGGCGGCGCCGACGGCATGGGTCATGCTTTCATGGGCGCTGGTATGGCTTGTCAGATGCGAACAGGCTGCGGAAAGCGTCATGGATCCGCAGCGCCCGGTGCACAGGACAATGATGGTGGATGGAAATGTCATGGGCGGCAGGATATGCCGCCAATCGGCGATCTGTGCAAGCCGCGGCCTATTCGGCCGCGGTCTTCATCCGGAAACCGGCCTCGATCATATCCGCAGGCTCTACCGGGTATTCGCCCGAGAAACAGGCGTCGCAATACTGCGGCTGTTTGCCGTTCCGGCCATTCGCCTCGCCCACCGCGCGGTACAGACCGTCAAGCGAGATGAAGCGGAGCGAGTCGACGCCCAGGTGGGCGCACATCTCGTCCTCGGACATGTTGGCGGCCAACAGCTTTTCGCGCTGCGGCGTGTCGACCCCATAAAAGCAGGGCCAAGCGGTCGGAGGAGAGGCGATGCGGAAGTGGACTTCCTTGGCGCCGGCATCCAGGATCATTTCCCGGATCTTGATCGAGGTGGTGCCGCGCACAACAGAATCGTCGACGAGGATCACCCGCTTGTCCTTGATCAGGGCCCGGTTGACGTTGAGCTTGAGGCGGACGCCCATGTTGCGGATCTGTTCGGTCGGCTCGATGAAGGTCCGGCCCATGTACTGGTTGCGGATGATCCCCATGGCATACGGGATGCCGCTTTCCAGGCTGTAACCGATGGCGGCAGGGGTGCCGCTGTCGGGAACGGGGCAGACCAGGTCCGCCTCGACGGGCGCCTCCTTGGCCAGTTCGCGGCCAATCGCCTCGCGGGTCTCATAGACCGAGCGGCCACCAAGGATCGAATCGGGGCGCGAGAAATAGACATGCTCAAAGATGCAGAACCGCGATTTGCGGGGCCGGAAGGGGAAGAAGGATTCTACCACCTTGCCACTGATGACGACCATTTCGCCGGGCTCGATCTCGCGCACGAAATCCGCCCCGATGATGTCGAGGGCGCAAGTCTCTGACGACAACGCCCAGCCGTCGCCGATCTTGCCCAGCACGAGGGGCCGAACGCCCAGCGGGTCACGGCAGCCGATCAGCTTGCTCCTTGTCATTGCCACGACCGAGAACGCGCCTTCGACCTTGCGCAGCGCCTCTTCCATGCGGTCGGGAATGGTGCGGCCCATCGACCGGGCCATCAGGTGGATGATGCATTCGCTGTCCGACGAGGACTGAAAGATTGATCCCCGTTCGATCAGTTCCCGGCGCAGACTTATGGCATTGGTGATGTTGCCATTATGGGCAATGGCTGCACCGCCCATGGCGAATTCGCCAAAGAAAGGTTGCACGTCGCGGATCGCGGTCTGACCCTTGGAGCCGGCGGTGGAATAGCGCACGTGGCCGATGCCAACGGTGCCCGGCAGCGTCCTCATCACCTCGTTCGAGGTAAAGTTATCGCGAACAAGGCCCATGCGGCGGGCCTGATTAAAGCCGGTCTCGGCATCGTGGGTGACGATTCCCCCCGCCTCTTGTCCCCGATGTTGCAGAGCGTGAAGGCCAAGGGCGATGAAGTTGGCGGCGTCCGTCACCCCCACCACACCGAAAATTCCGCATTCTTCCCGGAGCTTATCGTCGTCTCCGGCGTCGGTCAGTCCAGAGGTGTCGAAGGGATGGGCGGGCGGCATGAATTTGGTCAAGGCGGGCAGCTCCATGTGCAGGCAAGGTGCTTTTTGGGACATAGTCCAGCGATCCGGCCATGTCATCCACGGATCGCACCGCCGGGGCACTAAATGCGACAAGAACGTAACAGAGTCAGATTTTCAGGCTGTAACGGCGGCGCGGCGTGCCTTGCGGCAAACGTTACTGGCGGGCCGCCGCAACGATATCGGAGGGGCCGGGCGGAACGTCCGCCCCGACCGCCATAGTTGGGCAGGGGTTACTGCGCAGCGCCGCAGTCGCCGACAAGCTGCTCGTATTGGGTGGTGATCCAGCCAAGCGCCTCTTCGGGCCGCCGCTCTTCGATCTGGCCGGTCAGGCGCGAGAACACTGCCGCAGCCCGGCTGTCTTCGACCATGGCGATCGATTGAGTCGACAGAACCGTTTGGTAAACAAAGAAGGCCACGGCCACCAGCAAAATGCCGCGCAGGACACCAAAGAGAAAGCCAAGGCCCTGATCCACGCCGCCCAGGGCAGATCGCTGCACGACAGAGGAAAAGAGCGGGGTGAAGATCGAAAAGACCACCAATGCCACGGCAAAGACGGCGGCAAAGGCCGCAATGATACTCAATTCGCAGCTGTCGCCGATGAAGTCGCCCAGAACCGGGATCTGCCGGACAAGCGGCTGGATCTGATCGGCAAAGAGGAAGGCCAGCACGGTGGCGGCGATCCAGCCTGCGATTGCAAGCGTTTCGCGCACAAGGCCACGACTATAGGCCAGAAGTGCGGACAGGACGATGACGACCGCCACAACTCCGTCAATAATGGTGAAACCTTCCATGGGCCTCTTCTTCTAAGTTTCTTCTGGCGCCTCGGGCGAAAGCCCGAAGAGCGCGGCCACAACATCGGCAAGATCGCGCATCTCGCGCAGGTCCAGCCCCGCCCCCGCCCCACGTTTGGGCAAGATTGGTAGGATTGCCGAGGTGAAACCAAGTTTTTGGGCTTCTTTCAACCGATTTTCCGTCTGCACAACGGGACGAAGGGCACCTGAGAGGCTGATCTCGCCGAAAATGACACAGGTTTCGGGCAGGGCGGCGTCCTGCCGGGCCGAGACAAGGGCGCAGGCCACGGCCAGATCGGCCGCCGGTTCCGAAATCCGCAAGCCGCCTGCCACATTAAGATAGACGTCAAGGCCCGCAAAGCTGATCCCGCAGCGCGCCTCAAGAACGGCGAGGATCATGTTGAGCCTGCCGCCATCCCAGCCCACCACCGACCGGCGGGCCTGACCCTGCGGGGCCGGGGCGACAAGCGCCTGGATTTCGCACAAAAGCGGACGGGTGCCCTCGATCCCGGCAAAGACGACAGAGCCCGGGGCCGGTGTGCCACGTTCTGACAGGAACAGGGCCGAAGGGTTGCGCACCTCTGCCAGCCCCTTGCCGGTCATTTCGAACACACCGATCTCATCGGCAGGGCCAAAGCGGTTCTTGACCGCGCGCAGGATACGGAACTGATGACCGCGCTCACCTTCGAAATAAAGGACGCAGTCCACCATATGTTCGACAACACGCGGACCGGCGATGGCGCCTTCCTTGGTGACATGGCCGACAAGGATTACGGCAATGCCGCGCCGCTTGGCAAAGGTGACAAGCTCGTGCGCCGCCGCCCTGACCTGCGAGACCGAGCCGGGGGCACTGTCGACGGTATCGGCCCACATGGTCTGGATCGAATCGATGATGACCAGATCGGGCACCTCGGTCTCAAGGGTCGTGAGGATGTCGCGCAGGTTGGTTTCAGCCGCCAGCCGCACCGGGCTTTGATCAAGGCCCAGCCGGCGGGCGCGCATCTGGACCTGGGCCGTGGATTCCTCACCCGTCACGTAGATGACCTTGAGCCCGTTGCGGGCAAAGCGGGCGGCGGCCTGCAAAAGAAGCGTGGATTTGCCGATACCGGGGTCACCACCAACAAGGATGGCAGAGGCCGCCACAAGTCCGCCGCCCAGCACGCGGTCCAACTCGGCCACGCCGGCCTCGGTCCGGGGGGGGGCTGCTTCGAGGGTGGCAAGATCGGTCAAGGGAAGGGTGCGGCCCCGCTTGGTGCCCATCGACTTGGAGGTGGGGGCGGCCGAAAGAGGTTGCTCCTCAACAATCGAATTCCAGGCCCCGCACGCCTCGCAGCGCCCCGACCATTTGGAATGGGTGGCGCCGCAGGAGGAACAGGTAAAGGCGAGATCTTTGGCCATGACCGGGTTGTGCCGCATTGCGTTGCATTGGGCAATGGTTGGCACAGTTCGGGCCGGACCAGTTGGGGCCGGACCAGTTGGGGTCGGAATGGGCGGTAAGTGCGGACCCTCCGGGGGGAGTATTTTGGACGAAGCGAAGGTGTCAGCTGCGGGTCTGGCGGGCTGTCAGTGTCGAGATCACGATCGAGGCCAGGATGCAGGCGGTAAAGAGGTAAAGCCCCCAGGCGGTTTCGACCCGGCCGACGCCGATCCCTTTGACGATAACAACATAGAGGGCGATCAGAAAGACATCCGCCATGGCCAGCTTGCCCATCCACGACAGGACCGGGAGCAACCGCCGCTTGAGCAAGCCAAAGTGGATCAGGCTGACCCCGATTGTCTTGATCATGGGGGCAAAGAGCGCGAGGGCCGTCACGATCAGCGCAAGGATCGGGTCAGCGGGCCAGAGGCTTTGCAGCCCCGAAATCACGCTGATTTCCGACAGGCCAAAGAGCGGCAAAAGCCCTGCCCTGAGCAGGGGGGCGAACCAGGAGAGGGGAAACAGGACCAGCAGTGCGAGATTTGCGACCCTCAGGGCGTTCAGCATGTTCCGAGTTCCCTTTGTCCCTTGGTCCTCCGAAAGTGGTCATCTGCCACCTTCAGGGCAAGGGCCTATTCTGCTGCTCTCGGCGCCAGGGCCACGACATTGTCGGGACGCATCGGCCGCGGCGCTGTGTTGCCGCTGTTCGTGGCAGCCCTGTCCTTAGTCGCCCTGTCCTTAGCGGCCCCGGCCTTTGGCAAAGATGGAGCAGGCGGGGCCAATAGGCGCTGGTCCACTGCCGCCTCTTCTTCCTCTGTGACCTCGAAAGAGTAGCCCAGGGCGGGCAGGGCGGACTGCAACTGTTTGTCCAGTTGGGCCAACTGGCTGGCGACGATGCTTTCCTCCACCTCGACCTGCTTGGCCCATTTGCGGATCTCGCGGCAGACATGAAGCGCTTCGACGATCCGGGCCTGCTGGTTTTCGGCCTCGGCCTGCCGTTGGCGCAAAAAATCCCGGGCCCTTGCGACCTTTTCGTCGGAGTAGACATCGGCCAGACGTTTGGATTGCTGGCTCATCTGGGCCGCGACGGTGAGAATGTCCGTCTCAAGCTCAGCCAGGTCCGGATGGTCCCGCAGGAATGTCAGCCTCTCACGTACCTCATCGAATTCCGATGACGCGGTGAATAATCCAGCACGGTCGGCCGTATGACACAGGTGATAGGCACGCGAGACGTCATCCATCGAAATGTGGAAATTCCGATGGCTTTGTTCGAGCGACAAAAGCCGTGTCTGCGACGGAATGAAGAAGAAAAGCATTAAAAGCAAAGTCGTCACACCGATTTGCGTGGCATGGCCTGCATAGATGAAGGACACGCCTTCAAAATCTGCCGTAAACGTTAGCCATGGCATGATCCCCAAGGCAGAGAGCCCGGTAAAGATCAAAAGTCCGAGACCAGCGAGGCCCAAAACAAACAGTGCAATTACTTGCAGGCCCTGCGCAATACGCAGCCCCAAATAACGATAGGTCACAGCAGCTTCCCCCAAAGCATTGAAACATCGTCCATCTTTCAGTTTAGAAGGAAGATTGCCAGCACCCAAGCGAAATGGGGGGGGGAAACGCATAAATTCCAAATTGGCATGTAATATCAAAACGCTAAAAAAATTGTCGCTCAAATGGAAGCAATGGGACCCGACTAGCGGATTGTTTCGATGGGCCCTTCCGCCCGACCATGGATGAATTGGTCCACGTAAGGGTCTGGACTCGTGTCCATTTCCTTGATCGGGCCCGTCCAGCGGATCTTGCCAGCGTGGATCATGGCCACCTGGTCGGCAATGGCGCGCACGCTGGTCATGTCATGGGTGATCGTGATGGCCGTGGCCCCCATTTCGGTCACGATCTCGCGAATGAGGTCGTTGATGACACCGGCCATGATCGGATCGAGGCCTGTTGTTGGCTCGTCAAAGAAGATGATTTCAGGCTCGGCGCAGATGGCGCGGGCCAGGCCCACCCGCTTTTGCATGCCGCCCGACAGCTCGGCCGGGAGCCGGTCGGCCACGTCCGGTTGCAGGCCGACCCGCCCCAGTTTCTCGATCGCGATGCTGCGGGCTTCGGGCCAGGGCCGGGCCAGGCTGCCACGCAAGAGACGGAAGGCGACGTTCTGCCAGACGGGCAGGGAATCAAACAGGGCGCCGCCCTGGAACAGCATGCCGAACCGAGCCAGGAAGGCCTCGCGCGGGAGCCGTGTGACGTCGGTTTCGTCCACCGTGATGATACCGGCGTCCGGCTTGACCAGTCCCAGAATGCATTTGATCAGAACCGACTTGCCGGTCCCCGAACCGCCGATAACCACCATGCTTTGGCCTTTGCCCACATGCAGGTCGACCCCTCGCAGGACGTGGTTGGAACCAAAGGATTTTTTGACGCCGGTCAGGGTGATCATGCGGAAAAGAACGCCTCTGTCAGCAGGAAGTTCGCGGCGAGGATGAGGACAGCGGCCGCCACGACCGAGGACTTGGTCGCCCGTCCGACCCCCATCGCGCCCCGGTCCGAGTGCATTCCATAATAACAGCCCATCAGCGCGGCGACAAAGCCGAACACGGCCCCTTTGGCCAGGGACGAGGCGATGTCGTGAAACTCAAGAAAGTCGGCGGTGTTCTGAAGATAGCTGGTCGTGTTGAACCCCAACCTTTGGGTGCTGATGACAAAGCCGCCAAGGATGCCGATCACGTCGCCAATGCCGACCAGAAGGGGCATCACCAGAGTGGCGGCCAGGACACGCGGTAAGGTCAGGTACTTCATCGGGTGGGTGGAGAGCGTGACAAGGGCGTCGATCTGCTCGGTCACCTTCATGGTCGCAATCTCGGCCGCGATGGACGAGGTGACGCGAGCCGCGATCATCAGGCCGACAAGGACGGGTCCAAGTTCGCGCACCATGCCGATGGCGACGATCTGGGGCACCACCGCCTCGGCCGAAAAGCGCGACCCGCCTGAGTAGATCTGCAAGGCCAGGGCACCGCCGGTGAAAAAGGCGGTCAGGCCCACCACCGGCAAAGAGAAATAGCCGATCTGCAGGAGGGCGTGCCGAAACTCGCCAACATAGAAGGGCGGCCGCACCAGATGGCTGATCGTCTCGCCGATAAAGATCGCAAATCTGCCGGTTGCAGCCAGAAGCGTCAGGGTCGCTGCACCCAGTCGGGCGACCAGCCTTAACATGAGGTTGACCCTTGTGACGCCTGCGTCATGCCGGAAGATACCGCCGCTCGTAACGCGGACCAAGCGAGGTGAGGATTTCGTAGCCGATCGTCCCGGCGACGCTGGCCAGATCATCCGGGCCCTGATGGGGACCAAGGATCGAAAGCGTCTGCGGTGTGTCGCGCAGGTTGGTGATGTCGACCGTTATCAGGTCCATAGAGACCCGCCCAACAAGCGGGCAGGGTATATCATCGTGCCAAAGCGTGGCCCGCGAGGACAGGACCCGGTGCAACCCGTCGGAATATCCGGCTGAGAGGGTCGCGATCCGGCTTGGCCGCTCGGCCTGCCAGGAATTGGCATAGCCCACCACCTCGCCCTGTTGCAGATTGCGGATCTGCACGACGGGCAGGTCAAGTCGGACGACGGGGGTGGCCTCGGTATAGGGGGCCGCCCCGTAGAGTCCGATCCCGGGTCTTGTGATGTCGAAATGGTAGTCTGGTCCAAGCAGGATTCCGCCGGTTGCGGACAGCGACCGAGGCGCCCCAAGTCCGTCGGTCATCTGACGGAACATATCCAGCTGGTAAGGGTTCATCGGGTGGTCAGGCTCATCGGCACAGGCCAGATGGCTCATCAACATTGTTGGCCCCTGGGCCAGAGCCGTTTCCGCAACGGCGGCCCATTCGTCCCACTCCATCCCCAGCCGGTTCATACCGGTGTCCAGTTGGATCCCGAAGGGGTGTCCCGGCAGGGCCTCGAAGTGGCGGGTCAATTGGTCAAGGCTGTTGAGCATGGGGGTCAGCCCAAGGTCGCCGATGGTGTCGGTGTCGCCGCGCATGTGGCCGGAAAATATGCAGATTTCTGGGCCAGGCCCAAGGGCACGCCGGACAACAGCGCCTTCCTCGGCGATGGCGACAAAGAACCGGCGGCAGCCTGCGCGGGCCAGTGCGCGGGCAACCC
>JAQWWH010000090.1 GCA_029255105.1 Flavimaricola sp. | reverse complement strand
TGGCAGGGGCAGCCAGAATGCCGGTTACCGCAACAGAGGCCGCGAGCGCGGCCGTCTTGAAGTTCTTCATGAGTCTCTCCCTTTGTCCGGTCCTTTTGTGAACCTTGGCCAAAAAAGTATCACAAGAGTCCCCCCTGACAACGCCAGAAATCCCCTCCATCCCAACTATTTTCGTCAGGTTCTGTCCGAAACATCAAGGAAGAATACGAATTTGAGCAGTCGTTTCGAAACGGCCCAAACCATGTCACCCGCGCCTTCCAAAGCCATTGCGCTGGCAATAGGCTGACGCCAGGCGGTGGAAAGGGGATAGGGAACGATGGGATTGAGGATCTTTTCCGACAAGGCGCGACCCGTTCACATGGGCCCCTTTCCGCTAGAGCGTCTGACCCGGCTTGGGTCGATGCCAGACCTCGCGACCGTGCCTGTAATGCGACCCGTCAGCTTTCACAGGCCAGACGCCCCCGAAAGCATCGTCAACGCGATGGGCGAATATCAGGCCATGATGGACGCCCTTCGGGATGGCTTCGTCAACGGCGTAGCGGCAGGCATTCCCGAGGATCGGGTCGAAAGGGCAAGCCATATCAAGGCCTTCGGCTACTTTGTCGATGCCGCGATGGTGGGCATCTGCGATCTGCCTGCATCTGCCGTTCTGGATAGGCCGATCACCAACCCCGATATCGAGCAGCTGGCGCAGGACCTGCGGACCCGGCAAACCAAAACGCTGGCCTCTGGCATTGACGTCATCATGGCTGACCTCAAGGAAAGCATGGAGGCCCCGCCAACTACGATTGAGGGGCACACCCACGCTATCGTATTTCTGTTCGAGAACCCACGCCCTCCTCGGGCGGATGAGCCGGGGACAGAGTGGATCATGGACGCGCAGGCGGAGCGGGGCTGCTTGCGCGCCAACGAGGCGGCCTGTGTCATAGCCAATTACATCCGGCTTTTGGGTCACGGTGCCAAGTCGCACTCGGGGTCTGCCACTGATGTAGATCTGAATCGTCTGGCGGTTGCGGCTGGCTTGGCATGGTCGGACGGCATAGGACTGGTCGCCCCCTACATCGGCCCCGATTTCGGCCTTGCCGCGATCACCTGTTCGCTTGACCTTGCTACCGACAAACCACTCGCCCCTGAGGCGGATCAGCCTGCCTTCCGGACCCGTGGCCCGGCCTGGTGGCTTGGCAAGGGGTTCCGCCGGTCTGCCCTCAATGGCGATCCTTTTGCGAAACGCGAGTTCCGACAGGGGCCGCATCCGTTTGAGACCCTCAAGCGCGTAGACACCCCCACCACCTATATTGACGAGGCACGAGTTGCCCGTGTGCCCAAACGGGCCGACATGTTCGCCCGCGCCCAGTTTGGCGATATGGGCAAGGCCAATCAGGACAACGCCAAGGGGGGGCACTATGCCCGCAAGACCGCCCCGTCCACCGCGCAGCGGCGGGCGCTCGGGGCGTTCGTCCTGCTTCAGGATGGTCCGGTCAATCCGGCGGCAGCCCGCCCCGCCGACCCGGCCCGCAACGCCGACAACATCAAGGGGGCAAGCTATTGGCTGGGCATCGACGCCACCGGTCTTAGCCGTTGCCCGGAATGGACATGGTACTCGCACGACGCGCTGGGCGACCCCATCGTGCCCCCCCACGATCAGGCCATCTCGATGATTGTCGATCAGGGCCACGAGACGATGGAAGGGGCCAGCGGCGACGATTGGATCAGCGTGGCGCAATCCATGCGGGCCTATTTGCGGTTCTCGCTTCTGGGCGGGGTAGTCGCCAAACACCTGCGCAACCTTGGCTACGCCGCCAAGGCGCACTCGGTCATGGACGGCGAGGTCTTGCAACCGCCGCTTCTTCTGCTGTCCGGGCTGGGCGAGGTCAGCCGGATCGGAGAGGTGATCCTGAACCCGTTCCTTGGTCCCCGGCTGAAATCCGGGGTCGTCTCGACCGATATGCCGATGGCGCATGATCGGCCCATCGACTTTGGCCTGCAGAACTTTTGCGAAAACTGCAATAAATGCGCCCGCGAATGCCCCTCGGGCGCGATCACGGCCGGGCCCAAGCTGATGTTTAACGGCTATGAAATCTGGAAATCGGACAGCCAGAAATGCGCCACCTACCGGATCACGACGCCGGGTGGTGCGATGTGTGGCCGGTGCATGAAGACCTGTCCCTGGAACCTTGAGGGCCTGTTTGCCGAACGCCCGTTCCGCTGGGCCGCGATGCATCTGCCCAAGGCCGCGCCTGCGCTGGCCTGGCTGGACGATGCGGTAGGCAACGGCGGTCTGAATGACGTCAAGAAATGGTGGTGGGATGTAGAGTTGCAGGCCGATGGCGGCTACCATCCCTCAACCCATCCGGTGAACCGGCGGGCCCTGCAAAAGGACCTTGATCTGCGGTACGAGGATCAGACCCTTGCCGTCTATCCCGCCCCGCTTGCCCCGCCGCCTTGGCCCTATCCTTTCCCGATGGATCGGGAGGCCGGGATCGAGGCCTACCAGGCCATGATCCCGGCCGACCAATACAAGACCGAAATTGCGCGGGGCGACACCCGCCACGTCCACGAATACAAAGTGCCAGGTGACGCCCCGGTCATCAGGGTCGAGGTGACAAAAGTCGAACGGATGACGCCGGACGTCACCAAGTACGAATTTTCCTCTATCGACGGCTCTGACCTGCCCGCATGGACGGCCGGGGCGCATCTCGACATCGTCGTCGTGCCAGAGTTTCTGCGCCAGTACTCTATGTCCGGCGATCCATCTGACCGGACCAGGTACCAAATCGCGGTCCTGCGCGAGGATGGCGGGCGCGGCGGATCAAAGATGTTGCATCGGATCTTTGCGAAAGGGCGCAGGATTTTTGCGTCCAAACCGATCAACCATTTTGAGCTGGTCGAGGACGCCAGCAAGACCTTCCTGATGGGCGGCGGGATCGGGGTCACGCCGATGATTGCTTTTGCCCATCGTCTTCACGCCATCGGCGCGGATTTTGAGTTTCACTATTCGGCGCATTCCCGATCGAGTGCAGGATTCCTGACCGATCTTGAGATGGTTCCATGGTCCGACAAGGTACAGTTGCATTTTTCAGACGAAGGCACTCGGGCTGATCTGAGTTCGGTTCTGCAAGCCTATCGTCCCGGTTGGCATGTCTACACCTGCGGGCCAGATCGCTACATGGACAGCGTTATTGCAGCCGCCGAGCAGGCCGGTTTCCCCGATTGGACCCGACATCTTGAATATTTCTCGGCCCCCGACATGCCGGACTATGTCAACCATGCCTTCACCCTCAGGCTCGCGAGGTCCGGGCAAGAGTTTACCATCCCGGCCGACAAGAGCGCCACGGATGTCCTTGCCGAAAACGGAATTCATATTGACGTGAAATGCGCTGACGGGATCTGCGGGGTCTGCAAGTGCGGCCTCGTTTCTGGCGAGGTCGAGCATCGCGATTTCGTGCTTTCGAAGAAGCAGCGCGAGGGGTCCGTGATCCTGTGTCAAAGCCGGGCCGCAGAGAAGGGCGGCGTAATCGAAGTGGACCTTTGAGGCTTGTCGGATGGTTGGGCGTGGGCGTTGCTCAGACACAGCACTGGGTGCAAATGCCCGGTTTCTCTGGGAGGTCTCTGTTGAGTATCGCTTGTTTTGCAGGGTGCACTTTGGGCTGGAAGCCCGCGAGTGAGGACTTCCGGGACAAAGCTGAAGGTGTCCGGCGAGGACCCTTTTACTTGGGCCCCCAGCAACCATCGGCCAGAGGTTGGCGCCACTGCCATGCTTTATCACGCCGCCCTTTGGCCCAACACCGATGGGCGCTTGAAGCGGCCCAATTGCTCGATCGTATGGGCCGAACCATCCTCGAGGCCGCTCGAAAGATCAGCGCTATCGCGGGCAAGCGCCAAGTTCTGGGTGGCCTTGTCCGAGATGATTTCGATCTGGTTCTTCAAGGCCGATGTCTTTTGGATTTGTTCCGCCCCGGCAGCAGACAGGCCCGCCACCATGTCCGAGCTTTCCGACATCGCCTTGTGGATCGCGCTTAGGGCACTGGCTGCATGACTGACCAATTTGCCCCCGTTCGCCACGGCCGAATTGACGGTTTCGGTCTTGGCGCGAATGTCTGCGGCAGCCGCACCCGATCTGTTTGCCAGGTCCCGCACCTCTTGGGCGACGACCTTGAAGCCCGCGTTCGATCCGCCGCTGCCCCGCGCCGCCTCGACCGATGCGTTGAGGCTGATCAACGTGGTTTGCAGGGCAATTGCTTCGATCTGCTCGAGGGCAAGGCCGATTTCGGCTGTGGTTGCTTGTATCTCTTTGAACTGGTCCTGCAGCTTTTCCGATACCGATTGCCCCTCCTCGGCGCGGACGCAGGCGGTCTTGCAAAGGACATCGGCCTCTGTCGCCTCCTTGGCGACCGCGGTGGCGGATTGGCTGAACGAGGCCAGCAGAATTTCAGAGTCCGAAAGGGCCTCTACCTGCTCGGTCGATCCGCTCTTGACCCGCGCTGCCGTCGTGGCAATATCCAGGGCCTTTTGCGAGACCTCAGTCGCGGTTTCCTGAACCTCATCCATCATGTCGCTGATGCCTGTGGTCATGCGGGCCACCGCTTGGGCGATGTCGGCAAAGCGGCCTTCGTATGCATCCGACATCGAAACCGTCAGGTCTCCGTCCCCAACCTCTTCAAGGACGGAGTACAGCTCCGACAGTCCGCGCTCCGATATGTCGCAAAGCGCGTTTATGCCGGTACAAAGCCGCTCAAAGAATCCGGCCCGACCGTCGAGACTGATATTAAGCGCAAAATTGCCCCGCTTTGCCGCTTCAACGGATGTCTGAACGTCGTCCAGAAGCTCTGAAAGCTGATCGAGGGTCCCATTGACGGCCGTCTGGACCTGCCCGAGGTGACCTCGAAAATCGCCGTCGATCCGTTTGGAGAGGTTTCCTTGAGAAACCGCAGCCATGCTCTCGGCCACGGAAGTCACGGCGGTCTCTGTCACCTGGCACAATTCGTTGATGCCGTGGCAGAGTTAGAGGAGGAAACCGTCCAGCCCCTCGACGGGTAACCGCCTGCCAAAATCCCCCACGGAGCAGGCCTTGACCACTTCGGAAACCTCTGCCTCCACTTTCATCTGTCGGGCCTTGTTCCTCTGGTATCGCGATTCCTCTTCGTTGCGGGTATCTTCGATCGTGTCGATGATCCTGTTGAACAGCACGCTGGTTTCATAGGCTTCGTCACCTGGATCAATCTCGATCCGCGGGACCGTGGCACTAGGATTGCGCACCAGATCGGCCATGGCAGCCTGCAGGACATCGCTTCCCATCGGGGCGTCGTGCTCGTGCCGGTTGAGACCTTCGCGCTCAAACAGTTCGGGTACCCGAAGGCCGTTGCCCCCGTCAGGCAGACCCTTGAGCACAACATCAATGGTTTTCATCACGGCAAAGGTAACGCCAAAGGCCCAGGCAAAGACCACGCCGATGCCGGTCAACTGAATGCCCAACTGGCCAAGGCGCGTTTCGGCCGGCAGACTGTCGATTGGGGCGAACAGGGCCACGGCAATGGTGCCAAAGGCACCTGCGAAACCGTGTACGGGGATTGCCCCCAAAGGGTCATCCAGCCGCAAGACGGATTCCAGCAGCCAAGTTGCAAAATGAACAACGACCGCGCCAAGCATCCCGATCAGGAATGCGTTTTGGGGGCTGATCAGGTCGGCCCCTGCGGTCACGGCGACCAAACCGCCAAGAATGCCGTTGATCGAGGTGGACGGACGGAAAAGGCCATCCGTGAAGCGCCCCAGGACTAGTGCCGCAAAGCCCCCCGCACCCCCTGCAACCACTGTATTCACGATGATCTGCGCAAAGGCAGCGGTCCCCGACAGCGCGGATCCGCCGTTGAATCCGATCCAACCGAGCCACAGGATAAGTACCCCTGCCGTGGCCAGGATTGGCGAATGGGCGTGCATCCGGCGTGGCTTTCCATACTCGTCGTACTTGCCGATCCGGGGCCCGATGATGATGACGATCGCAAGGGCCGACCATGCGCCAACCGAATGCACCACCGTTGAACCGGCAAAATCGATAAACCCCATAGAGGCGAGCAGTTGCGTGTCGGTTCCGTTCAGCAATCCGCCCCAGACCCAGTGCCCGGCCACTGGATAGATGACCACCGCGATCAGCACGGCGGCGACCAGGTAGCCGTTGATCGTCATCCGTTCGGCAACAGCGCCGGACATGATGGTGGCCGCGGTGCCGCAAAACATCAGCTGAAAGACAAAGAACGTCAGGCTCCAGTCCCCGGCAGAGCCGAACAGGGCCAGTTCGCTGCTCCAACCGAACCAGCCTGCCTGACTGGTGCCGAACATCAATGTGTAGCCGATGGCACCGAAGGCGACGGTTGAGACGACAAAATCCATCAGGTTCTTTTGGGCGACATTGACCGAGTTTTTGGAACGGACGCTCCCCGCTTCAAGCAAAAGGAAACCGATCTGCATGAAGAACACCAGAACGGCTGCAGTGATCGTCCACACATGATCCACGTCGCTTTGCAGGGCAAAGCCTGCCGGCGGTGTTTCGGCCCAGACCGCTGCGGGAACAACAAACAGGGCCAACACGGCCGCCACAAAAACCTTTGACATCAACACCTGTTCCACTGCTTGCAACACACGACACCTCGCACCCTAGGACCAACCCCTTAACATTTGCTTGCGCTGGTTAGTCGGCCCCGGTCTTTGCCAGAATGTCCTTTGACCTTCCGGGCGGCGGACATCAGTATGCCGCCAAAGTCAAAGCAATGGAGCAGGGACATGACACAGGAAACCATCGGATTTGTCGGAATTGGCCTGATGGGCCAGGGCATGGCCTCCAACATCATGGCTGCGGGCTATCCGCTGACCGTCATAGCCCACCGCAATCGCGGCCCGGTTGAGGCTCTGGTGGCCGCCGGCGCGACAGAGGCGCCGGACCTTGCCACCCTCGCTGGCAAAAGCAGCATTGTCTTTATCTGCGCCCCCGGATCGCCCCAGGTCGAGGGGATCGTGGCGGCGATGGCCCCTTCGCTCGCCGAAGGGAGCGTTGTGGTCGATTGCTCGACCTCCGACCCCACATCAACGGTCAAGCTGGCAGCGATGCTGGCCGAGCAAGGCGTTCATATGGTGGATGCCCCGCTGGGCGGAACCCCAGTGCAGGCGGCCGAGGGCAGTCTTTCGGCCATGGTCGGTGCGGATGCGGCGGTCTTTGACCGGGTCCGCCCTGTGATCGAAAGCTGGGCCGGGACCGTGATCCACATTGGCACGACCGGCGACGGTCACCGGATGAAACTCCTCAACAACTTCCTGTCGCTGGGCTACGCGGCGCTTTATGCCGAAGCGCTTGCGCTAAGCGAAAAGGTCGGCATCTCAACCGCCCGCTTCGACAGTGTGCTGCGCCCCAGCCGGATGTATTGCGGGTTTTACGAGACCTTTATGGGCTATGCCGTTGAAGGCAACCGCGAGGCGCATAAGTTCACCATCACGAACGCCTTCAAGGACCTGCGCTACCTTGAAAGCATGGCGGATAGTGTCGGCCTGTCGAATCCTGTCGGCAATGCGGTCAAGAACAGTTTTGCCCAAGCCTATTCCACCGGCGGGGACGGGGGCGAAGACTACGTCCCCCATCTGGTCGACTTTGTTGCGCGTCAAAACGGTGTGAAACGCAGCGCGGACTGACGCCAGCCATCGCCTTTTGCCGGGGCTGGACTAGGTCCCTCTCAGGGTCGCCAAGGGCCCGGTCTGGCTTTGGGAACAAGATGCGCGATCAAGGACGTAACGACAGCAGCCGGTGCGCGCCATGACGGCCCGCCCGTCAGGGAAGCAAGCATCAGGATATGCGGCGCGCGGCGTCGCTGTTCCGGGCGGACGGTTGTCCCGCATGGCGCGACTTGGTGGGCTTGCCGCAGGCGTGGCGGGCAATGTCGCCTTGGGCGGCGGCCGGGCGCTTATGACCGGCAACCGGCCCCAGATGCGCGACCTTCTTCTGACCCCGGCCAATGCGGCCCGTATCACCGATCAGCTTGCCCAGATGCGTGGGGCGGCGATGAAGGTTGGTCAGCTTTTGTCGATGGAGGCGGACGAATTCCTGCCGCCCGAGCTTGCCGATATTTTGGGGCACCTGCGCTCGAACGCGCATTTCATGCCGCCCGCTCAGCTCAAGACGGTGTTGTCCCAGAACTGGGGGCCGGACTTTCTGACCCGGTTCAAGCGGTTTGACGTGCGCCCCATCGCGGCCGCATCGATCGGGCAGGTGCATCGGGCCCAGACCCGCGACGGGCGTGATCTGGCGATCAAGGTGCAATATCCGGGCATCCGGCAAAGCATCGACAGTGACGTGCGCAATGTCTCGGCCCTCATGCGGATGTCGGGTCTCTTGCCCAAGGGATTGGCCCTTGCCCCGCTGATGGAAGAGGCGCGGCGGCAGCTGCATGACGAAGCGGATTATACCCGCGAGGCAGAGGCCCTGAAGGGCTTTGCGTCGCGGCTGGAGGACGATCCGGACTTTGTGGTGCCACAGGTGCATCACGACCTGACGACGGAAGCCATTCTGGCTATGGACTTCGTAAACGGCGTGTCGGTCGATGACGTGGCCGGGATGGAGCAGGACGTGCGCGACCGTTTTGCCACCCGGCTGATCGCCCTTATGCTGCGGGAATTGTTCGCTTTCGAGGCGATGCAGAGCGATCCGAACTTTGCCAACTATCGCTACGACCCGGCAACCGACCGGGTTGTCCTGCTGGACTTTGGCGCCACACGCGATTTCCCCAAGGGAATGGCGGATCAGTACCGGCGACTGCTTGCTGCGGGGCTGGCGTCTGACCGGGCAGGGACCGCCGATTGCATGATCGAGATCGGGCTGATGCCTGCGGACCTGCAGGCAGACCGGCAGGGAATACTCCTTGATCTGTTCGAGATTGCGATGGCGCCTCTTGTGGGAGGGGGAGTTTACGACTTTGCAGTCTCCACCCTGTCGCGCGACCTGCGCGAGGGGGGGATGGCGCTGGCCGAGGATCGGGACTTTGTTCCGATCCCGCCCATCGACACGCTTTATCTGCAGCGCAAGATTGGCGGGCTTTACCTCTTGGCGGTGCGTTTGAAGGCACGTGTTGATCTTGACGCAGTGCTTGGGCCTTACGGGCGGTTCCGGGGTTGACCTCAGTGGCCAGACTGCTCTGATCGGTACGTGTGTTCGGTGACGAAAGGGACGAGTATCATGGCGGCCACGACGGACAAGAACACACCAGACAAAAGCGATGACCCGATCTTTATCCACGGCAGCACGCTGCGCCATGTGATCGTGATGTCGTTTACATCGAGCATCGGCCTGATGGCGATCTTTGCGGTCGACCTGATCGACATGCTATTCATCTCCATGCTTGGGGAAGAGGCTTTGGCCGCCGCCGCAGGCTATGCCAGTGCGCTCCTGTTCTTTACCAATTCGATCAATATCGGCCTGTCCATCGCGGCCGGTGCGCTGGTGGCCCGTGCCCTTGGGCGACACGAAAAGCAGGAGGCCCTTGAATACGCGACCTCGGTTGCCATGGTGGCGTTTGGAGTAGGCCTGATCGTGCCGCTGATCCTTTTGTGGAACCTGCGGGCGGTTCTGGCGCTGTTCGGGGCAGAGGGCGAGGTGGCCGATCTTGCCGCGGGCTACCTGATGATCATCCTGCCCTCGATGTCAGTCATCGGCGTGGCCATGACCGGCATGGCGGTGCTGCGGGCGCATGGCGATGCCAAATGGGCGATGTATTCGACGCTGGTCGGCGGATTGGTGAATGCGGTGCTCGACCCGATCTTTATCTTCGGGCTGGGGCTGGATTTGCAGGGGGCCGCCATGGCCTCTGTCGTGTCGCGCTTTGCCTTTCTGGCCGCCGCCCTCTGGCCCGCGATCCGCAGGCACAACGGTTTTGACCAGCCCGGTGCTGCGCTTTTGATGCGCGACGCCGCGGCGGTGTCTAAGATTGCCGTACCTGCGGTTCTGACCAACGTCGCGACGCCCGTAGGCTCTGCCATCCTGACCCGCGAAATGGCCAAATACGGGACCGAGGCGGTGGCGGGCATGGCGGTCATCGGTCGTCTGACCCCGGTCGCCTTTTCGGTCGTTCTTGCCTTGTCGGGGGCGATCGGGCCGATCATTGCCCAGAACTTTGGGGCGGGGTTGCACGACAGGGTCAGGTCCACCTTTTTGGACGGGCTTAGGTTCATTGCCGGATACGTTCTGCTGGCCATGCTGATCCTCTTTGTCCTGCGCGCCCCAATTGCCGATATGTTTGGGGCGACGGGGCTGACCCGGGACCTGATCTACCTGTTCTGCGGTCCGCTTGCGCTGGTCACCTTCTTTAACGGGGCCATGTTCGTGGCCAATGCCAGTTTTAACAACCTTGGGCACCCGGTCTATTCGACCTGGTTGAACTGGGGCAAGAACACCATCGGCACCTGGCCCTTCGTCGTCGGCGGGGCGGCCCTTTGGGGGGCGCAGGGGGCATTGATCGGGCAGGCCGCGGGGGCGACCCTGTTTTCGCTGATCGCGGTGGCCCTGGCCCTGCGTGTCGTGGGCGACCCGGCGCTGGCCAAACCGACGCAGGACCCATTTATTGGGCACCGCCGCATGCATGTGATGTCCTGGAGGGGGCGTTGGTAGCTTGTCGCTACCCACTTGAGGATCAAGCCGCTAAGCTTCAACTGACAACAAGAGGGAAGACGGGGACTGAATGGCACGTGTGATCGTCTACTACGCCCACCCGGGGCACAAACACTCCCACGTCAACCGCGACATGATGGCGGCGGCGCAGGCGATCGAGGGTGTGACCTTCGTCGACCTTTATGCCGAATACCCCCGCCACAATATCAACATCGACAAAGAGCAGGAGCGGCTGGTCAACCACGATATCATGGTGTTCCAGTTCCCGCTGTTCTGGTACTCTACCCCGTCCCTGATCAAGGAGTGGGAGGATCTCGTCCTTGAATACGGCTTTGCCTATGGCACCGGTGGCGATGCGCTTGCAGGCAAGTCCATGATGCTGGCGATCACAACGGCGGGCCCAGAAGAGGCCTATCAGCCCGAGGGATATCAGCACTACCCGCTTGAGACCTTTCTGACCCCTCTCGAACAGACGGCCCGGCTTTGCAAGATGGCCTATCTGCCGCCCTATGTTTTGCACGCGGCCCTCAGGGCCCCCAAGGAAGATCGCGTCAGCCCGCATGTCGAGGGGTATCGCCGCCTTCTTATGGCGCTGCGTGACGAAGACTATGACATGGCTGTCGCAGGCCAGACAAAGGCCGTCTTTCACGACAGCCTCCCGCTTCGGAAGGGGCTCGTTCAATGACCGGATTTCTGCTGCTTGCCTTTGTCTTTCTGGTGGCTGGCGTTCTGGCGGTACCAATCGCGACACGGCTGGGCCTTGGGTCCGTCCTTGGCTACCTGATCGCGGGCATCGCGATATCGCCGCTTCTCGCCGCGCTGCATGTCGATGTGGTCAGCCTTCAGCACTTTGCCGAATTTGGCGTTGTCATGATGCTGTTCCTTGTCGGGCTGGAGCTTGAGCCGAAACTGCTTTGGCAAATGCGCAACAGGCTTTTGGGACTGGGTGGCTTGCAGGTGGTCGTGACGGCCCTTCTGGTCATGGCGGCCGCCCTTGTCATGGGTCAGGGATGGAGCATTGCGTTGGCCATTGGTCTCGTCCTGTCTCTGTCATCAACCGCCATCGTCCTGCAAACCCTTGGGGAAAAGGGCCTGATGAAAAGCGATGGCGGGCAGGGCAGCTTTTCGGTCCTGCTGTTTCAGGACATCGCCGTGATCCCGATGCTGGCGCTGATCCCCTTGCTGGCCCTTCCCGAACTGCTCGAGGCGACGCATGCCGTCGCCGCCCACGGGGCTGAAGGGGGCGACCACTCTGCCGGCCCCTTGTTCATCGAAACGCTGGAAGGGTGGCAACGGGCGCTGGTGACACTTGGGGCGGTGGCCGCTGTCATTCTTGCGGGGAACTACCTGACCAGCCCGATCTTCCGCTTCATCGCGGCGGCCAAGCTGCGCGAACTCTTCGTGGCGACCGCCCTGACCATCGTCATCGGGATCGCCCTTCTGATGACCTTTGTCGGACTATCCCCTGCGCTGGGCACCTTCATTGCAGGCGTGGTTCTGGCCAACAGCGAATACCGGCACGAATTGGAAAGTGATATCGAACCGTTCAAAGGGCTCTTGCTAGGTCTGTTCTTTATGACGGTGGGTGCTGGCATAAACTTTGGCCTTCTATTTGGCAGTTTCGGAACCGTCCTTGGGCTCACGATTGGGCTGATCGCGCTGAAGGTCGCTGTGCTTTACGCGCTTGGGGTCATCTTCAAGATCGGCGGTGGCGACCGATGGCTGTTTGCGCTTGGGTTGGCGCAGGCGGGCGAGTTTGGCTTTGTGCTCTTGTCGTTTACGGTGGCCAACGGGGTGATCCCAGCGGCGGTGTCGGACCAGCTCTTGCTCGTCGTGGCGTTGTCGATGCTTCTTACGCCTGTCCTGTTCATTCTTTATGACCGGATCATCGCCAAGAAATACTCTGAAATTCAGGACCGTGAGGCGGATCACATCGACGAAAAGGGCGTGGCGATCATTGCGGGCCACGGCCGGTTCGGTGGCATCGTCAACCGCATCCTCCGGTCCGCGGGCCATTCGACGGTCGTATTGGACCACAGTTCCGCGCAACTCGACATGATCCGCAAATTTGGCTTTCAGGCTTTCTTTGGCGATGCCACCCGACCAGACCTTCTGCATTCGGCCGGGATCGATGAGGCGAAACTGATTGTCATCGCGATTGATGACCGGGAAAAGATCACCCAGCTGGTGCACTACGTTCACAGCAATCATCCCCATGTCCACATCGTCGCAAGAGCGCGGGATCGGGATCATGTCTACGAGATTTATGCAGCCGGTTGCCGCGACATCATCCGCGAAACCTTTGACGGGGGTGTCCGCACCGGTCGCTCTGCCCTCGAGGCGCTGGGCATGCACCCCTTTGACGCTGAAAAGCTGGTCAAGGACTTTGAGGCGGCCGACAGAAAGGCCTTGCAAGAGTTGGCCGAGGTTTATGACCCGGACATTCCAGCCGCCGAAAACGAAGCCTACGTTGCCCGCGCCCGCGAAATGATGGAGGCGCAGGAGGCCGAGATGAAGAAGGGCAGGATCGGCTTTGGCATTCGCTCTGAAAGAGGCTGGATGCCGCCTGTCGGCAGACCGGCAAGGTTGGGTGCCGCCCGGGACGCGGATGCAGACGACGCCGCCTAGGACCGGGGTTCGATAGGGCGGCATAGGCGAGGGGCAGGGACGGCGGTTGCGATGGACGGGTTGATCCTATTTGCACAGGCGGTACTGACGGCCAGTATCGGCGCATGGATGGTACGCGGGGCTCTGGACAACTGGCGCTATCCGGACCTGAACATCGAGGCGGTGCGCATGGTTATCCAGTTTGACTTGATGGCGCAGGCCTATCCCGATGATTATGCCAAGGTCGCGCATCGGCGGATCAACGATCCAAGGATCATCAGGGCTCTTTTTGCTCTCATCGTCGTTTGGGAGACTTTGGCGGCAACCCTCCTTTCGATTGGGGCAGTCTTGCTGATGGCAGCCCTACTTGGGGCGGTCGATCCTGTGCTGGCGCGCACCATCGCAGCCCTTGGAGCGCTGGCCTTTGTGACCAACTGGGCGGGGTTCCTTATCGGGGGCGATTACTTCTGCTATTGGTACTGTCATCTGGGGTCGCAGACGACGCATTTCCTGCTGGCGATCTGGGGCAGCCTGGTCGTTCTGGTACTGGTTCTGCCGGGTTAGGCCACCAGACCTCTGCCACAAAGGGCCCGGCCACGACCATGCACCTGACCGTCGCAAGCTATAACATCCGCAAGGCCATTGGCCGGGACGGCAAGCGTGATCCGGGCCGCATCCTGTCGGTCATATCAGGGTTCGGGGCGGACATTGTAGCCTTGCAAGAGGCGGATTTCCGGTTTCAGGGCCGCAAGGCGATCTTTACCCGGGCCGAAATTACCGCCGCGACGGGCCTTGTCGCCGTGGATGTGTCGCCAACCTCGCCGGGGTTGGGGTGGCACGGCAACATGCTTTTGCTGCGCCCGCCCATCCAGATGCTTGCGGTCTTTGACATTCCCTTGCCGGGGCTGGAACCACGCGGGGCCTATGTCGCCGACCTCGACACGCCGATCGGACCCTTGCGCTTTATCGGGGCGCATCTTGGCCTTGTCGGGCGCAACCGTCGCAGTCAGGCGGGGGTGCTGGCGGATCAGGCCCGGCAGGGACCGGAGGGGCGGGCCATCGTGGCGGGGGACTTCAACGCTGCCGGGGACCGGCCCGGCAGCCTTGCGCCGTTGCGATCCGCCCTGTCAGAGGTTCGCATGCCCGCCAGCTTTCCCACCCGCTGGCCCCTGTTCCGCTTTGACAGGATGTTCCACAGTGCCGACCTGACACTGGAAGACAGCTCTGTCATCGACGGCGAAGAGGTGCGCCGGGCGTCGGATCACCTTCCGATCCGGGCCCGGTTCCGGGTCACGGCTGACGCGACCCTTGATTAACCCAGTGATCCGCCAAGCTCGTCCTCAATATGAATACGGATGATCTCGTCAAAACTTGCCTCCGCCTTGAACCCCAGATCAGTCGCGCGCTTGGCCTCAAAATCCTGCGCCCAGCCACCGACGATGGCCGCCACGGCGGGGTCTTCTGCCGGTTCGATCAGCGCGACAGCCGCATCGCCCGCAACACGGCGCAGCGCCTCGATCTGGTCACCGACCGTTGCCGACAAGCCCGGCATGGTCAAAGCCCGGTTCGGCCCGATAGGGCCGGTGTCCATCGTGGCCGCATGAAGGACAAAACCGACAGCCGCCCTTGGGCTGGCAAACCAGTGCCGGGTTGAGGTCGGGACCGGCAGCTTAGCCGCGAGGCCTGCCAAAGGCTCTCGCAGGATGCCAGAGTAAAAGCTGGACGCGGCAAGGTTGGGCTTGCCCGGCCGGATGCAGATGGTCGGTAGCCGCAATGAGACGCCGTCAAGGAACCCGCGCCGGGAATAGTCGGACACCAGCAACTCCCCGATGGCTTTCTGGGTGCCGTAGCTGGTCAGCGGGGTCAGGTGGAAATCGTCGCTGATCTGGTCGGGGAAGGGCCGGCCAAAGACGGCCGCGGACGAGGAAAAGACGACGCGGGGGCAATAGCCATCGCCCTGCGTCCGGATGGCGTCAAGCAGCCAGCGGGTGCCATCAAGGTTGATCCGATACCCTTTGTCAAAGTCCGCCTCGGCCTCGCCCGAGACGATTGCTGCCAGAATAATAACGACATCGGGGCGGCTTGCGATCAGGGCAGGGGCGGTGGCCGGGTCACCAATGTCGACGGCCAGCGTTTCGACGGTTCCGGAAAAGCCCGCAGGCGCGGTTGGTGCGACGACATCGGCCAGCTTCAGCGCTGTGACAGGGCGGTCGCCCAAGGTGCCCGTCTTGGCAATCGCTTCGCTGACCTTGCGCCCGATCATGCCTGCTGCACCGATAATAAGAACCTGCATGGCCCGTTGCCTCCCCCTGTTTGCAATTGGCGGGATGCTGCGCCGGAGCAGTCGGCAAGGTCAAGCAGATGTCTGGCGAAAACGGTGCAGGCTGATCCGCTGGATGCCAGCGCCCCTTGCCCCCGAGGGTCGCCCCACATAGGTCCCATGGATGACAAACGCACCAGCCCTTATCGACGATATGTCCTTGCCCCACCCTTTGACCCCAAGGGGTACAAGGTGGGAGATGTTGTCAGACGGCGTGATGGGCGGGCTGTCACAGGGGCGCATGACCCGCGCGGACGTGGCCGGACAGCCCGCACTGCGCCTTGAAGGGGAGGTGAGCCTCGCCAATAACGGTGGATTTTTGCAGCTGGCGCTGGATCTGGAGCCTGATGGCAGGCCTTTTGATGCCAGCGGCTGGTCGGCCATCGCCTTTGACGCCTGCGGACCGGCACAGACCTACAACCTGCACCTGCGCACCAATGCTGTCACCCGGCCATGGCAATCCTACCGTCACAGCTTTGACGTGGGGCCGGAATGGCAAAGGATCACCTTGCCCTTTGCCGGGTTCGAAGCCCATCGGCTTGACGCCCCGTTTGACCCCAAAACCCTGCGCAGGATCGGGTTTGTCGCCATCGGGCGCGCCTTCCATGCCGATCTTGCAACTCGGTCGATCCGCCTCGTTTAGCCCGGCAAAAAACCAAGGGGCGGTCGGTCGACAAGCCAGACAATCAGCGGGACCGGAGCGACAGCGACGGCCAGCAGGGCGGCTGTTCTGACAGGCTCGTACAGCCGGCTTATGCCCGCCATCAGACACAGCCCGCCACCGCCGCCGACAACCCCATTGCCCGGAACATTCACCAAAAGGCCAAGCAGGATATAGCGATGCCGCGTCGCAAACCCGCCAAGCCTGCTTGGCAACCGGGCTTGCAAGGCAACCAGCCGTTCTTCGGGCGACAGAACAGCGATACGCTCTAGCATCCGGCACAGGGGGGAAAGGCGCAGGTCTGCGGCGAGGCGGTGCAGACTGCGATAGGGCAGGACCGTTCCGGCGGTATAGGCGGTGAATAGCCCGACAATGGTGGCCAGATAGACGAACGGGGCGATCGAGCCGCCTTGCAGCATCATCAGCGCGATCCCGATCTCGATCCCCGGCACAAACGGCAGGGCGATCATCAGGGCATAGGCCACCAGCATCAGCACGATGATCCCAAGGGCAAGGCCCTGGCTTGCGCCAATCACATGCGTCCGCTCATCCAGCCAGGTCAGGGTCCAATGGACACCCACAACAATGAGCACCAGCGCAGCAAGCCGAAGGGCAATACGCAAAAGCGCCAGCGGCCAGGCTGTGATTGCAGGTTCGAACGGATCCAAAGGGTCTTCGCGTTTTTGCATCAGGCCCTGCCAAAGCTGTAGGACCCCTTGGTCGCCCGACCACTGCACAGAGTCCAGCGCTATCCGACCGACATCATGGCGGGGAACGGCGGCTGCCTGACATCTAGGATAACCTCCTCCAACTGGCGCGCCTGAGCAGAGCAGAGCCAGGCCATGACCGAGGCTGGAACCATGGGGTCGACAAGGTCCTCCTGCGCGATCTGGCTGATCGGATTGAGGCCGGCCTGCCGGATCTCGCCCTGCATGGCGGTATCGGTTGGCGGAATGCCGATGAACCGGGCAAGAATGCCGTCGCTTGCCAGTTCCATTGCCATCATCTGGGTCATCATCCGGGCGCCTGCCTTTGAACTGCAGTAGGCCGTCCACCCCTCCATCGGTTGGGTGGCTGCACCTGTGCCCGCGTTCACGATCATCCCCTTGCTCTCGCGCAACAGGGGCAGGGCGGCGACGGTCATCCGGTGCAACCCGATGACATTGACATTGAACGCCGGTCGCAGCGCATCCGAGGGCAGGTCGGACAGGTGCCCGATCGGGGTGATGATGCCCGCGTTGTTCACCAGAACATCAAGCCGCCCCCCAAAGCTCGTTACCTTCTGGATGGCCGCGTCAACGTTGGACTGGCTGGTAACATCGAGGGGCAGGGTGATGGAGCCGGCAAGTGCGCCCATATCGGCGGCTCCGTAGAACCCGGCAAACACTGTCGCCCCATGCTCGACCAAAGTGTGGACCAGTGCCGCCCCGATGCCCCGGCCTGCCCCGGTCACAAGGATCGTCCGGCCGCTAAGGTCCGGGACGGGAATTGGCGCGAGGTTGAACATGAGACTTGACCTTTCGGTTGGTAGCGTTGTTAATTGGCCTGACCAATTTGAGTCGTAAGGCGCGTTGGAGGTCCTGTCAAAGGGAAACGCACCGAGCGGCAGGGAGCACATATGACCAAGATCGCCCGGATCGAGCCTATCCCGATCCAATACCCAGACCCCAATGATTTCGGCACGATCCGTCGCACTGTTCTTGTCCGTGTCGAAACCTCGGACGGCGTTGTCGGCTGGGGCGAATGCATCGCCATGTGGCCCGAGGCCTGCAAGGCCGTCGCCACGATCATCGCCGACGGGTTCCTTCCCCTGCTTCAGGGCGACATCGCGGAAGATATTGATGCCGCTTGGGA
Source organism: Flavimaricola sp. (assembly GCA_029255105.1). Taxonomy (GTDB): domain Bacteria; phylum Pseudomonadota; class Alphaproteobacteria; order Rhodobacterales; family Rhodobacteraceae; genus Flavimaricola. Next base: position 91,594 of record JAQWWH010000090.1, on the reverse strand, counting down.
AAAGATGCGCCGCCACGTCTTTTGGTACGGTGAGGGGGGCATTGCTTCGCTCGCGATCTCGGGCATCGATATGGCGCTTTGGGATATCCGGGGAAAGGTCGCGGGCCAGCCCTTGTACCAGTTGTTCGGTGGGTTGCAGCATGACCGGCTGCTCGCCAATGCATCCTCACACGTGAACAAGAAGGGCGAAGCTGCCTGCGTGGCCGAGGTTGTCGGGTTCTTTGAGGCCGGTTTCCGGTCCTGCAAACTGGGATTCGCCAAAAAGGGCGAAAGCAACATCGGCGGTGACCCCGACACGGATGTGTCCTTCATCCGCTCACTTCGGGCAGCACTTGGCGATGAGGCTGAGATCCTTGTCGATATCGGCAATGGTGTCCGCTGGGACGCCGATACGGCCATCAGCGTTGCCAACCGGATGGGAGAGTACCGGATCGGCTGGTACGAAGAGCCGCTTTATCCCACGGACGATGCGGGCTACCGCAAGCTGGCCGCCAATACCTCGGTCCGCCTTGCGTCGGGCGAGCGGGAGTTTACCGAGGCCGGGTATCGCCGCCAGATGGAGTTCATTCAGGCCATCGAGGTCTATGGCGTTGACCCCGCCCGGGTCGAAGGGATCACCGGGTTCCGCCGGGTCGACGCCCTGTGTACCCAGCATGGCAAGGTCATTAACGCCCATGCGTGGTCGACGGCGATCACCACGGCGGCCTCTCTGCATCTGTCCCTGGCCTCGCCGAATGCGGAAATCTTTGAATACAAACCCTTTCCCGTCACCGTTCAGGACGACATCGTCACCGAAAAGCTGTGGCACACCGACGGCTGGGCCTATCCGCCAACCGGTCCCGGCCTGGGCATCGAGGTGCGCGAAGACGTCGTGCGCGGGCTGGCCTTCTGATGAGCACACGCTGGGGCATCACACGGCCGACCGAGGCCGACATCGCCAAGGGCGGTTTTTCCACGCCTTGGGATGCCCCGATGATCCCGCCGTTTCCATTCCGGTTTCGCAACGCCGAAATCCTGACGCTGTACTGGCGGACCGACCCAGAGGCGATTGCCTTCCTCCTGCCACCACCGCTCGAACCGACAGGTGATGTGGCCTGCGTCCATATCTACAAGATGAACGACACAGACTGGCTTGGCCCCTATAGCGAGGCCAATGTCATGGTAGGTGCCCGCTACGGCGAAAGATCCGGCGCCTATTCGCCCTGGCTCGTCCTGTCATCCGATGTAGGCGTGGCACATGGGCGCGAGATTCACGGCCAGCCGAAAAAGCTGGGCGACCCGCGGCTTGAGATGCGGGGCGATCTGATCGTCGGTTCCGTCACCCGCAACGGGATCGAAGTGATCACCGGGACGACGCCCTACAAGCAAACGCCGGTCGGGGCAGAAGCCCTCGCCCCGCATTTCGACTTTGCCACGAACCTCAACCTCAAGGCGGTCGATCACATCGACGGACGCCCGGCCATTCGTCAGATCACATCGCGCAAGCTGGCAGAGGTGACGGTGCATGAGGCCTGGGCCGGGCCCTGCACCGTCGACCTGCGCGGGAACGCGCAGCTTCCCGTGACAAGATTGCCGGTTCTTGAACCCCTGACCGCCTTTTACTGGCGCGCTGATTTCACACTCGTGCCCGGCGAAATCCTGCACGACTATCTGGGAGAAGACACATGAAGGTGGTGGTGACCGATTACACCTTCCCAAGCCTCGCCCAGGAAGAGCAGGCTGCGCGCGATGGACAGGCCGATTTTTCGGCGCATCAGTGCAAGACCGCCGAAGAGGTCGCAGAGGCTGTCGCAGGCGTGGACGTTGCCGTTGTTCAGTTCGCACACTTCACCAAGGCCGCAGCGGCTTCGGTCAATCCGGGGGCGACCGTCATTCGATACGGTGTCGGCTATGACAATATCGACGTGGGCGCCGCCAGTGCCCATGGGCTGAAGGTCGGCTATGTGCCAGACTATTGCGCGGACGAGGTGGCCGATCATACCGCCGCCGCTGCCCTGACGATGCTGCGCAAGCTGCCTGCCCTTGATGCCTCTGTCCGGGCCGGCGACTGGGCGGCTGTCAAAGTGTGCAAACCGATGAAGCCGTTTGCCGAAACCCGTTTCGGCTTTTTCGGTCTGGGTCAGATCGGGCGTGCGGTTCTGGCGCGGCTGGCCGGCTTTGGCTTTCAGTTCATTGCCGCCGATCCCATGCTGACCCCCGGCGAGGCCAAGGCCCTCGGGGTCACGCTTGTCGATGCCGATACCCTGCTGCGCACGGCCGACATCGTGTCGTTGCATGCCCCGGCCACGACCCAGACGACCGGATACTTCAACGCCGCGAGGCTGGCCAAGATGCAGGGCCACGCCATCATCGTGAACTCTGCCCGGGGGCAGTTGATCGTCGAAGACGACATGGCCGCGGCCCTTGCCGCCGGAACCATCGCCGGTGCGGCCCTTGACGTCTTCGGGGTGGAACCACTTCCCGCAAGCTCGCCCCTGCGAAGCGCCCCCAATTGCCTGATCACGCCCCATGCCGCCTGGTATTCCGAGGCGGCCATCGACCGGCTTCAGGGCCTTGTTGCCCAGGACATCGGACGCGCCCTGCGGGGCGAGGGGCCGCGAAAACCAGTCCCCTCGACTGGCTGAAACGACCCGTCCCCGGGGCAATTGCGGCCCCCGACGGTTTGACCGAAACGGCGCAAAACGCGCCAGAACAAGACCTATGGGAGGAAGACATGACACACTTTGCGAAACTGGGCCTTGCGGCCACCTTGATGATGGGGACCGCCACGGCGGCCCTGGCCGAAGCCCATGCCATGACGCTGGAAGGCGGGATGGAGACCAACATGGTCCTGCTGCCCAAGTTCCTTGGCATCCTCGTATTCGACCAGGCGAACGAAGGGGCTCAGGAGGCTCATGCCGAGCTTGGTAACCCGGGCGAGCTTCTGTTCGTGGGGCCCACCCCTGAAAACTCCGTCGCTGGTCAGATCGAGATCATGACAACCGCCGCCACCCAGGGGCAGGGGGCGGTCATGCTCTCGAACAACGCAGGCGACCAGATCGCCCCATCCGCCGAGGCCGCGCAGGCCGCAGGCGTGCAGGTGGTGACATGGGACAGCCCGATCCCGTCGGGGGCTGGTGAAAGCGTCTTTGTCGCACAGGTGGACTTCGGCTCTATCGGGGTCGTGATGGCCGATATGGCCCATTCGATCCTTGGCGGCTCGGGCCAGATGGCCGTCCTGTCGGCGACACCCGACGCGGCCAACCAGAACGCCTGGATCGCCGCCATGGAAGAGGCTTTGGCAGGCGACGCGAAATACGCGGATATCGAGCTTGTCGATGTGGTCTACGGCGATGACCAGGCCGAGGTCAGCTACAACCGGGCGCTGGCCCTTGTGGACAGCCACCCCGATCTGGGGCTGATCATGTCGCCCACAACCGTCGGCATTCAGGCCGCGGCAAAGGCGATGCAGGACGAAGGTCTGTGCGATCAGGTCAAGGTCTCGGGCCTGGGTCTGCCGTCAGAAATGGTCAGCTACACGATGAATGGCTGCGCGCCCGAATTCGCCCTGTGGGACTTCCGCGACCTTGGCTACCTGACCTACTACACGGCCTATGGCCTGGCGACCGGCCAGCTGACCGGCGATATGGGTGAGACATTCACCGCAGGTCGCATGGGTGCCTACACGATCGAAGAGGATCCCGGCCGTCCCGGGTCCAAGCGGATCCTGATGGGGCCGTTCACCGTCTACACCGCCGACAACGTCGAAGCTGCCGCGCAGTAAAGGACGCTCGCGACCGGCGGGGACTCCCGCCTGCCGGTCGCATCTCCAACAGGATCGCAGCATGACCGCACCCGTTTCGGCCCCTCCCCCCTCGGCAGGACCTGTCCTGGCGCTCAGGCACATCTCGAAAAGCTTCGGGATGACACGCGCCCTGTCCGACATGTCCCTGTCGCTCTTCCCCGGCGAGGTACACGCCGTCGTGGGTGAGAATGGGGCCGGAAAGTCGACCATGATCAAGATCATGACCGGCGTCCATCAACCCAGTTCCGGAACGCTTGAGGTAGACGGGGTCGCCCTGCGCCTTTCGGGCACCAAGGATGCCCGGCAGGCCGGCATCGCCGCCATTTATCAGGAACCGATGGTATTCCCGGACCTTGATGTGGCGGAAAACATCTTCATCTCCGCAACCGGTCTTGGGCTGGTGCAGAACCGGGCCGCCCTACGGTCCCGGGCGCGCAGCCTGATTGACCGGATCGGCATGACACTCGACGTGGACCGCATTGCAGCAGGGCTGACGCTTGCCGAACAGCAGGCGGTTGAGATCGCCCGTGCCCTCAGTCAGGATGTGCGGGTCCTGATCATGGACGAACCCACGGCCTCCCTGTCGGACCACGAGGCGACGCAGCTGCGCCAGATCGCCCGGACCCTTTCAGGACAGGGGGTGGCGGTCGTCTATATCTCGCACCGTCTGGAAGAGATTTTCGATGTGGCCGATCGGGTCACGGTCATCAGGGACGGGCAGCATATCTCGACCCGGCCGGTGGCCGAGGTCACACCCGACGGGATGATTGGCGAAATGGTTGGCCGCGAGGTCGGCAACTATTTCACCAAGGCCCCGTCGCACACCCGTCCCGAAGTGATGCTGAGCGTTCAGAACCTCGGCTGCGCAGATGCGTTCGAGGGGATCAGCCTTGACCTGCACGCGGGCGAGGTCCTGTGCATGGCAGGCCTCGTGGGCGCACGCCGCACCGATGTGGCCCTGTCACTCTTCGGTATACAGCCTGCCACGTCGGGTCAGGTCGCCTGGCTGGGACAGCCCTTCCATGCAACCAGCCCGGCACAGGCCATCGAGGCCGGCATTGCCTATGTCTCCGAAGACCGGCGCAAGCTTGGGCTGGCCTTGCCGATGGCAATCCGCGCCAATATCACGCTGGCCACATTGAACGCGATCCTGTCGCGCCTCGGCCTGATTGACCGGGCCGCCGAACAGGGGATCGCCGAAAGCTTTCGCAAGAGGCTCAACATCCGCACGCCGGATGTCGAAACCAGTGTCGGCATGCTGTCGGGGGGCAACCAGCAAAAGGTCATGCTTGCCAAATGGCTGGAAATGCGGCCCCGGCTTCTGATCTTCGATGAACCTACCCGCGGCATCGACGTAGGCGCCAAGGCCGAGGTCCACGACCTGATCCGGACCTTTGTAAAGGAAGGTGGCGCAGCCCTCGTCATCTCCTCCGACCTGCCCGAGGTTCTCGCCCTGGGCGACCGCATCCTTGTGATGCGGGAAGGTCGGCAGATGGGGATTCTAGATCATGACGACGCCACCCAGGAGACGGTCATGCGTCTTGCCACCGGCGCCACCAGCCTGAAGGGGGCTGCATGACCCTCCTGCTTCGCTTTGTCCCAAATACTCCCGCCGGAGGCATCCTGCCTGACCATAGCGAAATGGCCCCGTCATGCTAGGACGCCTCTCCCCGCAGACCCTGCGCATTCTGGCGTTGTTGGTGGTGCTTGCCCTGGTGTTGGCGTTCTTTGCCAGCCAGGTGCCCAACTACTTCAACGCCCGTCTCTTCAACCGGATCTCGTCAAGCGTGGCGATCATGGCGCTGATCGCGACCGCCCAGACCCTGGTCATTCTCACGCGCAACATCGACCTCTCCATCGGGTCGGTGGTTGGCTTCACCGCCTTTGCCACGGGCAATCTCGTCGCGGGCAGCCCCGACATCCATCCGCTTGTTCTGGTCGTCTACGCCATGCTCGTGGGTGCAGGCTTTGGCCTGATAAACGGGGTGATCGTAGCCTATGCGCGGGTCCCCTCGATCATCGTGACACTGGCGACGATGGCCATCTTCCGGTCTGCCCTCGTCGAATACTCGGACGCCAAATCCATCACCTCGTCCCAACTGCCCCAGTGGCTGGTGCAGTTCCCCAATACCAGCCTGTTCGAGGTCGGGGGCGTCCAGTTCCGGGCGGCCTTCGTGACGGCGGTGATCGTGGTCCTGATCGTCCACGTTGCCCTCAACCGGTTGCGGCCTGCCCGCAGGCTTTATGCTGTCGGTTCCAACCCCGAAGCGGCTGAAATGGCCGGGATCAACCTGCGGCTCACCGTGCTCAGCGCCTTTGTGATGGCCGGGGCACTGGCGGGGCTTGCCGGTTTCATGTTCCTTGCCCGCTTTGGCAATATCACAGTCGTCGCCGGCCTCGGGTTCGAATTGAAGTCGGTGGCCGCCGCCGTTGTCGGCGGGGTCAATATCTTTGGCGGCTCGGGCACTGTGCTGGGGGCTCTGATTGGGGCGATCCTCGTCGATCTGATCGACACTTCCCTCGTGCGCTGGGCGCTTGTCAGCGAATTCTGGCGTGAGGCTGTGTTGGGCGCTCTGATCCTGACCGCCGTGGCGGTTGACGCCATCCTGATGCGGCGCCTGATCCGGATGCGGATCGCCCGTGAAAAGGAACGCCTTGCCTCCATGCCGCAAAAGGAGGCCGCCGAATGACCCTGCTTCGCCGCCTGCAAAGCTGGGAGGGGTTCTTGCTTGCCGCCCTTCTCTGCATCATCGTCATGAATTCGATCCTGTCGCCCCAGTTCCTGACGGTGGGCAACCAGATCAACCTGTTCCAGCTGTCTATCGAAAAGGTCATCGTGGCTCTGATCATGACTTTCGTGATCATCAACGCCGAGATCGACTTGTCTGTCGGCTCCATGATGGGGCTGTCAGCCTGTGCCTTTGGCTGGCTTTTCCATCAAGGCGTCGATCCGGTCCTGGCCGTTGTCATCTGCCTTGGCATCGGGGCTTTGGGCGGGGCGCTGAATGGATGGTTCATCGCACGGGTCGGACTGCCCAGCCTTGTCGTGACGCTGGCGACCCTGATCGGGTTCCGGGGTCTGGCCCGGGTTCTGGTCGAGGATCGCGGGATCACCGATTTTCCAGACTGGTTCGATGCCTTGGGTCAACAGGGCTTTCTCGGCCCGATCCCCTTTGCCCTCATCGCCTTTGTCGTTCTGTTCGTATTCCTCTGGGTTGTCCTGCAAAGGTCCGGCTTTGGCCGCAAGACCTATGTTATCGGGACCAACCGCGAGGTGGCCATCTATGCCGGCATCGATACCGCCCGGCACAAGATGATCATCTTTACCGCCTCGGGCCTGATATCGGCGTTCGCCGGTCTTCTCTTCGCGGCACGGGTCGGGGCGGTCCGGGGCGATGTCGCCTTGGGGTTTGAACTGGACATCATTACAATGGTGCTTCTGGGTGGGGTCAGCATCTTTGGCGGCACCGGTACCCTGATGGGCACTTTGCTCGCTATTCTGATCGTGCTCAACCTGCGCAATGGTATGGCTTTGGTGAACATCACCGGGCATATCCAGACCGGGGTTGTTGGAATGTTGCTCATTGCATCCGTGCTCGTGCCCCGCATCGATTTGGGCCGGTTGCGTCGATCAAAGGAGGAAACCGCATGAGCGATCCTGCCCAGCGGATCGTGTTTGACGAACCCATCGTTCGTGAAAGCGTGGCCGAGGCCGTGGCCCGGCGCATCCTTGACATGGTAACCTCCCGTGCCCTCAAGCCGGGGGATCAACTGCCGCCGGAACGGGATCTGGCCGAAAGCCTTGGCGTGTCGCGGCCCTCTGTCCGCGAGGCGATCCGGGGCCTGTCCATCCTTGGCGTCGTCCGGTCGCGGCAAGGGGGCGGGGCCTATATCTCGGCCCTTGATGCCGAAAGCCTTCTGGGCCCGATCCGCTTTTTCCTGACCCTTGAGGATGTGAATATTGGTGAACTTTATGACGCCCGCAGCCTGATCGAAAGCGATGTCGCCCGCCGTGCTGCCGTCAACATGGATGACGCGACCCTTGCCCGGCTTGGTGCCCACCTTGAGGCCCAGAAGGCAACCTTGTCGGATGCCCGCGCCTTTCGTCTGTCCGACTTTCAGTTCCATGAAATGATCTGGGGCGGGTCCGGCAATGCCTTCCTTCAGCGCATTGGTGAAAGCCTGAATTCCCTTGGCCTCGAATTCCGCAAGCGCGCCTCTGAGACGTCGGGCGTGCTTGAGCAAAGCTACGAGGACCACCAACGCCTCTATGCCGCCCTGTCGGCCCGCGACCCAGAGGCCGCCGCCAAGGCCGCGGAACTGCATATGCACAACGTCTATCAATCGACCATCGGCCAGGAGGATGCATCATGACCGCAAGGATCGGCATAGTCGGGATTGGCTGGTGGGCCACCTTCAACCACATCCCCACCATTCAGGCGGGAACCGATGCAGAGGTCGTGGCGATCTGCGATCTGGATGCAGACCGGGTCCGCATTGCAGGCGACCGTTTCGGGATTGCCGGGCGCTATGGCGATGTCGCCCAAATGCTGGCGGCTGAAAACCTTGACGGTGTCATGATCTCGACCCCCCATATCCATCATACGGCCCCGGCGATCGCGGCGCTGGAAGCGGGCTGTCATGTGTTGGTCGAAAAACCCATGGCCACAACAGCCGCCGATGGCCGGGCTATCGCGGCCGCAGCAGCAAAGGCAGGGCGCGAGGTTCTGGTGCCGACGGGCCTCAACTTCACCGCCTACACGGCCAAGGCCAAAGCATGGGTGCAAGAGGGCCGGATTGGCACGATCCGTCATGGCGTCTGTCAAATGGGCTCTCCACTGGATGACCTCTTCTCGGGCAAGCCGATGCTTGAGACAGCCGACCACCTGTTCCGGCCCCCCGCCTCAACCTGGGCGGACCCGGCCAAGGCGGGCGGATATGCCTGGGGCCAGATGTCCCATTCGCTGGCCTGGCTGACCTGGGTGGCGGATCTGACCTATGACAGCGTGTTTGCCATGGACGTGAAATCGCCCACCGGCGTGGACTATTATGACGCCGCCATCGCTAGGGCCACGAATGGGGCTACGGTGTCGATCTCGGGTGCCTCCACGGTGCCAAAGCATGTGGGGATGCATACGGATGTGCGGATCTACGGGTCCGAAGGGATGATTACCTTTTCCAACCTGCCCGCAGTGCTCGAGTTGCGGCGCCTGGACGGGCAGGACGCCTCCGTGCCCCTGAACGATCTTGAGGCTGGCTATGACGGTGCCTTGCCCGTCCGGATATTTGCCGCCCTTTGCAACGGCAAGCCTGTCACCAACGCCTCCAACGCCGAATGCGGGGCGCGGGTGACCGAGACGCTGGACGCGCTTTACCGGTCTGCGGCCAGTGGCCAGCTTGAGCGGATCGGAGGGTAGGATGCGCCTGTCCCTCACATCCTGGTCGCTGCCGTCCTGCACATTGCAGGAGGCTGCGGGCATCTCAAACGCCCTCGGGATCGGGGCGCTGGATGTCGGGCTGTTCTACCGGGCGGCCCTCGACAAGGCGCTGATCCTGAACGACCCAAAGGCCGCGGCAGCCGGGCTTGCGGACATCGGTGTCGCCATTCCCAACTACTACCACCTTTTCGGTCAGGGGTTGGGGGGACAAAACCTTGCCCTGCCCGGAACGCTTGAGGGCAATCTGCGGGATCTTGCGCCGGTCCTGACTTTTGCGGATGCGGCCGGGATCGGGACTGTCTTTGTCCTGCCCGGTATCGTGAACCCCGGTCAGTCCCGCGAAGACGCGGCCCGTGTCAGTGCCGAAAGCCTGCGGGAGATGGTCACCCTGTCCCACGACTTCAGGGCGACCCTATGCGTTGAACCCCATGTTCACAGCTGGGTTGAAAGCCCCGCCCTCGTGCAGGAGCTGGTTGCTGAAACCGGCGTGCGACTGGTCCTCGATTACGCCCATTTTGCTTGCCTGGGCTATCGGCAGGACGAGATTGACGTGCTTGCCCCTTATGCAGCCCATGTCCATTTGCGGCAGGCCAGGATGGGGGTCCTTCAGGCCAAGTTTGGCCAGGGCACGCTGAACTTTCCGGCCATGTTCGGCACCCTTCGGGCAGCAGGCTACAGCGGAGCACTGGCGATCGAGGCCGTGCATCAGGACTACATGAACACGCTATTCGACGACGTACTGACCGAGGTCGTCGCCCTGCGCGACTGCTATAACGACTGGACAGGAGACAGATAATGCCCGGATACGCATGGGTGCTGGAGGTCCGCCCCGGCTATGAGGATGAGTACAAGAAGCGCCACGACGAGATCTGGCCCGAAATGCTCGAGGCGCTGCGCGAGGCGGGCATCAGCAACTACAACATCTTTCGCCACGGGCTGACGTTGTTCGGCTATTTCGAGACTGACGACCTTGAGGCCAGCCAGAAGGCCATCGGCGCGCATCCGGTCAACGCCAAATGGGGCGAATGGATGGGGCCGATCATGAAGGTCGAGGTCGATCCTGCGACCCAGTTCCCCTACCTTCTGCCCAAGCAGTTCTACATGGCCTGATGACTGGCGCCGCTAAGGGACCTGCGCGACAAGGAACACCGCCTTGCCCGGTCCGGGCCGCCAGCGGTCCTTGATGACAAAGCCCGCATCGATGTGACTGGCCACCAGATCACTGTCGCTGAACCGTCGGACCAGAGGCAGCAGGCCCAATGCGCTCCCAACCGGGAGGATCCACGTGACGATGCGGGGCATGTCCGTCGCGCAAACGGTGCTTGAGACAAAAAGCCCGCCGGGTTTAAGCAGGCGATGGACCCGTGCCAATACCGCCTCCTTGCCGTCGAGCAGATGCAGGATGCTCATCCCAAGGATGACGTCATAGCTGTGATCGGGGGCGGTCCATTCCTCGATCCTTGCCACCTCAAAGGACAGGTTGGACTGGCCTGCCGCCGTGGCCTTGCCCCGCGCAATCGCGATCATCTTTGGGGCAAAGTCGATCCCGGTATAGCGCCGCACAAAAGGGGCGTGGTGCAGGGCCGTGGTGCCGGTCCCGCAGCCAAACTCCAACACGTCCATCTCGGGGGACAGAAGGTGTCTGGTTGCGGCAAGCTTGTGTTGATAGGCGGCCTCGTCCGCCACAGGTGTGCGGGCGTACCGCCCTGCGATCAGGTTCCAGAACCTTGGGGATGTGGGCATCGTCGCAACGCCTTCCTGTGCAGAAAGGCCCCGACAGACCCTGGTTCAGGCCATTTCGGCCAGTCGTTTGGCGGCAGCGAGCGCAAGCGGGCTCAGGCCGTCGCCGCCTTTGCCAAGGTAGTCCTGCAACTGGGCGCGCATGCGCGGGTCCCAGAACTCTCGCAGGTGGTTAGCGGTCTCGGCCACCTTATCGGCATGAGGCTGTGTGTCAAAGAAGCCGGCGATCTGGTTGGCCATCCGCACAAGCTTGGCATCGGTGTCGATGGTGGCGTCCAGGGCGTCAGAGGACATGGGGCTGCTCCGTTATCCGGTGGGCATGGGAAAAGACATGGGTTTCGCCGCGGCTGCGGGTGGCAAGGGTGATGCCCGCCCCCTCGGCCAGACGGACGGCATGGGCGGTGGGTGAAGAGACCGCCAGAACCAGAGGGGCACCGGCCATCGCCGACTTCTGGACCATCTCGACCGACAGCCGGGAGGTCAGGACGATCGCTCCGGTCGCCGGATCAATGCCCGCCCGGGCCATGGCCCCGATCAGCTTGTCCAGCGCATTGTGGCGGCCCACATCCTCGCGGGCCAGAAGGATGCCTGTGCCGGGCAGGTAAAAGCCCGCCGCATGGACAGCGTGGGTCTCGTCATGGAGGGGCTGCCAGTCGCGCAATTCGTCCAGCGCCAGGGCCACCTCGCTTGCCGCGATCGTCACACCGCCGGCAACGCTGGGCACGTTGCGGGCGGCCTCTTCAAGACTATCAATGCCGCACAGGCCGCAGCCGACAGGGCCCACCATGGCACGGCGGCGCTTGGACAGGGCTTCAACCCTTTCGTCGGGCAACCACATCCGGGCCTCGATGCCCGCGCCATGTTCGACAACCTCGACCGGTCCGATCTCGTGCATTTGCGCGACACCTTCGGTGAGGGTAAAGCCCACGGCAAAATCCACAAGGTCCGCCGGGGTGGCCATCATCACCGCAAGGGTCGATCCGTTGTGGACGACTGCCACAGGCACCTCTTCTGGCAAGACCCGCGAGGCGGGACCCGCGCCGGGGGACAGCGTGCTGACCCGGCGCCGGGTGACGGCATGGGTGGTGTGGCGGCCCATCACTCGGCCGCCGGAAGGATGCGGCGGGACTTTGCCGCCTGTGTGCTATAGTCCGACTGCCATTCGGTCCGCCCGTTGGACAGGCCGACCTGCACCGCCGTCACCTTGTATTCCGGGCAGTTCGTCGCCCAGTCCGAGTAATCGGTCGTGATGACGTTGGCCTGCGTGTCCGGGTGATGGAAGGTCGTATAGACCACACCCGGCGAGACCCGGTCGGTGATCTTGGCGCGCAGCGATGTTTCACCCGTCCGGCTGGCCAGCTTGACCCAATCGCCGTCCTTTACGCCTCGGACCTCGGCATCCTGCGGGTGGATCTCAAGAAGATCCTCGTCGTGCCAGGCGACATTGGCCGTGCGGCGGGTCTGGGCGCCGACGTTGTACTGGCTTAGGATACGGCCGGTGGTCAGCAGCAAAGGAAAGCGCGGGCCTGTCCGCTCTTCGGTCGCGATGTATTCGGTCACGATAAAGCGGCCCTTGCCCCGGACAAATCCGTCAACATGCATCAAGGGCGTCCCCAGAGGGGCCTTTTCATTGCACGGCCACTGGACCGAGCCCATCTCCTCAAGCAACGCGTAGGACACGCCTGCAAAGGACGGTGTCGTTGCCGCAATCTCGTCCATCACCTGAGAGGGGTGGGTATAGGTCCAGCCGCCGCCCATGGCATTTGCCAAAAGCATGGTGACTTCCCAATCGGCGTAGCCGTTGCGGGGCTGCATGACCTTGCGGACCCGGTTGATGCGGCGCTCCGCGTTGGTAAAGGTCCCGTCCTTTTCGAGAAAGGTAGAGCCGGGCAGGAACACATGGGCATAGTTGGCGGTTTCGTTCAGGAACAGGTCCTGCACGATGACGCATTCCATCGCCGCAAGGCCCGCAGCCACGTGATGGGTGTCGGGGTCGGATTGCAGGATGTCCTCGCCCTGAATGTAGATGCCCTTGAAACCGCCATTGACGGCAGCATCAAGCATGTTGGGGATGCGCAGGCCCGGCTCGGCATCCAGCGTCACGCCCCAAAGCTTGTCAAACACATCCCGGACGGCAGGGTCAGCCACATGGCGATAGCCCGGCAGCTCGTGCGGAAAGGACCCCATGTCACAGGCGCCCTGCACGTTGTTCTGGCCGCGCAGCGGGTTCACACCGACGCCGGGACGGCCCAGGTTTCCGGTCATCATGGCAAGGTTCGCAATGGCCATGACCGTGGTCGAGCCTTGGGAATGTTCGGTGACACCCAGCCCGTAGTAGATGGCCCCGTTGCCGCCCTTGGCGAACAGGCGGGCGGCTTCACGGACCGACGCGGCGGGAACACCGGTCAGCAGTTCCGTCGCTTCGGGGCTGTGGCGCGGGTCCGAGATGAAGGCAGCATAATCCGCAAACTCGTTCCAGTCGCAGCGCTCGCGGATAAAGGCCTCGTCCATCAGCGACTCGGTGACGATGACATGGCTGATGGCGCTCAGCACCGCGACATTGGTGCCCGGGCGCAAAGGCAGGTGATGGGCCGCCGCGATATGGGCAGACTTCACCAGGTCGATGCGGCGGGGGTCGATGACGATCAGCTTGGCCCCGGCCCGCAGGCGCTTTTTCAGGCGCGAGGCAAAGACGGGATGGCCGTCGGTCGGGTTTGCCCCGATGACGATAACCACATCGGTCTGTTCGACACTGTCAAAGTCCTGGGTCCCGGCCGACGTGCCAAAAGTGGTCTTCAGGCCGTAGCCGGTCGGCGAATGGCAGACCCGGGCACAGGTGTCGGTGTTGTTGTTGCCAAAGACCGCCCGGATCAGCTTTTGCACGAGGAAGGTTTCTTCGTTGGTGCAGCGCGACGAGGTGATGCCGCCAATGGCGCGGGTGCCGTGGCGGGCCTGAATGTCGCGCAACCGGCCCGAGGCAAAGCCGATGGCCTCTTCCCAGGACACTTCGCGCCAGGGCTGGTCGATGGTATCGCGGATCATCGGGTTCAGAATGCGGTCCGTATGGGCGGCATAGCCCCAGGCAAAGCGGCCCTTGACGCAGGAATGACCGCGGTTGGCCTTGCCGTGTTTCCACGGTGTCATGCGGACAACCTCGTCACCGCGCATCTCGGCCTTGAAACTGCATCCAACCCCGCAATAGGCGCAGGTGGTGATGACCGACCGCTCGGGCGTGCCGATCTCGATCACCGATTTCTCCTGCAGCGTCGCGGTCGGGCAGGCCTGCACGCAGGCCCCGCAGGACACGCAATCCGAGGCCAGCGCCGTGTCGGACTTCGCCCCAAAGGACACCCGGCTGTCAAAGCCGCTGCCCTCGATGGTCAGGGCAAAGGTGCCCTGCACCTCTTCGCAGGCCCGCACGCAGCGCGAGCAGACGATGCATTTGGCGGGGTCATAGCTGAAATAGGGGTTGCTGTCGTCCTTGGGGATGTAGCGGGGGTTGGCCTCGCCGCTCTGGCGGACCTCAAAATGGTTTTCCGTACCCTCGTAGCGGACGTCGCGCAGGCCCACGGCGCCTGCCATGTCCTGCAACTCGCAATCGCCATTGGCCGAACAGGTCAGGCAGTCCAGCGGGTGGTCCGAGATGTACAGCTCCATCACCCCCTTGCGGATCTTCTTCACCTTCGGGGAATGGGTATGCACGAACATCCCTGCGGTCACCGGGGTCGTGCAGGAGGCGGGGGTTCCGCGCCGTCCCTCGATCTCGACAACGCAAAGGCGGCAGGACCCGAATGCCTCAAGCGAGTCTGTGGCACATAGCTTGGGCACCTGGATGCCGGCCTCGGCGCTGGCGCGCATGACCGACGTTCCTTCTGGCACCGACACTGAAAACCCGTCGATGGTCAGGGTCACCAGTTTCGTCGACTTCGACGCAGGGGTGCCCATATCGGTGTCGTCCCAGGTCGGTATGATGAAATCTTTCATGAGCGTGAGCCCTCCTGTGCCGCGCGGGCGAAAGCGACCAATGCATTGGCGTGGCCATGGCCCAAGCCATGATCGGCCTTCAGCCACGCCACCGTCTCCATGTGTTTTGCGCCTGACCGGCTGGCGATAAGGTCAAGCCAGTGTTGCACTGGCTGGCCATAGGTCTTTTCGATCGAGGGGAAATAGGACGCAGGTCCCTTTACCGTTGGAGCTGTCATGACCGGGGCACTGCCGTCTTCGGATCAAAAATATCCCGGGGGAGTCCCGTAGGGACGGGGGCAGCGCCCCCTTGCAACATTGTCCGTCGCGCCCTCATTCTGCGGCCTCTTTTGCCTTGGCAAAGTCATCGGGGAAATGGGTCAGGGCCGACATCACCGGAAACGGGGTGAACCCTCCCAACGCGCAAAGGGATCCGTCCTTCATCGTCTCGCAAAGATCGGTCAAGAGCGGGATCGCCGCGGCGTCGCCGCGGCCGATGCGGTCGATGGTCTCCACACCGCGCACCGCGCCGATCCGGCAGGGGGTGCACTTGCCGCAGGATTCCACTGCACAGAACTCCATCGCGAACCGCGCCATCCCCAGCATGTCCGCGGTCTCGTCAAAGACCACGACACCGGCGTGTCCGATCAGACCGCCCTGACCATCGAATTCTTCGTAGCCAAACGGGGTGTCGAACTTTGACAGCGGGAAATAGGCCCCCAGCGGGCCACCGACCTGCACCGCCTTGACCGGGCGGCCCGTGGCTGTGCCGCCGGCAATGTCCTCGACGATCTCGCCAAGGGTCAGGCCAAAGGCGGTCTCGAACAGTCCGCCCTGGCGGACGTTGCCGGCGATCTGAAGGGGGATAGTGCCCCGGGACCGGCCAAGGCCAAAGTCGCGATAGTGGGCTGCCCCCTTCTCAAGGATGACAGGCACCGTCGCGAGGCTGATCACGTTGTTCACGACCGTCGGCTTGCCCAGGAACCCTTCGAGGGCGGGCAGGGGCGGCTTGGCCCGTACGACGCCACGCTTGCCTTCCAGCGAATTGAGAAGCGAGGTTTCCTCGCCGCAGACATAGGCCCCGGCCCCGATCCGGATTTCCATGTCAAAGAGCCGGCCAGATCCAAGAACATCGCCCAGAAGGCCAGAGGTCCGGGCAATCTCTACCGCCTCTTGCATCGCTTCGATGGCATCAGGGTACTCGGACCTCAGGTAGACATAGCCCCGGGTGGCCCCGACAGCGAGGCCTGCGATGATCATGCCTTCGATCAGGGTGAAGGGGTCGCCTTCCATCAGCATCCGGTCGGCAAAGGTGCCGCTGTCGCCCTCGTCGGCATTGCAGATGATGTACTTTTGCGTGGCTTCGGCACCGGCGACCGTGTTCCATTTGATCCCGGTGGGAAAGCCTGCGCCACCCCGGCCGCGCAGGCCGCTGTCGGTGACTTCGGTCACGATTTCGGTGCCCGACATCGCCAACGCCCGGCGCAGACCGACAAGGCCGCCATGCGCCTCGTAGTCGCGCAAGCACAGAGGGTCGATGACGCCCACCCGTTGAAAGGTCAGCCTGGTCTGCCGCTTCATCGAGGGCAGGTCGTCCGTCGGTCCAAGCGCCTTGTCAGAGGTGCCGTCGAGGATTGCGGGTATATCCGCGGCGGTGGCCGGGCCATAGGCCATGCGTGGCCCGTCGCCGTCCTGCACCTCGACCAGAGGCTCCAACCAGATCATCCCGCGCGATCCGTTCCGCACGAGTGTGACATCGGGGTTGTTTGCCAATGTGGCCGCGACGGCATCAGCGCCAAGGGCCCGGGCGGCCGCGTCGCGGGGTACATAGATGGTCCGCGTGCCGGTCATGCGCCTGCCTCCTCAAGGATTGCATCCAGCCGGGCCTTGTCCACCCGGCCGACAACCACCCCGTCCACAAGCGCGGCGGGGCCGCAGGCGCAAAGACCAAGGCAATAGACAGGCTCAAGCGTGACTGATCCGTCGGTCGTCGTGCCGTGCCAGTCGACACCCAGCCGCGCCTTGGCCGCATCGGCAAGGTCGTTGGCACCCATGGCCTGACAGGCCTCGGCCCGGCAAATCTTGACCACATGCCGACCGGCGGGGGCGTCGCGGAAATCGTGATAAAAGGACACGACCCCATGCACTTCGGCAGTGGTCACGTTCAGCGCCAAAGCGATGACCGGCAAAGCGGCCTCGGGGACATGGCCAAAGGCGTGCTGAACGTCATGCAGGATGGGTAACATCGGCCCTTCGCGCCCCAAATGCGCCGCGCAAATAGCTGCGACCTGGGCAGAAAGGTCGGCGGGTGCTTGTGCGCTGTGCATATCCGGGCCTCCAAAGGGCAAATCACCCGATCTTGGTGGCCAGCTTTACACGCAAATTCAATATCGAAGGTTCGTCGCTTGATAGTTTTTAGCTATCAAGCTCTGCCATGCGCCGCGCTTCGAGCATAAGCGACGCAATGACGGGCGTATGCGGCTCTCGGTACGGCGCAATCAGGCCCACCGCGTGGCGGGCATCGGGTGCAACGATGGGGACCGAGACCAGCGGACCGTTAGTCGTAAAGATTTCGGCGGCGAGTCGGGGGAGAATCGTTGCCAGCCCGCCATGCAGGACATGGCTGACCAGGACGATCGTTGAGTTGCTTTCGACCCGCGGGGTGACCTCAATCCCTGCCTCGGCAAGATGGCCGCCGATGATGCGCCGGTTTTGCATGTCGGGCGTCAAAAGGCACAGTGGAACCTCTCCCAGATCCTCCCACCGAACCTCCTTGCTTTTGGCGAGCGGAGCGTCCTTGTGCAGGACCAGAACGTATCGCTCGGCATACAGGGGGACGGTCACGACCCGGCCCAGCGGCTCATTGTCCAGATAGCTGATGCCCGCGTCGACTTGCAGGTCCTCCAGCAGATGCAAAATCTCGGCCGAGTTCGACGACAGGACCGTGAAGTGCACGTTTGGATGCGTCCGGGCAAATCCGGTGGTTAGCCGGCTCACGACCGTCAGCGCGGTCGGGATCACGGCAAGCCGGACCTTGCCGGACAGGCCGGTCCGCGCCGTGCGCAGCTCTTCCTTCATCGTGCGGGTGTCGCCGACAATCTGGCGGGCCCATTCCAGAACCCGCTTCCCCTCAGGCGTCAGCCCCTGATAGCGCGACCCGCGCAGGACCAGCATCACGCCCAACTGCTCCTCTAGCTGCCGGATCCCGGCCGACAGGGACGGCTGGGTGATACCGACGGCTTCGGCGGCCTTACCAAAATGGCGGGCCTGTGCGAGCGCAAGGAACATTTCAAGCTTGTCGATCATCAGAACCTCCGGGGATCAGCGTTCAGTCTGCCCTGTTTTGCAGGGCTTGGCCATTGGCGGGGCAGGGTGATCTGGATCAAGGAAGCCGCCGCCTTGCGATGTCAGTATCGCCCCAAGACGGAGGCACATCATGTCCGACAACCCCTATACAACGCTCGGCCTCACCAAGGCCGCGACCGAGGCCGAGATCAAGGCCGCCTATCGCAAGCTCGTCCGGGCTTCGCATCCTGATCTGCATCCCGACGACGCGGGGGCAGAGGCGCGGTTCAAGGCGATATCGGCGGCTTACGATTTACTGAAAGACCCCGAAACCCGTGGCCAGTTCGACCGGGGCGAGATTGATGCCAGCGGCGCCCCCCGGCAAGAGCGCCAGTTCTATCGCGACTATGCAGGGGCGGCCGATAACCCTTATCGGGGCGGTCCGCGTTTTGATGGTGACGATGATGCCGCCGACATCTTTGCGTCCTTCTTTCGCCAACGCGAACAAAGGGCGGGCCAGCAGGGGTTCTCGGCCCGTGGCAATGATCGCCGCTATTCCCTTGAGGTGGCGTTTCTGGATGCGGTGAACGGGGGCAAGACCCGGATCGTCCTGCCCGGTGGCGGGGCGCTGGAAGTGGCGATCCCTCCGGGTGTTTCAGACGGTCAGACCATCCGTTTGCGTGGCAAGGGCGATCCGGGGTTTGAGGGCGGCCCACCGGGCGATGCCCTCGTGACCTTGTCTGTCCAGCCTCACATGACCTTTCAAAGGCAAGGCAACGACATCCACATCGTCCTTCCGGTGCCGTTGGATGTGGCCATTCTGGGCGGCAAGGTCGCCGTTCCGACCATTTCCGGACAGGTCCAGATGTCCATCCCGCCGGGATCAAGCTGCGGCAGGGTCCTGCGCCTGAAAGGCAAGGGGGTTCATCCGTCGCGCGGGCCGGGGGGGGATCAACTGGCCGAAGTGCGCATCATCCTGCCCGATCCGATTGATCCAGACCTGACAGCGGCGATCGAAGGCTGGCAGGCCAAGCGGGCTAAAACGACAGGGAAAGGGGGCCAGTCATGACAAGGACCTTCAGTTTCACTCAGGTGATTGCAGCCGTTCCGCGACTGACCGAAGAGGAATTGACCCAGTACATCGAGGCGAGCGTGGTGGTGCCGACCCTGACGGCCACGACGCAGGTCTTTTGCCACGTCGACCTCGCCCGGCTCGAGTTGCTGTGCGATCTGCGCGACGTGTTCAATCTGGACGCTGATGCCGTTCAGATGGTCGTCGGGCTGATTGACCAGTTGCATGACGCGCGTGCCAGCCTAGAGGCGATCATCGCCGCCGTGTCGTCAGAACCAGAGGAGGTTCGCCGCCGCATTGGCATTGCGGTACAACACTGGTCCGAGGGGGCAAGCCGCAGGGGCGCAACTAACTAAGCGCTCCTGAGCCGTGCTTGAGGATGACGGGAACGACCAGTTCCTCTTCATCCAGCAGGTGGCGATCCAGAAACCCTTCCAGACGGGTCAGGTCATCGTTGAACCGACCGATGCTGCTGCCAAAGGCAATCGGATCGGACAGCCGCGACAGAATGGCGTTGGCCCCTTTGACAAAGTTGTTGAGGTGCCCGTCGATGGCGTGATGGTCCTTGTCGAGGATTTCAAACCCCCGGGCAATCGTCGG
Organism: Flavimaricola sp.; assembly: GCA_029255105.1. Classification (GTDB taxonomy): domain Bacteria; phylum Pseudomonadota; class Alphaproteobacteria; order Rhodobacterales; family Rhodobacteraceae; genus Flavimaricola. The sequence continues at coordinate 71,712 of JAQWWH010000090.1, read as the reverse complement.
CTCGGTCCGGGCCAGAACCGGAAAGTAGTGATGATCCTCGATCTGGTGGTGCCCATGCAGTTCGTTGACGAACATGCCGCCGAATCGGGACAGGCGGTTGGCATAGGTCTTGGGGTCGATCTTGCGATCCGCCGCTGCCTGGGCATCGGACTGCATATTTGCCATGAGTTTGCGAAACATCATGTGTCGCTCCAGCCAGAAGCTGATCAGCCCGTGAAACTCGGAATGGCTTTCCCAGCTGTCGCGGGGATAGGCGGTGACCAGCACACGCAGCGCGTCGGGCAGGGCAAGGCGGGTTTCAAGGGTGATGTCTTCGGCCATTGGCGATCTCCTGTACCGTGCCAGACATAACCCGTGTGTCAGGAAGGGAAAGCCGGAACAGGCAGGGCGCAACCCGGGCGCGTTTCAAACAACCATAGGGATTCGTTCCGCCAACCCGTGTCCTGGCCGGCATCAACGTATGTCAGACGCCAAACTGACGAAGTTAGGCTGCAAATCGCCCATCCCGCACGCCAAATGTCAGCAAACTGACCGCCCGCCTCTTCTGCCGTAGGGTCAAGTTGCGATGTCTCTTGCCATTTCACCAAACAGGCAAAAGGATCAATCCATGCCCGCGCCTTGCGCGGGACGGACGTTGATCTGTGGCCCGGCCGCAAGGACCGCCAGCCACCAATAGCAACAGGGAGAATATAAATGACAATCAAAACAGCACTTATGGCGGGTACCGCCACAGCGCTTATCGCGCTTGCCGGACAGGCGATGGCCGATGCACATGCCGTCCATCCCGTAACCGGTCAGGCCCTCGCCTCCGAGCAGGTCTTTACCTACCGGGTTCTTGACGATTTCCCGTCCATCGACCCGCAGCTGATCCAGGATGTTTCGGGATCCGAAGTTGCGCGCGACCTGTTTGAAGGCCTGATGAACGAAGATGCCGAAGGCAATGTCATCCCCGGCGTCGCCACTGGTTTTGAAGTGTCCGACGATGGCCTTGTTTATACCTTTACCCTTCGCGACACTGCCAAATGGTCGAACGGCGACCCCGTCACCGCCGGTGACTTCGTCTATGGCATTCGCCGCGCTGCAGACCCGGCAACCGCCTCTGAATATGCCTGGTTCCTCGAAGTTGCAGGCATCCTGAATGCATCTGCAGTCACCGCTGGCGAAATGCCGCTGGAAGAGCTGGGTGTCCGGGCCATCGACGATATGACCCTGGAAATCACCATCGACGCGCCGCGTCCGTACTTCCCGCAAACCTCAACTTTCCCCACCCTGTTCCCCGCCCACCAGGCCACGATCGAGGCCTTTGGCGACAACTGGACCGACCCGGAGAACATCGTGTCGAACGGGGCCTACACCCTGTCCGAATACACGCCGCAGGAAAAGCTCGTCCGCGTGCGTAACCCGATGTACTGGAACAACGACGCGACCATCATCGATGAAGTCACCGCCCTCATCATCAACGATGAGAACGCCGCCCTGACCCGTTATCTGGCTGGCGAGCTGAACATGACCGACATCCCCGCCGGTCAGTATCCGCGCCTGAAAGAAGAGTATCCCGAGCAGGCGATCAGCTTCCCGAACTCGTGCTCTTACTACTACATGTTCAACATGTCCGACAGCGGCCCCGAGGCCCTGGCAGATGTGCGCGTGCGTCAGGCGCTGAGCTTGGCGGTTGACCGTGACATTATCGTCGAAAACGTTCTGGCAGGTGGCCAGCGAGCCGCCTACACCTTTACCCATTGGGCGATCCCGGGCTGGGAAGTGCCGGATATCCCGATGGCAAACATGACCCAGGCCGAGCGCAACGCAATGGCGGTAGAGCTGCTTGCCGAGGCGGGCTACGGCGCCGACAACCCGTTGTCGTTCGAGATTGTCTACAACACATCTGACAGCCATGCGGCCATCGCCGTTGCCGTCAGCCAGATGTGGAAGCAGACACTGGGCGTCGAGGCCACTCTGGCCAACCAGGAATGGGCAACCTTCCTCGATACCCGTGGTGAGCAGAACTACGAAGTTGCGCGTGGCGGCTGGTGTGCAGACTATGCAGAACCCTCCACCTACCTCGACCTTTTCACCACCACCTCGTCCTACAACGACGGCAAATACTCCAACGCCGAAGTGGATGCGCTGATGCAAGAGGCCAAACTGGCCTCTGATCCGCTGCCGCTGTACCAGCGGGTCGAAGAGATTGCGGCAGCCGACGCTGCGATCATCCCGATCTACCACTACGCCAGCGTTCGCATGATGAGTGAGAACCTGGAAAACTGGCCGACCGAAAACCTGTTGCAGAACTGGTATTCGCGCGACCTCTACATCTCGGCTTCCGAGTAACTCTGGTCAAATCTGAACGAAACGCCGCGCCCCCTTTCCGGGGGCGCGGCACATCGTCGTATTCCAGCGGCCGGAGCCCAAAATGTTCAGCTATATCATCCGCAGGCTCGTCGTCGCCGTTCCGACGTTGCTGATCCTGATCATCATTTCCTTCGTTCTCATGTTCGCGGCCCCCGGAGGACCCTTCACCAGCGAGCGGGCCCTGCCTGACGCGGTGATGGCCAACGTGATGGAGCGGTACGGGCTGGATCAGCCCTATTGGAAGCAGATGTTCGACTATGTGACGAACATCGTGCTGCATTTCGATTTTGGCCCGTCGTTCCAGTATCGCGACCGCACGGTCAACGACGTGATCGCGCAGGGCTTTCCCGTGACGCTGACCTACGGCTTCTGGTCCTTTGTCGTGGCCATCGTGGTGGGTGTCAGCCTTGGGGTGGCGGCGGCCATCCGGCATAACACCTGGCTTGATTATCTGGCTGTCGGCATCTCGATCGGGGCGCAGGTTCTGCCCAACTTCGTCATGGCGCCGATCCTGCTGCTGGTCTTTACCCTTTGGCTTGGCTGGCTTCCGGGCGGGGGCTGGAACGGCGGGCAATGGAACTACGTCATCATGCCGGTCATCGCCCTGTCGACCTCCTACATGGCCTCTATCGCCCGGATCACCCGGTCCTCGATGCTTGAGGTCCTTAACTCCGGCTTCATCCGAACGGCCCGGGCCAAGGGGCTGCCAACCAGCCGGATCATCATCCGCCACGCCCTCAAGCCCGCAATGCTGCCGGTGCTGAGCTACCTTGGGCCAGCTTTTGTGGCGATGATCACCGGATCGGTGGTCGTCGATGTCTACTTCTCGACCGGTGGGATCGGGCAGTTCTTTGTGAACTCTGCCTTCAACCGGGACTATTCGGTGATCATGGGGATCACCATTCTGGTGGGCGCTCTCACCATCCTGTTCAACCTTCTGGTCGACATCGCCTACGCGTGGATCGACCCGAAAATCCGCTACTAGGAGGGGCCAGAGATGTTTCCCGAAAAAGCTGTGGTGGACGGGCTGGCCGATGCCGCCCACCTTGCCGAAGTTCAAGGGCGGTCCTTGTGGAAGGACGCCCGGATCCGGTTCTTCCGCAACAAGGCGGCGGTGGCCTCGCTTGTCGTGTTGATCGCCATTGGCATCTTTGCCGTGTTCGGCGGTCTGATCGCCCAATACGAGCGGGACTTTATCGACTTTTCGTTGATGGGGGCCAACCAGACCAAGGGCACGCCATCCTTTGCGACAGGGCACTACTTTGGCACCGACAGTTCCGGGCGCGACCTGTTTGCACGGACCGTGCAGGGCACCCGGATCTCGCTTTTGGTGGGCCTTGTCGGGGCCGGTGTGGCCGTTGTGGTCGGAACGCTTTACGGCGCGATCGCGGGCTACTTCGGCGGGCGGATCGACGGCATCATGATGCGGACCGTCGATATCCTGATGTCGATCCCCTTCATGTTCGTCCTGATCCTGATGCTGGTCATCTTCGGGCGCTCCATCCTGATGCTGTTTATCGGGATCGGGCTGATCTCATGGCTTGATATGGCCCGGATCGCGCGGGGGCAGACCCTGACCATCAAGAACAAGGAATTCGTCGAGGCCGCGGTGGCGACCGGGGTGTCGCCCATGAAGATTATCCTGCGCCATGTCGTGCCAAACCTTCTGGGCATCGTGATCGTCTACGCGACCCTTCTGATCCCTGGCATGATCATCACCGAAAGCTTTATCTCCTTCATTGGCCTTGGCGTGAGCGAGCCGAACACCTCGCTGGGCGCGCTGATTTCGGCAGGGGCGGGGCAAATGCAATACGGGGTCATCTGGCAGCTTCTGTTCCCGCTGTTCTTCTTCATCATCACACTTTTCGCCTTCTTCTTTGTCGGCGACGGATTGCGCGACGCGCTCGATCCGAAGGATCGCTGACATGGCCCTGCTTGAGATTGAAAACCTGACCGTGACCTTCCAGACCGGGGATGGGCCGGTGAATGCCGTCAACGGCGTCTCTCTTGGCATCGACACCCAAGAGACCCTTGCCATCGTCGGTGAAAGCGGATCGGGCAAGTCGCAGACGGCCTTTGCCGCCATGGGCCTTCTGGCCCAGAACGGGGCCGCGACGGGTAAGGTCCGCTTTGACGGCAAGAACCTGCTGGAATTGCCGCAGGCCGCCCTCAACAAGGTCCGAAGCCAGGAGATCGCGATGATCTTTCAGGATCCGATGACCTCGCTGAACCCCTACATTCGGATCTCGGACCAGATGGCCGAGGTTCTGACCCTGCACAAAGGCATGTCCAAACGCGAGGCGGTGGCAGAGGCGGTCAAGATGCTGGACGCCGTTCGCATACCGGACGCCAAGGCCCGCATCACCATGTATCCACATGAATTCTCGGGCGGAATGCGGCAGCGGATCATGATTGCCATGGCGCTTTTGTGCCGCCCCCGTCTGTTGATCGCGGACGAACCGACAACCGCGCTGGATGTGACGGTTCAGGCCCAGATCATGCAGCTTTTGGGCGATATCCGGCGCGAATTTGGCACTGCCGTCATCCTGATCACCCATGACCTGGGGATCGTGGCGGACTTTTGCGATCGGACGCTGGTCATGTACGGCGGGCAAATCATGGAGGAGGGGGCGACAACGGATGTCTTTGCCAGCCCGTCGCATCCCTACACTCTGGGCCTGCTCAAGGCTGTGCCCCGCCTTGATCGCGATGACGACATCCTGCAGACGATCGCGGGCGAGCCGCCGGATATGTCGCGCCTGCCCAAGGGGTGCCCCTTTACCTCGCGTTGCACGTTCCGTCAGGACAGCTGCGCCGATATCCGGCCCGCCCTGACCGATTTTGACGGGACCCGCCGGCGGGCCTGCCATGTCCCCACACAGGAGGTTGCGTGATGTCCGACACGACCAAAGAACCTATCCTGTCCGTGCAAGACCTTGCCGTCACCTTCGATGTACGGCCCGAAGGGGCCTGGCCCTGGACCAAACCGCTCAAGCTGCACGCAGTGGGCGGGGTGTCCTTTGACCTCAAGCCTGGCGAATGCCTCGGGGTTGTGGGGGAAAGCGGGTCGGGCAAATCCACGCTGGCCCGCGCGATTGTCGGTACCGTGCCAAGTTCCGGCGGGCGTATCGTGTTCGAAGGCAAGGACCTTGCCGCAATGGACGTCCGCCAGCGGCGGGGCCACCGCAAGGACGTCCAGATGATCTTTCAGGACCCGCTGGCGGCGCTGAACCCCCGGATGCCCGTGGGCGACATCATCGCAGAGCCTCTGGTGACCCACTACCCCAACACCCCCCGCGCCGAGGTCAAGGCCCGGGTGGCCGAGCTGATGGAACGGGTCGGCCTGTTGCCCAACCTGATCAACCGCTACCCGCATGAGTTTTCGGGCGGACAATGCCAGCGCATCGGTATTGCACGGGCCCTGATCCTGCGGCCCAAACTCCTGATCTGCGATGAGCCGGTGTCGGCGCTGGACGTGTCGGTGCAGGCGCAGGTGGTCAACCTTTTGGCCGAACTGCGCCGCGACATGGGCCTGTCGATGATCTTTATCGCCCACGACCTGTCAGTGGTTAAGCATATCTCGGACCGGATCGTGGTCATGTATCTGGGCCGGTTCATGGAAAGCGCCGCCGCCCGCAAACTCTGCACCCGGCCGGAACATCCATATACGCAGGCGCTGATCTCCTCCGTGCCGATCCCCGATCCGGTGAAAGAGCGTGCGCGCAAGCGTCCGGTGCTGGAAGGGGAGCTGCCCTCGCCACTGCGCCCGCCTTCGGGATGCGTGTTCCGCACCCGCTGCCCAAAGGCGCAGGACAGCTGCGCGCGGAACCTTCCGGCCATCTCGGATCTGGGCGAAGGGCACCTCGTGGCCTGCCCGTTCCACGCCCCTGCAGAGGTTCTGGCCCCGGCCTGAGCGTAAGGTGGGTCCGGACCCACCTTGCCTTTAGTAGTCGCGTTCGAAAAAGACGCCGAGGCTGGTGGACCCATCCGAATTGGCGCTGCCTGTCACGGTAACGTCCTCTGTCAGGTCCAGGTTCAGGTCGATCGTCGTCTGGTTGGTGCCGACGGTCACTTCCGAATAAATTTGATCTGTCAGGTACTTGCCCGCCTGCACAGCGGCATTGCCTTCGGTATCCGTGGTCAGATCCAGGTTGTCGAGGCCAAGGTCCTGTCGGAAACTATTGATCAGCCCGCCGCCCCCGCGACCGGCCAGAGTGCTGACGGCAGCGGCAAGCTGGACAGCCTGAAGGGGTGAAATCTGCGACAGGTCACGGCCAAAGATCAGCCGGGCCAAGACCTCGTCCTGAGGATAGGACGGCTCGGATTCGAAACGGACGACAGGCTCGGACGCCGGGCCTTCGATAATGATCCTGACGACAGTCCCGTCCGAAATATTCGTTGTGGCAACAAGTCTGAGGAACGGCACAAAGTCGCCTTGAAGGGTGACACTGCCTTCGTCGAGGGCGAACCGCTGCTGCAGTATGTCGAGCCGTCCCCGGATCAGGTTGAACTGTCCGGCAGGAATGACCTGGCCTGTCGTTCCGCCGATCCGAAGGCTTCCGCCAAGCTCGGCATCCAACCCTCGGCCCCGGATAAAGATCCGCGCGGGCGCGTTGATGGTGATGTCGAGGGGGTAGGCGCGGGCGCCGCCGCCGCCATCCCCTTGGACAGCATCCCCGCCCGATAGCGACAGTCCGGCATTGGAAAGGGTCTGTCGAACCCCGGCCGAGGGGGTGATGTGGCGGACGGAGGGCAAGTCTCCGAGGGTCCCGATATCGGAGGACGGGACTTGCACCTCCGTCGTGCCCAGAGAGACCGTGCCCGAGATGACCGCCCCTCCGGTCAGGGGTCCGTTGACCCTCAGGTCGGCATCGGCGGTTGTCTCGTAAAGGTTGGGATCGCGCTGGACGAGGTTACGTAGGGTAATGGCAAGGTCCGAACTGAACCCGCCCGACAGGGCGATCGGGCCGCTGACCTCCAGCCGCCCGCCACCAGAGGCTTCGGCACCAAGTTGCAGGTCAAGTCTTGCACCGGCGAGCTGGATCGTCGCCTCGATATTTTCCAGAGCCCGGCCAAGCGAGGGGTCGGCAAGCTGCCCGTCATTGGTCGTGATCGTTCCGGCAAGTGCGGCCAGGCCAGGTCGACCCTGTGCGGTCAGGTCGAAATTTGCAGTTCCCCTGATCCTGCGTGGGTCGAGGACCGCATTGCCAAGGCCCAAGGGGGCGACGCCGGTCGCGCGCAGGTCCAGGGTGCCGTCCTCGGTGACCGAGCCGGTCACGCGCGAGGCGATCCCGCCGGGCCCAGTGGCATTGGTCCGGACCAGCCAGAACCCCCCGGTCTTTCGGGTGGCCGTCCCTTCGACGTTGACGGGACCGCTAAAGTCGGGGGCAAAAATACCAATGTCGGTCAGGCTTGCGTTGAACCGGCCCGACCCTGCACCGCCCCGCCCATCCAGCGATCCGGCGATGACGAGGTTGGGGTAGGAGATGCTTGCCCCCGTCAAGGTCACCCCGCCTTCGTCCCCCCGGGTGACATCGGCTGTGATACGCCCAGTGCCCCGAAGAAGGTCCGCGACAGGGGTGCTACCCACATCGATGTTGCGTGTCTCGGCCTCGATGCTCAGTTCAAAACGGGCCGCATTGGGCAGGGTGCTACCCTCGATATCAAGGCTGACGCCGCCGCCCAGTTCGATCCCAGTAAGACCGGCATAGGCGGCCAGATCGGCGATTTCGACGGAAAGGTCGGTTGCCACCAGCCCGCCATCAGCTTCGGTGGCCGCCTGCAACGCGATATCGATGACCGCCCCGCCGGGGCCATTGGCAGTCAGCTCCAGCCCTTGGGCGCCATTGTCCTGCCGGTTCACCTTACCTTGGGCGGCGATAGACCCGGGCAAGGACAAGTCGCCCGCCCCCAGGTCGCGGCCCGACAGATCAAAAGACAGGTCGAGCGCGGACAGGTCCAGTCGTCCGCCACCCTCAAGTGCGGCACTCAGGGTGCCGCTCAGGTCACGACCTGCCAGCCCGGAATAGGGTGCAAGCGACGCCACCCGGGCAGAAAGCGTTCCAAGGACGTCTGCATCCGGGGTCAGGTCCGACAGGATGGTCGACAGGTCGATGGTGGCCCCGCCGGGTCCGGTCGCAGCAAGGGTCAGGGCGACGCCTCCTTCATCGCGCTGGGCGGCGCCCTGGACTGTCAGCGCGCCGTTCAGCGGAATGCCTTCTGCGACGATGCCGGTTCCTGCAATGTCATAGGTCACATCAAAGCCAGAAAGGTCCATTCGGCCGGTGCCGCCCAGTCGGGCGGTTAGTCGTCCCGCCAGATCACGTCCGGCCAAACCTGAGAATGCGGATAGCGTCCCGATATCGGCATCGAGGGTTCCGGCAATTACGCTGCCATCCTCGGGCGAGGTCAGGGTCGCGTCGATACCAAGCTGGGTTGCGCCCGGTCCGATGCCATTGACGGACAGCGTCGTCATCGCCTCAGCATCAAGGGCTGCGTTGCCGCTGATCTGGACAGGCCCGGACAGTCGCGGCTCGACCAGCCCTGCGTCGGTCAGGGCCAGGGCAAAGTCGGCGACACCCGTTCCGTCCGTGATATCGGCGGTTGCCGAAAGACCAAGCGCCGGCGTAGCGAGCCTGAACCCCTCGATCTTCAGGGAACCGGGGGTCGTGCGTTGCAACTGGCCGGACAGGGTGCCGGCGCCAGCCAGAACCGGGTCAAGCTGGGCGACGCCAACGGCTAGGTCATTGCTTTCACCGGTCACAGTCAGATCAAACTGACTTAGGTCCGGCTGGACAGTGCCCGCGATGCGGGCGGTAAGGCTCCCTGCCAGATCACGTCCCGCCAGGGCGGAAAACGGGCCAAGGTCGCCGATGTCGGCCCGGACATCTGCTATAGCGACGCCGCCCGCATCGTCGGGGGCCAGGGTCGCGTCGATCTGTACGCTGGTTTGAGGCAGGCTGGCGCTCGCCGTGATCACCGTCTGTCCGACCGCATCCCGACGGGCGCTGCCCTGCACCCGGCCCGATCCGTCCAGTCCGGGTAGAGCGAGGGAAAGCTCCCTTACAGTCAGGTCAAACAGCGCGTCACTGGCGGTGCTCGTGATCTCGGCCTCGCCGGTGATCGCGATTTCGGGGGTGGTGATGTTCAATTGGGACAGCCGGGTGCCGGTTGTATCGCGATCGGCAGTAACGGCAATCTCACCGGTGCCGATCAGCAGGGGGTCCAGTTGGGCAAGGCCAAGTGCAAGGTTTGTCGTCCCGCCCGTCATGTCGATCTCGAAACTGCCGTCCAGCGGCGCGACACTCGACACGATCTGCAGGCTTGCCGCACCACCCAGGCCCTCGAGTCCGCTCAGACCACCAAATCGCCCAAGATCAGAAGCATCAAGTGCGATGGTGCTGGCGATCACGAGGCCTTCGCCCGGTCCGGAGATGGTGCCTTCAGCTACAACACCCAGGCCAGGTCCTTCAACCGTCAGGGTGGTGATCCGGAACGGGCCTTCGCCGTCGCGGGCCAGGGCAAGGTCGCCAGTGATATTGGCACCAAGAGCGATCGCTAGATCAGGGTTGTTCAGGCTGAGGTCGCGGGCGGCATAGGTCAGTGCCGCATCAAAGCGCCCCGGGTTGTCGCCGACACGTGGCATGATCACGCCTCCGCCATCCAGGGTCAGTTGGGGAATGGTCACGCCGGGCCGGGCAAAGCCGTCGATACCAAATTGGGCCGTCCACCGATCACCTGCTGCCGCGTTGAAGCCCACGACAAGGTCGGCACTGTTGACGAATGTCCTTGGCCCGGACAGGGGCAGCAGCACGGGAGAGCCGTCGTCGGCAGCGACCCGGCCGGTGAGGGCAACCCGCCGGGGCCAGCCGTCCGCGGTCAGCTCTGCGGTGCCGGACAGGGATAGGGACTGCGTGGCCACCTGCAATTCGCGCAGGTTGGTCGAGCCGTCATCGGACCGCTCGATCTGGACGCCCAATCGGGCATCGTTCCCGAAGAAGGCGGCATAATCCGGGGGCAACAACGCGCCAACATCGCCTTCGACGCCAAGCCGGATATCGAGCCTGTTGCCTGCCGTGTCGTCTGTCACCTGAACAAAGCCGAACTGCCCGGTGATCCGCTCAATTCCGCCGGTTGCAAGGGTAAGGTCGGCACTGAAATCCTCGAGGGCGCCATCGCCTTGCAGCGTCAGATCGACCGAAGGCTGGCCCGAAAGATCCAGCGCCCTGACGACAAGGCCGCCCGGTTCTTCCTGCAAGCTGACAGCAAGGGCAAGTTGCCGCGAGGCGTTGTCGTAGCTACCGGCGATATCAAAGCGGCCCTGGCCATCCAGCCTTTCGGCGACAATGTTTGCGGTTCCGGTCCCGCCGTCCAAGGACACCGACCCGTCAAGGCTAAGCGAGGTCTCTTCGCCCAGTAGGGGCGCGCCCAGAATGATCTCGTCTGCTCTGAGCCGGTCGATCTTGATCGCAACCGGAAGCTCGGGAAGCGAAAAGGGCGAGGCTTCGGGGTTTGGAGGGGAGGGTTCCGCCAGTGGTTGGCGGAAGAATGTGATGGTGTCGGCCGACATCTCCACCACGTCGATCCGGCCGCGCAGCAAGGCGCCGCGATTCCATTCGAAGGCGAGGCCCCGCGCTTCCAGCCAGATCCCTTCGGCGTCTGCGATACTGAGAACTTCGACCGTCGCCCGAGAAGACAAGGCCCCGGCAAAGCCGTCGATGACAACCGTGCGGCTGACATTGGACAGGTTGTCCTCGATCAGCCCAACGAGAAAGCCACGATCCCGCTCTTGCTGGGCTGCGTCCTGTGCACCAGCCAAAGCGGGTAGGATTATGCCAAAAAGGCACAGACAAAGGAGGCGCAGCACTCTCAAAACGCTTGTCCAATGCCGATATAAAGCTCGATCCGCTCGCCCACGCTGTCGCCCGTGACCGGCGTGGCCACGTCAAGGCGGATGGGGCCGATGCCGGTGTTGTAGCGCAATCCGATCCCGGCCCCGGCCTGGAAGGGATCGTTGCCAGAGGGCAAAACGCCGTCCCCCACAAGGCCGATGTCATAGAAGCCGACCGCCCCGATCGTGTCGGTGATACCGACACGGGCCTCGAGTTGAGCGCCGACAAAGCTGGTTCCGCCGGTCCGGACGTCAGTCAAACCTCTGCCAAAGTCAGCACGGCTTGTCACGGCAAGGGATTGGTAGGGCTGGCCACGAACCGTACCGCCGCCGCCGGAATAGAAAACGTAGTCCGCCGGCGCTTCGAGCGGGCCTGCCCCCAGGATCGAACCGAACTGCGCGCGACCGGCCAGAACCAGCCTGTCGTTCTCGCCCAGACTGCGATAGGCCCGCCCGTCGGCATAGGCCCTCACCCCGTTGGCCGCCCCCGTGACGCCAAGGAACGGTGTCACCTCAAGATCCAGATAAAATCCATCTGTTGCGTTCAGCGGGTCGTTCCGCCGTTCCAGTGTACCCTGGAGAGGCAGGGTCAAGAGGATGTAGGACCTTGTCCGTCCTTCGCTTTCTTCCACTGCCGTCCTCAGACCAAGTGAGGCGTTATAGGTCAGGTCATCGCGGACGTATTGGGTGATGCCGACTTCGAAATCGGCGGAGTCCAACAGGTAGCTTTCCTCGTCCTGTCGGGCGATCTCGGCCGTGGCGACAAGATCGATGTCGCGCCGAAACGTCGAGGGACGGTTGAATGACAGGCTAAGCGACGCATCGATGCCGCTGCCGCCAAATCCATCGTTAGCGGTGTTGATGTCCGAAACCTCGGCCTCGATCCGGAACCGCTCGGCTCCGCCCAGCAGGTTCCGGTGCAGCCAGAACGCCGAAACCGTCAGACCCTGATCCGTCGCCAATTCGGCCCCGGCTCCGATCCGACGGGGGGTCATCTCGACGACCTGCAAGGTAAAGGGCAACGTATCGCCTGGTCCGATCGTGTCGGATTCGATGAAGGTGGCCGAGCTGAAGGTACCGGTCCGGCGCAAACGGGCCGCGGCGCGATCCAGTTCTTTCGGATCGTAGACGCCCTGCCGGGGCAGGCCTGCAATCTGGCGGACGCGTTCGGTCCTGACCGCCTCGTTGCCCTCGATCGACAGGCCCCCCCAGCTTAGCCTCGGACCGGGATCGACTGTGACGTTGACATCCAGCCGTTGGTCCGGATGAACCGCGGTGATCTGTTGTCCGGCAGGCGCGGCCTTGGCGTAGCCCTCGGCCTGCCAGGCCGCGACAGCGGCCCGCAAGGCGGATTGGATCGCGCCAGAGCGGGCAACCTCACCCGTTGCAAAGCTTTCGGGCAGGATCGTGTCGGGCAGGATCGGGGCGACCTGCGCCTCGCCAAAAACAAAGGCGGGGCCGGGGTCAACGGTTATTGTCACCGCTGAGACGGTGGACGGCGCGTCCAGCGGCGCAATATTAGCCGCCTCGCGCCCATCGATCCTGATCGAAATGGTGCCGCCGTAATAACCTTCCGAGTAAAGCCCGGTCAGCAGGCGCCGGTAATCTGCGCGGGCGGCTGCAACATAGCTTTGCGCCCCTGCAGGCGTATCGGTGCCAAGGGTCGCGGTCAAAGACGCGCGTTCCAGCACGCCGCGCAGATCCTCTTGCCCATCCGGCAGCACAATAGTGACGGTCTGCGCCATTGCGCCCGTCGCCATCAGGAAAAAGACCCCGGCGGCCCATGTTCCGCTAATCTGGTTGCCTTTCCGTGGCAAAATCGCCCCCTCAGACATGTCGCCCGACACCAATGGTCGGCAGCGTTTGCCCACGATACCCAAGCAGGCACAGAAGGAAAACGCGATAAATTGCTCTGATCGCGTTTGTTTGAAGTTTCGGCGGCTTTCCCCGCTCTACCTTTGAAGATTGCCCTTTGTAAGAGCGTAGCAGTCGGTAGCGCATCTTGGCCCTTTTCCTGCGCCCCAAGCCCTGCCAGAGTTGGGATATGTTTGATACGCTTTCCCCCTCGCAGGTTCCGCTGCGGCCACCGTCCGAGGTGATGCGCCTGCGCCGGATGGGGGCCGCCTTTCCCACACGGCTGTCGTTTTTGCCTACACTGCTAAGACGGTTGAAGGACGACGGCGTCACTGTGCGTCGCCCGGTCTGGGAGATGGATGACAAAGGCTTTGGGCACGCCGTTTATACCCTTGCCCTTGGTGGGTTTGACTATTCCCTTGTCGCGGTCTCGACCGATCTGCCGCCCGAAATGCGGACCGACCGGGTCATCGCCACGGCGTGGGACACGGCGTATGTTCTTTACGATGGGGTGCCGGATGATGCTGAAGTTGCCCGGATCGTTGCCGCGGCACCGTTGCAAGAGGCCGCCCGCTTCACCCCCAGGGATCTGGTGCTAAGCAGGGCTAACAAGTCCGTTCGCCTTTGGGATCACGTGACAGGCGCCCTGAAGACGGGGCATCAGCCTGACCGCAAGGCCGTGCGCGACACTGGCTACCTGATGCGGACCACCGCTGTTTACGGCAATGGCAAGTTCGGGATCGCGGATCGTGCCCGCATTGCCGACCGTCCCGGGCTGTCCGGCCCCTTTATGGCCGAGATGCTGACGGTCTGGCTGATCCGGGGGTTCACTCACGATCTGGCAGAGCATGTCGGCGACGCCAAACTTGACCGCGATCTTAAACGGCATCTGGGCATCGGGAATGCGACAGGGTTGGGCATGGCGCCTTTCCTTGTGGCCCATCCCCTGTTGCTGGACGCCTGGATGCAGGTCCGCGAAACCGCCCTTGCCCGGGTCCGGGCGATCGAGGCGCTGACGCCGGACCAACAGGACCGCCTGATCGCGCTGGGCGCACGTGCTGGGCGTCATCTGGCCGATTGGCAGGTGCCTGATGCCATCGCCGCCGACCGTATCGCCCTGATCCGGGCCGAATGGCCGGATGTTTGCGCGGCTCTGGCGCGCTTGTCTGGCCCCAGGCCGCTGGACGGGCTGATGAAACAGGCCGATATCTGGTCGACCGATACGCAAGAACTGCTTGCCGCCCTTTTGATCGAGCCCTTTGGCGATCTGGTGGATGGGCTGACCGAATGCATGGCCACCCCCTTTGTTCCCCAGCTTGATCCTGCAATGTCCTGCGCTGATCTGGCGGGGCTTGTCGAACGCGACTGGGACTGGGCCGTCAACGTCGACTTTGACCGGCCCCAAGATTGCGCCCGGTTCTGGTATGTGTCCGAGGAAAAGCAAGAACCCCGCCTTGGTGACCGGCATGCAGAGCCGGGGTCCGATCTGGAAAGCCCTCTCGACATCGCCCGACAGGTCCAGTCTCTGGCCGATGATTTGGCCTATGATTTGGCCCAAGATCTTGGCGGGCCTGATGAACCTGTCGCGGCCTTTCTGGCAAAACACCCCCGGCATCGCGCGGCAGCACGCCGTGTGCAGACACTGGCGCGGCACCCCTATGCCGAAATCCGGGACAACCTGATCGGCGAAGGGTGCCTGCCGATAGATATGCTGCGCTGCAAACTTTCGTTCTTTGGGGCGGCCCGGTTTGACCCCAAGTCGGACCGTTGGACCCGGATCACACTGGCGCAGGGCGCGCCCTTGGCGGACGAGTTGGACGCGGACCCGGACTGGTGGCTGCCCACGCTGGCCCCATGATCCGGTCGCGCAACGAGATTGGCGGAATGGTTCACAAGGCGGCCCGAGGGGCGGGTTGGCCCCTTGGGCTGGCCGAAGATGTCGCGGCAGCGATGCATTTTTGCGCTGACCCGGGTCCGGCCCTTCAGGCGATTGCCGGGCACCTTGCGCAGGGGCCGGGCGAAGTGCTGGGAACAATCACCACCCTCGATGCCTTGCAAGCGGGATTGATCGGGCAGGCCGACCTGCCGAAGGACCCGATCCTTCTGGCCCTTGCCCAAATGCGCAGCCACAGTGCGGCCGCTGTGACGCTGGATCACGCGCACCAGATGCTACGACTGCACCGCCCGCCTGCGGCCGAACCGGCCACACCTGCGACAGGCGCGGTCGAGGTGGAGGAAGACCTTTGGTCGGTGCTTGCAAATTTCGCGGCCAAGACGCTTGTCCCCGCGACAGAGGCATCCCGGATCGCAGGGGCGGGTGCCGGGCTTAGCGACAATGACTAGGGCGTCTCGCTGAAGGGGTCTTGCGGGTAGCCAACACCCATCAGGTACAGACCCTCGGGCGGGCAGACCGGACCGCAGGCGGCGCGGTCGCGCGCGTCTATCGCGTTGGTGACGTCCTGCGGTGACCATGCCTTGCTTCCCACCCGCTCAAGCGTACCGACAAAGGAGCGGACCTGATTGTGCAGGAACGACCGGGCGCGAAAGTGGAACCGGAACTCGGGTCCCGACGTCCCCTCGACCTGCTCGACCCGCGCCTCGTCCAGCGTCTTGACCGGCGATTTGGCCTGACACAGCGTCGAACGAAAGGTGGTAAAGTCATGCTGCCCGACAAGGCGTTCGGCCCCCGCCTGCATAGCGGCCAGGTCCAGAGGCTGGCGGATATGCCAGGCCAGACCGGCGTCATGGACCAGTGGCGCACGGCGGCTGATCAGCCGGAACATGTAGCGCCGCTCTGTCGCGGAAAAGCGGGCGTGCCAGTCGTCGCTGACCCTTGCGCAGGCGGTGATGGCGACCGGCTGCGGCTTGAGGTGGTAGTTCAGCGCCTCTGACAGGCGAAAGGGGTCCCAATCGCGGGTCATGTCGCAATGGGCGACCTGCCCCTTTGCATGGACCCCGGCGTCTGTGCGCCCGGCAGCGGCGATGTTGTGCACGCCCGGCTGGAGGCGGGCCAAGGCAGCCTCGACCGCGCCCTGAACCGACGGATGGTCGGTCTGGCGTTGCCAACCCGAAAAGGGGGCACCGTGATATTCGATTTTCAAAGCGTAACGCGGCATGATCTGGCGGCCCTAATCACAGGAAGGCGCAAAATCAATCCCTACACATCGGGACAATGCCCGCCTATCTTCCAATCCAGCAAATCCAGAAAGGGTCAGGTTTGGTCATCTCTGCCATCGCCGACAGTCTGACCCGGGGGGTCGAAAGCGTGACTGACACGCTGACAGCCCCGTTTTCGGACCCCGTGATCCGGCTGGGCGTGACTGGCCTGAGCCGGGCGGGCAAGACGGTGTTCATCACCGCCCTTGTCGCCAACCTGATGGACCGGGGCCGCATGCCGCAACTGGTCGCTGCCGCCAACGGGGCGATCCGCACCGCCTATCTGCAACCCCAGCCCGATGATACCGTGGCCCGGTTTGCCTATGAAGCGCACCTGGCCCGCCTGACCTCGGCAGAGCCGTCCTGGCCCGAAGGCACCCGCCGGGTCAGCGAATTGCGCCTGTCGCTCAGGGTGCAGCCGACCGGGCTGCTTGGCTCTGTTTCGGGGCCGCGCACCATTCATCTGGACATCGTCGACTACCCCGGAGAGTGGCTTCTTGACCTTGGGCTGATGGACAAGAGCTACGCCCAATGGTCGCAAGAGACCCTGTCCCGGCTGGAAACCCGGGATGAGGCTGAAAGCTACCTGTCCCTTGTCGGTGCCACCGATGCCTCGGACGAGCTGTCCGAACCGGTCGCCACATCGCTTGCCGCCGCCTTTACCGCCTATCTCAAGGCGGCGCAGGGGGCGGGCTATTCCGATCTTACGCCCGGACGGTTCCTTTTGCCGGGCGATCTGGAAGGATCGCCTGTCTTGACCTTCGCGCCGCTGCCCAAGCCGGATCAGGTGGGCCGCAAGTCGCTTTGGCGGGAATGCGAGCGGCGGTTTGACAGCTACAAGCGCAACGTGGTCCAGCCGTTCTTTCGCGACCACTTTGCCAAGATCGACCGTCAGGCCGTGCTGGTCGATGTGCTGGGCGCCATCCACGCCGGCCCTCGGGCGGTTGAAGATCTGCGGCAGACGATGACGGATATTCTGGCCGCCTTCCGGCCCGGTCGGAACGCCTGGCTGACCCGGTTGTTGGGCGGGCGTCGCGTCGACCGGATCCTCTTTGCGGCGACCAAGGCAGACCACCTGCATCATTCCCAGCATCCCGCTCTGACCGGCATCACCGAGGCGCTCTTGCGCGAGGCTAAGGACCGGGCGGATTTCGCGGGGGCAAAGACGGCCGCCATGTCCATCGCAGCACTACGGACAACGGTGGAAGAGACGATCGACCATGCCGGTGGCCCCCTTGATGTGGTGCGCGGACGGCTTTTGACGACGGGCAAGCAGGCCGCGTTCTATCCCGGCGCCTTGCCCAGCGATCCGTCGCACCTCTTGTCGCCTGCCCGCGAAGGGGCCAAGGCCTGGCTGGATGCCGACTACGAAGTGATGAATTTCGCCCCCGCCCGATTGACCCTCAAATCCGGCGATGGCCCGCCCCATATCAGGCTGGACAAGGCCGCCCAATTCCTGATCGGGGACAGGCTGTGACCTCGCTCAATGCCGCCGCCGCGTCCTGGGCCGACTGGAGCAGTGCACAGGTCCGGCACGAGTGGAGACCATACCGATGACCGACGCCCCCAAGGCCCGCGGCCCCATCCTGATTGAACTGGATGGGCAAAAACCTGCGGCAGAGCCTTCCGCCGCCCCGCCCGTCCCCGATCTTGGCCCGCAAGAGCGGCGGGCGGCCATGCAACAGGTCGCCGCCCTTGCCGCGCGCCGCCCGTCGCGGCTGGCCAAATGGTTCTGGTCCCTGCTTGTCGCCATCCTGGGCTTTGTCGTGTCGTTGGCGACCTGGAACTATGTGACTGGCCTGATCCAGAGCGTCCCGATCCTGGGCATGATCGCGACCGCCCTTGTTGGCGCCTTTTGCATTGTCCTGTTGATCATCGCCATCAAGGAACTGGCCGCCTTCAACCGTCTGGCGCGTATGGACGGGGTCCACAAGGCCGCGCAAGCTGCCGTTGCGTCAGGGCAGCTAAGCGAGGCGCGGGCGGTGATCGACCGGATTGATACGCTTTACTCGGGTCGCGACGACACCGCTTGGGGCCGGGCGCAGGTCAAGGATCGCAAGGGCGATGTTCTGGACGCCGATGCCCTTTTGGGGCTGGCCGAAACCTCAATCCTCGCCCCCCTCGACCAGCAGGCCATGCGCGAGGTCGAGGCCGCTGCGCGGCAGGTGGCGACGGTCACCGCAATCGTGCCACTTGCGCTGGCGGATGTGTTTACGGCGCTCACCTCGAACCTGCGGATGATCCGCCGGATCGCCGAGATTTATGGTGGCCGGTCCGGCACCTTTGGCAGCTGGCGGCTAACCCGCACAGTGCTGAGCCATCTTGTGGCCACCGGTGCCGTCGCGGTGGGGGACGATCTGATCGGCTCTGTCGCGGGCGGGGGTGTGCTAGCCAAGTTGTCACGCCGTTTTGGCGAAGGGGTGATAAACGGGGCTTTGACCGCGCGGGTCGGGGTAGCGGCGATGGAGGTGTGTCGTCCCATGCCCTTCATCGTGCAGCCGCGCCCGTCGGTCACAGCACTGGTGCTCAGGTCGCTGACCGGGTTGTTTGGTAGTGTAAAGGAGTAGCGCGATGGAAACGCTCGCCGTTGATCCGGCAACCATGGTGCGGACACCGCTGGCCGACAGTCACGTCGCGGCCATGCGGGACATAGGTGAGGTGATGACACTCGCCACCGGCGACATCGTTCAGGCGATAGACGCGCCGATCGACAGTTTTCACTATGTCCTGTCCGGTGAGATCGAGGCAATTGATCCCCGAACCGGCGCCCGCTACGGCGAGGCAGCACTTGGTCCGACCCAGTTCTTTGGAGAGATCAGCTTTCTGTCCGGCGGGATTGCGATGCTGGGCGCCCGCGCGGCCAAGCCGAGTGAGGTTCTTTGTGTCCCGCGCCAAAAGATGCTCGACCTGATGTCCCGCATCCCCGAGATGAGCGATATCATCATCACGGTACTTGCGGCCCGTCGCAGGCGGATGCTTGAGGTCGGAGGGTCCACCCTAACCCTGATCGGTGCGGACGACAGCCGCGAGATAAAGGCGGTGGCAGCCTTTGCCACCCGCAACCGCATCCCCACCCGCAACCTGACACTAGGAGAGGCGGACGCCGAGGCGCTTGCGGGCCAATGCCAGATCGGCAAGGCAGAACCGGCGGTTATCTTTGGAAAATCCGAAGTAATCTACCCGCCGACACCCGCGGCAGTCGCCCAACGGCTGGGCCTCGATATCGGGGCCGAACGGGACCTGACCTTTGACGTGCTGATCGTCGGTGGCGGTCCTGCCGGAGTGGCCGCCGGGGTCTATGCCGGAACCGAGGGCCTCAAGGCGCTGGTGGTCGAGGATTTGACCATCGGCGGGCAGGCCGGAACATCCAGCCGGATCGAGAATTACATGGGCTTTCCCACCGGCATCTCGGGCGCCGACCTGTGCTGGCGTGGAGAGGTGCAGGCAATGAAGTTCGGCACCCGTTTCGCGGTTCCCCGTCGGGCCGCTGCCATTCAGCGGCAGGACGACGGGCTGTTTTGCGTGACGCTTGATGACGGGCACGAGGTTTGTACCAAGGCCGTCGTGGTTGCCACCGGTGTTCAGTATCGCAGGATGGCGGTCGACCGGCTGGAGGAGTTTGAAGGCGCGGGCATCTACTATGCCGCGACAGATGTAGAGGCGCGCTATTGCGGCGGATCTGAGGTTGTCGTGATTGGCGGCGGCAATTCCGCAGGGCAGGCCGCGATGTTCCTGTCGCGGACGGCCAAGCATGTGCACGTTCTGGTCCGGGGGCCATCGCTGGCCACGTCGATGTCGGACTATCTTTTGTCCTGGCTTGAGGCCTCGCCTGATATCACCATCCACTATAATGCCTCCATGACAGCGCTGCAGGGCGAAACGGCACTGACCGGGATCACCGTGCAGGACAGCCAATCGGGCGCGACGTCACAAATCCCGACGCGGGCCCTGTTCGTCATGGTTGGGGCTGCCCCGAATACCGCCTGGCTCAGCGATCTGGTCAAGCTCGATGACAAGGGCTTTGTCCTGACCGGGGCGGCGGCCGGGTCCGACCATGCCTATGCGACCTCGTATCCCGGGATATTTGCGGTCGGGGATGTCCGCTCGGGTTCTGTCAAACGGGTGGCAAGCGCGGTTGGCGAAGGGTCGGTGGTGATGTCGCGGGTCTGGGATTTCGTACACTCAGAATAGCCGCCCGGGCTATATCACGACTTGGCCGGTGCCCGGCTGAGGCTCGCCAATGGCGGAACAAGCCTGCCGCAGACAAGCGATGTCAGGACCGACGTCAGTGGCGGCACCTGCGACAGGGGAAACAAGATCCGGTCGCGCACCCAAGGCGGCACCCGGCTGTCAGATTGATACTGTGGAGTAAAGGCGCGGCTGAAGGCCTGATAGGTCCAGACGTGCCAGCGCCGCGCTTGGGCATATAGGGCAAGGGCGTTCTGCCCATCTGCCAGCCGCAGCGCCTCTGCGAGGGCGATGGCATCCAGCAGGGCCATGTTGGCCCCTTGCCCCAATTGCGGGCTGGCCCGGTGGGCGGCATCCCCGATATGGACAAGGCGCGCGCTGTAGGGTCTGGCAAGGGTACCGTGGGTATAGCTGGCCATCGTCATGTCTTCGCTTGACCGGATCTGGGCAACAAAGGGGGCGATGGCGGGCCAGAGGGCGATGGCCTCATCCCGCCATGATCCGATCCCCCGCGCGACCCAAGCCGCGTGATCGCCTGAGGGCAGCGACCAGAAGACGGCCGCCTTGGCCGTGGGCGATCCGGGCATGCGGCCGATGGGCAGCACTCCGATCATCCGGTTGGCCTGCCGGTAACACTGGCGCAGTTCGGTCGGGGGCAGGTCCGTCTCGGGCCAGTCGACCGTGCCCCAGACCGCGCCATATCACAGCGCCCGCCCCTTGAGCGGTGAGAGGGCGGACCCGGCACCCGCCGCATCGACGATCAGGTCAAAGGGGCCGACGTCCCTTCCATCGGCAAGTGTCAGCACGCCGCCCGAGGCGCCAAGAACCTGCGCGTTCGGCTCTACCCGGATGCCGCGCCGGGCGACGGCCTGCCATAACACGTCGAACAAGGACCCCCGGTGAATCCCCAGCCCATGGCTGGGTCGTCCGGGCCAGTCACGTCGGGGCCGGTCATAGGACACATCCAGAACCGCCCGGCCAGTGTCAGCCTCGTGCCCCGACATACGACTGATCTGTGCGCCAAGGGCCTCGGCCTCTGCCGCCACGCCGATACGGGCAAGGACCTCCTGGCCGACAGGTTGGATGACAAGACCCGACCCAACCGGTCGTGGTGCATCAAAGCGGTCAAAGACGGTGACCCGATGCCCGCCGTCAGCCAGCAATGCCGCGGCGGCAAGCCCGCCGATCCCGGCCCCTGCGATGGCTATGGACATGGACCTTGTCATGTCCAAGTCATCGCAAAGGACGCGGGGCAGGGCAACGGGCTTTGATCAGGCCCAGACCGCTTCGGCGATCTGCACGGCATTGAGCGCGGCCCCTTTCAACAACTGATCCCCCGACAGGAACATGGCGATGGACCGGCCCGACGGATCGCCGCTGTCGGTTCTGATCCGTCCGACAAGGACGTCGTCCTGTCCCGTCGCCTCGACCGGCATGGGAAAATGGTTGCCCGCCCGGTCATCCACCAGCCTGACGCCCGGTGCGCCGTCGAGGCAGGCGCGGACGGCGGCAGGCGTGACGTGGTCGTCAAAGCGCACCGTGACGGCAATGGAATGGGCCCGCAGGACGGGGACTCGGATACAGGTGATCCCGATGGGCAGGCGGGGCAGGTCAAGGATGCGGCGGGTCTCTGCGATGACCTTGTCCTCTTCGCCATTGTAGCCCGTCTCGGGGTCGACATCGGCATTGTGGCTGAACAGGTTGAAGGCTGTCGGATGCGGCATGACGCGGGGGGTGTGGGCCTCTCCGGCAAGGGCGGCGGCGGTGGCCTCCTCCATCTCGGCCATGGCCGAGGCGCCAGCCCCCGAGATCGCCTGATAGGTCACCATCGACAGCCTGCGAATGGACCACCTTTGGTGCAGCGGGGCGAGGGCGACGCAGGCAATGGCGGCGACGCAGTTGGGGTTGGCGATGATCCCGGCATGGCGGCTCAGGGCCGGCCCATTGGCCTCTGGCACGACAAGCGGGATATCGGGGTCCATCCGAAATGCGGAAGAGTTGTCGATGACCAGCGCCCCGGCGTCCCGGGCGATAGGGGCATAGCGCCGCGAGATCGTGGCCCCGGCCGAGAAGAAGGCGATATCGACACCGTCAAAACTGGCCTCTTCCAGCGATTCGACGACAACCATCGATCCCCGAAATGGCAGGCATTTCCCCGCAGACCGGCGTGAGGCGAACAGGCGCAGCCGGCCGGTGGGCACCGTGCTGGCCTCAAGGCATTTGATCAGCTCTATCCCGACGGCGCCGGTCGCACCAACGATGGCGACAGTCGCCGGCCGGATAGCAACGGCATTTGGATCGGCAGCGGGGGAATGGGTCAGGGCGTTCATCAGTCACACTCTCTCTGGGTCAGGGCAGAGTGGACGGGGGTGTTGGTGTCAAAGGCCCCGTCCGTCTCCGGCGGGGCTGTCTTTGCGGTCAGGCTGTTGGGATGAACCCTGCCATGCCGTAAAGCCCCCCCGCCGGAGCGGTGGTCTTGGTCGTCATGGTTTTGGTCATCATCCGTGCCATGGGATGGGCGTTTAGCAGCGGCAACGCTGTCTGGCAATTCCCTATCTATGGCATTCCCACCACTTTACCCCGCCCGACCGCCGCCGTATAAGCCGCGCCATGAAGTATCCTTTGGCGATCATTCAGCGAATTATGTCCCCGGCGGGCTGACGTCTCAGCGCCGCCGGACAGAGGTGTTTGAGCCATCGCACCAAAAACAGACCCTATGACATCCCTGCATTTCCGAAGGACGCCGATATGTGCGCCGATACGCCACTAACGCCCGACTACAAAGACACCCTCAATCTGCCCCGTACCGGGTTTCCGATGCGCGCGGGCCTGCCCCAGCGCGAGCCTGACTGGCTTGAGCGTTGGGCCAGCATGGGGATCTACGACCGCCTGCGCCAGAAGGCCGAAGGGCGGACCCCCTTTACCCTGCACGACGGCCCTCCCTACGCCAACGGCCACCTGCACATCGGCCATGCCCTGAACAAGATCCTCAAGGACATGGTCGTGCGCTCGCAGCAGATGATGGGCCGCGATGCCCGCTATATCCCCGGCTGGGACTGCCACGGTCTGCCGATCGAATGGAAGATCGAAGAGCAGTACCGCGCCAAGGGCCAGGACAAGGACGACATCGATGTCGTCGACTTCCGCCAGGAATGCCGCAAGTTTGCCGAAGGCTGGGTGGATATCCAGCGTGAAGAGTTCAAGCGGCTGGGTGTCACCGGCACCTGGGACCATCCCTACCTGACGATGGATTTCCACGCCGAGCGGGTGATCGCGGAAGAGTTCCAGAAGTTCCTGATGACCGGTACCCTTTACCAGGGGTCCAAGCCCGTCATGTGGTCGCCGGTCGAACAAACCGCGCTGGCCGAGGCCGAGGTAGAGTATCACGACAAGGAAAGCTTTACGGTCTGGGTGAAGTTCAAGGTTGATGGAACAACGTCGACCGATGAGGCCCAAGGGCTGAGCGGTGCCTATGTCGTGATCTGGACCACGACTCCCTGGACCATGCCGTCGAACAAGGCGGTCGTCTATGGCAAGGACATTGCTTACGGGCTTTACGAGGTCACCGACCGGCCAGAGGAATGCTGGGCCGGTATCGGCGACCGCTACATCCTGTCAGACACGCAGGCGGCAAGCGTGATGAAGCGCGCGCGGCTGGACGAAACGATGTACCGGCGGGTACGCGATGTCGATCCCGCGGTGATCACCGGCCTGTTGCATCCGCTGCATGGTGTTGAGGGCTCAAACGGCGAATGGGACGATACCCGCGACTTCCGTGCGGCCGATTTTGTCACCGACGACGAAGGCACCGGTTTCGTGCATTGCGCCCCCTCCCACGGGATGGAGGAATTCGAGCTTTATCGCGATCTTGGCATGCTCGAGCAGGTCATCACCTACAACGTGATGGAAGACGGACGGTTTCGCGACGACCTGCCGTTCTTTGGGGGCAAGGCCATCCTGCGGGCGGCGCCGAACAAGAAGAACAAGGAAAATCCCTGGGAAGGTGACGCCAACGAGGCGGTCATCGCCAAGCTGATCGAGGTCGGCGGGTTGTTTGCGCGTGGCAAGATCAAGCACAGCTACCCCCATTCCTGGCGGTCCAAGGCCCCGGTCATCTTCCGCAACACGCCCCAATGGTTCGCCGCCATCGACCGCGAGGTCGGGGACGGGCAGGACACCTATGGGAAGACGATCCGGGAACGGGCACTGACCTCGATCGACCAGCTGGTCACCTGGACGCCACAAACTGGGCGGAACCGCCTGTATTCGATGATCCAGGCGCGGCCCGACTGGGTCTTGTCACGGCAGCGGGCATGGGGCGTGCCTTTGACCTGCTTTACGAAAAAGGGCGCCCTTCCCACCGATCCGGATTTCCTTCTGCGCGATCCACGGGTCAATGGCCGTATCCTTGAGGCCTTTGAGGCCGAAGGGGCGGATGCCTGGTACAAGGAGGGGGCGAAAACCCGCTTTCTGGCCGGTGACTACGCGCCCGAAGACTATGATCAGGTGTTCGATATCCTTGACGTTTGGTTCGACAGCGGGTCGACCCATGCTTTCGTTCTGCGCGACCGGCCCGACGGGTCCGAGGATGGATTGGCGGACCTCTACCTTGAGGGCACCGATCAGCATCGGGGCTGGTTCCATTCGTCCATGCTGCAAGCCTGCGGGACCCGGGGCCGGGCGCCCTATCGGGGCGTGCTGACCCATGGATTTACCCTCGACGAGAAGGGCATGAAGATGTCCAAGTCGTTGGGCAATACGATCGTGCCGGACAAGGTGGTCAAGGAATATGGTGCCGACATCCTGCGTTTGTGGGTGGCCCAGACCGACTACACCGCCGACCAGCGGATCGGGCCCGAGATCCTGAAGGGCACGGCGGACAGCTACCGTCGTTTGCGCAACACGATGCGGTTCATCCTTGGCTCCTTGGCGGATGTGACCGAGGCGGATCATGTCGAACCGGCACAGATGCCCGAGCTTGAGCGTTGGGTGCTGCATCGCCTGTCAGAACTGGATGAAACGGTGCGGCAAGGCTACGCCGCCTATGACTTTCAGGGGGTGTTCCAGTCGGTCTTTACCTTTGCCACGGTAGAGCTGTCGGCCTTCTACTTCGATATCCGCAAGGACGTCCTGTATTGTGACGGGGATACTGTACGCCGCAAGGCGGCCCGGACGGTTCTCGACATCCTGTTCCACCGGCTGACCACCTGGCTGGCACCGGTTCTGGTGTTCACGATGGAAGAGGTCTGGCTGGAGCGTTTTCCGGGGGAAGACAGCTCCGTCCACTTGCAGGATATTCCCCCCACCCCCGAAAGCTGGCGGGACGATGCGCTGGCCGCCAAATGGGCCACCGTGCGCCGGGTCCGGCGGGTCGTGACCGGTGCGCTGGAAGTGGCGCGGCGCGACAAGGTGATCGGGGCGAGCCTTGAGGCGGCCCCGGTGGTCTATGTGTCCGCAGAAGCGGCCGAGGTGTTGCGGACGGTGACCTTCGACGACCTGTGCATCACCAGCGGGATCGAGATCACGACCAAGGCCGCACCGGAGGATGCCTTCCGGGTGGATGAGGTGGCCGATGTCGCTGTCGTGTTTGCCAAGGCCGAAGGGGAAAAGTGCCAGCGCTGCTGGAAGATTCTGCCCGACGTTGGACATCATACCCACGCCGGAACCTGTGCCCGCTGCGACGCGGCGCTTTCGTAAGGTGGGTTGAAACCCACCTTACCGGGACAGTTCTTGCAGACTTGGGGATTCAAATGCGTAAGGTGGGTTCAAACCCACCTTACAAGGCATTCGATTGTCAGAGACTGGCACCAGCTTTCTTGAAACGCCTGTCGGACCTCTGGCCATCACGTTTGTCGACGGCCAGATCTCGGCACTTCGATGGGAGAGGGGGCCGCTGCGTCCCGCCTTTGGACCGGTCTCGGCCGAAGCGGCTCGCCAGTTGGCCGCCTATTTCGATGGACGCCTGACGTCTTTCGACCTGCCCCTGCTGCCAGCAGCAAGCCCCTTTGCCGCCAGCATCCGGCAAGCGCTTTGCGCTATCCCTTTTGGCCAAACCCTGCGCTACGGCGATATTGCCCGCGACCTTGGTGTCCCGGCACAGGCCGTCGGTCAGGGATGCGGGGCCAATCCGATTGCCATCATCGTCCCTTGCCATCGGGTGCTGGCGGCGACCGGCCTTGGCGGTTTTTCCGGCGGGACCGGGATCGAGGCGAAGGTGGCCCTGCTGCGTCTGGAAGGCGCGGCCTCATTGCTGATCTGACCGCGTGGTCAGCCGTCCTTGCCGTAGACCAGCTGCTGCGCGGCACCCGCGCCCATCAGGTAGATTGACGTCACAACCAGACCCCAATGGGCCAGGCTTTGCTCGTCAAATGACACAAGGGCTGCCCAACCGGCAAAGAACACCCACCCGAGGGCCATGGGCAACGTGGCGGCCCGCCACCGCTTGGTCCGGACGGGGTGGACGAACTTGATCGGCAGGAACATCGCCGCCGCCAGCACCGCCACCAGCGCGGTGATCACCCAGAAGTTGGGGGACAGGGCAAACAGGACCAGCACCACCATGTTCCAGCATCCCGGAAATCCCGAGAACGAGTAGTCCTTCGTCTTCATCCGGGTATCGGCAAAGTAGAGGGCGCTGGCAAAGGTGATGACAAAGATGGCGAACCAGCCCGTCCAGCCCGGCATGATCCCGGACTTGAACAAGGCGTAGGCTGGCACGAACACATAAGTCAGGTAGTCGATTATCAGGTCAAGCAGCACGCCGTCGAACTCTGGCGAATTGCGTTTGACGTCATACCGACGCGCCAGCGGGCCGTCGATGCCGTCCACGGCAAAGGCGACCACCAGCCAGATGAACATCAGCGCCCAATCCTCTTCCACCGCCGCCAGCATCGCCAGCATGGCAAAGACCGCCCCGGAGGCGGTCAGAAGGTGGACGAGCAGGGCTTTGCGAGAGAGTGTCATGAAGCTCTCATGGACCATTCCCGCCCGAGGGGCAACACGAAGGGTCCATCGTCAGGCCTTCGGGTGGGTTCTGTCATAGACCTCCATCAGGCGTGCCGTATCGACAGCCGTATAGGTCTGGGTGGTCGAGAGGGAGGCGTGTCCCAAGAGCTCTTGTATCGATCTCAGGTCGCCGCCAGCCGACAAAAGGTGGGTGGCAAAGGAATGCCGCATGGCGTGCGGAGTTGCCGTTGCAGGCAGGCCAAGGCCCGCGCGGGCCCGCTCCATCGCTTTCTGGATCAGGCGGGGGGACAAGGCACCGCCCCGTGCCCCCCGGAAGAGGGGGCCATTCGGTTCCAGCGGATGGGGAGACTGCCGCAGGTACGTGGCAACGGCCATCCGGGCCGGTTCGATCACCGGCACGATCCTTTCCTTGCCGCCCTTTCCGACAATCCGAAGGGTTTGGGGCAGGGGCACATCGGACCCAGTCAGCCCCAGGGCTTCGGAAATCCGCAGCCCGCAACCATAAAGCAGCGTCACGACAGCCATGTCCCGCGCCGCAATCCACGCCTCGGACACTTGGGTATCAAGGCTGTCGATCATCGCCCTTGCGGCATCTTCGGCCAGCGGACGGGGCAGCTTCTTGTGAAACTTGGGCGCTCGGGTGGACAGGACCGCCGTCGGCTCGAACCCTTCACGCTCGGACACCCAGCGGTAGAATGTCTTGACGGCGGAAAGAGAGCGGGCAAGGGACCGCGCCCCGACACCCCGCCCGCGTTCCTGCGCCATCCAGGCGCGCATGTCTGACAGGCTGATCCGCGACAGGGGTCCCAGCCCCTCTTGCCCGCCGTGGTGAACGGCCATGAAGGCAAGGAACCCAAGAAGGTCTGACTGATAGGCCCGGATGGTGTTTTCGGCGGCCCCGCTCAGCGCCCGTTCGTGTTCCAGCCATCGGGCCAGCGCGTTCGACAGGGCGGGACTCAGGCCGATCTGAGGCTCAGATCCGGCCATCTGTCTCAGGACAGCCAGCGTCGCATGGCCCGTTCGAAGACACCGGCAAAGAAGGCCAGAAGATCCGGTCCTTGTTGCGGGGTGAACTGATGCGGGTCCTCGGACCCAAGGACCAGAAGGCCGGGCATCCGTCCCTCGCCAAAGTCAAGCTTCAGGCAGGCCTCGGACCGAATGTATTCGGCCTTGTCGCCATACAGGCGGCCATCCTCGGGCTGTGCCTGCCGGAGGGTGACCTGGCGGGCGGGAAGATTGCGGTTCTGGGTGACGTAGCTGTCGATAAAACCGGGCTCAGCGACCGAAAGCACATCGCCCATCCGCTTGATGGCAGGGTCTTCTTCTGTGACCTTGGTTTCCAGGACAAGGCGGATCGCGTCCACCCGCAGGATGTCGGCGACATCGCTTCCCAGGTCACTCAGGAACACCTCGAACTTGGTCGCATCCATCAAACGCAGGATGGCGCGATGGATCTGATTGGTTCCGGCGAGGTTCTCGTAGGCGGCGGCAATAACAGACCGATGGGTGTCTTCGAGCCGGTCCAGCCTGGCTTCGAGCCGTTCCATCGCGATGCCGCGCAGGTCGATGATGTTGTGGCCCATCGACTTCTCATTGGCCGCCACAAGAGCCCGCATGATGTCGGTGTCCTCAAGGAGCATTTCAGGATCGGCAATGAGGCGGTCGCGGATATCCGCGTCCATAATGGGATTACTGCTCATGTCTCACTCGTTTTTTTAGATTGTTGCGGAGACCCTAGCAGGTTGAGAATCCGAATTCTTCTGTTTTCTGTTCACGTCCCTCTTAGGGGTACGGCATTATTGACACAGTTGGTCCGGTCGTTGTCAAACCGGCCGCTGGGCATCACCTGCGTGGGCTCCTGGCGGCTGGCGCCTTTGACAAAGGCCATTTGATTGAGGCGACAGGTTATCAGGCGCGTGACAGCGTCAGGGGCGCTGGCAGGCGACATGCCCGCCAGCGCCTGTGATCGTTGGTCGTCAGAGGATGTTCTGACCGGTCTTTGCCCAGTCCTTGAGGAAGGCATCAAGGCCTTTGTCCGTCAGCACATGGTTGGCCATCGCCTTGATGACGCTGGCGGGTGCTGTTGCCACGTCGGCGCCGATCTTGGCGCATTCGCTCATGTGGTTGGCGGACCGGATCGAGGCGGCAAGGATGCTTGTCTCAAACCCGTAGTTGTCATAGATCGTCCGGATGTCGGCAATTAGGTCAAGGCCGTCAAGGTTCAGGTCATCCAGCCGCCCGATGAACGGAGAGATGAATGTCGCCCCGGCCTTGGCTGCCAAAAGGGCCTGATTGGCCGAAAAGCAGAGGGTCACGTTGACCATCCGACCTTCATCGGTCAGCACCTTGCAGGCCTTGAGGCCCGCCCATGTCAGCGGCACCTTGATCGCGATGTTGTCGGCGATCTTGGCCAACTCGAGGCCTTCGGCGATCATGCCGTCCGCGTCCAGTGCGACGGTCTCGGCCGAAACCGGGCCGGACACGATCGAACAGATCTCGGCGGTGACTTCCTTGATGTCCCGCCCCGACTTCATGATGAGCGAGGGGTTGGTTGTGACGCCGTCCACCATGCCCAGATCGTTCAGTTCCTTGATCTGGTCGATCTCGGCGGTATCCACGAAAAATTTCATCGGTCGTCTCCGGCAATGTCGTTGCGTTGGGGTTGGCAGCTCTCGCCCCCGCGTTTACCTCAGAAGCCGAGAGGCGGAAACCCCGATGACGCATACACGGCCATGACACCCGACTTCTTTGACGAAGGTCAGCTTGTCGGCGTGCTGACAACCCAGCCGCTTGACCGGCTGCTGGATTACAAGGCCCCCGAGGGGGGCTGCTGGCTTGGCGCCTTTGTCGAGGTGCCGCTTGGGCCGCGCAAGGTGCTGGGTGTTGTCTGGGGGCCGGGCAAGGGCGACTATGACCATGCCAAGATCCGCAGCGTCATCCGGGTGCTGGATGCCGCCCCCATGCGGAACGAGATGCGGACCTTTCTGGGCCGTGCCGCTGACTACACCCTGACACCGATGCCCGCGATGCTGCGCCTTGCGACCCGCGCGCCAGGGCTGGGCGATGCGCCGTCGATGCGGCTGGTCTACCGGCTTGGCTCCAAAACCCCTGACCGGATGACAGAGGCCCGCGAAAAGGTGCTGGCCGTCCTGAACGACTATGGCGGTCTGGCCTTTACCCTTGCCGAACTGGCCGAGATGGCCGGGGTCGGAACCTCTGTCGTCAAGGGGTTGGTCAAGCAGGGTGCCGTCAGCGAAGAGGCCGCCCCACGCGATACACCCTATCCCCAGCTTGATCCCGACTACGGCGGCAAGGACCTGACCGACGACCAATCCATCGGCGCCCGCGTCCTGCGCGAGGCTGTCCGGTCGCGCACCTATGGCACCACTCTCCTGCGGGGGGTCACAGGATCTGGAAAGACCGAAGTTTACCTAGAGGCCGTGGCCGAGGCGCTGCGCATCGGACGTCAGGCCCTTGTCCTTCTGCCCGAGATCGCGCTGACCGGGGAATTCATCGACCGGGTCGAGGCGCGGTTCGGGATGCGCCCTGCCGAATGGCATTCCGGCGTGACCATGACCGAGCGGCGACGCTGCTGGAAGATGGTAGGGCAGGGGGCCGCCCAGCTTGTCGTTGGTGCCCGCTCTGCCCTCTTCCTGCCGTTCCGCGACCTTGGGCTGATCGTCGTGGATGAGGAACATGACACCTCTTACAAGCAGGAAGATGGGGTTCTTTATAACGCCCGCGACATGACGGTCCTGCGGGCCTCGCTGAATGCGGCACAGGTTGTGCTCGCCTCTGCGACGCCGTCGCTTGAAAGCTGGGCCAATGTAGAGGCGGGGAAATACGCCCGCCTTGACCTTGCCTCGCGCTTTGGGGCGGCTGTCCTGCCAAGGATGGCGGCAATCGATATGCGGGCCGAAGAGATGCCGGGGGCAAAATGGATTTCCTCCACCCTCGCCCGCGCCGTCGAGGCGAGGATCGAGCGCAAGGAACAGGCCCTCTTGTTCCTCAACCGTCGCGGCTATGCCCCGGTGACGCTGTGCCGGGCTTGCGGCGCGCAGATCGGCTGTGACCATTGCGATGCCAAGATGGTCGAGCACCGCTTTCTCAAGCGGCTGATGTGCCACCAGTGCGGCGAGACCAAGCCGATGCCGACCAAATGCCCCAGTTGCGAGGCCGAGGATCGGCTGGCCCCCGTCGGACCGGGGGTCGAGCGGCTGGCAGAAGAAGCGGCGGAGCGCTTTCCCGAGGCCCGGATCGCTGTCCTGTCGTCGGATCTTTATGGCTCTGCCCGCGCGCTCAAGGCCCATATCGCGGAAATTGCCGAGGGCGGGGCCGATATCATCATCGGGACGCAGCTGGTCGCCAAAGGTCACAACTTTCCCCATCTGACCCTTGTCGGCGTCATTGACGCAGACCTTGGGCTACAGGGATCGGACCTGCGGGCGGCCGAGCGGACGTTTCAGCTGATGCGGCAGGTGGCCGGACGGGCCGGGCGGGCCGAGGCCCCGGGTGAGGCGCTGCTACAAACGTTTCAGCCAGAGCATCCGGTGATCCGGGCGATTCTGGCCGGGGATGAAGAAGGCTTCTGGACGGCCGAGGCGGGCGAAAGGCGCGCGGCGGGCGTGCCCCCCTATGGGCGTATGGCCGGTATCATCCTGTCCTCGCCCAATGTGCAGGAGGTGTTTGACCTTGGCACCGAAATGGCCCGCAACGACCGGCCCTTGCGGCAGATCGGGGCGCAGGTCTATGGCCCGGCTCCTGCCCCCATCGCCCGCATTCGGGGACGGCACCGGGTGCGTCTGCTGGTCAAGGCCGAAAAGACCGCCCCCCTGCAACAGGCGCTGGCCCAATGGGTCGCCCAGTTCCGGTTGCCCGCCAATCTGCGGCTGTCGATCGATATTGATCCACAAAGCTTCTACTGAGGCTCCGCATTGACCCGGACCACGCCCGGGCCTAAGCGAACCGAATGACAGCCAAGGAGCCCGCCATGCCGATCTATTCCGCTATCACGACCCTGCCGACGCAGGACAAGGCCGAGGCCCTTGGCGAGGCGATGGAGGATCTTGATCCGGCCCCCTACGGCGTTGGCGTGTTCGAGGTCGAGGATGGATCGGGCCTCTACGAAGTGGGCGCACATTTCGAGGAAGAACCGGACGGAATTGCGTTGGCCTTGCTGGCCGCCAGCCATGGGGCGCGGCCCTTTGCCGTGTCCGAGGTCCCCGATCAGGATTGGGTGGCCCACGTCCGGCGCGAACTGGCCCCGGTCGAGGCGGGTCGGTTTTTCGTCTATGGCAGCCACGATGCCGACAAGGTGCCCGAGGGGCGCCATGCCCTGCTGATCGAGGCGGCGATGGCCTTTGGCACCGGCCATCACGGGACAACACTTGGATGCTTGCGCGCATTGGACCGGCTGGTGGACGAAGGGTTCGTTGCCGACAAGGTGGCCGACATCGGGTGCGGGACGGCGGTCCTTGCCATGGCGGCGGCCGCTGTCTGGCCCGATTGCGGCACGGTTCTGGCCAGCGATATTGACGACGTGGCCGTCGCCACCGCCAAGGCGAACGTAACAGCGAACGGGTTGGACGGACGGGTGACCTGCCTGATGTCAGCCGGCTTCGAGGCGCGGGCCCTCACCGAAGCCGGTCCCTATGACCTGATCTTTGCAAATATCCTCAAAGGCCCACTGGTTTCCCTCGCTCCCGCAATGGCAGCGCATTGCAAACCCGGAGGGATGGTGATTCTTTCTGGGATATTGAACGAGCAAAGTGATGGCATAATTGAGATCTATGCACGGAACGGGTTCAATTGCATCTCGAGAGAAGAGATTGTTGACTGGACGGCCCTAACTCTTAGGCGAACATCCTGAATTTAAGGGGTTTCTAGGCTAATCTGAAGTGTCCGCCATTTTATTGCCACAATTTAACCGGATAAAAGTCTTTGTGAGGCGGGGGCGTTTCGCGGAGATCGTTATGGACGATTCATTCAAGAGCTTTTCCCAGCGCATCAGCCGGGTCAACCGGCGTCGTCAGAAGATGAACAACAACGGGGTTGTTCGCAAAGTTGGCAAAGACGGTTTGATCAGCGCATACCCGCGCCGTCGCATGCCCAGCTTTCCGTTTCGTGGTATCGTTATCCTTGTGATGGCGGCATTTATGTACAAGGCCGTCATGTTTGCATGGCTTGGCGCGGTAACCTATGGCGACCGTGTCGAAGCATTGGCCCAGGGCACGATTGTAGAGCAGGTTGGTGCCTGGATCCTTCAGGCTGATCCCGCGACAGTCACCGTCGGCAACATCATCAAGCCGTTGCTGCCGCTCGCCTGATAACCTCCGGACCTGTCATCTGCCGGACCATGCAGTTCGCGGCAGAGCAGGGCCATCGCACCTCATACGGAAAACAACAAAAAAGCCGCCCCCATGAAACGGGGCGGCTTTTTGACGTTCGACGATGTGTCGACGACTTAGAAGCGAGCCGAGCGGGTCGCGATCATGTCGATGTCGCCACGGCTTAGGCCGATGTCGTCAAGCTCACGCGAGGACAGTTTGGACAGCGACTTGCGCGTGATGCGCGCATCATTCCAGATTGTCAGGGTGTTGACGAAACGGGTGATTGCGGCGGCAAAGCTAAAGCCGACGGCGGTGCGGTTGGTGCTGAAAGTTGACATTTGCCTGTTTCCTGTGCGGTTCTGCTGCAAAGCAGTGCGTTGTAAAGATGAGCCGCAGCTAGTCTTAAAATTGTGCTCGCACCAGATCCGTTTTCGCATAGGTCCTATGCAATCCAAGCATGACACTTTTCTGCCCTAAGTGCGTGTAAAAGATAGGTAAATTACCGGTGAGATTTGTCGTGATCCTGCATCACAGCGTCGCATTTTGACGTCGTTCGCGGCAATTTGTGGCGCTTTCAGACAACTCGTTTCGGAGGCCCCTTCGATGCCGCTTGGCGGGTGTTCGCCTTTTGTGCTAGACGGTTTGCAACAAAAAGAGAGCGGTGGGGCAAAAATGCGGGTTTTAGGGATCGATCCCGGGCTGAGGAACATGGGTTGGGGGGTCATTGAGGTCTCTGGATCGCGACTCAGGCATGTGGCGAACGGGGTTTGCACCTCACTTGGGGCGGATCTGCCGTTGCGGTTGCTGTCCCTGCATACCCAGCTGACCGAAGTGTTGCAGACCTATGCCCCGGACGCCGCTGCGGTCGAGCAGACATTCGTCAACCGGGACGGCGCCGGCACGCTCAAGCTGGGGCAGGCACGCGGGATCGCGGTGCTGGTTCCAGCGCAGGCTGGTCTCACGGTCGGCGAATATGCCCCGAACGCGGTCAAGAAGGCGATTGTCGGGGTTGGCCACGCGGACAAGGGGCAGATTGCCCATATGGTCCGCTTGCACCTTCCGGGGGTCGAACTGGCTGGACCTGACGCAGCCGATGCGCTTGCCATCGCGATTTGCCACGCCCATCATCTGCAATCGGCGGGCCATCTGCAGGCCGCCCTTCTGAAAGCCGGGGCATGATTGGCAAGATCAGCGGCCGCCTTGACTGGCGCGGAAACGATCACGTTCTGATTGACGTCCGGGGTGTCGGATACATCGTCTATGTCTCGGACCGGGTGTTGGCTGGCCTGCCGCCGGTGGGGCAGGCTGTTGCGCTTTATACTGATCTTTTGGTGCGCGAAGATATCCTGCAACTGTTCGGATTTCCCACGCTGGTGGAAAAGGAATGGCACCGCCTGTTGACCAGCGTGCAAGGGATCGGTGCAAAGGCATCGCTTGCCATCCTGGGGGCGCTTGGGCCCGACGGTGTTGGCCGGGCGATCGCACTTGGCGACTGGTCCTCGGTCGCCAAGGCCCGGGGCGTCGGCCCAAAGACCGCGCAGCGCGTCGTCAACGAATTGAAGGACAAGGCCCCAACCATCATGGCGATGGGAGGGGAGGCCCCGGCAACCCCATCGGCTGGGGCGGCCGACCACGAAGTGATAGAGACGGTGGCCGCCCCGGCAGCACCCCTTCGAACCGGGACGGCCCATGCGCAGGCAGAGGCGCTGTCGGCCCTGTCCAACCTTGGCTATGGCCCGGGTGAGGCGGCAGGCGCCGTCGCACAGGCCGCCGGCGCCGAACCCGAGGCCGAGACGCCCGCCCTCATTCGCGCCGCGCTAAAGCTTTTGGCGCCAAAGGGGTAGGGAATGTCAGAGGCTGAACCCGACCCAACCCTGCGTCCCGACCGCCGTCCCGAGGATGCGCCGGGCGAAGATAGGGCGCTGCGTCCGCAGGCCTTGTCCGAGTTCATCGGGCAGGAAGAGGCGCGGGCGAACCTACGGGTCTTTATCGACAGCGCCCGGATGCGGGGCGAGGCGATGGACCACACCCTGTTTCACGGACCACCCGGACTGGGCAAGACGACCCTGGCCCAGATCATGGCCCGCGAGCTGGGCGTCGGCTTTCGCATGACGTCGGGGCCGGTTCTGGCCAAGGCCGGGGATCTTGCGGCCATCCTGACCAACCTCGAGGCCCGCGACGTTCTTTTCATTGACGAGATTCACCGGCTGAGCCCGGTCGTCGAAGAGGTCCTTTATCCCGCACTTGAGGATTTTGAGCTGGACCTTGTGATCGGCGAAGGCCCTGCCGCCCGGACTGTGCGGATCGAATTGCAGCCTTTTACACTCGTGGGGGCGACCACCCGGCTTGGCCTTTTGACGACACCGCTCCGAGACCGCTTTGGCATCCCCACGCGGCTTGAGTTCTATACGGTGGCGGAACTGCATCAGATCGTGACTCGCAGTGCCCGCCTGATGGGCGCCCCGGCCGAGCCTGAAGGGGCCGAAGAGATCGCCCGCCGCGCCCGCGGCACCCCGCGCATTGCAGGCCGCCTTTTGCGCCGGGTCGTCGATTTCGCACTGGTCGAGGGCGATGGCCGTGTCACCCGCGCTCTGGCTGACCGGGCGCTGACCCGGTTGGGTGTCGATTACCTTGGTCTGGACGGGGCCGACCGACGCTATCTGCGCCTGATTGCCGACAGTTATGGCGGCGGCCCGGTCGGGATCGAAACCCTGAGTGCGGCGCTAAGTGAAAGCCGTGACGCTCTGGAAGAGGTGATTGAGCCGTTCTTGTTGCAGCAGGGCCTGATCCAGCGGACGCCGCGGGGCCGGATGCTGACCCAGCCCGCCTGGCGTCATCTTGGGCTGGAACCGCCGCGCAGCCAGTCCGATCTGTTCGAATAGGCCCCGGCGGCTGTGTGGGACGTGAGACCGGGCTTGCCTCCGGCGGGGATATTTGGGATCCGAAGAAGATGATGGACCCGCAACAGATCGAACCGTTCTTTACCCGCAGCGACGGCACATTCCTTTTTGCCCGTTGGGGCAGGCCTATTGTGCCTGTCGTTTTTGGACTGGCGGATGAGACTTTGCCGGTCCTCAAGGGGGCGATCGAGGCGGTCGTGACCCTTGCCGGGCACAAGATGGCAGAGGTGGACCCGGACCTGGGGGCCAACCTGATGGTCTTCTTTGTGTCCGACTGGGCCGAGTTGGAAGGTGTTCCCAATCTGGAAAAGCTGATCCCTGACCTGGGCACTCTGCTCAGCCGTCTGACGGCGGCGGAGGCCAATCAGTATCGCATCTTCCGGTTTGACGAGGCCGGCGCCATCAAGGCTGCCTTTGTTCTGGTCCGCATGGACACCCATCTTCAGGCCGTCCCCGCCGAGACCATTGCCCTGAGCCAGGCGGTCCAGGTGATCCTGCTGTGGTCGGATCAGGCCTTTGTAGAATCGTCGCCCTTGTTGTCTGGCCCGGATGGTTCGGTCCTGTTGAAGCCCGAGATCGGCGCGTTGGTCAGGTCAGCCTACGATCCGGTCCTGGCCCCGATGTCACAGGACCCGACGGTAAGTTATCGACTGGCGGCCCGCATGGACCGGTCGTCATGACCCATTCCTATACCTGCAGGGTCTACTACGAGGACACCGACCTTGCGGGCATTGTCTACTATGCCAATTACCTGAAGTTCATCGAGCGTGCCCGCAGTGAATGGGTCCGCGACCTGGGTCTTGATCAGGTCCGGATGAAGGCTGAGGAGGGTGTCGTCTTTGCGGTCAGACGGGTCGAGGCCGACTATCTTGCGCCCGCCCGTTTTGACGACCTGTTGCAGGTCACGACAGAGGTTCTGACAGTGACGCCAGCCCGGATCGTCTTGGCGCAAAGCGTGTTGCGAGAGGGGGACCTGTTGTTTGCTGCCAAGGTGACCCTTGTCGCCCTTGGTTCTGACGGTCGCCCGATACGCCTTCCGGCGGGACTTCGCCGACAGGGACCCTTGGGACCGGCGTGAAAAGGGGTCACCTACCGTTGTAGCATTGGATTTCCATTGTCCGATGCGGTACAGATGGCGCAAGTGAGCCCCAAGACGGCCACAGCAAAGCAATATGCGGTCAAACAAAGAGCAGGCAGATGGAAGCAGCAACCGACTACACAATGTGGGCGTTGTTCGCCCGGTCGACCCTTATCGTCAAGTTCGTGATGATCATGCTCGTGCTGGCATCGGTCTGGTGTTGGGCGATCATCATCGACAAGGCGATCCAGTATCGCCGAGCCCGCCGCGAGGCGGCAGTTTTTGACCGGGCTTTCTGGTCGGGCGAGCCTTTGGACCAGCTTTTTGACCAGATCGGCCCCACTCCCAAAGGCTCGAGTGAGACAATTTTTGCCGCCGGCATGCTGGAATGGCGGCGCAGTCACCGCCAGGACGGGGCGTTGATCGCCGGCGCGCAAGCCCGCATCGACCGGTCCATGGACGTGGCCATCAACAAGGAGGCGGCCCGCCTGCAAAAGGGTCTGCCGGTTCTGGCCACGGTCGGCTCTACTGCCCCGTTCGTGGGTCTGTTTGGCACGGTCTGGGGCATCATGAATGCCTTTATCGAGATTGCAGAGGCGCAGAATACCAACCTTGCCGTTGTCGCGCCCGGCATTGCAGAGGCGCTTCTGGCGACCGGCCTTGGCCTTCTCGCCGCGATCCCGGCTGTGATCTATTACAACAAATTGTCATCGGACAGTGATCGGATCGTGGCAGGCTACGAGTCGTTTGCGGATGAATTCGCCACCATCCTGTCCCGCCAGTTGGACAGCTAGAATGGCCGCCGGTGTCATAAAACGCGAACAGGGCGGCGGTCGCCGTCGCCGCCGCGCCCATAGCCAGCCCATGGCCGAGATCAACGTCACCCCATTCGTTGATGTCATGCTGGTGCTGCTGATCATCTTCATGGTCGCTGCCCCCTTGATGACGGTCGGCGTTCCGGTGGAACTGCCCAAGACGGCGGCCAATGCCTTGCCGTCCGATGAGGAGGAGCCTTTGACGGTGACCCTGACGGCAGACGGTATCCTGATGATCCAGACCACAGAGGTGGCCGAGGAAGAGCTTATCGGCCGTTTGCAGGGCATCGCGGCCGAGCGGTCTAGTACTCGCATTTTTCTGCGTGCGGACGGGGCGAACGCCTGGAACAAGGTTGCCGAGGTCATGGGCGCGCTTAATGCGGCTGGCTTTTCGGATATTGGTCTTGTGACCGATGTCGGCGGGCCGACCCTGGATGCCACCGCCGTACCTGCGAGCAACGGGTAGGGCCCGGCTGGGCATGGGCAAGTCATGAGCACGGTCGAAGACTTTGAGGATGTCGATGCCCCCGCGCGCCGGATGAGCTTTGGCACCACCCTTTCGGTTGTGGGCCATGTTGTGCTTATAGGCTGGCTGCTGCTGGGGTGGGGCCTGACGCATGATCCGGTCCCGTTTGACGTGACCGAAGTGTCTGTAGTGTCTGGCGAGGAGTATGCGGCCCTTGTTGCGGCTACCACGCCGCAGGCTGACACCAGCCAACCGGCCGCGCCTGAGGCCCCCGTTGCACCTGAGGTCCCGCCGGCCGTGGCCACCCCGGAAGAGCCAGTGAGCCCTTTGACGCCGGCGCCAGAACAGCCCACCGCAGAGGTCGAACTGGCCCCGGCCCAGCCCGAACCGCCGCCGCCACCCGTCGCTGACGTGACCGATGCCGTGCCCGAGTTTGCCCAACCCGAGCCTCCCGCACCGCCCCCTTCCGCGGCGGCCTTGGCAGACGCCCCCCGTCCTGTCCCCCGTCCGGCCACCCGGATCGCACCCGAGGCCGCACTTCCGCCGCCCCCGGATGCGGCGATTGATCCCGTCGTTCAGCAGCAGGCGGCGCCTGACGCGGTTGGAGAGGTTGTGGAGGAACCGGCGCAAGAGACCGCGCCCGAAGAGGCCGCGACGGAGGTCGTTACCGAGGCCGAGACACCGTCCGGCGCTGTCGAGGTGTCGCGCAGGCCGCAGTCCCGACCGGCCCGCCCACCGGTCCAAAGCCAGACCGCCACACAGACGGCGTCTGAACCTCCCGCCGATCCTGTCGCTGATCCTGCGGCTGATCCTGCGGCTGACGCGGTTGCCGCTGCCGTTGCCGCTGCTGCCGCGTCTTCGCAACCGGCTTCGGCCAATCCCGGTCCGCCATTGACCGGTGCGGAACAAGATGCATTCCGCGTGTCGGTCCAGGGCTGCTGGGTCGTCGATCAAGGCTCGCTTGCCTCTAGTGTGACCGTCACTCTTGCGTTCGAACTGACCCGCGACGGCCGTGTCGCGGGGAACGAGGTGGTGATGATCGGGAACAGCGGCGGCACCCCGGGGGCCATCCAGGCCGCCTACGAATCTGCCCGGCGCGCGGTCTTGCGCTGCCAGTCAGATGGCTTTCCCCTTCCGGCCGACAAATACGAACAATGGCGGCTGGTCGAGATGACGTTCAACCCTGCCGAGATGAGGATCCGATAGATGGATCTCTTTGGACAGGTCTCATTGCGCACCGCTTACATCAGGGCTTCTTGTTGTGAGCGCGCATCAACTATGGTTCCATCGAACCAGTTTCAGACGAGGACGACATGTTCAAATCCCTGTTGACGGTCATTTCCGCACTCTTCTTGGCCTTGCCGGCGATTGCCCAAAGCCCGCTGCGGATCGAAATTACCGAAGGTGTGATCGAACCACTGCCCATAGCCGTGCCCCTGTTCCAAGCGGAAACGGCCGGGGCGGAGGGCCTTGCCTCTGACATATCCCGGCTGGTGGCGGCCGATTTGGTCGGGACCGGGCTTTTCCGTGAGATCCCGTCGAGTGCCTTCATTAGCCAGGTCAGCAATTTTGGCCAACCGCTGGCCTATCCCGACTGGCGGGCGATCAACGCCCAGGCTGTCGTCACCGGGGCGGTGGCGATCGCCGGCAACCAGATGACGGTCAAGTTTCGCCTTTACGACGTCTTTTCGGGCGCTGAACTCGGCGAGGGGTTGCAGTTCGCCGGGACAACGGCGGGCTGGCGCCGGATGGGCCATAAGGTCGCCGATGCAGTCTATAGCCGGATCACGGGCGAGTCTGGCTACTTTGACAGCCGGGTCGTCTATGTCGCGGAAAGCGGCCCAAAGGATAATCGGCTCAAGCGACTGGCCATCATGGACTATGATGGGGCGAATGTGCAGTTCCTGACCGACAGCGCGGCCCTTGTACTGGCGCCACGGTTCTCGGCCACCGGCGACCGGGTCCTGTACACCAGTTATGAAAGCGGCTTTCCCCGGATCAACCTTCTTGACGTCGCCTCGGTCGGACGACGGCAGTTGACGACAGAAGCCGGAGAAATGGCCTTTTCCCCAAGGTTCTCGCGGGACGGGGCCTCGGTCATCTACAGCCTTTCGAACGGTGGCAATACCGACATCTACCGCACTGATCTTTCGACCGGTGCTCACGTCCGCCTGACCTCGGCGCCCTCGATCGAGACCGCGCCTTCGCTGTCGCCTGATGGCACCCAGATCGTGTTCGAGAGTGACCGGTCCGGCACCCAGCAGTTGTACATCATGTCCGCAAATGGAGGAGAGCCGCGCCGGATTTCCTTTGGTCAGGGGCGCTATGGATCGCCGGTCTGGTCGCCTCGTGGCGATTTGGTGGCCTTTACCAAACAAAACGCCGGACGCTTTCACATCGGTGTCATGCGGACCGACGGCTCGGAAGAGCGTTTGTTGACCGCATCATTCCTTGACGAAAGCCCAACCTGGGCCCCGAATGGCCGTGTTCTGATGTTCACCCGTGAAACGCAAGGCGCCGCGGGCGGGCCATCGCTGTATAGTGTGGACATCTCGGGGCGGAACCTGCGGCAGGTTCCGATCCAGGGGTTTGCATCGGACGCGTCCTGGGGCCCGCTGCAACGCTGAGATATTTCGTGAAGGAGGCAGTCATTCCCCCTTCGCAGTCAATGTGATAAAAGATCGTCAATCCCACGGCACACAACAAGGGCGAAGGTATGAGCAGAATTATCACCGCGGCGATCCTGATTGCCGGAATGGGCCTTTCGGCCTGCACCAACCCCAACCGCTTTGGCGGCGGAGGCGGCGTTGACCCCAATGCGGCATTGAACAACCCTGGCTTTGACCAGAACGGTCTTGCCGGTGCAGGTGATCCGACGAGCCCGCAATACTTTAGCCAGGCCATCGGCGACCGGGTCCTGTTCCAGGTCGACCAGTCGACCCTGACCTCCGAAGGCATGGCGACCCTGGACGGTCAGGCCCAATGGCTGCTGACCAACGCAGATTACCTTGCCGTCATCGAAGGCCATGCGGACGAGCAGGGCACGCGGGAATACAACGTGGCGCTTGGCGCGCGCCGCGCCAATGCGGTGCGCGAATACCTGATTTCCCGGGGCGTACCGTCCTCGCGGCTGCGGACCGTCAGCTATGGCAAAGAGCGGCCGGTGGCTGTGTGTTCGGATGAATCGTGCTACTCTCAGAACCGGCGCGCCGTGACGATCATTTCGATCGGCTCGCTAAGCTAAGTCTGGATCCGGGGGACAGTATGGTGGTTTGGAAAGCGTTGATGGTTGGTGCGCTATTTTTGGGCATGCCAGGTGCTGTGGTGGCGCAAGATCAGACACTGGCGGACATCCGCCAGCAACTGTCCACCATGTACGTTGAGATTCAGCGCCTCAGGACAGAGTTGTCGACGACAGGCGCGCCGCCCCAGGTTGGCGGCGGCAACACCCTGCTCGAGCGGATCGACGCGATCGAGGCTGAGCTTCAGCGCCTGACCTCCAAGACCGAAGAGCTGGAGTTTCGCATCAATCGTATCACTGTTGATGGTACCAATCGGATCGG
Source organism: Flavimaricola sp. (assembly GCA_029255105.1). Lineage (GTDB taxonomy): Bacteria > Pseudomonadota > Alphaproteobacteria > Rhodobacterales > Rhodobacteraceae > Flavimaricola. The sequence goes on along the minus strand of JAQWWH010000090.1, from coordinate 29,155 downwards.
TGATCTGGAGTTTCGGCTTTGCGAGATCGAACCCGGCTGCGACATCGGTGCCCTGGGCGACACACCGTCGCTGGGTGGGGTAGACAGCGCAGCTGGTGTGCCTTTGCCGCAACCGGCGCCGGATCCGACCGGACCGGCACTGGCCCTTGGGGAACAGTCGGACTTTGATCTTGCCCGCGCCGCACTCGAGGAAAGCGATTTTCAGGGGGCGGCTGACAAGTTCACGACCTTTGTCCAGACCTATCCCGGCGGTCCGCTGAGTTCAGAGGCTTATTACCTGCGGGGCGAGGCTCTCGAAGGATTGGGTCAGATGAGCCAGGCAGCCCGGTCATATCTCGACAGCTTTTCCGGTGATCCAAGCGGGGTGGTCGCACCTGATGCCCTGTTCAAGCTGGGGATTTCTCTTGCTGCCCTGGGTCAGGTTGCTGACGCCTGCGTCACCCTGAACGAGGTCCCATTGCGCTTTCCCGCGACGGGGGCCGCTGGTGATGCGCAGCAGGCCATGCTGGATCTGGCTTGCCCCTGACCCCTGAAGCGGCCTTCACCAATGCCCTTGCGACCAGCAGCGGACCAGAGGCCCGCGTCGGGGTCGCAGTGTCGGGCGGTGGCGACAGCATGGCCCTTTTGGTGCTGGCCATCGACTGGGGGCGTCGGACCGGGACGTCGGTCTTTGCCGCGACAGTTGATCACGGGTTGCGACCGGCCTCGGCCGATGAGGCGCAGGCGGTCGCGGCCTTTTGCGCCGCCCATGATATCCCGCACCAGACGCTGGTCTGGAAGGATTGGGATCACAAAGGCAATGTTCAGGCCAAGGCTCGGGACGCGCGGCGCGGGTTGCTGCGGCACTGGGCGCAGCACCTTGACCTGACCACTGTTCTTTTGGGGCATACGGCGGACGATCAGGCCGAAACGGTCCTGATGCGCCTTGCCCGCGGTTCTGGTGTTGATGGGTTGGCGGGAATGGCGTCCCGGCCTGATGCCCTTTTCTTGCGGCCGCTACTGCGTGTGACCCGGGCCGACCTGCGCACCCTTTTGATGGATCGCGGGGTTGCCTGCCAGGACGATCCGTCAAACGACGATCTGCGCTTTGATCGGGTCAAGGCCCGTCAGATGTTGCCAGTTCTTGCCGAACTGGGGCTAAGCGCGGATCGGTTGATCCAGACGGCAGCCCATATGGAGCGGGCCAGCGCAAGCCTTTGGCAAGCTGCTGCTGCCTTTGCAAAGGCCCATGGCCGAAGCGAAGCGGGGGACCTGGTGTTCGACCCCGCAATCCTGGCCGAACCCTGGGGCGATACCGAGCCCCGCTGCCTTGCCGCTGCCCTGCGCTGGATGGGCGGCCGTGACTATAGGCCCCGCTTTACGGCCCTGTCGGATGCGGTTCAAGCCGTGCGACGGGCTGAGCAGCGCACGTTGAACGGTGTTCTTTGGATCCCCGAAGCGGGCGGTCTTCGCCTGTCGCGGGAGTTGTCCGCGACGCAGGTCCCCGTTTATGTGAGTGGCGAAAAGACCATGTGGGATGGCCGCTGGGAAATCACCGCCCCGGACGGATACGCGGCGGGACCGGACACCCGGATTGGTGCCCTTGGCGATCATATCACCGATTGTCCTGACTGGCGGTCGGTGGGGCTGCCGCGGACAAGTTTGATGGCGACGCCCGGCATCTTTGAGCAAGGCGGACTGATAGCCGCCCCAATCGCCGGGTTCGGCGCCGGCTGGACGGCGCGGATTGTCGCGGATTTTCCCTGCTTTTTGCTTTCGCATTGAACAATGTCCGCCGATGTCTATCTTATGGCTAACTGATGCCGGGGCAGGGTCCCTGCATGTCTTACCGAGATTCAAAGGAGAACTCCTTGGGCAACGCGAGAAATATCGCTTTTTGGGTCGTGCTTTTCCTGCTGATCCTGGCCTTGTTCAACCTGTTCAACGGCAATCAGACGACGCTGCAGTCCAACAGCCGCAGCTATTCTGACTTTGTCGCGCAGGTAGAAAGCGGGGCGGTGGCGCAAGTCACGCTTGATGGTGAACAGATTCGCTATCGTGGCACCGACGGCCGTGACTACGTCACGATCAAACCTCAGGATGCTGAGGTCACCAATCTGCTGATCAACGAGAATATCCCCGTTTCGGCGCGCAGCCAGGAACAGTCGGGTTTCACGACCTTCCTTCTTAGCCTTCTGCCCTTCCTTCTGCTGATTGGCGTTTGGGTCTACTTTATGAACCGGATGCAGGGTGGCGGACGTGGCGGTGCTATGGGCTTTGGAAAATCCAAGGCCAAGTTGCTGACCGAAAAGCACGGCCGCGTCACCTTTGACGATGTCGCCGGCATCGACGAAGCCAAGGAAGAGCTGGAAGAGATCGTAGAATTCCTGCGCAACCCGCAGAAGTTCAGCCGTCTGGGTGGCAAGATCCCCAAAGGCGCATTGCTTGTGGGCCCTCCTGGTACTGGTAAGACGCTGCTGGCCCGTGCCATCGCAGGCGAAGCCGGTGTGCCGTTCTTCACCATCTCGGGCTCTGACTTTGTCGAGATGTTCGTGGGTGTCGGTGCGTCCCGTGTCCGCGACATGTTCGAACAGGGCAAGAAGAACGCTCCTTGCATCGTCTTTATCGACGAGATTGACGCCGTGGGCCGGTCCCGTGGTGCCGGTTACGGCGGTGGCAACGATGAGCGTGAGCAGACGCTGAACCAGCTTCTGGTTGAGATGGACGGTTTTGAGGCGAACGAAGGCATCATCATCGTGGCGGCGACCAACCGTCCCGACGTACTTGACCCCGCCTTGCTGCGTCCCGGCCGCTTTGACCGTCAGGTCACTGTGCCTAACCCCGACATCAAGGGCCGCGAAAAGATCCTTGGCGTTCATGCCCGCAAGGTCCCCTTGGGCCCTGACGTTGACCTGCGTATCATTGCACGCGGAACACCGGGTTTTTCGGGTGCTGATCTGGCAAACTTGGTCAACGAATCTGCCCTGATGGCAGCCCGTGTTGGCAGGCGCTTCGTGACGATGATCGACTTTGAATCCGCCAAGGACAAAGTGATGATGGGGGCAGAGCGCCGGTCCATGGTCATGTCCGAGGACGAAAAGAAGTTGACCGCCTACCACGAAGCCGGTCACGCCATCGTTGGCCTGAACGTCCCGCAGCATGATCCGATCCACAAGGCGACGATCATCCCGCGCGGCCGTGCCCTTGGCCTTGTCCTGTCCTTGCCAGAGCGGGATCAGCTGAGCGTCAGCTTTACCAAGTACAAGTCCAAGATCGCCATGGCGATGGGCGGCAAGGTGGCGGAAGAGCTGATCTTTGGACCGGAAAACGTGACATCCGGCGCGACCTCGGACATTCAGCAAGTGTCCAAGATTGCCCGGGCCATGGTGACCCAGTTTGGCATGTCCGAAAAGATCGGCCACATCGACTACGCCAATGAGCAGCAAAGCTACCTTGGCGCATATGGTGGCGGCACCAACCACTCGGCCGAGACGCAGAAGCTGATCGACGAAGAGGTTCGCCGTATCATCGACGAGGGCTATGAGCGCGCCAAGTCGATCCTGACCGAAAAGCGGGATGATCTGGAACGTCTGGCGCAGGGCCTGCTGGAGTATGAGACCCTGACAGGGATCGAGATCACCAAGGTGATCGCGGGAGAGCCTCTGAACCGTGGCGACGACACCGATGACGGCATGCCCCAAGGTCCGGGATCTTCGGTCACGGCGATCCCCAAGACCAAGCCGCGCAAGCCCAAGACGGATGGCGGGATGGAGCCTGAGCCCACGCTTTGATCCATCCTTCAAGTGCCTGAAAACGACCCCGGTGCCCGCAAGGTCGCCGGGGTTTTTCGTTTCAGGGCAGGATCCGGGTTGAGCGGGCCTGCCGCATCTGGCAGGTCTGGAAGACAGCGCACAACAGGAGCCGCCAATGCCCGCCCTCGTCCCGACAGAACTGACAGGAACGATCACCTGGCTTGGCCGGGTTCCCCACCGCGACGCGCCCGAGATTGAGACCGTCGCCCTGACCGAGCTGGCCCTGACCTTTGCCGGTGCCAAGGACGAGGTTCATGCCGGTCTTACCCGCCCGTCGTGCAGCCGGGTCGTATCGCAATACCGCAAGGGGACCGAGATCAGGAACGTCCGACAGCTGTCTGTGGTGAGTGCGGAGGAACTGGCCACCATCGCCGCCAAGCTTGACCTTGAGGCGATCGACCCCGCCTGGATGGGTGCCTCTGTCGTCATTTCCGGATTGCCGGATTTCAGCCATCTGCCGCCATCGTCCCGGCTTCAGTTCGAGGGCGGATGCACCATTACCGTCGACATGCAGAACCAGCCCTGCCAGTTCCCGGCAAAAACGATCGAACGGGCGCGGCCCGGCCACGGAAAGGGTTTCAAGCCTGCCGCCGAAGGGTTGCGGGGGGTGACAGCATGGGTCGAGCGGGAGGGCCTGTTGAAGATTGGCGCAAAGGTCCGGTTGCATGTTCCCTCGCAGCGGCATTGGACGGGCATGGCCTGATCGCGCCTTTCGGTTTCCCATCCGAAACCACATTCGGCCCGCCCGACGATTCCAGTGTCGAAAATGTCGGAAACGCTGTTCAGGACGGTGAAACCCCCGATTAGAACCGTCGATGAAAGAACGGGCCCGCCGGCCCGGCCAAGGGGACCTGACATGAGCTTCAAGACCGATATCGAGATTGCCCGCGAGGCCGTCAAACGTCCGATCCAAGAGATCGGGGCAAAGCTGGGCATCGGCAGCGACGACCTGCTGCCCTATGGCCACGACAAGGCCAAGCTGAGCCAAAGCTTTATCGACAGCGTTCAGGACCGGCGGAACGGCAAGCTTATCCTTGTGACCGCGATCAACCCCACCCCAGCGGGCGAGGGCAAGACGACCACCACGGTTGGCCTTGGCGACGGTCTGAACCGGATCGGCAAGAAGGCAGCGATCTGCATTCGCGAAGCCTCGCTTGGTCCGAACTTTGGGATGAAAGGCGGGGCCGCTGGCGGTGGCATGGCACAGGTGGTGCCGATGGAGGATATGAACCTTCACTTCACCGGCGATTTCCACGCGATCACCAGCGCCCATAACCTGCTGTCAGCCATGATCGACAACCACATCTACTGGGGCAACGATCTTGAGATCGACATCCGCCGTGTCGTCTGGCGGCGTGTGCTGGACATGAACGACCGGGCGCTGCGCCAGATCACGGCAAGCCTTGGCGGCGTTGCCAACGGCTTCCCCCGCGAAACCGGCTTTGACATCACCGTCGCCTCCGAGGTGATGGCCATCCTGTGCCTTGCGCGGAACCTCAAGGACCTGCAACAGCGTCTGGGCGACATGATCGTGGCCTATCGTCGGGACAAGAGCCCGGTCTTCTGCCGTGACATCAAGGCCGATGGGGCCATGACGGTTCTTCTGAAGGACGCGATGCAGCCCAACCTCGTGCAAACACTGGAAAACAACCCGGCCTTTGTGCATGGCGGTCCTTTCGCCAATATCGCCCACGGCTGCAATTCGGTCACGGCGACGACGACGGCCCTCAAGATTGCCGACTATGTTGTGACAGAAGCGGGCTTCGGCGCGGATCTGGGCGCCGAGAAGTTCATGAACATCAAATGCCGCAAGGCGGGCCTTGCCCCCGATGCGGTGGTGCTGGTGGCCACCGTGCGCGCCATGAAGATGAACGGCGGGGTCGCCAAGGCCGACCTTGGGGCCGAGAACGTGGCCGCCGTGCAAAGCGGATGCCCCAACCTGGGCCGGCACATCGAGAACGTGAAATCCTTTGGGGTGCCCGTCGTCGTTGCGATCAACCACTTTGTCACCGATACCGACGCCGAAGTGCAGGCCGTCAAGGACTATGTGGCGGCTCAGGGCGCCGAGGCCGTGTTGTGCAAGCATTGGGCCAAAGGCTCTGCCGGGATCGAGGATCTGGCCCATAAGGTCGTCGAGATGGCCGAAAGCGGTGCGTCGAATTTCGCCACCCTCTACCCTGACGAGATGCCGCTGTTCGAAAAGATCGAAACGATCGCCAAGGGCATCTACCGGGCGGACGAAGTGCTGGCGGACAAGTCCGTGCGGGCCCAGTTGAAGACCTGGGAAGAGCAGGGCTATGGTCATCTGCCGATCTGCATGGCCAAGACCCAGTATTCGTTCAGCACCGACCCCAACCTGCGCGGTGCACCGACCGGCCATTCGGTCCCGATCCGCGAAGTCAGACTGTCGGCAGGGGCCGGTTTCGTGGTTGTCATCTGCGGTGAGATCATGACGATGCCGGGCCTTCCCCGGGTGCCCTCTGCCGAAACCATCCGGCTGAACGACAACGGTCAGATCGAAGGACTGTTCTAAGGGGGGTGGGTTAAAACCCACCTTACCTTGCCCTATTTTGCCGGGCCGCCTGCCTCTGCCGTCTTTGAAAGGACCCTCGACATGACCGCCACGATAATTGACGGCAAGGCATTTGCCGCCACCGTCCGAGAGAAAGTTGCGGCCCATGTCGCCCGTATCAAGGACGCGGCTGGGATCACCCCGGGTCTGGCGGTGGTGCTGGTCGGCGAAGATCCGGCGAGCCAGGTCTATGTCCGTTCCAAGGGAAAGCAGACGGTCGAGGCCGGAATGGCCTCGTTCGAGCATAAGCTGGACGCCGATACTGACGAGGCAACCTTGCTGGCGCTGATCGCCCAGCTGAACGCCGACCCGACCGTGCACGGCATCCTGGTTCAGTTGCCACTGCCCGCCCATCTGGACAGCGACCTTGTCATCAATAGCATTGACCCGGCCAAGGATGTGGACGGGTTCCACATCTCGAACGTCGGGCTCTTGGGGACGGGCCAGAAGGCCATGGTGCCCTGTACGCCCCTTGGGTGCCTTATGCTGCTGCGCCACCAGCATGGCAGCCTGTCGGGCCTGAACGCTGTCGTCATCGGCCGCTCGAACATCGTGGGCAAGCCGATGGCCATGCTCTTGCTTGGGGACAGTTGCACGGTGACAGTCGCCCATTCCCGGACCAAGGATCTTCCTGCCGTTGTGCGGCAGGCCGACATCGTGATTGCCGCGGTTGGTCGCCCTGAGATGGTGCCCGGCGACTGGATCAAGCCGGGGGCCACTGTCATCGACGTGGGCATCAACCGGGTTGAGGGTGAGGGTGGCAAGACGCGCCTTGTCGGCGACGTGGATTTTGCCAGCGCCGTCGAGGTTGCGGGCGCCATAACGCCGGTTCCCGGTGGCGTCGGACCGATGACAATCGCCTGCCTGCTGGCCAATACAGTCACGGCCTGCTGTCGTGCCAACGGTCTGGAAGAGCCTGAGGGGCTGACTGCCTGATACGCTAGCGCCCTTTTTTCATAATGCTGTCCGTCCGGGCAAAGAGACTTTGCAGTGCAAGGTCGCTCAACTTTACGTCACGTCAAACGTTTCCTCGCATAAAGTTCACAATGCCGTGCTGGAACTCACGACTATGTTAGGTCAGATTATTGCGAATGGTCTCGATCTAAATAAATGGCGCGTGAATATTGTTGAACTGGATTCAGGACGTAATTCCGACTGGATGGCTACGCCGTTCCTGGGTGTCTTTTGAGTCACAGGTCTTTACCAAGGCCACTTTGGTCATGTGGATCACGAGTTCGATCCTGTTTGCCTTGGCCGGCCCCTTTGGCACATTCGAAGCGTTAGAGCCTGGCCTGCTTGTCGTTTACTGGAGCTCTCTCGTCGCGCTGGCGTTTCTCTTTGCCTACGCCATTCGGGCATTGTTCCATGGGCTGGCCCCAAAAATGCCTCCACTGCAACGAGAAGCCTTTGTTGTAACACTGTTTTCCCTATCCTGTACCCTTGCCCTTTTTCCGTTCACTGTCGGGCTGACGGGCGAACCCTGGACCAGTCAATTGACCCGTGTTCATGTGTTTGGTATTAACGTCGTTCTGTCGATCGGCATTGTCGCCACGCGCCATGTTCTGGGAATTGATTCATTGTTCCCGACGGCTGAGAGTGAACCCCAGTTGCTGCGCCGATTGGATGGTGTGTCCGCACGCGAAATCCTGCGATTGGGTGTCGACGATCACTATGTCGTCGTCTTTTTAACGGGGGGCCGGACGAAACGGCTGCTTATGCGCTTTAGTGATGCGGTCCACGAGATCGAAGGGCTATCGGGCCATACCGTTCATCGCTCTCACTGGGTTGCATCGGATGCGATCAAAGACACTGTCAAAGAAAAGGGCCGCGAAAAGCTCATCTTGATAGACGGGAGCGAAATCCCTGTCAGCCGGACCTACCGCGAAGCCCTCGTCTCTGCGGGCCTGATCTAGCCACGGCATTGCTGGCCAAAGGGGCGAGAAGGGCCCGACGCCCTGTCAGGATAACCTGCGCCTCGGAGGCCAACAGGCCGCGCAGGGCCGGTGTATGGACCGACATCCCACCCGTATAGGCGCCATAGGCTGGCAGGATGCAGCGCGCTTCATCAAACGCGAAACAGGCGCGTGCGGACCCTGTACCGGGCAACGTCACCTTGGGGTGATAGTGGCCCGACACCTCACCGCGTGCGTCGGGCTCCGCGATATGGCGATACGTCAGGGCGCCGATGGTCACCTCTCTGAGGTGCGAGCCGCCAAGATCAAGCGGGCCTGGATCGTGGTTGCCCTCTATCCATATCCACCGACGGCCTGCCTGCATCTGCATCAAAAGGGTCGTGCAACTTTCGTCAAGCGATGTCCGCCCCGCCATATCGTCGAAACTGTCTCCAAGGCAGATGACGGTTGTCGGTTGTGCCGTGGCGATATCGGCGGACAAGCGGTCAAGGGTCTCCCGGACCTCGTAGGGCGGCAAGAGCGGACCGTTGTACCGCGCAATCCTGTCCGATTTGCCCAGATGCAGGTCAGACACGCACAGGGCCCCGGCTGCCGCATCGAGGAGTGCACCAGAGGGAAAAGCCGTAAGCTCGGTCTGGCAAAGGCTGAAAGTATGGGTGTTCATGTTGTGTTCTTAGCGATCCCGCGCCGTGCTGGAAAGGGGGTCAGTCGGTCGATATTCCCGCATCTGCGAGCAGCCGCGCGGCAGCTTCTTCCACCAGACGCTCGCGCCCTTCGCCCGCGATCGGGACGCGTCCCATTTCAAGGAAAAGGGGGGCTGACAAGGGGCTGGGACGGGTCAGGACGACATGGTCGATGTGACCAACCGTTCGGGCGATCATCTCTTCGATCCGGCCAAAATCGACAAGACCACGGAAGGCCTCTTCCCGAGTGATCCGCATCATCAGGTGATCGGGGTCGTATTTGAGGAGGGTGTCGTACAGGATATCGGACGAAAATGTCGCCTGTCGTCCGCTCTTGCGGGCCTGGGGCAGGTTCCGTTCGATCAATCCTGCGATGGTGGCCGAGGCGCGGAAGGTCCGCTTCATGACGGCATTGCCCTGCAACCACTTGTCGAACCCGGCCCGAAGGTCATCGGCCTGAAACAGGGGGGCAGGATCGGTCAGGGGATTCAGACCCCAGACCAACGTTGCGTAATCTGTTGCCACAAAACCAAGCGGGTTCAGGCCAAGCTCCTCCATCCTCTGGGTCAGCAACAGGCCCAGGGTCTGCTGGGCGTTGCGGCCTGCAAATCCGTAAAAGACCGCGTGGTGGCGGCCATCGTAGGGAAAGCTTTCGACAAGGATCCGGTCGGCCTCGGGCAACTGCGACACCTTGCGCTGCAAGGACAACCACTCCGCCGTGTGGTCCGGCAGTTCGGGCCAGCTGTCCTGTCGGAACATGCGCAGGATGCGCGAGGACAGTTGGGTCGAGGTGGCGAATTTGGTCCCCATAAAGGTTGCAATCTTGGGCTTGCGGCTGGCGTCGCGGCTGACCTCGACCGTCAGTTCCCGCAGGCCCTCGTAGCGGACGATCTGTCCCCCGATCAGAAAGGTATCGCCAGGGGTCAGGGTCGCGGCAAAGGCCTCTTCCACCTCGCCCAGGGGTTTGAAATTGCCCTTGAGGCGGACCTTGAGGGTGTCGGTGTCCTGAATGGTGCCGATGTTCATCCGGATGCGTTGGGCGGCCCGAGGATCGCGCAGGTGCCAGAGGCCATCCGTCTCTTTCAACCGTTGCCAGCGGTCATAGGCCCGCAGGGCGTATCCGCCGGTTGCACAGAATTCGAGGCAGTCGTCAAAAGCCGCCCGGGACAGGTTGGCGTAGGCACCGACGGACCGGACCTCTTTGAATAGGGTCGTGGCGTCGAACGGTCCGGCGCAGGCCCGGATCAGGATGTGCTGGCACAGGACGTCCCTTGGACCGTCGCCCTTTGGGTCGCCGTCCAGATCGTGTGCCTTGGCCGCCTCCAACGCTGCGACGCATTCGACGATCTCAAACCGGTTGGCGGGGACCAGAAGCGCCTTGGAGGGGGCGTTGTAGCGGTGGTTGGCCCGTCCGATGCGCTGGATCAGGCGTTTGACGTTCTTGGGTGCGCCGACCTGGATAACAAGGTCGACGTCGCCCCAGTCGATGCCAAGGTCCAGCGATCCGGTGCAGACGATCGCCCGAAGCTGGCCCGCCACCATCGCCGCCTCGACCCTTGTCCGCTGTTCGCGGTCAAGCGAGCCGTGGTGAATGCCAATCGGCAAATCCTCATCATTGGCAAGCCAAAGGTTGTGAAAGAAAATCTCGGCCTGGGCGCGGGTGTTGTGAAAGATCAGGGTCGTCTTGTGCCGTTTGACCTCGGCCAAAACGGCTGGGATGGCATAGGCCGCACCGCCGCCGGACCATGGGGGGCGTTCGTCCGTGATCAGCATGGAAATGTCAGGGTCGGGGCCGGGGTCTGCGTGCAGGATGGCGCAGGGGTCGGGGTGGCAGGCCAACTGGTGGGCGATCGCTGCGGGGTCCTCGACCGTTGCCGAAAGGCCGACCCGGCGCAGGCCGGGGGCGAGGCTTTGCAGGCGGGACAGGGCCAAAAGCAGTTGGTCGCCCCGTTTGCTTTCGGACAGGGCATGGATTTCGTCGATGATGACCCTTTGCAGCCCGGCAAAGATGCGCGGCGCGTCCTCATAGCTCGTCAAAAGGGCCAGGCTTTCGGGCGTGGTCAAAAGGATGTGGGGCGGGTCGGCCCTTTGCCGGCGCTTCTGGGTGTAGGAGGTGTCGCCGGTCCGATCCTCGATCCGGATGGGCAGGCCCATCTCGTCGACCGGGGTGGTCAGGTTGCGGCGGATGTCGGCGGCCAGCGCCTTGAGCGGGCTGACGTAGAGCGTGTGCAGTCCTTTGTGGGTGCCGTCCGCCAGTTCGGCCAGAGAGGGCAAGAAGCCGGCAAGCGTCTTGCCGCCACCGGTCGGGGCGATCAGCAACAGGGCAGGGGCCCTGGCGCGGTCCAGCATCGCCTGCTGGTGCGGATGCAAAGACCAGCCGCGTGCGGCGAACCATGTGTCGAAAGCTGGGGGAAGGGCGGTCATGCCGCTAAGGTGCCCTTTGACCGACAGGCGTCAAGGGGGTGTCGTGGTAAGGTGGGTCTGGACCCACCCTACGTGCCCTTGCGACGGTCCGGGTAAGGTGGGTCTGGACCCACCTTACGGGATCAATGGACGATGGCTTCCTCGCGGACGAACATGTTCGCCCAGGCCCGGTCCATCAGTTCGGGGGTCATCTGATAAGGGATGCCCTCAAATTCGCAAATCGCGATCATCTGGTCGATCAGGAAGATCGGCTGATAGTTGGCGTAGATGTTGTCGATGGTGGGGTACTTGTTTTGCAGCAGATGGATCAGCGTCGCCTCATCCAGGGGCATCTTCCGTTTCCGCGCCACCATTGCAAAGATCTTCAGGAAATCCTCCTGCGAGGGCCCATCGATCTTGATCTTGAAGAAGATCCGGCGCAGGGCGGCCTTGTCGAAGATCTCGTTGGGATGGAAGTTGGTTGAAAAGATCACCAGAGTGTCGAAGGGCACTTCAAACTTTTCGCCTGACTGGAGCGCCAGGATGTCTCGGCTTTCTTCCAACGGAACAATCCAGCGGTTCACGATCGCCTGCGGCGGTTCCTTCTGGCGGCCAAGGTCGTCGACGATGAAGATGCCGCCGGTAGACTTCAACTGCAAAGGCGCCTGATAGGTTCGGGCGACCGGGTTATAGACCAGGTCCAGCATTTCAAGCGACAGCTCGCCACCGGTAATGACCGTCGGCCGCTCGCAACGGACATAGCGTGTGTCATAGCGCCCCGAGGTGCGGCGCAGGGAGTTGGGGTCATCCACGTCTTCTTCGGCGGATGAATGGACGATGGGATCATAGACGGTGATTACCTGGCCCGAATATTCGATCGCGCGCGGGACGTAGATCTTGTCGCCAAGGGCGTCCCTGATCCCGTTGGAGATCGAGGATTTGCCGTTGCCGGGCGGGCCATACATCAGGATCGAACGACCGGCCCCGACCGCCGGTCCAAGGTAGTCGATCAGTTCTTTTGGCAGGATCAGATGGCCCATGGCGGCGAGCAACTGGTCGCGCGTGACCTGAATGTTGCGGATCGACTGTCGCTTGACCTGCTCGGCGTAAACCTCGAGGGGGACGGGCATCGCGCCAAAGTATTCGGACTGGCTCAGGGCATCGAGGGCGCGGGCCTTGCCAGCGTCGGTCAGCTGGTAGTTCATCTCGTGCGACGCGCCGGCATGCATGTTGCCCATCGCCTCGATCAGTTTCTGGCCGCGGGCAAGGTCCACCAGCTGCTGGGTGACGTTGACCGGAAGGCAGATCGTTTTGGCAATCTCACTGACCAGAGTGACGTTCTTGCGAAACATGCTCTTGATCAGGATGTCGCGCATCATCACCAGCGGAAGCCGCATCGCATCAAGAGATTTGGGTGCCGGTGGGGCAATGACACTCGTGACTTCCATGTTCATCGTGCAAATCCTTCTTGCCGCAGCAAACCTGCCGAACAAGCGGCAAATACAGTGTTAAATGGCCTTCGGATTGTGGCGAATTGATGGAAGGGTCAGCGCCCTTTGGCGGCGGTTTCGCGCAGGTCAGACCAATAGGTTGGCCCGGCTTGTCAGCCCCGCAACGCCAGAAGCAGGTAGAGGGTCAGGGTCGTAGCCAAGGGAAAGCCCATGGGAAAGCGCCGCCCGGAGGTCCAGCTTTTCCAGTCCGGCACAAACCGGCGGATGGGTGAATTCTTGGCCAGCCGGTGAAGGGCAAGGCCGACGACAAGGCAGACCGCGAGAAGCATCGCCACCGCTGTCAGGTCGCCAAGGGCGACAAAGGGGGCCGCGGCTGCGATGAACTTGGCGTCTCCTGCACCCATGACCCGCCCGGCGTTCAGGACCATCCCAATGACAAGCATGACCACCAGATGCGACCAGCGCCAAAGATATTCGGTCAGGGGCAGGGCAAGAAACCCGAGGATCGCAAAGGCGACGACAAGCGCCATGACGGCCTTGTTCGGGATGATCATGGCCCGAAGGTCGGACCATGCAACGAAAAGACATATGGGCAGGACGGCGGGCAAGAACCAGGCCGCCGCCGAAGCGGTGGTCACCATCTTTGCGTCAGGCCCTGTTGTCTTCCAGCGCCCGAAGGGCGCGGACGGCCTCTTCGAAGTGTTGCGGATGGGTGTCGATCGCCTCTTGCAGCAGTCCTTTGCCGATCGTCAGATCGTTCTGTTTGATCGCGGTCAGGGCTAGTGTGTACAGCAGTTGCGCCCGTTCGATCTGGGTCATGGCGATGACGGGCAGATCGTAGTTGCGCTGCGCGCCACGGGCCAGAACAAGGTTGTTCTTGGCGGTGAACAAGCCGGGCTCATGCCGCAAGGCTTCGGTGAAAAGCCGCTCTGCATCGCGATAGGCGCCACGGCTTAGCTTGGAAAAGCCCCAATTGTTGAGGGCCCCGGCTGGGGTAGTCGTCAGACCAACGGCAATCTCGTAAAAGCTGTCCGCGCGATCCCACTCTTCGTTGCTGTCGGCAACCATCGCCTCAAGGCGGTAGCGTTTGAACGTCTCGTGGGTGGGGGGGATGCCGTCCAGGACGGCTTCGGCCTCGGCCCAGCGATTGTTGCGGATCAGGGCGTCAGCCAGTTCGACCCCATCGTCCGTCACAGCCTGCGGATTTGCGACGACGGCCTGCCATGCAGGTACGGCCTCAACATTGCGTCCGGCCCGGATGAACGACGAGGCAAGGCCGCGTTGCAGATCGATCCGTTCGGGATTGCTTGCCAGGGTGCGCTGGAAATAGGTGACGGCCTCGTTCGGGTCGGCGACCGTCAGCATCATGTCATTGAGATTGCTCTCATCAATCACGTTGACGTCCTGGAGGACACGGTTGACCTCTGCGTCGCTTGATTGATCACAGGCCGCGAGGGCTATCAGCCCCACGACCGGAAGAATACTCCAAACCTTTTGGCGCATGTTGCCTGCGTCCTTTGCCTGCTCTTGCCTCTCAAAGTGGTTCAAAAGGGATGAAATTCACATCTTCCCCGTAGACCAACTGGAACTCTTCGTTCTCTTGGGTTCCAACGTAGCCCGGATTTTCCAGTTTTGCGAGCGCCAAGCGCAGGTTGTCGCGAATCTCGTCGCTATTGCCGCTGTCCGTGGCATATGCGCGACGGAATGTTTCGGCGGCTTCGGCAATCTTGCCACGTTCCATCAGGATGACGCCCAGATTGTTCCAGGCGGCGGGGAAATCGCCTTCTTCCTGTACGGCGCGGCGGAGGAATTGTTCTGCCTGACCAAGACGGCCGAGTTGCAGATTGGCCGACCCGAGGGCCGACAGGGTATCGACGTTCAAACCCTGCTGGCCTGCAGCGCGGGTATAGGCCTCAAGAGCAAGTTCGAATTCGCCGGCCGCCATCAGCCTGTGGCCGACGACCAGGGGATCAACCTCCTGACCATTGCGGGCAATGCCGGGGGCGTAGACGCCATCGGCTGAATCGCCAAGGCCGCCCGAAGAACAGGCGGCCAGGACGGTAAGGCTGATAAGCACAAAGCTTTTGATTGGTCGCATTGCCCCTCACGGCCGGGTTTGGCCTATGGAACGCCGCCTCCAAGCACAGTTGAAATTTCGAAAATTGACGGCCCGATCAGAATGATGAGAAGCGGGGGCACCGTCAACATCATGGTGGCCAAAGTCATCTTTGTTGGCAGCTTGTTCGCCTTTTCTTCGGCACGCATGACACGCTTGTCCCGCATTTCCGAGGCATAGACCCGAAGGGCTTCGGCAATGGACGTACCGAATTGCTGTGACTGGATCAGCACGGTGACAAAGCTGGCCACGTCGGTCACGCCGCATCTTTCGGACATGTCGCGCAGAACCGAGGTTTTGTCCTTGCCGGCCTTCATCTCGTAGCTAACCAACTCATACTCTTCGGCCAATTCCGGAAAACCCGCCCGAAGCTCTTGCGAGACCCGGATAATGGATTGGTCCAGCGATTGTCCGGCTTCTACGCAGACGAGCATCATGTCGAGGCTGTCGGGAAAACCGTTGACGATCGCTTCTTGCCGCATCGCCTGACGGCGGGTCACCCAGTACTTGGGCAGCATGTATCCTGCACCGCCCGGTCCCATAGAATAAAGGACCAATTGGGTCGGTGTCGGATCTCCCGTTGCCGACCAGTAGATGACATATGTCACCCCGGCGAGCAGAAATGCAGTACCAAGAGCGAACTGCATGAAGTGAAAGATGCGGACGGCGTTCTTGGTCCGGTAGCCGGCTTGCAAGAGTTTCAGGCGGACGGCGGAATACTCGGCCTCGTCCTGTGGTTCCAGGAAGTTGGAGTATTTCTCCAGCTTGTCCTTGCCCGAAGACGTCCGCAGCCTTTCGGACTTGGGGTTCGCGACTGTCGGTTCCCGCGTTGTGTTGTGCAGTTTGTCCAGCGGGTCGGCCTGCTTGCGCATCAGCACGGGCAGTGTCAAACCGACAAGGAGCAGCCCAAGCATGCCAACCACGATCAGCGGACCGAATGGCCCCAAAAGGTCGATGAGCATCGTCTCTATGTTGGTCATGAAATCCATAATCAGTCCTCAGACCTTGATATCGACGAGGGAGCGCATGACGAAGATGTTGACCACCAGGAAGGCCGCCACAACCAGACATGCGGGGATGAAGACGGCCGTCTCTTTCACATCGTCATAATAGTTCGGCTCGATCACGTTGATCGCGACCAGGGCGACCAGAGGGAACATCGACAGGAACATGCCCGACCACTTTGCTTCGGCGGTGATCGCCTTGACCCGGCGGAACAGCTTGAAGCGGGCGCGGATCACCTTGGCCAGACCGTCGAGGATTTCGGCCAGGTTGCCACCTGCGGTTTGCTGGATCGTCACGGCTACGGCAAGGAAACGCAAATCCTGCATATCCATGCGCTCTGCCATTGCCTTGAGGCTTTCGCCCATGTCCCGACCATAGGCCGCCTCATCGGCGATGACGCCCATCTCGGAGCCAAGCGGATCAGGGACCTCTTTGGCAACGATGCCGATCGCCGACGAAAATGGGTGGCCGACCCGCAAGGACCGGACCATCAGTTCGACTGCGTCGGGCAACTGTTCTTCGATAAGGCCGGTGCGTGTCTTGGCCTTGTTGTTGACCCATAGGTAGACGCCACCGACGCCCATGAGGATCGACACCACAAGGCGGACCGAAACGTCGGTTTCAGTGCCGACCGACAGGCCAATGAATGCGACGAAGGACAGGACACCCATGATCATGATCAGCTGCTTGGGCGTAAAGGCAATGTTCGCCTTCTGAGCCTTGTTCGCCAGGATCGAATACAGCGGGATGCTGCGCGACTTCATGTGTTGCGTCATCTCCTTGCGGAGTTGTTCAAGCACCTGTTCGCGGTTGCCACCCTTGTCCAGCAGTTCCAACCGGCGATTGACCCGGCTGTTGAGGCTGATCGATTTGCCAAAGACGGTCAGATAGATGCCTTCGACAAGCACAAGAACGGCGATAAAGATCAAGCCGTAGATAATTGGTTCGGCTGAGATGACCATTGTGCTTACTCCGCAGCGAAGGGTTCAAAGATCGAGGCAGGCAGATCGTAGCCCCACAAGCGGAAGCGGTCGGAGAAGTGCGAACGCACTCCGGTGGCCGTGAAGTGGCCGATAATCTTGTTGTCGGGCGTCAGTCCGACGCGCTGGTAGCGGAACACCTCTTGCATCGAGATGACTTCGCCTTCCATGCCGGTGATCTCGGTGATGGACACCATCCGGCGCGAACCGTCTTGGAGGCGGCTTGCCTGAACGATCAGGTTCACAGCCGAAGCGATCTGGGAACGGACCGCCTTAATTGGCATTTCGATCCCGGCCATCGCGATCATGTTCTCCAGACGGCTTACCCCGTCGCGGGCAGAGTTGGCGTGGATCGTGGTCATTGATCCGTCGTGGCCGGTGTTCATGGCCTGAAGCATGTCGATGACTTCCTCGCCGCGGGTTTCCCCGACGATGATCCGGTCCGGTCGCATCCGAAGCGCGTTTCGCAGACAGTCGCGCTGGGTCACGGCGCCTTTGCCCTCAACGTTGGGGGGGCGGCTTTCCATACGGCCAACGTGGGTCTGCTGAAGTTGAAGTTCGGCCGTATCCTCGATTGTCAGGATGCGTTCGTTGTTGTCGATAAAGGACGACAGCGCGTTAAGCGTCGTCGTCTTGCCTGAACCTGTACCGCCAGAAACGATGACATTTAGGCGGGTTGCGACGGCGGCCTGCAAATAGGCGGCCATTTCTTCGGTGAAGGCGCCGTATTTGACCAGATCGTCGATGGCCAGCTTGTCCTTCTTGAATTTCCGGATCGAGACAAGGGACCCGTCAACGGCAATCGGACTGACCATCGCGTTGAACCGCGAGCCGTCGCCAAGACGGGCGTCGACGTATGGGTTGGATTCGTCAACGCGCCGGCCGACAGCCGACACGATCTTGTCGATGATCCGAAGCAGGTGACGTTCGTCCTTGAAGGTAACGTCAGTCAGCTCAAGTTTGCCGGATCGTTCCACAAAGATCTGCTGGGGGCCGTTGACCAGAATGTCGTTGACCGTATCGTCCTTGAGCAGAGTTTCCAACGGACCAAGGCCGCGAACTTCGTCGTAAAGATCCTGGCTGAGGTGCTGGCGCTCTTCGCGATTGAGAACTACGCCCATGTCTTCGAGCGTCTCGGTGGCGATGGCGTTGATTTCTGCGCGCAGGTCAGCTTCCGTCGCCTTTTCAAGGGCAGCAAGGTTGAGGTTGTCCAGAAGCGCCTTGTGCAGATCAAGTTTGATCTCGAACAGGCGCTCCTTGCGCTTTTTCTCTTTTTCGACCGGCGCGGCCTCGGCCGGTTTGCCCCGATTTGCCTGCATCAGGGACTTCTTCGGGGCCTCTTGATGCGCCGAAGCCGCGATCGGTGTTACCGTCGCGGTTGGGCGTTCTGTAGGCTTTGGGGCGGGAGAGCCAGGTTTCTTGAATTTTGAAAACATCTGGTTATGCCCTCTTTGCCTTGACCGCATCGGATTGGTTCACCTCGTGAACCGACTTCGCCAGCTTGGCGATTTCCTTGCGGAGTGCGTTCTTGGGGATGCCATCGGACATCGGAACACCGTGGTCAGCATTCTGACTGACCTGGCGACCGCCGTCAGGCAAAAGCACCTCGATTGAAATGCCAAGGGACTCGGCCAGACGCTTCACCCGGCTCTTGCCGTTCAGGTCGGTAAAGCCCGGCGCCCGGTTCAGGATAAAGCGCAGCTTCTCGAACGGCAGGTCTTCGGATTGCAGCGCCCGCTTGAGCCGGAGGGCATTCTGTGCCGACCGCATGTCCAGTTCGAGCATGGCAAAGTAGACGTGCGCGGCCTTAAGAACGGCCTCGGACCAGTCAATCATCGTGGCAGGAAGGTCGATGATGACATAGTCGAAGTTGACCCGCGCCATCTCAATGATCCGGTCGATATCGGGCGGGCCGATCAAATCCAGAGGGATCATGTCCGTCGGCGAGGTCAGGACGTGAAGCTTTTGATTGTAGGACAACAACGCTTGCATGAAGGCTTCGCTGTCCATTGCTTCGGTATCGGACAGCAGTTCCAGAACGGCCTCGCGGCGGGGCAGGTCGAGATAGGTAGAGACCGTGCCGAACTGCAGGTCAAAGTCCAAAAGACAGACCCGCGGTGGGTCTTCTTTGTCGATGTTGGCCAGTTCCCAGGCAAGGTTCACGGCAAAGGTTGTCGAGCCCACGCCGCCAGCCATGCCAAAGACCGGGATAACAACGCCGTTGCGGTCGCCTGTGGGCTTGAGAGTGTTGCGCATCTCGGCTGAGACCGCCGGCTCTGGCTCTGGTGTTTGCACCCGCTTGATGGCTTCGGCCAATTCCCCTTCGGGCAGCGGGTAAGGCACGAATTCATCGCCCCCTTCGCGCAGCAGCTGGTGCAGGGCGCTTGGGCTGACGTCCTCGGCAATCAGGATGACCTTGATCTTGTTGGCCTTTGCTGCCGCGATGATCTCGAGGATCAGGGAAAGATCCTTTTCGTCCTCAGCGTCCAGGGCAATGGCCACGAATTCAAGCTGCGACGCATCAGGCTGGTCAAGGAAGGCCGTTGCATCGTTGAACGTCAGGTCACCCCAGTTCTCGCCCAATGCCGCTTCCATATCTTCGATCAGAAGATCAAAGATCTGGACATCACGGCTGATGGTGCAGGCCACGATTGGCTGCGGTTCAGGCTGAAGTGCTGCACTGGTGCTCATTACATCAAATTCCTTCGTCATTCGGGCGAACAGGGATCTCCCCCGCAGTCTCGAGCCACTCAAGCGAGCGACCGGACCTGTCCCATTGACGCTAAGGTCGTCGATGAACGTGACCAGATTGGGGCCGAAAAGCTGTAATTGTTTGGTATCGTGCGACGATCAGTCGAAAGATCGCCTGTTGTTGATCGCAAACGCGAAAAACAAAAAAGGCGCGCGAATCTGTCGCACGCCCTTTTTTCGTTGATAATTCTTACTGACCGGTTGCCAGCTCGCTGCCTGTGATGCCACCGATGGTTGGCTCAATTGCGGCACTGGCCACGTAGTCACGGAAGATGATCTCGGCATACTTTCCGATCAACTCGCCCGGTGTATCTTCGACGAAACCCGAAACCTCGGTCACGGTGCGCCTATTCGCTCGCTCGCGACCTTCCGTAACGATCAGGGGCTGCGTCTCACCGCGTGATATGACCGCCTCAAGCCGGGACCGGCTGATGCCCTGTCGGGACAGGAAGGCGACGACGGCCTGTGCGCGACGCATGCCAAGGCCCTGATTGTAGGCGTTGGAGCCGACCAGGTCGGTGTGGCCGTAGACGCGGAACCGGACTTCCGGGAACTGTCTGATGAAATCCGCCTGGCGGGCGAGGATCGACTGTGCCTGCTGGTCCAATGCGGCCGAATTGAACGCGAAGTTCACGGTCGTTGGAACCTCTGCGGCGAACCTTCGGGCCAGATCAATCCGGAATGCCTCGCTATCGCTGTTGATCGCGAGGTTCTGGTTAACGGCCGTCCCGAAAGCTCCGGCATCGCCATCAATGCCGACTTCGCGGTCCGAGATGGAGAACGCGCTGTTGTTGCACGCCGAGAGTGTCACGGCCACGGCCAGACCTAGAACAAGGTGTTTCATCGCGTTGCGCCCTCCTTAATCAAGCACGTAGCCGTAGGACCCGCTAAAGTCCTGCCGCGCCACTTCCCCAGCACCACCGGTGGTGGGGCCATCGTTGGCAACACGGCCGAACAGGAACAGATCGGCTTCGCTTGGCGGCCGGACCCGGTCGGTCGGCAGGGCGTAGACCTCTCCGCGTGTCGGCGTGACAAGGTGCGGTGTGACGATAATGACCAGTTCGGTCTGCTGCCTGGCATAGTCCGCGCTGCGGAACAATGCGCCAAGGACAGGGATATCGCCCAGCCATGGCACTTGGCCTGCCAGATCGCGGAAGTCGTCCTGCAAAAGGCCTGCAATCGCAAAGCTTTCGCCATCGCGCATCTCGACCGTGGTCGAGGTTTCGCGGCGACGGAACGCGTCGACTGTAAAGTTACCCTGCGTGATGCCGTTGGAGGGGTCGATCGACGACACCGCGGCTTCGATCTCAAGGTTGATCAGGTCACCGTCAACGACACGGGGCACAAAGTTCAGTTCAACACCAAAAGGCTTGTATTCGATCGTGATCGTGCCGCTGTCTTGGCTGACCGGAACGGGATATTCGCCACCGGCGAGGAACCGGGCCTCCTGACCGCTCAGGGCGGTAAGGTTAGGTTCGGCAAGAGTGCGGACCATGCCGCGCGATTCCAACGCCTCAAGCAGGATGCCAACCTCTATCCCACCGGCGTTGAAGCCAAGTAGCATTGCGCCGTTGTTCTGGCTGGTGCTGGGCACGTTTCCGGTGAAGGCGTTTGCGATGGCGCCAGATGTGTTAAGCGTGTTCGTGCCTGTGCTCACGCCAAGATCGCCGCCCAGACCGACACCACCAAGGGCCAGAGAGGATGAAAGCGACTGGCTGACGGACCGCTGCATTTCGGCAAACTGGACCCTCAGCATGACTTGCTGTGTGCCCCCGACGGTCATCAGGTTCGAAACACGGTCCGGCGCATAGCGCTGAGCGAGTTCAAGAGCCCGGTCCAGCTTGGCTATCGAACTTACCGTGCCTGAAAGAACGATGCCGCTGTTGGCCGTTCTAACTTCGATCGGCTCTCCGGGCAGGATCTGCTCAAGCCGCTCTTTGAATTCTGCGATGTCGGGGGTGACGTGCACTTCGACATTGGTGATCAGGCTGCCATCGGCGCCAAGGATCGTCAGTGTGGTGCGCCCCGGCTCTTTGCCCAGCACATAGATGGTGCGGTCGGACAGCGACGAGATGTCCGCGATGCCCGGGTTTGCGATCGAAAGCTCTGCGAATGGAACGTCACTTTCGACGACCACGGCCCGGTTCATGGGGACCTGAAGCGCTGATGATGGCGCTCCACGCAGAATGCTCAGCGTTTCCCCATGCACACTGACGGGTGCCGAAGCAAACGCCAAAGTCAGGCCAGCCAACGCCGCCTTGATAAATCTGTCATATTTCATGTGACCTGCCTCTCCGATCACTACTGCAAGCGGGATTTTTCCCGTCGTTCAATACAGACTGACCGCAAGAGGCATTTTTTGCAAGAATCAATGTCTTGCCGCTTCAATCTAATGTGGATAACCCGCAACAGTTGTCCGAAGGGCACAATAGAATGAGCGCGCCATTTCGGCGCGCTCTAATTAAAGCAGTGATGTTTTGGTCAATTGGCCTTGGTCAGTTGGTGCAGGGGATCGGGATTTCCACTACGTCTGCGCCGCGCCGTGTCCGAATGGTGCAAACCCTTTCCATCTCGGGTGCGGCCTCAACTGTGCGCTGTTCTTCCTCAATACCCAGAAGGCTGCGCTGGTTAACTTCGATGGCTTCGGCAACGGTATCATCAGTCAAACCGACAAGTGACAGTGACAGCTTGCCCGTCGCCTGTGCCTGAGCAAGGTTCGCAACCTGCTGCGGCGTCACTTCGACCGTAACCGTCCGGGCGACCTGAGCACCAGAACGATCCGCGCTGGACGTCTGGTCGACCGCCACAAGCGGCAATGCAGTTTCGATCAACTGGGTCACATCCTGGCCATTCTGGGCGCCGGTGCGGACAGAACCGGTCCAATAGACGTCAACGCGATCCCCTGGACGCAAGAAACCGGAGACGCCCGAAGCGACATCGACCGAAATCGTGAAGGCACGCATGCCCGGCGCAAGGCGCGTCGTGATCCCGGCGGATTCACCCGGTTCCGTTACCTTGACAGCCAAGACCGGCTCGTTCGGCTCCATCTGCCGGATGACGATACGGGGCACATCGGTGCCGCGAGGGAACAGTTCCTCTGCGGTGCGGTACACACCCTCGGGCAGGAATGGTTCCGCATAGCGCACCATGATCAGGTCATCGGTTGTGAGGGGCTCGCCATAGCCGATGGTCCGTTTGACGGCGATGACATCGACCGTCGGGACCTGGGCCGCCGCTGCCGCCCGCTCGCGGGCCAACGCGGCGCCTTGTTGCTCAAAGTAGCCCTGGACCATGTAGACGGCGAAGCCTGCAAGCCCAAGTCCGATGATTAGCACAAGTCCGAATACTGCTCTCATTTTGCTCTACTTTCATTTCCAGTTGGTCGTCTGAATATGAGACGACGGTTGGAACGACGGCGTCCTTTGGTTGGTTTCCCAATGCTTCAGCGGGCCAAGAAGCCCCTTATTCCAGTTTGAAGACGACCCAAAGCTCGCACCATGATGCCTGAGGTGATGACCACCCGGGCAGAGAGATTGCGGCGTCTTCCTCTTTCAAGATTTGAACACACGAATGCGTCATAGGGTTACTGTCCTCACTGGTCCGCAAAAATTAGGCGGCCGACAACCATTGTGCTTTGGGATTCTGGCAACAATTAGTCATCATTGCAGCGGACTCCGGATCACTGTTTGAATCTGTGAACAAACAGTGGAAACGAAGGGCAGTGGGTCCTGATCAAATCTACTGAAGGCAAATGAAAAAAGCCGCGCTCAACAGCGCGGCTTTCGGGTTCATGGCAATATCTATTAGAACGCCATGGTCGGGATTTCGGTCTGAAGCTCTTGGTCGATGTTCGACGCCATGACCTCGGCACCGTTGGAAACGGAGGTCAGAACTGCAGCGCCCAGGCCTACGATTGCTGCGGTCAGGACGACCCAGTCAACAGTCACGGCACCGGATTCGTTTGCACGGAAAGATTTGATAAAGTTGAGCATTGGAAAATTCCTAGTAGTTAGTTTGGTTGGTAAAGCTAAATAGGGAAGATGCCACTTTGGACATCAGCCATGGTGAAGCAGGCCAGAACCGTGGATTGGGTTCGGGCTTTTGGATCAGTCGTTGGGTTTAGAAAGCGACTGAAGGAATCTCCGTCTGCAACTCTTGGTCGATGTTCGACGCCATGATCTCAGCACCGTTGGATACGGAGGTGAGAACGGCAATGCCCAGGCCCACGATGGCTGCGGTCAAAACGACCCAGTCAACAGTTACGGCACCGTCTTCGTCAGCGGAGAAGCTTTTTGAAAAATTTAGCATAGAATAACTCCTGGTATGTAAAAGACGATGACACCGCTTAGGACCTCGTTAGAGGGGAAGGCGGCCAGACCCTGTTTGGCGGATCTGGCCATGGGATCAGTCGTCCAGATTAGAAAGAGATTGTTGGGACGGCAGTCTGCAGTTCTTGGTCGATGTTCGATGCCATGATCTCGGCGCCGTTCGACACGGAAGTAAGAACTGCAATGCCCAGACCTACGATGGCTGCGGTCAGAACGACCCAGTCAACAGTCACGGCACCGTCTTCGTCTGCATGGAAAGTCTTGATAAAGTTCAGCATAATATTCTTCCTCAGGTTTAAAATGGATGGTGCTTCAAGAGCACCGAAGAAAACGAGTTGATTTGAAAACCATGTAAAAGGGGTAGTCTTTAAAAAGTCTTGGGTGAGCCAGGTTTGATCGTCTAATCTTGGCTCCTTCGTCTCGCGCTTCGCTTAGAACGTTACGGTCGGGACCGCTGTCGTAAGCTCGCGTCCGATGTTCGAAGCCATCCGCTCCGCACCATTAGACACCGAGGTCAAAACAGCTATGCCTAGGCCTACGATGGCGGCGGTCAGCACAACCCAGTCAACAGTCACAGCTCCGTCTTGTTCGTCACGAAAGCACTTGATAAAGTTCAACATTCTTAAAGCCCTCCTCAGGGTTGTCACTCGTTACTACCCTCTGGATCATCTCGGACCGGCCTCTTCTTGGCCCAATCCCCGTCTGGGATGAGTAGATATAGCCCTTGGAATGCGGCGGCATTGGGGCCTGTTTCGATCTTTTTCAAAGCGTCGACGTTTTCTTCATTAATGCCGCAAGGCATTGAAAACAAATCGTAATGGTGGAATATTTCTTGTCGAAAATCGGGCCAAACCGCCCTGAGCGTGTCGTTTGCACCCTATAGTTGCAGCATTCTTTCAACGCTATCTGGTCTGATTGCTTCCAATGCATAATACTTTACGCAACAAGAAACTGAGGCAGGACACGCGCGCATGACGCGACTATCTATGATGGCTATGTCCGTCGGGCTGATTTTCGCTCAAACGGGGCCTGTTCTTTCACAGGCCGAGCCTCTGGACCGGTTGCAGCCGGACTTTACCTTTAGACGGGTCACAGTTCCGACCGGGACGACCGGCAGCCGTATCAACGTGCAGATCGATCCTGCCGCCCCAAGTGCCCTGGGCGCACCCCGGCCCGCTACCGCCAGAAACACTGTCGATCTTTCCGATCTTGGTGTCGTTGTCCCGGCACCGAGTGGGTTTGAATGGTTTTGGGCCACGATCTCACCCCGGCTTGCCGATAGCGGGCCAGGGCGACTTGAGCAGGCGGTGCGCGCCCTTGAGGCTGCCCCTGCCGGAACCAGTGCCCCGGTCCCGCGCATCCAGACCCTTCAGGATATCGCCAGCGCGCATGGTATCGACATTCTGCGAGCCACGATCGGGACCAAGGTGTCCCCCGCCCTCGTTCTGGCTGTCATCTCGGTCGAAAGTGCAGGGCAAGAGCAGGCGGTCAGCACGGCAGGTGCGGCCGGGTTGATGCAGTTGATGCCGGCGACGGCCGAACGGTTCGGCGTTGGAGACCGGCTTGTAAGCGCTGAGAATATTCGTGGTGGGGTGGCCTATCTGGACTGGTTGCTGGGCCACTTCGATGGCGATCCGGTTCTGGCCCTTGCCGGATACAACGCCGGCGAAGGATCGGTGCGGGATAACGCGGGCGTGCCGCCCTATGCCGAGACGCGGGCCTATGTCCCAAAGGTGCTTACCGCCTGGACCGTTGCCCGGGGGCTGTGCCAGACCCCGCCGGTGTTGATCAGCGACGGATGTGTGTTTGCGGTTAATAACCTCTGAGGCCCCGCGTGCGGAGGGTTCGGACCCTCCGGGGGGAATATTTTCAGCAAGAAAAAGCCGTCAGACGTTGAACAGATCGGCCCATTCGGGGTGTTTGCGTCGTTGGGCGTTCACGTAGGGGCAAAGCGGGATAATCTTGAACCCTTCGGTGCGGGCATCTTCTAAGAGCCGGTCGAGCAGACGCCTGCCGACTCCCTGACCCTCGAGGCCCGGGGCGACGGCGGTGTGGTCTGCAATCACCAGGCTGGGCGAGGCGATGGAATAGGTCAGCTCGCTTTCGCCTTCGGGCGTGGTCAGGACGTAGCGGCCCTTTGTGCCGTTGATGACCCGTTTGATGCCGGGGCTAGCTGTCATCTGGGGTCTCTTTGGCCGCCGTCTTGGTTGTGGCCTTTTTCGCAGCGGGTTTTTTGGCCGTCGTCTTTGTGGCTGTCGTCTTTGTGGCCGTCGTCTTTGTGGCCGTCGTCTTTTTGGCTGCGGTCGTTTTTGCTGCCGTCTTGGGCTTGGCGGCTGCCTTGGGTTTGGCATTCGCCTTGCCCTTGCCGCCCTTGGAGGCCTTTTCGTTCACCAGAGCGATCGCCATCTCGAGCGTCATGTCTTCGGGCGCGGTCTCTTTCGGGATCGTGGCGTTGACCTTTTCCCATTTCACGTAGGGGCCGTAGCGCCCGGCCATCACATTGAGGGCGCCGCCATCGGGGTGGTCGCCCAGTTCCTTGAGCGGTGTTGCCGCCGCACCGCGACCGGCCCCGCGCGAGGCGGCCTTTTGCGCCAGCACCTCGACGGCGCGGTTCATGCCGATGGTGAAGACCTCGTCCACCTCTTTGAGGTTGGCATAGAGCTTGTCATGTTTCACGAAGGGACCAAAACGTCCGATCCCGGCCTCGATCATCACCCCATCCTCTGGGTGGGGGCCGACTTGTCGTGGCAGGCTGAGCAGGAGAAGCGCCTTTTCCAGGTCGATCTCGCTGGCTTGCCAGCCTTTGGGCAGGCTGGAGCGGGGCGGTTTGGGAACATCTTCGGTCACTTCGCCGCGCTGGACATAGGGGCCAAAGCGCCCGTCGCGCAGTGAGATGGGGTCACCGTCGTCGTGGCCCAAGAGCTTGCCATCCGGGCCGATGGCGGTCCCTTCCAATCCGGGGGGGCCGAAGGGCCGGGTGTAGCGGCATTCGGGGTAGTTTGAGCAACCAATGAAGGCCCCACCCGACCGTGCGGTGCGCATGGAAAGCCGCCCGGCCCCGCAATTGGGGCACAGCCGCGGGTCGGTGCCTTCGGCATTCGGCGGAAAGAGATGCGGTTCAAGGACCTCGTTGATCTTTTCCAGGACATCCGTAATCCGCAACTCGGCCGTTTCGGCGATGGCGGCGGAAAAGTCCCGCCAGAACCTGCGCAGGACATCCTTGTAGTCGGCCTCACCGGCGCTGACCTTGTCGAGCTGGTCTTCGAGGTCGGCGGTAAAGTCATATTCGACGTATTTATGGAAGTAGTTCGACAGGAACACCGTCACCAGCCGGCCCTTGTCCTGGGGGATCAGGCGGCCCTTGTCCTTGGACACATAATCCCGTTCCTGGATCGTGGTGACGATCGAGGCGTAGGTGGAGGGGCGGCCGATCCCAAGCTCTTCCATCCGTTTGACCAATGTCGCCTCGGTGTAGCGGGGCGGTGGCTGGGTGAAATGCTGTTCGGGGGTGACGTCCTTTTTGGCGGCCGCTTCGCCCTGGCTGATTTGGGGTAGACGCTTGTCATCGTCGTCGGTCACGGAATCATCGCGGCCTTCTTCGTAGATTGCGATGAACCCTTCGAACAAGACGACCTGACCGGTGGCCCGCAGGCCGACCTGGCCATCGCTGCTGCCGATTTCGACGGTCGTCCGCTCCATCCGGGCGGCCTCCATCTGGCTGGCGATGGTGCGTTTGTAGATCAGGTCATAAAGCTTGCGCTGATCGGCGTCGCTGATCCGGGCCTGTTCTGCGGACAGCATCATGTCCGTTGGCCGGATGCATTCGTGGGCCTCTTGCGCGTTCTTGGCCTTGTTCTTGTACATCCGGGGGGAGGAGGGGACGTATTTGTCGCCGAACTTTTCCTTGATCGCCTCGCGGGCGGCCATGACGGCCTCGGGTGCCATGTCGATCCCGTCGGTCCGCATGTAGGTGATAAGGCCCGCCTCATAGAGCCGTTGCGCCGCGCTCATCGTCTGGCGGGCGCCCATTGAGAATTTGCGGCTCGCCTCCTGCTGCAGGGTCGAGGTCATGAAGGGCGGCGCCGGGTTGCGGCTGGCGGGTTTTGCCTCGACCGACTGAACGGTCAGGTCGCGCGAGTGGATGGCCCGAACAGCCAATTCGGCTGCGGTCCCGTCCTGCAGGTCGAACTTGTCGAGCTTCTTGCCGGCAAGCGTGGTCAGCCGCGCCTCGTAGGTCTGGCCGCGCGGAGTGGCGAGCTGCGCGGAAACGGTCCAGTATTCCTGGGCGCGGAAGGCCTCGATCTCCATTTCGCGCTCAACGATGAGGCGCAGGCAGACGGATTGCACGCGGCCGGCCGATTTTGCCCCGGGCAGCTTACGCCAAAGGACGGGCGACAGGTTGAAGCCCACAAGGTAGTCGAGCGCCCGGCGGGCCAGGTAGGCCTCAACCAAAGGGGCGTCGACTTGACGGGGGTTCTTCATCGCCTCGGTCACGGCGGCCCTGGTGATGGCGTTGAACACAACCCGGCTGACGGGCGTGTCCTTTTTGATGGCCTTGCGGGCCAAAAGTGTCTCTGTCAGGTGCCACGAAATCGCCTCGCCCTCGCGATCGGGGTCGGTGGCGAGGATCAGTTCGGGGTCGTCCTTGAGGGCGTCGGCGATGGCCTTGACGTGCTTGCGCGAGTCGGCAGCGACCTCCCACAACATGGCAAAGTCGTCGTCGGTGTTTACCGATCCGTCCTTTGGTGGCAGGTCACGGACGTGACCGAAGGACGCCAGAACCGTGTAGTTGGATCCAAGATAACTGTTGATTGTCTTGGCCTTAGCGGGCGATTCAACAACGACGACTGGCATGATGACCTCTGGACTTGGCTTGCGGCGCTTATGGCCGCGCAACATGTGCGGTCGATCCGTCGAATGTCAATGCGGGGAAACATCCGTTTGACCGAGGTCACGCGACAGCCCTTGAGGGCTGGAAAATGGGTCATGTTTTGGCGAGGTCAAACCGCCCGGGTGATCAGTCCGCCGGCCTGTCGGACGATCTGGCCAGAGAGCTCCAGATCGATCAGGGCCGGGGCGATGCCCTCGCTTGAGGTCGACAGATCCCGGATCAACTGGTCCTCCGCCAGTGGCGAGGGGCCGAGACGGTCGAGGATCAGGCC
>JAQWWH010000089.1 GCA_029255105.1 Flavimaricola sp. | reverse complement strand
GGCCTGCCGGAAGTCCGCGTTCCCCTTGTGGCCGAAACGGACGTGCCACGCGGCGGCTTCAGCACTCGCCTTCGCACCGCGGCGATGGTCTTGCTAGAGCGGTTCGGACCCGACGCGGCAGACGGCGCATGACCGCGCACCACGGCGCGCCCGGCGGGCTGTTCGTCAGCTTTGAAGGGATCGACGGATCAGGAAAATCCACCCAATCCCGCGCTTTGGCCGCACGGCTAAAATCATCGGGCCAGGACGTGGTCCTGACCCGCGAACCCGGTGGCAGCGCTGGCGCAGAAGAGATCCGGCAACTCGTCCTGACAGGTGATCCCGGTCGCTGGTCCGCGGAGACGGAAATCTTGCTATTCACAGCTGCCCGCCGCGATCATCTTGAGCGGTTGATCTCCCCCGCCTTGGCCAAAGGGCAGACCGTGATCACCGACCGCTTTGCAGACTCGACCCGGGTTTATCAGGGGGCGACACGCGGCGACCTGCGGTCGCTTGTGGACAAGCTGCATGACCTGATGATCGGGCGCGAACCTGACCTGACCTTCATCATCGACATGGATCCTGCTGTCGCCCTCGCCCGGGGCCTTGGGCGAGGGTCGGGCGAAGACCGGTTCGAGGACTTTGGCCTAGGGTTTCAGGAAACCCTCCGCCACGGGTTCCTGGCATTGGCCAAGGCGAACCCTGACCGCTGCCTGCTGATCGACGGCAACCGTGAGGCTGAAGCGGTCGAGGCCGAGATCGCCGCCCATATGCAGGCCCGCCTGCGCGTCCTCGTCTAGGCCGCACCATGGCTGCCACGGACATTCTCGACCTGCCAGAACCCGACCGGATCGAAGGCGCCCCGCATCCCCGCGAAGCGGCCCGCCTGATTGGCCAAGAGGCGGCGGAACAAGGTTTTCTGCAGGCCTACAACAGCGGACGGCTTCATTCCGGCTGGCTTCTGACCGGGCCGCCCGGCGTCGGCAAGGCCACGCTGTCCTACCGGATTGCAGCCTTTCTGTTGGCCGAGGCCCCAGCCGGTGACGGGCTTTTTGGGGCACCCCCGCCGCCCACGACGCTGGCAATCCCAGAAGATCATCCGGACTGGCACCTGATCCGTGCAGGCGCCCACCCAAGGTTGTTTGTTGTGCGACGCGGCCCCAACGACAAGGGGGACAAGCTTAGCGCCGATATCCGGGCCGAGCAGGTCCGCAAGCTCAAAGGCTTTTTCCATTTGTCTGCGGCAGATGGCGGACGGCGGTTGGTGATCGTGGACGCCGCCGACGACATGAACCCCACCGCTGCCAACGCCATACTGAAGGAGTTGGAGGAACCGCCCGCCCGAACGACCATGCTCCTGATCTCGCATCAGCCCAGCCGGCTTCTGCCCACCATCCGGTCGCGGTGCCGCGAGTTGCGATTGGCGCCCCTGCCCCCGCCAGCCCTTGCCGGCGCGCTTGAGGACTTGGGCCTGCACAGCGACACCCCCGACGCGCTGGCGGTTCTGGCGGGCGGTTCCGTCGGTGGGGCGATCCGGATGATTCAGGGCGATGCTCCGGCGCTTTATGCAGCGTTGGTGACACTGTTGTCCGGCCTGCCCCGCATCGATCGGCAAGGAGCCCTGCGCATCGCAGAAGGCTGCGCGGGAAAGGGGTCCGAGGCGCGCTTTGCCCTGACCCTCGACTTGATCGACCTGTTCTTGTCTCGCGCTGCCAAGGCTGGGTTGATGGGGGAACCCACGTCCCAGGGCGCGCCCCACGAAGCGCGGTTACTGGCGCGGCTTTCACCGCATGATCATGCCGCCCGGTCATGGGCCGATCTGCAACAAAGCCTCAGCGCCCGGGCCCGGCACGGGCGCGCCGTCAACCTTGACCCGGCGGCCTTGATCCTTGATATGATCTTTCGGATCGAAGAGACGGCCCGCTCCATCACAGCCCCCGCCGACTGAAAGCTCAAAGCCCTCATGTCCACCGCCCCGACACTCGTCGACAGCCACTGCCACCTTGATTTCCCCGACTTCGCCGATGAACGGTCAGACGTCGTGGCGCGGGCCGTGGCCGCTGGGGTCACCCGGATGGTCACCATCTGCACCCGGCTGCGCGACGAACCCGGCGTTCGGGCCATCTCAGAGGCTCATCCCGAAGTGTTCTACGCCGCCGGCACCCATCCGATGAGCGCGGCCGAAGAACCCCTGGCAACCGTGGACCAACTGATCGCCCTGACCGCCCACCCCAAGATGGTCGGCATCGGTGAGACCGGCCTTGACTATCACTACACCGCCGAAAGCGCCGAAGTGCAGCAGACCTCCCTACGCATCCACATCGCCGCCGCCCGGCAAACCGGGCTGCCCCTGATCATCCACGCCCGTGACGCCGACGCCGATATGGCGGCGATCCTGGCGGAAGAGTATCGGAACGGTCCCTATAGCTGCGTGATGCATTGCTTTTCCTCAAGCGCAGAACTGGCCCGCGCCGCCCTCGACCTTGGCTTCTACCTGTCGATGTCCGGGATTGCCGCCTTTCCGCGCAGCCAGGAACTGCGCGACATCTTTGCAGCGGCCCCGGTCGACCGGATCCTCGTGGAAACCGACAGCCCCTATCTGGCGCCGCCACCCCACAGGGGGCGGCGGAACGAACCGGCCTATACCGCCCATACCGCCAAGGTCGGGGCCGAGGTCTTTGGCCTGACGCCAGAGGACTTCGGAGCCCAGACCAGCGCCAATTTCGACCGGCTCTTCTCCAAGGCCGCGCTTTGGACGGCGGCCGCCTGATGGCACATCTGACCTTCACCATCCTCGGCTGCGGCTCTTCCGGCGGTGTGCCCCGACTCTCGGACCAGGGGGGTGACTGGGGCGACTGCGATCCGGGCAACCCCCGCAACGCGCGTCGGCGGTGTTCGCTCTTGGTGACACGACACGATGCGGGCGGTGAGACACGGGTGTTGATCGACACCTCGCCCGATCTGCGCTCGCAGCTTCTGGATGCCAAGGTCGGGCGGCTCGATGCAGTGGTCTATACCCATGCCCACGCAGACCATGTCCACGGGCTCGACGATCTGCGGATGATCGTCTTCAACATGCGCAAGCGGCTCCCGGTCTGGGCGGACGGGGCGACGGCCGACGCGCTACTGGCCCGCTTTGGTTATGCCTTCGTTCAGCCTGCCGGCTCCGCCTACCCCCCCATCCTCGACCTGCATACCATCACGGGCGAGGTCAGCATCACCGGCGAGGGAGGCACCATCACGTTCAGCCCGTTCGAGGTCGAGCATGGCAATATCGACGCCCTGGGCTTCCGCATCCATGGGCTTGCCTATCTTCCGGATGTCTCCGCCATCCCGGAAAAGGCCTGGGAAAGCCTGCAGAACCTTGACATCTGGATCGTCGACGCCCTGCGGCGGACGCCCCATCCCACTCATGCCCATCTTGCCCGCGCCCTGGAATGGATCGAGCGCGCCCGGCCAAAGTCGGCGGTCTTGACCAACATGCACATCGACCTTGATCATGACACCGTCGCGCACGAAACGCCCGACCACGTCGCACCGGCCTACGACGGTATGACCCTGACGCTGCCGGACTGACTTTTTCTTGCCTCAAATATTCCCGCCGGAGGCTCCTGCCCTTTGGCCCCATGCAAAGGCCCGGACATCGTGAGCGCGCTGACCTCCGTCATCCTCCCCGTCTTCATCGTGCTGGCCTTTGGCTATGTCTCGGTTTGGCGGGGCTATTTCAGCGATATCGGCGTCGACACCCTGATGAAGTTCACCCAGGGCTTTGCCATCCCCTGCTTGCTGTTCCGGGCCATCTCGCAACTCGACCTTGCGCAGGAATTCGAATTCGCGCTGCTGTTCAGCTTTTACGCCGGGGCGGTGTCAGGCTTCGTCATCGGCATTTTCGGGGCCCGGGTCCTGTTCAAACGCAGTTGGGAGGATTCGGTCGCTATCGGCTTTGTCGGGCTCTTTTCCAACTCGCTGCTGCTTGGGCTGCCGATCACTGAACGGGCTTATGGCACCGACGCACTGGCAGGCAACTTCGCCATTGTCGCCATGCACGCCCCCTTTTGTTATGCAACCGGCATCACGGTGATGGAAATCGTGCGGGCGCGGGGCACCGGTCTGGCCGCCCTGCCCGGCAAGGTCCTGCGGGCCATGTTCCGCAATGCGCTGATCGTCGGCATTTCACTGGGGTTCTTCGTCAACCTGACCGGCCTGCCCTTGCCCACCGCCCTGACCGAGGCGCTTGACCTTATGGTTCGGGCCGCCCTGCCCGCCGCCCTTTTTGGCCTGGGCGGCGTGCTTTACAGGTATCGCCCCGAAGGCGACATCCGGGCCATCCTCTTTATCGTCAGCGTGTCCTTGATCGCCCATCCGGCGATCACATGGAGCATTGGACAGGCCGAAGGGCTTAGCGACGCCGCCCTCCGCTCGGCCGTGATCACCGCTGCCATGGCGCCAGGGGTCAATGCTTATCTCTTTGCCAATATGTACGGCAATGCCCGCCGGGTTGCCGCCTCGGCTGTGTTGGTTGGAACGGGTCTGTCGATCCTGACGGCGACCTTCTGGCTGACGATCCTGCCCTAGGCCGCCAGAACCACCTGCGCCTCATGGCGGCGCACCGATGGATGCACTGGCGCACCGTAAGTCGCGGGATCAAACTCAAGCTCGGGAAACAGGGTGTAAAGCTCGGCTCGGGTCTGGCACGGCAGTCCCGCTACGCCGATTTCACCAGGGTGAAAGCTTTCAGTCTCAACCCCTTCCGACCAGATGATCTGATGGCGGGAGAACAGGAGATGGTGGTAGGTGACCAAGCTGCCCGTCTCAATGACAACATCGCGGCCATTGACAAAATGGAGGGCCGGGATCAGCACCGCCTCTTCGCCGCAAAAGACCTCTACCCGCCAGTCCGTCACCCGGACCCTGTGTTGTGGGGACAGGCGCAGGGGTCTGGCATTGCCGATCGCACCCGTCCGGAACAGGACCGGGGCATAGGCCCCTTGCGCCGGCCAGCTTCGGGACGCGTGCCACAAGACCGGCTGCGGCCCATCATGCAGTGTCAGGACAAGATCACCCACCGCGAGATCCTCGACCGGGCGCGGCCCGTCGGGGGTATTGATCATCGTGCCAGAGGCAAAGCAGATCGGCGTGGCATAGCTTGTCGCGGCAAAAGACGGCCCTTCGCCTGCGCTAGTGACCGTCAGCGGCACGCCAACCGGGGGAAAGCCGCCCGGCCCGCCAATAAAGGCAAGGCCTTCGACGGTCCCATAGGCGGGACTGCTGTTGTTGACGTTAAAGGCGACGACCGTCCAGCTGTTGCCCCCGTAGCTCAGCTCCATCCTGAATTCGGCCTCGACGACCGTTCGGGCATTGTAGGTCTGACCGTTGAAAGTCTCGGGGGTGGCCAGCTTCTGGCTGGTGTCGCTGTCCTGAAAGTTGGGATCATTGTCGTTGATGCTGACCGCATGCCAGGAATTGCTATTCAAGGTGATCGTCTGGCCAACCATATGCACACCACTGCCCTGCGTGATGCCATCCAGTTGATTGGCCGTCACGTTGGACTGAGCGTCCGTGACGGTCAGCTGGTCCCCGTCCAGAACATAAATATCGTAGGGCATAATGCAGTCCGAAAAGAATTCATTCTTTTCTAGACTGCAGGCATGGCAATAAGGTGGCTCAAAAGCGGCGCAATCTTGGCCGGGCGGATCAGCCCGGAGACAGGCCGCGCAGTCGTTCGGACCGCCGGCGCAGAATCTCAAGCGTCGCCAGCAGCAGGATCGAAATCGAGATCAGAACCGTCGCCGCCGCCAGAATGGTCGGGCTGATCTGTTCGCGAAGGCCAGTGAACATCTGCCATGGCAGCGTCTTTTGACCGGCCGATCCGACAAAGAGCACCACCACCACCTCATCGAACGAGGTGATGAAGGCGAATAGCCCGCCTGAAATGACACCCGGCAGGATCAGCGGCATCTGCACCCGGAAGAAGGTCGTGACAGGCCCCGCCCCCATGTTCGCCGCCGCCCGCGTCAGTGACCGGTCAAACCCCACTAGGGTCGCCGTCACGGTAATGATGACAAAAGGGATGCCCAAGGCTGCATGGGCAAGAACGACCCCCCAATAGGTGCCCTGCATCCCAATCCGCGAATAGAAGAAGTACATACCCGCCGCCGAAATGATCAAGGGCACAATCATCGGTGAGATGAGGACCGCCATGATCGCCCGCCGAAACGGCACATGGCTTTGCGACAGACCAATCGCGGCCAAGGTTCCCAATCCGACCGAGATAAGCGTCGCCACAGGTGCGATCTTCAGTGAGTTCATCAACGGAACCTGCCAGGCCTCGTTCGTGAAGAAGTCGGCATAGTGCTTGGTCGAATAGCCCGCAGGGTCGAACCGCAGCATCTCGGGCGTGAAGGTGAAAAAGTCCTGTGCGTTAAAGCTTAGCGGGATGATCACGATGATCGGCGCGATCAGGAAGAAGAAGATCAACCCACAGATCACGCGAAACCCGTAGAACCAGATCCGCTGTCCGGTCGTTGCATAGATCGGCGGGCCGCTCATTGTGCGCGTTCCTTCTTGTGGTCTTTGGGGGGAATGGCTGTCTGTGTCATTGCCTCAGCCCCCCAGCTTGACGTTGTCGATGCCGACCAGGCGGTCGTAGGCCCAGTAAAGCGCCAGCACGAGGATCAACAGGATACTCCCCAGCGCCGCCGCCAGCCCCCAGTTCAGCGAGGACGAGATGTGGTAGGCGATCCGGTTCGAGATGAAGACCCCTTTGGTCCCCCCCACGATCTCGGGCGTGATGTAGTAGCCGATGGCAAGGATGAACACGAGGATCGACCCCGCCCCGATCCCGGGCACGCTTTGCGGAAAGTAGACGCGCCAGAACGCGGTCCAATTGGTCGCCCCCAGGCTTTTGGCAGCTCGTAGATAGGAAGGCGGAATGGTCCGCATGACCGAATAAAGCGGCAGGATCATGAAGGGCAAAAGGATATGCGTCATCGCGATGATCGTGCCGGTGGCGTTGTTGATCATCACCAATCGGTTGTCGTCCGCGACAAGCCCGATCCAGACCAGAATGTCATTAATGACCCCTTGTTGCTGCAACAGAACCTTCCACGCCGAGGTTCGCACCAGAAGCGAAGTCCAGAACGGCAAAAGCACAAGGATCATCAGGACGTTTGCAGTTCGGGCGGGCAGGTTGGCCAAGAGCCAGCCGATCGGATAGCCCAGCAGGATGCAGGATCCGGTGATCGCGAGGCTCATCCACATGGTCCGGATGAACAGCTGGATATAGAGCTGTTCGTTCTCGGGTCGCCATTCGGCCCCGTCGGGTCCGTTCCTCATGTCGATAGCATTCAGAAAATAGCCGTCCGTGTAGGAGGGGCTGTAGGTCTTGATGGTTTGCCAGATCTCGACATTCATCCAGGCATCGTCTTCATCGATAAACAGCTCGCGCAGCGAGACTGTTTCAAAGCCGGATACATCGATAGAGGGCATTCCTGCGGGAACCGCGCCTGCGGCGAGATCCCGGTAAAGCGCCGTATAGACAAAGTCGTATATGTCTTCTTCAAGGGGATCGTCTTCCTTGACCTCGACCATGATGCCAACCCAGGCGTCATAGGCATCGGCCGTCAGCGGCAAAGCGGTCCTGAGGCCGTCATCGGCCATCCACGACGACCATTGCGTCGGGTCCTCGAATGCCGGGTCAGCGGCGATGAACTGGTCGGTGTAAATATCTGTGTCGAACCGTCCAATGGAGCGCCCCGTTGAGCGGAACACCGATGAGATGCCAGTCAATTCGTAATTCAGTCGTGATCCAAGGCGGGTGTGGCGCTTGTATTCCTCGGCCACGACCAGATCGGTATAAAGGCTTGCAAAGACCTCTTCGCCCGGTGCCTCGGTGGACGTCGCATCCCAATCCGCTAGTGCATCCACGGTGCGGGGGATCGTCTCAGAGACAATCTGGTTCTCGACCGAGCGGAACAGCATGTCCACGATCGGGGCGACAAATGTCACGAGGACAAAGATAAGAAGCGGTGCAATCAACGCAAGGGCGCGCAGCTTTTCCCGGCGCAGCGCACGGTTGAGGCTAGATTTCAGGGTCCGTCCGTCCGCGGCCATCATGGGCCCGGACTTCGGTTCCGCCGTCAGGCCATTTGCGGTTGCGTCTGCCATCAGGTTCCCTCCACCACGATGATCGTACCTTCAGAACTGGCCCGCCGGATGTCCGCTATCTTCTGATAGGCCGGATCATGATAGGCCGCGAGCGCCTCTGCATAGCTTGGAAATTCCAGAACGACGTGGCGGCCTTCAAGGCTGCCTTCTACCGTCTCGGATGTGCCGCCCCGCACGATAAACCGACCACTCAGCCCCCCCAGAACGTCGGTGTTCTGGTCGATATAGCCTTTGTAGACTTCGGGATCTGTGACGGTGATATGTGCGATGATGTAGCCTTTGGGCATGACCGGCGTCCTTCTCGGATGGTCTAGGGCGAAGATTGCTCCCCGCCCTATCCAGTAGCTTATTGTGCCAGCCAGGACTGGAACTTGGCGTCCAGATCGTCCCGGTAGTCAGCCCAGAAGTCGTACTGGGTGACGAACACGTTGGTGGCGTTTGCCGGATCGGTCGGCATGTGCTCGGCCATCGGGATGCCAAGGGCACCGTGGTTGCCAACGAGCGGAGCCGAGGACGCACGTGTCGGGCCGTAGGAAATGTACTTGGCCTGATCAGCAAGACGCTGGGTGTCGGTAGCGAAGTAGAGGAAGTCCAGCACGCGGGCCAGACGGTCTTCGGGCAGACCGGCGGGAATGACCCAGCCGTCAAAGTCCAGCATCTGAGCGTCCCAGAGCATGCCGATCGGCTGCCCCTGTTCGGCAATCGCCGAGAAGAGGCGACCGTTGTAGGTGGACCCCATGACGACTTCGCCATCGGCCAGAAGCTGAGGTGTTTCAGCACCGGCTGTCCACCAGATCACGCTATCCTTGATGGTGTCGAGCTTGGCAAAAGCCTGGTCCTGACCTTCTGGCGTCGCCAGAACGTCGTAGATGTCAGCCTTCGGCACGCCGTCGCAAAGCAGGGCCCACTCCATGTTGGCAAGCGGGTTGCGGTTCAGCGAACGCTGACCGGGATAGGTTTCCAGATCGAAGATCGCGCAGATGTCTGTCGGCGGGGTGTCGCCAACCAGATCGGTGCGATAGCCGACTGTGGTCGAGAAGACGATCTGCGGAATGAAGCAATCCGAAATCAGCGAGTCGCCAAAGTCGTCAGAGGCAGAGCTGCCATCGGGTGCGGGGGCGAGGATGTCGTCCACGTCCACTTCCATTGCCAGACCTTCGTCACAAAGGCGGATGGCGTCAGCAGCTTCGACGTCGACCAGATCCCAGGTGATGTTGCCAGCTTCGTTCATGGCGCGCAGCTTGGCCACGGCCTCGGACGAGCTTTCATCATAAATGACGGTCATCTCGGGATGCATGGCGAGGTAGGGATCGGAGTAGGCACCGATCTGGCTGGCCTGATAGGCGCCGCCCCAGCTGACAACGGTCATCTCGTCCGCCATCGTCGCATGTGCATCGGCGAGCGCCATTCCGGCAATCGCCGTAAGGGCCGTGCTCGCCAGAGCAATCTTAACAGTCTTCATCTTGTATCTCCCGTCTGTGAACCCGGTTTATGTCCTGGAGGAAAGGGTGCCCGGGCCAGACCCCATCCTGAACTATCGCCACGCTCAAGCGTCGAGCGCGCGGCAATCTTCTGCAAGCCAACCGATCTCGATCTGGTCGCCCGGGCTAAGCCGGACCTGATCGGGGGCGTTGCGTGTCTTGATGACAAAGTCGTCGGTGCCGGCAACCCGTAGCCGGGTGCGGAATATGTCGCCCATGTAAATGAACTCCAGCACCTCAGCCTTGAGGGTATGGGCCCCTTCGCGCAAGCGGGACTTGTTGAATTCGACCCGCTCGGGCCGGATGGAAACCTTGGTGCGTTCACCCACATGCGACACGTTCACCGGCATCGCGTCAATGATGTCTCCACTGTCCAGCTGGACCGTGCAGGTTGCTCCATCGATCTGGGTAACCTTGCCTTCAAGGGTGTTGTTCTCACCGATGAACTGGGCGACGAAGCTGTTCATGGGTTTTTCGTACAATTCCGACGGTGGTGCCAGCTGCTGGATCTTGCCCGCCTCGAAAACAGCAACCCTGTCCGACATGGTCAGGGCCTCTGTCTGGTCGTGTGTAACATAAACCACCGTGATCCCCAAATTGTGGGCCAGGCGGGTAATCTCGAACTGAAGGGTTTCGCGCAGTTGCTTGTCCAAAGCGCCAAGCGGTTCGTCCATCAGCACCAATTCGGGCTCGAACACCAGCGCACGAGCCAGCGCGACGCGCTGCTGCTGACCGCCCGACAGTTGCGACGGGCGACGGCCGCCAAAGGCGCCCATCTGGACCATATCAAGAGCACGCTTGATCTTAGCCTCGCGCTCGGATTTGCCCATTTTGCGGACCTCAAGCGGAAAGCTGAGGTTTTCGGCCACTGACATGTGCGGGAACAGCGCGTAGTTCTGAAACACCATCCCGATGCCACGCTTGTGCGGCGGGATGTTGTTGATCGGTTTGCCCGCAAGCCGGATGTCACCGTGAGTCGCGGTTTCAAACCCGGCCAGCATCATGAGACAGGTCGTTTTGCCGGACCCTGACGGCCCCAGCATCGTCAGGAACTCTCCCTTTGGCATCGAAAGGTTCAGGTCCTTCACGACGAGGGTTTCCCCGTCATAGCTTTTTTGCACACGTTCAAATTCGACGAACGCTGCGTCGTTGCCATGGTCCAAGCCAAGTCTCCCTGTCGTCTGACGGCTTTTGCCGTACTTCTGATCCGTGACTAAACCGAAACGCACCAAAAGATGCAACCTGCCTAATCGACGGTCTGTGATAAGGCCCCAAATGCCCACCAGATCGACAAGTTTTTGGGCGTGTGGCAGGAAAATGGGCTGAAGCTTGCCCTCGTTCGGGACAACTGACTTTGGATTTGCGGCGTCCGACAGACCGATCGCATCGGTTCTCGAACCCCTGGACCGGGCGTCAGCGCCATTCTCGGCGCGACAGACCGGAAAATCTGCTGGGTAATCTTATGGTGCGACCAAGGGGCCTCCAGAGGACATTCCAAGCCCCCCTAAACTCGCCGAAACGGAGAAAGTTCGTGGTATGGAGCTGGATGTTCCATGATGTGCCCATTTTCATCAGGATATCACCCCGGAAACATCCGGAAGCGCTTTGGCCGCCTCTTACCGCACAAGCCATCCGAAGCTTTGAGTGGGAAAAAGGACGCTCACACTTGGGCGGCTGCCAATAAGAACGCCGAAAAGCTGCAGGCGGTCTGTGAACGCAAATTCATCAACCCATCTGCCTTTGAGGAAGCCGCAAAGCCCCTACTGTCTTCGCACCATTGTCTTTAGGCCGTGATGTTCGAGAGCAACAAGAAACGCCTTCTACGGCACCGTCTCTCAGTCCGAGCGATGATCGAGCACCCAAAGAAATAGCGGGTGCTCGAAAGGCTGCACGAGCCGGTCCGCGTCTCGCTGCAGCCCAGGTCGTCGGGCATCGGCATGCGTTCGCTATGCGATTGCGTACCGGTGGCATCTACAGGTCAGAACATGGTGCTTAAACCCGTTCGCGTTGATCGACAAAGGCTTAGTCAGCGGTCTCAGCGCCGCCCGGATCCTTCTCAACAGTTCCCAGTACTGCAGCGAAGCCTTCTGCCTGAATTGAGACGGCAACATGCTTGCCCGCAAGGCTGGTCAGGTAGATCGAATTGGGGTTGGCGCGGAGGTGGTCGGGTGCAGTGCCCTCGTCGACGTGAATCCGGGCGTCACCACTAGCCTGCGTTGTTGAGAAGCACGTCGATCTTGTCGAAACGCTCGATACCTGACGCAACTGCCGCCGGGATCGACTCTGGATCGGTCACATCCAGTCGTGTCACAAAGACATCGCCCAGATCAGCGAGCCC